>NZ_JALKBF010000001.1:0-631875 GCF_023016085.1 Aliiroseovarius sp. F47248L | reverse complement strand
GAGGCTTCGATGGCAACCGGTACAAACATCCGCACCTATTTCAACGGCACATGGCACAAGGGTGATATTCCCGTAATGAATGCCGCCGATCACGGGTCGTGGCTTGGCACAACTGTGTTTGACGGAGCGCGCCATTTCGAAGGCATTCACCCCGATCTTGAACCCCACTGCGCGCGCGTCAACCGTTCTGCTGAAGCGTTGATGATCACACCGACGGTCAGCACAGCCGATATGGTCGACATCATAAAAGAGGGTCTTGCCGCCTATCCGAATGACTCCGCCGTTTACATTCGTCCGATGTATTGGGCGCTGGAGGGTGGTGATCTGGGTATTGTGCCGAAAAAGGGCGCTACGGGCTTTGCCATCTCTCTGGAAGAAATTCCGATGGCCCCAGAAACCGCTTCGACCACCTTGACCACCACCCGCTTTCGCCGCCCCGTCATGGAAGATGCCGTGGTGAACGCAAAGGCAGGGTGCCTCTACCCGAACAACGCACGGATGTTGGCCGAAGCGCGCGCGAAAGGCTTTGGAAACGCGCTGGTTGCCGATGCGCTTGGCAATGTTGCCGAGACGTCGTCCGCCAATGTGTTCATGGTCCGAGACGGCGAGGTGTTCACCCCCATTCCCAACGGTTGCTTTCTGGCCGGGATCACCCGCGCCCGCCATATCGCCAATATGCAGGCCGACGGGATCAAGGTGCATGAAACTGTGCTGACGTTTGATGATTTTCACAAGGCGGACGAGATCTTTCTGTCGGGCAACCTGATGAAAGTCACGCCGGTCAGTGAATTTGACGGCACAACGTATAATTCCGGTCCGACAACGCGCCGTGTCCGCGAGCTTTATTGGGATTGGGCACATTCCGATGCCTGAACCAAGAAGAACGATCCTGACACTTTGCGTCGGATCGCTTGGGGCCGCGGCGGGATGGGCGGTCAATCTGCCCATGGGATTCTTGCTTGGCCCGGCGCTTGTGGTCGCATTTGCCAGCCTGCGCGGCATGGACACCGACATTGCACCACCGCTGCGCAACGTGATTTTTATGTTGGTCGGTATCACCGTCGGTTCGATGGTTACCCCCACCAGCATCGAAGCAGTGATCCGCTGGCCCATCGCCTTCACCATGCTGGCTGCGCTGACCGTCGCGACACCTTATGCCGGGCGTTGGGTGCTGAGCCGCGGCATGGGGTTTGATGGTGATGAAGCCTTCCTGTCCGCTGCACCGGGCCATCTAAGCCTTGTTGTCTCTCTGTCCGATAGTCTTGGTATTCCGGTCGCTCGTCCGGCCATTCTTGCCTCGTTCCGGGTTCTGGCGTTAAGCCTTTTTGTCCCCATCGCGGCCCGCCTGTCCGGGATCGAGCTTGGGCCCGGTCTGCCCGTAGGCCGCGCCAGCGCGCCTTGGTTGATGATCGGGGCAGAGCTATTGGTGGCGCTGGCCTTGACACCAGTCTTGATCAAGTTTCGCCTGCCCGCCCCCGTCCTGTTGGCGGCAATGATCGCAGCGGCTGGGTTTCACCTGACAGGGGTAGTCGATGGCAACCTGCCACCTTGGGTCAGCCAGGTAGTTTTAGTGATGATGGGCTGTCTGATCGGCACACGGTTTTCGGGTGTCACCTGGCGCGATCTGAGGCACAACATGGCTGCTGCTGCGGTGGTGGTCCTTCTTACGGCCTCTTTGGCTGCCGTGGTCGCTGTGCCGACGGCCATTTTGTCAGGGTTGCCCATGCTGGATATGTTAATCGGGTTTGCGCCTGGCGGGCTTGAAACCATGATAATTGTAGGCGTGGCCATGGGAGCGGATCCAAGTTTCGTCGCAGCGGCGCATGTCGGTAGGTTGGTATTGCTGGCGATCCTAATCACCACCTACGCCACCCGCATCACGCGGCGTACAGTGCGTTGAAAACCGTGGACAGCACCCGGCCCCTGATGCAGACTGGCCCCGTTTTGGGAGGACCAACATGCGCAAGTTCCTTGTGATCCTTGATGATAGCCGCGAGTGCCTGAACGCCATGCGTTTCGCAGCCATGCGGGCTGCCAAAACGGGTGCCGGGGTACAGGTTCTGTCCATCATCGCGCCAGACGAATTCAATCACTGGATTGGTGTTGGCAACATCATGCGTGAAGAAGCGCGAGAGAGGATCACTGTGCATTTTGAGGTCTATGCCAAATGGATGCGCGACCGTCAGGGTGTAGATCCAGAACTGGTAATCCGTGAAGGCGAGGCCGTTCCGGAAATCATGGCCCAGATCAGCGAAAATCCCGATATCGGTGTGCTGGTTCTGGGCGCGGGCGCCGAGAAAAACGGACCGGGTCCGATCATCAGCAATCTGATGCGCGCTTCTGCCACTCTGCCGGTGCCAATGACCATCGTGCCGGGCGAAATGTCGAAGGACCGGCTGGAAGAGATCACCTGACGGTCCCCGCACATCTTGACTCTGCCCTGTGCGAGGCCCATATCAAACCTGACAAAAAAGGTGCGCCAACATGTTCATCCAAACCGAATCCACTCCAAACCCCGCCACGCTGAAATTCCTGCCCGGGCAGGCTGTGTTGGGAACAGGGACCGCTGATTTCCCGACTGCTGATACAGCAGGAAGCTCGCCCTTGGCCGAACGCATCTTTAAGGTGCAAGGTGTTGCCGGGGTGTTTTTTGGCGCTGATTTCGTGACTGTGACCAAGACGGATGATGTCGATTGGGATCACATCAAGCCAGCAATCCTTGGCGCGATCATGGAACATTTCCAGTCTGGCCAACCTATCATGGCCGGAGAAGCCAGTGCCCCGGCAGGTCATGCTGAACACACCGGCGAGGATGGCGAAATCGTCGAACAGATCAAAGAGCTGTTGGACACACGCGTGCGTCCCGCTGTTGCACAGGACGGTGGCGACATCACCTTCCATGGTTTTGATCGCGGCATCGTCTACCTGCACATGCAAGGTGCCTGTGCCGGCTGCCCCTCATCGACGCTGACGCTGAAGATGGGCATCGAAAACCTGTTGAAACACTATATCCCCGAAGTGATCGAGGTGCGCCCTGTTGCCGCCTAAACCACTGATTTTAGCATTTGACACCTCGGCCGCGCATTGCGCGGCCGCTTTGCTGTCGGGTGACAAGATCATCGCGACGCGTTTTGAGCCCATGTCACGCGGACAAGCCGAACGCTTAATGCCCTTGCTGGAAGAGGTATTGGCAGAGACAAACCTGACTTGGCGTGACCTTGAAGCGATAGCGGTGGGGATCGGACCGGGAAACTTCACCGGAATCCGCATATCCGTCGCGGCGGCACGCGGTTTAGCTTTGTCTCTGGGGGTGCCTGCAATTGGCGTTTCGACCCTTGAAGCACAAGCCATCGACACTGAACGCCCGATCTGGTCATTGATTGATGCACGGCGGGATCACGTCTATGCCCAATACCTGCGCACCGGTGGTGAAGACGAAGCACCCAGTCTGATGTCTGCCCATGAAGTCGCGTCCCTAACAGGCGCACGAGTCGGACCTGACGCAGTGACAGATCCAGCCCCGGCGATTGCACGTATCGCCGCAACGCGCCTTGCGCGGGCCGGACAAGCGCCTATCCCGCGCCCTGCCCCCCTGTATATTCGCACTGCCGACGCCGCCCCACCGCGCGATCCGGCACCCATGATCCTTCCCTGAGTGCGGCGGAATGATCGACCTTACACCGGCCCTTCTTGCACAGCTTCATGCAGCGGCGTTTTCGGACAGTCGCGCTTGGAGTGTTGATGAAATGCAGGCCTTGCTCTCGTCGCCTCCCATCTTCGCGGTGGGCACAATGCGCGGCTTTGCGATGGGTCGCGTGATTGTGGACGAAGCGGAACTTCTGACCATCGCCGTGCATCCCGATCAGCAAGGCAATGGCATCGGGCGCCGGGTTCTGACCTTGTTTGAGGACAAAGCCCGGTCGCGCGGCGCAAGACTGGCATTTCTTGAGGTCGCTGAGGACAATAGACCGGCACGCGCTCTGTATGCATCGGCAGGTTGGACCGAATCTGGACGCCGGATAGGCTATTATGCACGCCAAACGGGCTGCGCAGTCGATGCCATCATGTTGGCCAAGCACCTTCCCTAGGGTGAACCGTCTGAAAAATAGGCGTTTTCAGCCCGGACGGTGAAACTTAATGTTGACCCCACCCTTGCCCTCCGCCCAAAATCCCGGATGATCCTATTCAGCGATCTGCTCGCAGACACTGGGAATCGGCTGACATTCCGTCAGCGACCCCCAACAACAACAACCGGGAGTATCAACATGACCCTGATGAAGACATTTCTTGGCGCTGCTGCGTCGATGGCCCTGACCGCTGGGGCGGCGCTGGCCGATCCCGCGATCATTTTCGACCTTGGCGGCAAGTTCGACAAATCGTTCAACGAAGCTGGTTTCAACGGCGCTGAAAAATGGGCGCAGGAAACAGGCGGCAGCTATCTTGAGATCGAACTTCAATCCGAAGCCCAGCGCGAGCAAGCATTGCGCCGCTTTGCTGAAACCGGTGCCAACCCGGTGATCACTCTAGGCTTTGCCATGTCCGCAGCCCTGTCCGAAGTGGCCCCCGACTTCCCGGAAACCACCTTCGTGACCAATGACGGCTGGTCGGATGCACCTAACGTTTTGAACGTGGCCTTTGCCGAACATGAGGGTTCGTATCTGGCTGGGATCATGGCCGCTATGGCCTCGAAATCCGGAACTGTCGGCTTCGTGGGTGGGATGGACATTCCGCTAATCCGCAAGTTCGGTTGCGGCTATGCGCAGGGTGTTCTGGCAACCAACCCAGATGCCAAGATCATCTCGAACATGACCGGCACAACACCGACCGCATGGAACGACCCGGTTAAGGGTGGCGAGCTGACCAAAGCACAAATCAGCCAAGGCGCAGACGTGATCTATGCTGCTGCTGGCGGCACTGGTCTTGGTGTTCTGCAAACTGCTGCAGACGAAGGTGTGCTTTCCATCGGCGTAGACAGCAACCAGAACTATCTACACCCCGGAAAGGTTCTGACCTCGATGGTCAAGCGGGTCGATGTGTCCGTCTATGACGCTATGATCGAAGGCGAAGACTTGAAGCCCGGCGTGCGCGTTATGGACCTAGCGCATGACGGTGTTGGTCTGGCAATGGATGAAAACAACGCAGAGCTGGTTACCGACGAAATGAAGGCTGCGGTTGACGAGGCCCAAGCCAAAATCATCTCGGGCGAAATTGCCGTCCATGACTATCAGTCGGACGACTCTTGCCCTGTCATGAAGTTTTGATCGGGCGATGGCTGATTTGAACAAAGGGGGGCAACAGGCGACTGTTGCCCCTGCCATCGAACTTCGCGGCATCTCGAAGGCCTTTGGGCCGGTGCAGGCGAACAAGGACATTTCGATTTCAGTGCAGCCGGGTACGATCCACGGGATCATCGGCGAAAACGGCGCGGGGAAATCGACGCTGATGTCCATCCTCTATGGGTTTTACAAAGCCGATAAAGGGCAGATCTTCATCCACGGCAAGGAAACCCAGATCCCCGACAGCCAGGCAGCGATTGCGGCTGGTATCGGGATGGTGTTCCAACACTTCAAGTTGGTTGAAAATTTCTCAGTGCTGGAAAATGTGATCCTTGGCGTCGAAGATGGTGCGATGCTGCGCCCTTCGCTGGCCAAAGCACGCAAGTCGCTGAAATCGCTTGCAGAAGAATACGAGCTCCACGTTGACCCGGACACGCTGATCGAAGATCTTGGCGTTGGTGTGCAACAACGTGTCGAGATCCTGAAAGCCCTTTACCGCGAAGCGGATATTCTGATTCTGGACGAGCCGACGGGCGTGTTGACTCCCGCCGAAGCCGACCACCTGTTCCGCATCCTGAACGGGCTGCGAGATCAGGGAAAAACGATCATTCTGATCACCCACAAACTGCGCGAGATAATGGAGATCACGGACACCGTGTCTGTTATGCGGCGCGGCGAAATGACTGCGACGGTCAAAACCAAAGACACCAATCCGGAACATCTGGCCGAGCTGATGGTGGGACGCAAGGTGTTGCTGCGGGTCGACAAAGTGCCCGCAAACCCAGGGAAAGAAGTTCTGGAAATCGAAAACCTGCATATGGTTGACGATCATGGGGTGGAACGCCTAAAGGGCATCTCTCTCAATGTGCGTGCGGGTGAAATTCTTGGCATCGCCGGAGTATCAGGAAACGGCCAGTCACAGCTGCTGGAAGTGCTGGGTGGCTATGCTAACGCAACGGGTGAAATTCGTGTCAACGGTGACGCGATTGATCTTACCGGGAAGCATTCTGATGGGCGTTCACGGCGCGCGCGCGGGATCGCGCATGTGCCCGAAGATCGGCAGGAACATGGACTGATCATGGACTTCCCAGCCTGGCAGAACATCGTGTTCGGCTATCACCACGCGCCCGAGTATCAAAAGAATAAGTTTCTGATGGATAACGCTAAAATACTTGAAACGGCTCAGGACAAGATGGACCGTTTCGATGTAAGGCCGCCAAATCCACAGTTGGAAGCGAAAAGCTTCTCGGGCGGCAACCAACAAAAGATCGTTGTAGCACGAGAGATCGAACGCAATCCCGACCTGTTATTGGTCGGGCAACCGACCCGTGGGGTCGACATCGGGGCGATCGAATTCATTCACAAACAGATCATCGCGTTGCGTGATCAAGGCAAAGCGGTACTTCTGGTCTCGGTCGAGTTGGAGGAAATCCTGTCCCTCAGCGACAGAATTGCGGTGATGTTCGATGGCCATATCATGGGCGAACGTCTGCCCGATCAGACAGATGAACGTGAACTGGGTCTATTGATGGCCGGAGTCAAACAGGAAGGGGATGCAGCCTGATGCAAAAAATGCCCAAGTGGGCCGATGTGGCCTTGATCCCTCTGCTCAACCTTCTGATCGCATTCGTTCTGTCGGGGCTGGTCATTCTGGCCATTGGCGAAAACCCGATCAAAGCACTGCAGACCATGATTACTGGCGCACTTGGGTCGACCTACGGCTGGGGCTACACGCTGTATTACGCCACCAATTTCATCTTCACAGGTTTGGCCGTTTCCATCGCATTCAAAGCCGCGATGTTCAACATTGGCGGTGAAGGCCAGGCGATGATCGGTGGGCTGGGCGTGGCCCTGGTCTGTCTCTATATCCCCTTCCCTCATTGGTCCGTCGCGCTTTTATTTGCCATGGTCGGTGGGGCTGTGTTTGGTGCTGCATGGGCCTTCATTCCGGCCTACCTGCAAGCCCGACGCGGCAGCCACGTCGTTATCACCACGATCATGTTTAATTTCATCGCCGCATCGGCGCTGAACTATGTGCTGGTCAACGTATTGCGCCCCAAAGGCGAGATGAATCCGCAAACTGCATCGTTTCCCGAAGCCACGCACCTGCCCACACTGCACGAGTTTCTGGCACCAATCGGGATTAACTTCTCGAAATCCGCACCTGTGAATGTATCGCTGTTCGTCGCGCTGGCGGCTTGTGTGATTGTCTATCTTCTGATGTGGCGGTCACGTCTGGGATACGAGATCCGCGCCTTCGGCCTATCGTCAGATGCATCCGTCTATGCGGGTATATCTCCGTTTAAAATCATCATGGTCGCGATGCTTCTGTCCGGCGGGCTGTCGGGCATGATGTCCATCAACAACACGATGGGTGAAGCCGAGCGGCTTGTTCTGAACTCGGTCGAAGGGGCGGGCTTTATCGGCATCGCCGTGGCGCTTATGGGCCGCAACCACCCGTTCGGCGTGCTGTTGGCAGCCCTTCTGTTTGGCTTCCTGTATCAAGGTGGCAGTGAGTTGTCGCTGTGGACGAAGATTCCACGCGAACTGGTCACTGTCATTCAGGCGCTGGTAATCTTGTTCACCGGCGCACTGGACAACATGGTTCGGGTGCCAGTGGAACGCGCCTTCATCCGGGCCGCGAAACGGGGGGCGAACTGATGGATTTCCAGACGATCATTCAAATCGCCGACAGTGCGTTACGACTGGCCACACCGCTTTTGTTTGCCTGTCTCGCCGGGCTGTTCTCGGAACGGGCTGGCATTTTCGATATCGGACTTGAAGGCAAGATCCTTGCATCGGCCTTTTTCTCAGCAGCTGTTGCGGCAGCGACCGGATCGGTTTGGCTGGGGCTTTTGGCAGGCATCGTGTCTTCGATCGCGTTTTCTGGCGTGCATGGCCTTGCGTCAATCACCTTTCAAGGCAATCAGCTGATCTCGGGCGTTGCTCTGAACTTCTTTGCGTCGGGCATTACAATTCTGATCGGGACGGCGTGGTTTGGTCTTGGTGGACGAACACCAAGCCTGTCGGGCGGTCAGCGTTTTTCTCCGGTCGAGCTTCCTTTTGCCAATGCGGTGGCCGATGTGCCAATCCTTGGGCCTATTTATTCCGATCTTTTGTCTGGGCATACGATCCTTGTCTATGTCGCGTTACTGATGGTGCCACTGTCGTGGTTCGTGCTGTATCGCACCCGCTTTGGCCTGCGCCTGCGCGCAGTGGGTGAAAACCCAGCAGCCGTTGATACCGCAGGTGTATCGGTGATCCGGTTGCGATATGCTGCGATGCTGATTGCAGGCTTTTTGTGTGGTCTTGCCGGCGTCTATCTGGCCACCGGATTGGCCGCTGGCTTTGTAAAGGAAATGAGCGCGGGACGTGGCTATATCGCACTGGCGGCGTTGATTTTTGCCCGGTGGCGCCCATGGCACGCACTCTATGCCACCCTGCTGTTCGGGCTGCTTGAAGCCATTGCCAACCGTTATCAGAACATTGATCTTGGCACCTTTGTGATACCTGTGCAGTTCATGCAGGCCCTGCCCTATATCCTGACGGTGATCATTCTGGCAGGGTTCGGCGGCACGGCCGTTGCTCCGAAAGCCGGGGGACAGCCTTATGTCAAAGAACGCTGAAGCGCTGGCCCGACAGGTTCGCGACATTGTGGGGCACGAGCCGGTCGAGATTGGGTTGGTGCTTGGATCAGGGTTGGGGCATCTTGCCGATACGGTTGACGGGATCGCGATCCCCTATGACCAACTTGAAGGTTTTCCACAGGCGCATGTTTCGGGTCACAATCCGAAGCTGGTAATCGGTCAGATGGAAGGCACTCGGGTTGCCGTGTTTGGCGGTCGCTCGCATTACTACGAAAACGGACGGGCAGACGCGATGCGCTTGCCTCTGGAGCTTTTGAAAGCACTTGGTGCGGATCGCCTGATCCTAACCAACGCGGCTGGATCAATGCGGCTGGACATTCCGCCGGGTGAGTTGATGCTAATCTCAGACCATATCAATTTCTCGGGCCTGAACCCACTGATCGGCGAGGCATCAGACGCGCGTTTCGTGCCAATGGGTGGCGCTTATGACACAGACATCCAGGAACAATTTGCCAAAATCGCCAAAGAAGAAGGCATAACCCTGACCCCTGGCATCTTTGCATGGTATTCTGGCCCGTCATTCGAGACTCCCGCCGAAATCCGCGCCATTCGCACATTGGGGGCTGACGCGGTTGGCATGTCAACTGTACCCGAAGTGATTCTGGCGCGATTCTTAGGATTGCGGGTTGCCGCCTTTTCAACAATCACCAACATGGCGCAAGGCCTGTCGGACGAGGCGATCAGCCACGAACATACCAAGGCAATGGCACCACTTGGTGCCGAAAGGCTGGAAAAACTGGTTCGACGCTACTTAACACGTGACTAACCCCCGCCTCATGAGCCAATAAAGAGATAGAATACCAATCCACTGCCAGCCCAGAGTTTTTTCCTAATGCAGATTTACCTGCCAATCGCCGAGGTTTCCGTAAACGCATTTTTGCTGTTGGGGCTTGGTGGGATCGTGGGGGTTCTGTCGGGTATGTTCGGTGTGGGCGGCGGCTTTCTGATGACGCCCTTGCTGTTCTTTATCGGCATTCCGCCGGCAGTTGCAGTGGCCACGGAAGCCAACCAGATCGTGGCCAGCTCGTTTTCTGGCGTTTTGGCCCACCTGAAGCGAAAGACGGTGGACCTTCGAATGGGAGTCGTGCTGTTGATCGGCGGTCTGATTGGGGCCGCATTGGGCGTGCAGCTGTTCAACGCTTTGAAAGCCATCGGACAGGTCGATTTGCTGGTCAAATTGTCCTATGTCCTGTTCCTTGGCATAATCGGATCCCTAATGTTCGTCGAAAGTGTGCGTGCGCTGATGAAAACGCGTGGCGGGACAGCAGTACCGGCACGACGCAAGCACACTTGGGTGCATAATCTGCCGTTCAAGATGAAGTTCCGGACTTCGGGCCTTTATATCTCGGTCATTCCGCCCATTCTGGTCGGAGTGTTGGTGGGTATTCTAGCGGCAATCATGGGCGTGGGTGGAGGCTTTATCATGGTGCCAGCCATGATCTATCTGCTGGGGATGCCGACCAAGGTGGTGGTTGGAACGTCGCTGTTCCAGATCATTTTCGTGACTGCCTTCACCACACTTTTGCATGCTACCACCAACTTTACCGTCGATATGGGTCTGGCGGTTCTGTTGCTGATCGGCGGCGTCGTCGGCGCGCAGATCGGGGCGCGCATCGGCGTAAAGCTTAAAGCCGAACAGTTGCGGGTGCTGCTGGCACTGATGGTTCTGGTCGTCTGCGGCAAACTCGGATTGGATCTGCTGATCCAACCGGCCGAGCTTTATGAAATTGGTCAGGCAGGGGGGCACTGATGCCGCGCCTCGTCACTATCCTTGCGTTGATCATTTTTGCCGCCCTGCCTGCGTCCGCGGAGAAAGTCGTCGCGGGGCTTAGCCAGAACCGCGTTTCTATCACTGCGACCTTCGTGGGGTCCGAGATCCTGATTTTCGGCGCGGTCAAGCGCGAAGCACCGCCCCCTACCGACAGCCCTCTTCAAGTGATCGTGGTTGTCGAAGGCCCTGCGCACCCAGTGACGGTGCGCAAGAAAGACAAGCGCTTCGGGATCTGGGTAAACACGGATTCGATCGAGCTGGCCGCTGCGCCAAGTTTCTATGCGGTTGCGACCTCAGCCCCACTGACGGAAACACTCTCGATCCTTGACGATCTTAAGCATGTCATTTCGGTCGAACGGTCGATCCGCATCAGTGACAATCCCTTCACCAACGAAGACCCCCGCGATTTTACACGCGCCCTGATCCGCATTCGCGAAAAGTCGGATCTTTACAAGCTGATGGAAAACAGCGTCGAACTACAGGAGGAAACGCTGTTCAACACGCGCATTGCGCTGCCAGCCAACGTAACCGAAGGCGACTATCGCACGCGCATTTATCTGACGCGAGAGGGCACCGTTGCCTCGCAGTTTGAAACGGTGATCAACGTGCAAAAGGTTGGACTGGAGCGGTGGATCTTCAATCTCGCCCATGAACAGCCATTGATCTATGGCATACTGTCTCTTGTGATTGCGATTGCTGCTGGCTGGGGAGCGTCGGCTCTATTCCGGGTGATCCTGCGCACATAACTCCGGCAAGTTTAAGCCACGTCTTCGCCTTGTGCCTCTAATGCAAACGCGACGGGTTTGCTGGGAAGATCCTGCGTCGACAGCTCGGCCTCGGGTCGGGCCATGGCGTAACGTTTCACCCAATGCAAGCGTGTCTCGGCCCGCGTAATAGCCACATAGGCCAAGCGTTTCCACAACGGCAGCCCTGCCTCGGTACGTCCCGCCCGTGAGGCCGCCCAGATGTCTGGCGCAAAGACTTGCACTTCGGGCCATTGTGACCCTTGCGCCTTATGAATGGTCACGGCGGCCCCATGCAAAAAAGCCGCGCCCATATTGGCTGCATAGGGAATGAACGGTTCTTCCTCGTCGGGCATTTCGATCTTGATAATCGACGCTGCTGACAACTGTGGGTCTTCAGCGCCCAACACGTGCAATCTTGAAAATCCCGGCCGTTTTCCGGGGCCAAGATAAACACATTGCGCACCCTTGATCAGACCACGCGCCTCTAGATCAATCCGTTTCTTGCGGTGTTTCAGAGGCAGTTCGATCCCATCGCAAATCAGCGGTTCACCAGGCATCAATTCGTGCTCCGGTGCACCATATGCCGCCCGAAATGCCGTGATTAGGCGCACGCGTGTCACATTGCGCCACACCAAAACTGGCGAGCGCGCCATAAGATCAGCATTCACACGGGGGGCAACGACGACACGGTCATCTGAACGTGCGGCTTCTTCGATCATGTTTTCGAATGACGCAAAATCCAGGGTGTCATCGGCCAAGGCATGAGCCAAGTCCAGTATTGGGTTGTCTTGCTCCTGTCGGTGAATGCGATGCAGCACCATCTTGCGGTTGTCCCCCAACCGGTCAAAGACCATTTCCCCTGACTGCCCCACCGGAGCCAGCTGCGCAGGATCACCAAACAGCACCAATGTCGGGAATATCTCACGCAGATCGTTGAACTGTTTTTCATCCAACATCGAGCTTTCGTCGACAAATCCTATATCCAAAGGATCATCGCGACGTTTCCAGCCTGTAATAAAGTCAGACCCACGCAATCCAGCGGCTGCCAGCGCGCCCGGAATGGACTTCTGAGCTTGATAGAAAGCAAACGCACGATCCAGTGCCGCATCCGTCAGACCTTCAATCGACGGGCGATTGCCGTTTCCAGCCAGCCATTCGGCAATCTTCTCGTATTCAGGGTCATAGACAGGGGTATAAAGTATGCGGTGTATCGTTGTCGCAGGCACACCGCGGTTGCGTAAAACGCTGGCGGCCTTGTTGGTTGGGGCCAATATGGCCAATGTCCTGCGATCCTTACGGCGTTTCCCTTCCCAGTCGCCGGATACAACGTCCACCCCGGCATCTTCCAATGCGCGGTAAAGCTGGGCCAGTAACATTGTCTTGCCCGATCCCGCTTTGCCCACGACTGCCATAACGTGCGACTTACCGTCGGACATCGGTGACAATAGCGCGTCGTCCAAATTTACGCCTGCCCCGCGCAGCATGTCAGCCACGCGGTCATGGGCGTCCGCTTGGTCGTCAGAATAGGTCAGGTGCGCGCCAATGTTCATGGCGCGACCCTAACCTGCGCTCTGATGCTGCGCCAGCACGTATGGCGCAGATCCGTTCAATTACCGCTTATGCACTTGCGGGAATGGCATCCGGTGCAACGACACGTTGGCCAAGACCCAAGGAATAACGCAACCAGTTCTTGCTGGTTTCGCGATCCACACCCACACGGGCAAGAGTCGGTGCAAAAGCATCGTCATTCATGGACCAAAGGCCAACACCAATACGGTCTTTGCCTTCACCAGCTGTACCGATAACTTCCGGCTCCAGCCCCATCAGGCGATAAATCCGTTCCATCCGAGGATCGAACACGCCGACATAGTGGCGCAACTTGAAGGCGTCCATTAGTTCACCGGCACCAAGTGCCAGCGCGGCCGACGCGCGACGATCCGCACCAGGTGCAAGACAGAAGCGTGTACATTCCCAGATCAGCGGACTTTCGATATGCACCCCGTCTGTCAGGTGATCGAAATGGTCGTTGACCATAGTTTGTCCCACTGTAGGTAGAAATCGCATGGATCCGCCGTGGCGACCATCTGCTTGTTCCCAGATGACATAAAGGGGATTCATGTCGTCGTATTCATCCCGTTCGTGGCCTGCATCGTCCACGTGGACGTCCCAGCCCAACCGACGAGAAAACTGTTCAGCACGATCGCGGAACATAGTGTCTGCAAGCAGAGGGAAGTTATTCAAATCATTACCATAGAGATAGCGCAGCATCGGTTTGGCTCCTTTGTCCGATAAGTTAGCCAAATGATGGTCGCCTTATGGTTAAAATAAGGCAAATGTCTTGAGCGTTTTAGATGTATTTTATACGATTATGATCCCCGCAGACAACGCACGCGCTACCGCATGGGTTGTATTCATCGCGCCAAGCTTATGCCGCGCCGATTCGATATACACCCTTAACGTGTGTTCTGATATGTTCATTTCTGCTGCTGATTGTGCGCGATTCATGCCTTTGGCCAAACAGGTCATCGCCGTCAGTTCGCGCGGAGACAGCGACGGAGATTGAGCATCCTGCCCCCATTTTTCGAACTCAAGCGCCTTTTTGTTCAGTTCATGAGAGATGATCATTAGGTCGCGCGTGTTGGCGTCGACAAAAGTTTCCCATGCGTCATCTTCCGCACTCGCATTCATCGTAAATAAAGCAAATTGCCCATTGGGCCCACGGATCGGAATCGTGAAACCCTGATTGCCCAAACCATAGTCCATAGCATCCTGAAACATCTCTCGTGCTGCCTTGGATGACCAGTCCAGGGACTTCCATATAACCGGTGTAAAACGTTGAAAACAACCGAAAATAACAGGATCTATTCGAAGGTAATCTTTCTCAAGATAGCGGTCGACCCATTCGGCACTGTAAGTGCCTGCTCCAAATCGTTCGCCAACGGAATTAACCCAGTGATAAACGGTATGAGAGACCTCATAATGATCCCGTAAAGCCTCGGTTATGGCTTGCAGGTCTTCAAGCGAGTTCGCCGCCTGCAACGTAGAGACAAGGTCTTCCAACCGGTTTTTCATAGTCGCGCGCGTTCTCCGTCTCTTGACGTGAAGCGGACGCGATTTCTGTCATGGCAATCAGCCGAGCATCATCAAGCTGGTCAGCCGTGACGTTCAGACCATTTTTCACCGCGTAAGCTTTCAGGTCAGTAAGAACATCAATGATCCATTCATCAGACATGTAAAGCCTCGATCTCGCAAGTTTCAAAATCAACCTTCGCATGTGTTTTACCACTTCGGTATTCACCCATTTGACCTCCCCATAAATGGGGAGGTCAAATGGCGTAACTTGTTGATCTTCTAATTCGCCGACCATCTGGTCAGCTTTAGCCTAAAGTGATTCGAATCCGTAACAGGTGAAGTGTCTCAAGTTTCGACAAAAAAAACCCCCCATCCTGTTTGGATGAGGGGCCGGATTTGGGATGCATTTTTGCCTATTTCGGGCCAGCCTCAAGTGCGTCTTCAAAGGTACGCAATCCAGTCTTCGGCGCCTGAACCAGAACTGCCATGTTTCCAGGCTTGTGTTGATTGCGCAACATTTTCATATGTGCGTCCGGAATCTCTTCCCAAGGGAACACTTCGGACATGCAGGGGTCGATTCGACGTTCGATCATCATGCGGTTTGCGGACGCGGCTTGCTTCAGATGAGCAAAGTGGCTGCCCTGAATACGTTTCTGGTGCATCCACAGATACCGAACGTCAAACGTACAGTTGAAGCCGGTCGTCCCAGCACAGATCACGACCATGCCGCCTTTTTTGCAAACGAAGGTCGACACGGGGAACGTGGCTTCACCGGGGTGTTCGAACACCATATCCACATTGTTGCCTTTGCCGGTGATGTCCCAGATCGCTTTGCCGAACTTTCTCACTTCCTTGAACCAGGCGGCATATTCAGGCGTGTTCACGGTGGGCAACTGGCCCCAGCAATCGAAGTCCTTACGATTGATCACGCCTTTTGCACCTAGCGACATTACGAACTCGCGCTTGTCCTCTTCCGAGATCACGCCAACGGCATTCGCTCCGGCAGCATTAATCAACTGGATCGCAAACGATCCCAGACCGCCAGAGGCACCCCAGACCAGAACATTCTGTCCGGGCTTCAGCTCATGCGGAGCATGACCAAACAGCATCCGGTATGCCGTAGCCAGTGTCAGCGTATAGCAGGCGCTTTCTTCCCAAGTCAGGTGCTTTGGGCGTGGCAATAGTTGCTGCGCCTGCACGTTCGTGAACTGTGCAAACGACCCGTCTGGTGTCTCGTAACCCCAGATGCGTTGCGAGGGAGAGAACATCGGATCACCGCCGTTACACTCTTCGTCATCGCCATCATCCTGGTTACAGTGAATGACAACCTCATCACCCACCTTCCAGCTTTTAACTTTATCGCCAACGGCCCAAACGATGCCGGAAGCGTCCGATCCTGCGATATGATAATCCGCGCCGTGACCGTCGAACGGAGAGATCGGGACACCCAGGCCGGCCCAAACTCCGTTGTAGTTCACGCCAGCAGCCATCACGAGGACCAGCACTTCGTGACTGTCCAGAACAGGCGTATCAACGACTTCAACCAAGAACGACTTATCCGGTTCACCATGGCGTTCACGCCGGATAGCCCAAGCATACATCTGCTTGGGGACATGTCCGAGCGGTGGCATTTCACCAATCTCGTAAAGGTCCTTCTTCGGAGCATCGTAATCAGCGATGCTGGGTTGTGTATCCAAAGCCATCGGGGCCTCCTTCTGTTGCGCGTCATTTGATTCTGTTGCCGCAATGCAGAAATGCGGCTGCTAGTGCAGCAATACGTATCGCCTCGCAAGATTGCAACAACAATCAGCCATTTTTTGTAATTTTATGTCGCGCTCAAATTTGGCGACAACATCCTTAATCCGGCAGAATAGCGGCGTCTGCCACCTCGGAGGGGCTTAAATCCGAAATCTGAACCGTCGTGATGGCATCAGACAAATGCGCGATGGAATTGGCGTAATAAGAAAGAATCAATCGATCCGGATTATTCACACGATACCGCGCAGTTGGCCCGTCGCCGTCTTCAATGATCAGTTTGCGCTGTGTCAGCAGTCGAATGCCAACTTCGGTCGCATAGCCCATGTCACCCCGCGGTAAATGCACATGGGCACCCTTTGCTTCCATATCCGAGACCAGAGCCGTAAATCGGGATTCCACTTCGCCACGGGACAATGATTCTTGTCCCAACATGATTGCGGCCACAACGGGCACAGGCAGAACAGGAACCACATCGCGGATACGAGACATCAGTTCGTGACCCAAGTCTTCCAGCGCGTCCTCGGTCCCGTGACGATCAAGATATTCGTTCAATGACAAAGGTGTGCCAAACGACACGCTGGCGTATCCAAACCGATGGAATTTTCCTGTCAGACGTTGCCACAGATGTCGGCCGACATGCCGGGCAACATATTTGAAACGCAGCCCGAACCGCCGGTTGCCCTTGATATCGGCCCTCACAAGCACACGATCTTCCAGCACCCGATCATAGTTCATAGCGACGGGAACAAAGACCACGTTGCGGTTCACTTCCGGATCAAAGTCTTGCACAAGATAGCTTAACAGTCCCAGCTTCGGCTCGCCGACTGTCCCGTTCAGACTTAACCCGCCTTCCGGAAACATCGCTTGCGTCACCCCGCCATCTGTTGCCAGCCGCACGTATCGCGACAGCACCTTGCGATACAACGCATTACGGCTTTTGCGGCGGATGAAATACGCGCCCATCGACCGGATCAACATACGCAAAGGCCAGACCCGCGCCCATTCCCCCACGGCATAAGACAGATGCGACCGCTCGGCGGCCAGCCAAGTGACCAGCACGTAATCCATGTTCGACCGGTGGTTCATCACAAAGACGATTGTTGAATCCGGGTCGATCTCTTTTAGACGCGCCTCGTCGAAGGCACCCAGCCTGACCCGATAGAATGCCCGGCTCAGCAGCTTGGCCACACCGATCCCAAATCCGAAATACGCCGTTGCCGAAAACCGGGGCACGATCTCGCGGGCATACCGTTGCGCGGTTTCAAATGCGACCTGTTCGGGTACGCCTGCACTGCGGGCATGCTCAGCAATCGCCTTTGCCACCTCAGGATCATAGGAAAGGCGTTGCACCATGTCATAGCGACGTGCCAGTTTGAACGGCTCGATCGGACGTTCGAGTTTTTCATTCAGCCGCTCCACCGCGCGTTCAAGCCGCTTGCGAAAGAACCAGCGAACAGACGGAAACAGGAAATGGGACGCGAACGTCACCGTGGCAAAAGCCAGAATCAGAATAAGAAGCCACAGCGGCAATTCTATCGAACGCGTCATAGCGCTAGGTTTTCAGGAAAAAGCAACAAGGTAAAGAAAATGCGTCACGCCACAGATGCGATCATAAGTCTAGAAATTCGTACGCCCGGCGACAACGTTACCGCGCAACTTGCAACTGCTCGGAGCATCCGAGTCTTACGTAATTTTCTTCCCTTGAAATTCACCCTTGCGTAATATTCTTTCGTCTGCGAAAAATGCTGCAGCGCAACAAGATGATGAGTCTCTGACATGTCCAGCCAAAATTCGATCCGCCCCTGGCTCTTCCGCACCTATGCCGGTCATTCGACTGCCAAAGCCTCGAATGCGCTTTATCGGACTAATTTATCAAAAGGTCAGACGGGATTGTCGGTCGCGTTCGATCTGCCAACGCAGACAGGATATGACAGCGATCATAAGCTGTCGCGCGGTGAAGTGGGCAAGGTGGGTGTGCCGCTGAGCCACCTTGGTGACATGCGGGCGTTGTTTCGGGACATTCCGCTTGAGCAGATGAACACCTCGATGACGATCAACGCCACGGCGCCGTGGCTGTTGTCTCTCTACATCGCTGCCGCCGAGAAACAAGGCGCGGATGTTTCGAATCTGCAAGGCACAGTTCAAAACGATATCATCAAGGAATACCTGTCGCGCGGCACTTATGTCTGCCCGCCAGAGCCTTCGTTGCGCATGATCACAGACGTTGCGGCCTATACGCGCGAGCATCTACCCAAGTGGAACCCGATGAACGTGTGTTCCTATCACTTGCAAGAAGCTGGCGCGACGCCCGAGGAAGAATTGGCCTTTGCGCTGGCCACTGCGATTGCGGTGCTGGACGATCTGAAGAACAAAGTACCAGCGGACGCTTTCCCCGCCATGGTTGGCCGCATTTCGTTTTTTGTGAACGCCGGCATCCGTTTCGTGACCGAGATGTGCAAGATGCGCGCCTTTGTCGAGCTGTGGGACGAAATCACCCGCGAACGGTATGGCGTCGAAGATCCGAAATTCCGCCGCTTCCGATATGGTGTGCAGGTGAACAGCCTTGGCCTGACCGAACAGCAGCCGGAAAACAACGTCTATCGCATCCTGATTGAGATGCTGGCCGTCACCCTGTCAAAGAACGCCCGTGCACGCGCCGTGCAACTGCCTGCATGGAACGAAGCGCTTGGCCTGCCGCGCCCGTGGGATCAGCAGTGGTCTTTGCGCATGCAGCAAATCCTAGCTTATGAAACCGACCTTCTGGAATTCGACGACCTGTTTGACGAAAACCCTGCCGTAGAGCGCAAAGTGGCCGAACTGAAAGACGGCGCACGCGCTGAGCTGGCCCAGATTGATGGAATGGGCGGCGCGGTGGCAGCCATTGAATACATGAAGTCGCGATTGGTGGAATCAAATGCCCGCCGCATCAACAAGATCGAAGCGGGTGAAACCACCGTGGTCGGCGTGAACCGCTGGACGGAAGCCGCCGAAAGCCCGCTGACCGCCGGGGACGGAGCCATCATGATTGCCGACAAACAGGCCGAAGCCGACCAGATTGCGCGGCTGGAACAATGGCGGGCAGATCGTGATGCGGACGCCGTGAAACAGGCTCTGGAAAACCTGCGCGCCGCAGCGAAATCCGGTGACAACATCATGCCGCCCTCAATCGCTGCCGCCAAAGCGGGTGTGACAACGGGCGAATGGGGCGAGGTCATGCGCCAGACCTTTGGCCAGTATCGCGCGCCCACAGGCGTGTCGAAAAACCCGTCCAACCGCACCGAAGGGCTGGACGAGATCCGCGCCCGTGTCGATGCTGTGTCCGACGCGCTTGGCCGTCGCCTGACCTTTCTGGTGGGCAAGCCCGGTCTGGACGGCCATTCCAACGGGGCTGAACAAATCGCCGCCCGCGCGCGCGATTGCGGCATGGACATCACCTATGAAGGCATCCGCCTGACGCCGGAAGAACTGGTGGCGTCCGCGCTGGACACGAAGGCGCATGTGGTCGGCTTGTCGATCCTGTCGGGCAGCCACATCCCGCTGCTTGAGGAACTGATCGAGCGGATGCGCGACGCTGGACTGAGCCATATCCCCATGGTCGCGGGCGGGATCATTCCGGACGAGGACGCCGAACGCCTGCGCGCGATGGGGGTTGCCAAGGTCTATACGCCGAAAGATTTCGAGCTGAACACCATCATGGAAGACATCGTCACCTTGGTTGCGCCAAAGTCTGTTGCGGCTGAATAAGTCCTAGTCGTCCAAGCCAATCAGCTTTTCGATCAACTGATTATAGCTATAGCTGGGCGCGATCTTCCCCATGTCGCCTTCACGAAACCGGGCGTCCATGGGTAGGCAGCCGATCCCACAGATCTGGCTGGTTACCATATCGGTCGTATCGATGTACCAAAGGCGGCCACCGGGGGTGGCGACCCACCCGTCGACGCCCTCCAGTTCGTCGGTTTCCATGTCATCGCCTGATGGCACCTCGTTCGCATAGCGGGTCGAGAATGCACCGTGGGTGTGATAGGACGCTATCACCCTGACCAGATTGACCGGATCATTGGCCATGCAGGTCCCCTTGCCCCCGCGCTTAGCCTTCGAAGCCACCAACTTGCCGGAACGATCATAACCGATATACCCGCAATACTCGCGATTGGCCCGGATCGAGATCGGTTGCAGCTTCACAAAAACCTTCTTCACCAAAACCAATTCGCCCGGCTCTTGCGCCCAGGCAGGAAGTGGGAGGATAAAGAGAGCCAAGAACAATGCGCGCATTAGGTACTCCGGTTTTTATTTGCGTGACTTTATCCACAGGAGACAGCCATGACCATCCATATCGGTGCCGCCCCCGGCCAGATCGCAGAAACCGTCCTGATGCCGGGCGACCCCTACCGCGCCCGTTGGGCCGCCGAGAACTTTCTGGACGGCGCGGAACTGATCAACGAAGTGCGTGGCATGCTGGGCTTTACCGGCACGTACAAAGGCAATCGTGTCAGCATTCAGGGATCCGGGATGGGAATGCCCAGTCTGTCGATCTATGCTAACGAGTTGATCCGCGACTATGGAGCGAAGACCTTGATCCGTGTCGGCTCCATCGGGGGGATGCAGCCGCAGGTGAAGGTGCGGGACGTGGTCATCGCGATGACCTGCACGACGGTTGCAACGCCGTCTTCGACCATCTTTCGCGAGTTGAACTACTCGCCCTGCGCCGATTACGGCCTGTTGGAAGCTGCCGTTGCCGCGACGCGCAAACGCGAGGTTGGGGTGCATGTGGGGGGCATTTACAGTTCGGACACGTTCTATGACGAACGTCCTGACCTTAACGAACAAATGACCCGCCACGGCATTCTGGGGGTCGAGATGGAGGCTGCCGAGCTTTACACCCTCGCCGCCCGCCATGGGGTGCGTGCATTGGGGATCATGACCGTGTCTGATCACTTGCAAACCGGCGAAGCCCTGCCGTCCGACCAGCGCGAAAAAAGTTTTGGCGACATGATCGAAATCGCGCTGGAAGCCGCCTTCGCCTGAACTGAGTGGTCAAACTCCATGCGTTCGGTCATAGCCGTTAACAGGCGGCTGTGACCAGTTCGGCAATGCGCCTTTTGCTGGTGCGAACACCTCGACCAGCAACGGGAAACAGGCTGCACTATCCGAGCTATGTTCGGACGAGCAATCGCCTCCGGGACAGGCGCTGAGCGCACCCAGCAGATCAATCTCTGCAAAGAACTCAAGATAGTCGCCAGGGCGCACGGGGCTGGCTTTCATAAAGTATTGCCCCGTGTCCCGCGAAAACCCCGTGCACATGAAAACGTTCAGAACGTCGTGGATGTGCGGTTCTGCATCGTGGGTGGGACAGTCAAGATAATCTGCCAAAGCGCGTGTCAGATTGGAATGGCAACAATAGTGATAGTGACCGCCCGCCAGCAGGTTGTGGGTATAGGGGTCGCACCGTGTGCCGATCACATCATGAACAGACCCGCCAAATTCATCAAACCCATACCAGTCCAATGTGTCTTCGACGATGGTTGCGATCGGACGCAGGTAGGGATGACTTGACCAAATCCGATCTGCAACCGACACATGCGTGCCATGAAGCGCCCGAGTCTTGCCCGAATAGAACCTTTCCCCCAGATCGTGCAGATTCCAAAGGTTCAGGTCTCCAACCTGTGACCCCTCCACAGATGAGATCCGTAAATAATGGCCTGCGGGCACCTGAAACACTTTGGCATCGCGTGGAGGCACCACCACTTCGGCAGTTTTTGTCGCCGTTCTCCGCGCCGCCTGATAGAGTGACAAGTCAGGCGCGGGCAATCCATCCGCCGGATAGCAAATAACCGGCGCGACCGCGCGGCGCTGTTCCGCATCTCGGGGCGGTTCGTGGGCAGGGTGTTCAGGCTTCATAATCGCGCACCTTTCCTATTCAGCATCTGGCCACATCCGGTTGGGCCACCCAAGCGTATTTGACAGATACACAGCAATTGACAACGCTGGGTCCGATTGTCATCTGATAGGCAATATTGATTGGGGTCTACATGAAACTTGCCTA
Source organism: Aliiroseovarius sp. F47248L (assembly GCF_023016085.1). Classification (NCBI taxonomy): domain Bacteria; kingdom Pseudomonadati; phylum Pseudomonadota; class Alphaproteobacteria; order Rhodobacterales; family Paracoccaceae; genus Aliiroseovarius; species Aliiroseovarius sp. F47248L. The sequence continues at coordinate 609,562 of NZ_JALKBF010000001.1, read as the reverse complement.
TGTCATCGCACCCGGACGGGGCCAAACCAATCTGTTGCTTGCTGGTGTCGCAAATGCATTGACGCAACAAGGGTTGACGTTATGCGGGACCGTCCAGCTTGATACCGAGCGCGCCGAAGATCACCATTGCGATATGGATGTCCTGATTTTGCCAGACGGTCCAAAAATCCGCATCAGCCAATTTCTGGGCACCAATGCACGCGGATGCAAACTAAACCCCGAAGCGCTGGAAACTGCCGTCGGCCAGACCGAGGAACGATTGAAAGCCGGCGCCGACCTTTTGATCGTCAACAAATTTGGCAAGCAAGAGGCTGAGGGACGTGGTTTTCGTGAAGCAGTAGGCGAAGCGCTCGCTCGCGATATTCCCGCGATAATTGGTGTTTCTGAAGGATCGCGCGCGGCGTTTATGGAGTTTGTGGGCAACGCGGAAGAGCTCTCCCCTGATCATAATGCCGTCATGACCTGGGCGTTGCAGGCTACGGGTTGAGCGGGTTGTGCTGCGCGAAACGGCGCGTGTCAGGGCGTGAAGCGATGGTGGCCATGTTACAAACACCAGATCATCAAAGCTATGATGTGATCATCGTGGGCGGGGCCATCATGGGGTCGTCGGTGGCATGGTGGCTGTGCCAGTCAGCGGATTTTCAAGGCCGCATTCTGGTGGTTGAACGTGACCCAAGCTATGCGCAATGCTCAACCGCACATACGAACTCCTGCCTCCGGCAGCAATTCAGCGAGCCTTTGAATGTGCAAATCTCGCAATTCACCGCTGCATTCATCAAGAACCTGCGAGCCAACATGGGTGGCGATCCTCGCATCGAAGACCTAACCATTCAGAACTTTGGGTATCTCTATCTGACCGACGACAAAGCCCGGGCTGACGCGCTGCGCACCGCGCAAGCCATGCAGCAAAGCCTTGGTGCAGGCACCCGTATCTTGTCGCGAGACGAAATCGCACAGGCATTCCCCTTTTTTCAGCTGGATGACATTCTTATGGGAAGCCACGGCACGCGCGACGAAGGGTATTGGGACGGCGGGGCGCTGTTTGACTGGTTCCGGCGAAAGGCTGTCGCAGCGAGTGTCGAGTATGTGCGCAATGAAGTCACGGCCATCGAAGCGGCAAAGGGCAAAGCAACCGGAGTTACCCTAGCTTCAGGACACAAAGTATCCTGCGGTCATCTGGTCAACGCTGCTGGACCGCGCGCCAATTTGGTCGCGCACATGGCCGGATTGGACATACCTGTCGAGCCTCGTAAGCGGTTTACATGGGTGGTCAAAGCAGAGCACCCGCTTGATCGCGAACTGCCTCTGACCATCGACCCGTCGGGAGTTCATATCCGACAGGACGGACCCGAAACATATATGATCGGTGCACGCCCTGACCCGGACCCAGCGGTTTCCCCCGATGATTTTCATATGGATCACGGGCTCTGGGAATCCCATGTCTGGCCGACCGTTGCGACCCGAATTCCACAGTTCGAGGCACTGAAGATCGTGACCGAATGGGCGGGTCACTATGCCTATAACACACTGGATCAAAACGCAGTTCTTGGCGCGCATACCGAAGTTCAAAACTTCTACTTCATCAACGGGTTTTCAGGCCACGGGCTACAACAGGCCCCGGCCATGGGGCGTGGTCTGGCCGAACTGATCACGACCGGCAGCTTTCAGACACTAGATCTTAGCCCGTTTGGATATGGCCGGATCGAAGAAGGTCGCCCGTTTGGGGAAACCGCGGTGATCTAGGAGTCAGCCGCGATGCGCCCCGTCGGCCAGCGTTTTCACAAAGGCCAGCACGTCCGACACAGGCTCGCCCGCCGCGATTTTAGAAACGATTGCACTGCCGACCACAGTCCCGTCTGCGACACTCGCAATCGCCTCGGCCTTCTCGGGGGTGTTGACACCAAATCCGACGATAACCGGAATATCTGTTGCCGCTTTGATCCGCGCAACCTCTGGGCCGACATTGGCCGCCTGCGCCTCGGTCGCACCGGTGACGCCGGTGACAGACACGTAATACACAAAGCCCGAAGTGTTTTGCAGCACCTTCGGCAATCGCTTGTTATCGGTGGTAGGCGTGGCCAGTCGAATGAAGTTCAGCCCTGCCTTTTGCGCCGGGATGCAAAGCTCGTCATCTTCTTCGGGTGGCAGATCGACCACGATCAGTCCGTCCACGCCCGCCGCTTTCGCATCCACCAGGAACTTGTCGACACCGCGATTATAGATCGGGTTGTAATATCCCATCAGAACAATCGGGGTCGTATCATCATCCTTACGAAACTCAGCCGCCATATCCAGCGTCTTTTGCAGGGTCATGCCGCCTTCCAGCGCACGTTGTCCCGCAAGCTGAATGGTCGGCCCATCCGCCATCGGGTCGGTAAAGGGCACCCCCAGCTCGATGATGTCTACACCCGCCGCCGGCAGCCCCTTCATCACCTCAAGCGACGTCGCCAGATCGGGATCACCGCCCATGATGTAGCTGACAAACGCCTTCTGACCCTTTTCGGCCAAGGCAGCAAACTTCGCATCAATCCGGGTCATCATCCGTCCTTTGTCATGTTCAGAACCGATGTGCCGAATACGGGCGGGAAAATCAATGGGTCACTCGTAATCGCTGTCCGCCATGATCATCCAGCGCACTCCGAACTTGTCGGTTAGCGTGCCAAAAAGCGGCGTCCAGAACATCGGGCTAAGCGGCATCCGAACGTCACCCCCATCGGCCAAGGCATTGAATACGCGTTTGGTCTCGGCCTCGTCCGGCAAGGAAATGCAGACATTGCAGCCCGCCATTTCCGGCGTCTCGCCGCTTGGGTCATCGCTGGCGAACAACATCCCATCTCCAATGGCGACGCTGGCATGCATCACGGCATCATCCGGTACGCCGGGCATTTGGTTGCGGTCTTCCTCGGGCATGTCCTTGAACGACATGATATCCGGGGTCGTGCCGAAAATCTCACCATACCGGGTAACGGCATCACGACACTTATCTTTGAAAAACACGTAAGGGATAGGTTGCATGGCAAAGCTCCTGTGTTGCGCGCCTTCCCACTTCACCACGCTTGCGCCCATCCTGTCAAAGCCCTAGAAGGCCACGAACACTGAATGAGAGGGGCCGAAATGGGTTTCAAGATGGGCATCGTGGGTCTGCCGAATGTCGGTAAATCGACCCTTTTCAACGCACTGACCAAGACGGCTGCCGCGCAGGCGGCGAACTTTCCGTTCTGCACGATTGAACCCAATGTGGGCGAAGTCAACGTGCCCGACGACCGGCTGGACAAACTGGCCGCGATTGCCGGGTCGAAAGAGATCATTCCGACCCGGATGACCTTTGTTGATATCGCGGGTCTGGTGAAGGGTGCGTCAAAAGGCGAAGGGCTGGGCAATCAGTTTCTGGCCAACATCCGCGAGGTGGACGCCATTGCGCACGTCCTGCGCTGCTTTGACGACGGCGACGTGACGCATGTGGACGGTCGCGTGAACCCGGTCGAAGACGCGGAAGTGATTGAAACTGAATTGATGCTGGCCGATCTGGAAAGCATTGAAAAACGCTTGCAAAACATAGTGCGCAAGGTGCGCGGCGGCGACAAGGAGGCGGTCCAGCAGGAACGTCTGATGCGCGCGGCACAAGAAGCGCTTGAGGCTGGCCGCCCTGCCCGCACCGTCGAAGTGGACGAAGAGGACCGCAAAGCATGGAATATGCTGCAACTTCTGACCACCAAGAAGATCCTTTTTGTCTGCAATGTAGATGAAAGCGACGCGGCCAGCGGCAACGCCCATTCGCAAGCGGTCGAGAAGATGGCCGCCGAACAAGGTGCAGCCTCGGTCGTCATTTCCGCCAAAATCGAAGAAGAGATCAGCCAACTTGACGCCGACGACATGGAAATGTTCTTGGAAGAGCTTGGCTTGAAAGAAGCCGGACTCGATCGCCTGATCCGCGCCGGATACGAGCTTCTGCACTTGGAAACCTATTTCACCGTCGGCCCGAAAGAGGCCCGCGCCTGGACCATCCGCGAAGGCACACGCGCGCCCCAAGCAGCCGGTGTGATCCACGGCGATTTTGAACGCGGCTTTATCCGGGCTGAGACAATTGCCTATGACGATTACGTCGCCTTGGGCGGCGAAGGTGGTGCAAAAGAAGCTGGTAAAATGCGCGCAGAAGGCAAGACCTACGAAGTTAAAGACGGCGACGTCCTACACTTCCTATTCAACGCCTGATACCCTTAAAAGCTAAACAAGCGAAAAGCCGGGCCACCCCTAGCCCGGCTTTTCTATAAGTGCGTGGGACAACGCACTCAGGGAGAGGTCTCGTTCCCGTCAAACAACTTCGTTGTCCTTCGCAGGTGAAGCGGTTTGCCCCTTCATGTGGTTTGCGAAACCAAAGACTGACACCACAATAAAAAATACTTGGACGGTCAACGCCGCGACGTTGAAATGCACTGTCAAACTAAGCGCGACAAAGCTCGCCGCCGAAAACTGCAACGCGTAATAGCACGTTGTCTTGCTGGTCAATATGTCGAATGCGATCAACATATAGGTCGTGCAATAGATCGCTGCCCCAAGCAATCCGACCATTTCCCAACTGTCTAATGAGCTAAAATGACTCATTTCCCCATCCGTCCAATCCAAAGGCTTAAATAAATAATTTGGTTATCGAAAAGGCCTAAAGAAACTTGGCATTAACATGCTGCGAAAATGTGCTGCGGTGCCTGACCTGTCTTCAGGGTTCGCCAAGTCCGAGCATAAATCAATGGTCCGGTCATTGAATTGACGCATAATTCACGTCCTTCAAACCATGTCTTTACGCCATGCGAAACAAAGGTCGAACATCGCGGCAAAACACACCTATTGGCGGGGTAGGATTGGTGCGGGCGGTGGGACTCGAACCCACACGGGGCTACGCCCCAACAGATTTTAAGTCTGGTATGTCTACCATTCCATCACGCCCGCACCGGGTGGGGCTTGACCCCCGCTCTTCCCTATCGCCTCTGAATTCCGGAGGCAATCGGTCAGATGAGTTAATGCGCTATTCGATCAGGTGAGGAAGGTTGGGCTGTCGTCCTTGATCGCCTGCATCACCACATGGGTTGAACTCTGCGCCAAATGCGGAAGCGTCGAGATTGCCTCACCCAATACGCGACGAAAATCGCGCATGTCATGGGTGCGGACTTTCAAAAGATAATCAAAATGCGCCGCCAGCAGGTGACATTCTTCAACCTCGGGAATGTTGGCAACCTGCTTGTTAAAGGCGTTCAGCGCGGCCTCACGTGTGTCGGATAGCTTCACTTCGACAAAAGCGACGTGATCACGTCCCAGGCGGATCGGATCAATCTCGGCGCGATATCCGGTTATGACACCTTCGGCTTCCAGCCGCCGGACACGCGCTTGGGTGGGAGATTTTGACAATCCAATCCGCTGCGCCAGATCGGTGATCGAAATTCGGCCTTTGCCAGACAGAACGTCCAGAATCTTGCGATCGAATCGATCAAGGTCAACTTGGCTATCTTCCCGCACACCTCACCTACAATTAGTCGTTTCGACTGCCTAACAGCGATAATCAGGAAAATCGCCTTGCTAATTCAACGTAGCATAGCAGAAGTGCAAACACCATGAGGATCCGCACATGACTGATGTCCTGCGCCAGAAAATCGACGACCTTGCCTATGCTGGCGAGGAACAGCATATCCATGCTCTTGCCAGCGACGCGGGCTTGTCCAGTGACGACCGGGCGCGGATCGCGGCCAGCGGTGCTGAACTTGTGCGTGCCATCCGGGCATCATCCGACCCAGGCATGATGGAGGTTTTTCTGGCCGAGTATGGTCTATCGACGGATGAAGGCATCGCGCTTATGTGTCTGGCCGAGGCGCTGCTGCGGGTGCCCGATGCCGAAACCATCGACGCGTTGATCGAAGACAAGATCGCGCCTAGCGATTGGGGCAAGCATTTGGGGCGGTCGTCATCTTCGCTGGTGAACGCGTCAACTTGGGCGCTTTTGGTGACAGGGAAAGTCTTGAACGAACGCGAACCGGGTATCACCGGGGCGTTGCGCGGGGCTGTGAAACGCTTGGGTGAACCTGTCATTCGTACTGCGGTCGGCCGTGCAATGAAAGAAATGGGCAACCAGTTCGTTCTGGGTGAAACCATCGCCGCCGCCATGAAGCGCGGGTCGAAGATGGAAGCGAAAGGCTTCACCTATTCCTATGACATGCTGGGCGAAGCTGCGTTGACCGATGACGATGCGCGCCGCTATCAAATGTCCTATGCCAAGGCAATTTCCGAGATCGCAAGCGCCTGTAAATCTAAGGATATCCGCGCCAATCCCGGCATTTCCGTCAAGTTATCCGCGCTGTTCCCCCGCTATGAACGCGGCCAGCGCGACCGGGTAATGGATGTGCTTGTGCCACGTGTGTCGGCCCTCGCACATCTGGCGAAGTCGGCGGGCATGGGGTTCAATATCGACGCCGAAGAAGCCGACCGCCTGCAAATCTCGCTGGATGTGATCGAAGCGGTGCTGTCCGATAAATCATTGGCCGGATGGGACGGGTTCGGCGTGGTCGTGCAAGCCTATGGGCACCGTGCAGGCACCGTTATCGACTGGCTACACACTTTGGCCGAACGGTTGGACCGCAAAATCATGGTGCGACTGGTGAAAGGTGCCTATTGGGACACCGAAATCAAACGCGCACAGGTCGAAGGTTTGGACGAGTTTCCCGTGTTCACCCGCAAGGTGGCCACCGATGTCAGCTATATAGCTAATGCGCGCAAGCTGCTGTCAATGACAGGTCGGATCTATCCTCAATTTGCCACCCATAACGCACACACGGCAGCGGCCATTCTGGATATGGCTAAAACCTCGGGTGTGGACGCGCGCGGATACGAGTTCCAACGCCTGCATGGCATGGGTGAACGTCTGCACCAGATCATAATGGATGAAAATGGCACGCGCTGTCGGATCTATGCCCCGGTCGGCGCGCATCGCGACCTGTTGGCCTATCTGGTCCGCCGGTTGCTTGAAAATGGTGCCAACAGCTCCTTCGTGAACCAGATCGTTGACGAAAGCGTCACTCCGGAAGAAGTCGCGGCTTGCCCGTTCGATGCGCTCGACCACCCTGCGCCACATGTTCCGACGGGACCAGAGCTTTACGGGGATCGCAAAAACTCTAAAGGGCTGGACCTGACCTATGAGCCACATTTGGAACAGATCGATGCTGCCCGCAATCCATTTGCGGACACAAGGTTTACAGCCGGTCCGCTGATTGCTGGTCGACCAAAGGGTGGCAAGGATGTCACCGTCGCAAACCCAACCAATGGTGACGAGGTGGGTCAGATCACTTGGGCCAGTGCCCAGGATGTACAGACCGCTCTTTCGTCGGCTACACGCTGGGACGCCACGCCAGAAGTGCGCGCCGAGGTTTTGAACCGCGCAGCGGATCTTTACGAAGAGCATTTTGGCGCTTTCTTTGCCCTTCTCGCCCGCGAAGCCGGAAAAACGCTGCCAGATTGCTTGGGCGAACTGCGTGAAGCTGTTGATTTCATGCGATATTACGCATCACGCATTCCGAAGCTTACCCGCGATGCGCGCGGGGTGTTTACCTGCATTTCGCCGTGGAACTTCCCGTTGGCGATCTTCACCGGTCAGATAGCGGGTGCTTTGGCAGCTGGAAACGGCGTGCTGGCCAAGCCTGCCGAACAGACCGGCCTCATTGCCTATCAAGCGACAAAACTGATGCACGAGGCGGGTGTGCCACGCGAGGTGCTGCAGCTTCTGCCCGGCGACGGCGCCACAGTTGGGGCGGCCCTGACATCCGATGCGCGCATTGATGGCGTCGCCTTCACAGGGTCGACCGAAACCGCGCAGATCATCCGCCGCGCGATGGCCGATCACCTGTCGCCCGCCGCGCCCCTGATTGCCGAGACCGGCGGGCTGAACGCGATGATCGTCGACAGCACCGCGCTGCCGGAACAGGCGGTGCGCGACATCGTGGCATCGAGCTTCCAGTCCGCCGGGCAACGTTGTTCAGCCCTGCGTTGCCTTTATGTGCAGGACGATATTGCTGACAACCTGACCGAGATGCTGATCGGTGCGATGGACGAGCTGACCCCGTCAGACCCGTGGCATCTATCCACCGACCTTGGTCCGGTCATTGATGACGAGGCATATATGGGCATCCGTGCTTATGTCGATGCAGCCCGCAAGGACAAGCGGCTGGTGCACGAGTTGGCAGCGCCCGACAGTGGTCACTTTATCGCGCCCGCCCTGATCCGCGTCAGCGGCATTCACGAAATGGAGCGCGAGATCTTTGGTCCTGTTCTGCACATTGCGCGCTTCAAGGCGGAAAATCTTGATGCGGTGATCAACGCAATCAATGCTACGGGATATGGGCTGACCTTTGGTCTTCACACGCGGATCGACGATCGCGTTCAGTACGTGGTCGATCGTATCCACGCTGGCAACGCTTATGTGAACCGCAATCAGATCGGTGCCATTGTCGGCTCACAACCCTTTGGGGGCGAGGGGCTGTCCGGCACCGGACCCAAGGCAGGTGGTCCTGCCTATATGTATCGGTTCTGCGCCTCCGGCCCTGCCCCGATGACGGGCGAGACATCGGTCGAGCAAGCCGAAGAAAGCCCGGCGCTGGCTCAGGCAATCATTGCTGCCACGCGCGAAGCCACACTGGCCTCTAGCCGCCTGCCGGGCCCGACGGGCGAGTTGAACCAACTGTCCACCCATCCTCGCGCGCCGTTCTTGTGCCTTGGCCCTGGCAGCGCCGTGGCAGACCGCCAGAAAGCCGAAGTGGAGCGCCACGGCGGGGTGGCCGTTCTTGCCCCCGATATGGAGGCACGCGCGCTGTCGACGGTCGCGGGTATCGGCGGCGCGGTCTACTGGGGAGACGCGGAACATGCCCGCGCGCTTGCCCAGGCGCTTGCAGCCCGTTCTGGCGCGATCCTGCCACTGACCACCGACGCGGTGACGGACGAGGTGGTGACCCATGAACGACACTTGTGCGTGGACACCACCGCGTCGGGCGGGAATGCCGAGTTGCTGATGCTGTCGCAGCCACCTGATCTGGCCGCCGAGTAGGGGCGCCGCTTGACCCGGTGGCCGCCATCGGGTCAATTCCCCCCATGTTTCCGATACGCGACCACAATCCGTCCGAACGCACGCCCTATGTCACCTATGGGTTGATTGCCGCGAACCTGATCGTCTTTCTGATGATGCTGCCGCTCTATGGCAACGACGCGGCGTCGGGGCGGGTATTTGTCAAATATGGCCTGATCCCTCTGCGTTTGATGAGCGGGGATGGATACGAAACGATCCTGACTTCGATGTTCCTGCATGGCAGCTTTATGCATTTCGCGGGCAACATGTTGTTTTTGTGGATATTTGGCGACAACCTTGAAGACATCCTTGGCCATGTCAGGTTTGCTGTGTTCTATCTTGTCTCAGGTCTTGGGGCGGCTTTGTTGCAGGTGGCGGCTGACGTTTCTAGCGTTGTGCCCATGGTGGGGGCATCGGGTGCGATCACAGGGGTGATGGGGGGCTATCTTCTGCTGTTTCCACGGGCGCGTGTCGATGTCCTGTTCATCTTTGTCGTGATATTCAGAGTGTTTCCCTTCCCGGCTTGGCTGATGCTGTTGCTCTGGTTCGGGTTGCAGGTGGTCAACGGGGCGTTGAATTGGTCTCAAATGGGCGGCGGCGTTGCTTATTGGGCGCATGCCGGCGGCTTTATTGCCGGGTTTCTGTTTGTGTTGCCAGTATGGAAAGGTCTGGGTGGGCAAATGTTCTGGGCCCAAACGGACGGGCATCCTGATCATCCAGATGCACGCTATAAGTTCGCGAAAAGCACAGTCCCGACAGTTCGTCGTCGGAAATAAACGGCCGAGAATGGCGCAATACGTGAAAATCTGCCCCCGCCCCTTGGAAGCACCAACAGGATTCTAACTGCCAACTGATTGATTAGCTACAACGCTGCTAATCTGGTCGGTCAGCCCGGGAATATTGCCGGCGACAATAAACATGCTGGCCATCCCCAACATAACAAGAGATGCTGTCAACACGACCCAGTCGACGGTAACAGCACCATCTTCGTCCGTGATCTGCCCGGAGATACGGGCGGCAATATTCTTTAACTGTTTCATATTGCTTTTCTTCCCGAACAATCAGGCAGCAATATGTCATTGAAGCGGTATTTTACAGTTGTAGGCGGGAACTAGCTCCCCCGCACAAGACCCGAGAATTTATCGAAAATAGCCTCGTTTGCGGCAATTACTTCGCCATCTTGCAGGATTGACCCCTCGGGGTTGATCGGGGCTACAAAGCCGCCAGCCTCGCGCACGATGACCAGCCCTGCGGCCATGTCCCAGGCGTTCAGGCGGCGTTCCCAGAACCCGTCATAGCGACCAGCGGCCACATAGGCGAGGTCCAGTGCCGCGGCACCAAACCGGCGCACACCAGAGCAACTTGGCAGAATACGCGCAAGGTCTTGCAGCGTGTCGGGCAGATCAGCGCGGCCAGCAAAAGGCAGCCCAGTTGCAAACAGGCTTTCAATTGGGCGCGACCGACCGGATACACGCAGGCGGCTTTGGTTCAACCATGCGCCTTCGCCTTTTTCCGCGGTGAACATCTCGTCCTTCGCGGCGTCATAGATCACCCCTGCGACGACTTCACCTTTATGCTCCAGCGCAATCGAGATCGCCCAATGTGGCAGACCGTGCAGAAAGTTGGTGGTGCCATCCAGAGGGTCGACAATCCAGCGGCGTGTGGGGTCTTTCCCGTCCGTCGCGGCGCTTTCCTCTGCCAGCCAGCCATAGTTGGGACGTGCCTCCATCAAGATATCGCGGATAATCTTTTCTGCGGCTATATCTGCCTTCGACACAAAATCACCCGCACCTTTCATCGAGACCTGAAGGTTCTCGACCTCGCGGAAGTCCTTCACAAGGCTGCGCCCGGCCATACGGGCGGCCTTGATCATCACATTAAGATTTGCACTGCCTTCCATCGGGGCGCTCCTATCATCTCAGACGGCGCGTATACGCCGAGAGACCTTGTTTGCCAAGCCCGTTTCCCCGCTTCATGCTCGCTGAAGCTTGACCGGTTCAGACCGGCACAATCGGATCATATGGGCAACGTATGGCACGATAGCATCCTCTTCACGAGTGGCGGCATACATGCGTTTGGATAACCCCTGTTCCGTCAGCGATCGCGTGGCATAGTCAGGATTATCTTCGACGTTGCGCAGCACCCAGTCTGGCATGACCGCAACGCCCCTTCCGGCAGCCACCAACATCAGGATGACTTCGGTCATCTCCACCTGCCGAACCGCACGCGGCTCGATCCGAGCCGGGGTCAGCAGCGCCGAGAACACATCAGTTTTCGATCTCTCTACCGGATAGGTCAACAGCAACTCTTCCTCGAAATCCTCAGCTTCGATGAAATCATGCTGTGCCAATCTGTGCCCTGCGGCGGCCACAAATCGCGGCTCATAGTCAAACAGCGGTGCAAAGGTGATACCCGGCATCGCAATGGGATCTGACGAGATCACGAAGTCGACCTCTTCCCGCCTGAGTGCTTCAAGCGCGTCGAAAGCCAGCCGTTGACGAATGTCCAGATCGACCTCGGGCCAAGCGTGGCGCAACTTGTCAAGTACAGGAAACAACCAATCAAAGCAGGCATGGCATTCAATGGCAATATGTAATCGGCCAGAACGGCCTGATCTCAACGACCTGAACTCTTCTTCCAGCCGCGACACTTCGGGCAAAATGTGTTCAGCAAGGCGCAGCAGTTTCAGTCCCGCTGGGCTCAGCCTCATCGGCTTGGTGCGGCGGTGAAACAGCTCCATCCCGACCTGATCCTCCAACCCTTTGATCTGGTGGCTGAGCGCTGATTGTGTGATGTGCAGAATGTCCGCTGCCCGCGCCAAACTGCCAGCCTGATGGATCGCCCGAATGGTGCGTAAATGACGAAATTCCAAGTACATGCACGAGACTCATGTTTATTGTGAGAATTATGAATTTGTCTCACAAACCAGTTTTTGGCACAAGAGGGTAACAGTTATGTCCAAGTTATCCGAGGCCACAATGACAACGCCCAACATTTCGTTCGAGTTTTTCCCACCTCAGTCGCTGGATGCGTCGTTCCGGCTTTGGGAGACTGTGCGCGAATTGGCGCCATTGGACCCCGGCTTTGTGTCGGTCACCTATGGAGCGGGTGGGACGACCCGTGAATTGACGCATGAAGCCGTGCAAACCATCCACAAGCATTATGACCTGAATGTCGCTGCACACCTGACATGTGTCGATGCCACGCGCGACGAAACACTGTCCATTGCAAAAGACTATGCCAAAGCTGGCGTTTCTGAGATCGTCGCCCTACGAGGTGATCCACCCAAGGGCAGTGATCGTTTTGTGCCGAACAAGGACGGATTTGCCTCGTCGTTGGACCTGATCGAGGCACTTGCGGAGACCGGTGATTTTCACATCCGCGTTGGCGCCTATCCCGATCCTCACCCTGAAAGCGCTGATCTGGATGCCAATGTGGCCTGGCTAAAGCGCAAAGTAGATGCGGGTGCCAACTCGGCGATCACGCAGTTCTTCTTCGAGGATGACACCTTCTTCCGGTTCCGCGACAAATGCGAAAAAGCCGGGATCGACGTGCCGATTATTCCCGGCATTCTACCGATTGAAAACTGGAGCGGCGTGCGCAAATTTGCTGAACGCTGCGGTGCACATATTCCGAGCTGGCTGGATGATGCGTTTTCCAAAGCCACCCGCGACGGGCGCGAAGATCTGCTGTCCACAGCTTTGTGCACTGAACTGTGTTCCGACCTGATTGACGGCGGTGTCGAAGACCTGCACTTCTACACACTGAACAAACCTGCCCTGACCCGCGAAGTGGCGCATGCGTTGGGGATCACACCTCGCGTCAAACTGCAAGATGTCGCTTAACCACCGATATTGTAGCTATTTCAGCGCGCTGGTTTACACACCGGCGCGCTGCACCGTCACCATGTCAATCTGCCCATAGCCGTTGAACCGGGTCACGGTTGCAAGGCTATAAGCCCCCATCCCCGAGAACAGCACATAGTCGTCTTCGGCCAGATCTTCAGGCAACGCCAGAGGATCCGGAAGCTGGTCGATGGAATCGCAGGTCGGCCCGAACACAGTGCACTTGATCATTGCACCTTTATGCCGTTTGCCATTGGCCCGAACAGTCGCGATGCGATCCGGCACCCCGATGGACGGCGCTTCGGACAAAGCACCATAAACCCCATCGTTCAGAAAAACCGCATGATCCTCGCGGATGGATTTCACCCGCGTGGCAAGGGTGAAGGCTTCGGCAACCATCGCGCGTCCCGGCTCGCAAACCAGCGCGGGTGCGTCAGTTCCAAAGGCATTTTCAACCGCGCGATGAATTGCCGCGAAGATTGCATTCAGATCCGGGGCCACACCACGGTTGGCGGCAAACCCGCCGCCGACGTTCAAACGCGCTAGTTTTACACCCGCTTTCTTCGCGACTTCGGCGCAGGTCGCGATATAGGTCGACCATGCCGATGGACTTGCGCACTGCGTGCCGGGATGGAAAGTCATCGACGAAATGAAACCCGCCTCTTTCACCATGCGCAACAGCGCCACGGCTTGCTCGACATCCGCCCCGAATTTCGCGCCGAAATGATAGGCCGCACCCTCAACCGGCAGGCGCAGACGTACAGAAACTTCAATTCCATTCGGATCGACCTGTGCGCGCAGCTTCTCAAATTCATGCGGGGCATCCACTGAGTAGGACCGGACACCCAGCGCCACCGCCTCGGCAATCTCATCGCGGGACCGAACGGGGTTGTTGTAATGCATCACAGCATCAGGCGACACAGCGCGCAAAGCGTGCATCTCGGCGGGGCTAGCAACGTCGAAGGCGCTGATGCCACAAGCCACAAGATTTTCCAGCACCACACGAGAATCATTGGCTTTCACAGCGTAGGTAACAAGACCATCGAACCCGTCTACAAATTGCTGCACTGTCGTCTGCAAGGTCGCAGGCGCAAAAAACAGTACTGGCCGTTTCGGCGTTTCGGATTTCAAATGTGACAGGGCTGTCAGCCAGATCGAGGGTTGCCTGCTCATGTTCGCTCGCTTTGTAAAAGGTCTGTTCGCATCGTTCCTTTAGAATCTGAACAGACGCCGTCGATTTCCAGTGGCATTTCGGACAATATGTCGTGTATTTTCCGCCGAAATATCGAGGATACCGACCATATGGATGACAAAGACCGCGAATTGCTTGCTCAGCTTGAAGGGAATGCACGCCTGCCAGTGGCTACGCTTGCGCGGCGATTGGGGCTTGCCCGCTCGACAGTTCAAGCCCGGATCGAACGATTGGAAGAAAAAGGCATCATTGCAGGGTATGCGCTTAGGCTCGGGGATGCAGCCCGCGGCGACCGCATACGGGCAACCGTTCTGATCGCGATCGAACCACGTTCGACACCCGCCGTTCTGGCGCGTCTGAAAACACTGACTGCAGTTGAAACGGCACATACGGCGTCAGGCCGGTTCGACATGATCTTGCAACTGGCCGCAAAATCCACAGCTGAACTAGACCAAACGCTTGATGCAATTGGTGAAATAGATGGGGTGAAAAGCTCGGAAAGTCTGATCCACCTCTCGACGCGGATCAACCGACTGGGCTAGAACTGACGCATTGATTTGTCTTGTTCTCGGACGAGTGCGTCATAGCCATTCAAACCATCCCCACCGCGCTGATTGATGTGCAGAAGCCGGGCACAAAGAGATTGCGAACAAAGATGTCAGTCTTTGCGGCGCCGGGTATCTGAAAACCTAAACTTAACAACCTTTGAAGCCATCTCGCCCGAAGGTCTAACACAGCGGGTATTTCTTGAACACTATGCCCCATCAGGCAAGCCCCACGATCTTGGCACCCAAACAGCCCTGTCAAACGTCACTGAAGGTACAAGCACGCTTGCACAAATCGAACATTCTACGAAGTGCGACGCATCGGACGTTGTCACGCAATCAGGAATTTTCTACTATTCAGAGAGCGCAGTAAGGGCCATGTTGCAGCATATTGTCATCCTGCGCATGATCGCCTAGTTGTTTTTTTACGACTACAGTCAGTTTTATCGATGATAAATTAAATGATCTACGCCCAGATAGGGCGATTTTGGTAACATTTGGAAAACACCGAAGGGCAAGGGCGGGCGCAGGCTAAGTTTACCAATGTTGGTGGGGCTGTCTATTCCTTCAAAAATTCGTGTGTTCTCAGTTGCGAGGGGCAAATGAAAGTCTATTCCGAGGATCGAGCATCTGATTGCTCAGTTTTGAAAATCAGCACCAAAGCGCGGCAATTTGCTGTTGTATCAGCGCTGGCTTTGACGGCGCATCCAGCGATTGCCCAGACATCCACCCCCACCATGGAAGAGATACCCACCTTTGATGATGGGGCTCTTTTCACAGCCTCCGATGCTGTGGACATCTCAGCCGATGGGTCTGTGGTTGTCGGCAATGCATCAGATGCGGCAAGTGACCCGCGTGCATTCGCCTATCTGGGCGGTACGCTTGTCGACCTTGCCCCCGCAATTGGCGATTTCAGTTACGCCACGGGCGCCAGCCAGGATGGGTCAGTAATCACTGGATATGTGTATTCGGCTGGCAATCCATCCATGTTTTACTGGACTCAGGCAACAGGTGCCGTCGCCATTCCGATTGGCGCGGGCGTGTACGGTGAAGCTAATGACATCAGCGCCGATGGTTCTCGGATTGTCGGCACCATCTATGATAATGGCGGGGCGACACCCTTGCCCGCCGGGCCGACTTCTCCTGCCCCTTATGACCGCGCCTTTGTCTGGACCCGTGCGACAAACACTTTTGTGACGCTGCCAAGCCTCGTCGCTGGTGGGGACATGTTTGGATATGACATCAGCGACAATGGCAGCATCGTTGTCGGGCGGGGTGAAACCGCAACTACTGTACATGCGTTTCGTGCGGTGGTTGGCGGGGCCACAACCGATCTGGGCACCATCGGCGGCGCAACCGGGCAAAGCCGCGCCAACGGCGTCAGCGGCGACGGGCTGGTTGTTGTTGGTCAATCGGTGGCACCTTCAGTGACCGGCCAGCGGGCTTTCCGGTGGAGCGCAGGCACGGGCATGGTTCGACTGGCCTCCACGGATGAAGCGAATGTTGTCTTTTCGCTGGCAAACGCGGCAAGCCGCGACGGATCTTATGTGGCAGGTGCAGCACGCTATTCGACCACACCGGGCTATCGCGCCCTGCGTTGGGATGAAAACGGCGTGGCGCTGGATCTGGGTGATCTGACGTCTGCCAACAGCGGCACATCTTTTGCCAATGGTATCAGTGCCGACGGGTCTGTCGTCGTTGGGGTCGCCTCCAATGATGCAGGAGATTCACGGGGTTTCATCTGGCGTGATGCCGCTCAACCCGGTGGCACCATGCTGGATCACGTAAACACTTTGACCCAAGTCGCAAATAACGCGGCCGAGCAAGCCGCGGGCGCACTTTATCTGGACAATCTGGTTCAGTTTACGTTGAGCCAATCGCTTGAGCTACCGGTCGACGGCGGTCAAGGTGGTAGAAGCAAAGCGGGCTTGGGGCGTCCCTATTCAATGAAAATTGCGGCGGGCGCTGCCAATAATCGCGATGGTAATGACACAGCCATTCTAGGTCTGGTGGCTGCCACCGCGTTGAACGACAACCTGTCACTTGGCGGCTTTGTCGGGCTTGGCAATGATGACGACACCCTGACCGGTTTCGGCATTGACGGGACCTTCCGCAGCTTTGGCGTTTATCTGCAAGGCGGGCATCCCAGAACACAAGGTCTGAACTGGAAACTGGCCACGGCGCGGACTGCGGCTGATGTGGAAATTACGCGCTCGACTGCTCTTGCAAACACTGAGCGTGGAACTGGCACCACGGATATGAGTGCACACGCCACGTCGATCGAACTTGGTTATGGTCTGCAACGTGGTGCAGCGCTGGTGACACCCTTCTTACGCGTGACACGGTCGTCGGTTCAGCGCGATGGTTATACCGAAACAGGTGCGGTTGCATTCCCAGTGACATATGACGATTACGAGGTCAGCGCCACGATCGCCACTTTGGGTGCGGATGTACGCATCCCTGTTTCTGAGGCTGGCGTCGTGCGCTTGAATGCTGGTGTAGATTGGGATCTCTCCCGTACCGCCAACACCGTGTCTGGCACCAGCGCCATCCCCGGCATGACAACGTTCGCAATTGCAGGTCCTGCGTTAGAGAACGAAAAACGGTTGTTCGCAGAAGCTCATTACACTCACAGTCTTGGCAACGGTCGCAGCTACGACGTGGGACTGGGCATCAACCAGACTGCCTATGCTGACAAACCATCCGTGATGGCGACGGTCGGATATCAGATGAATTTCTGAAACCATCCAAAATGAACAAGGATGCGCCCGGGCCGACGCTCGGGCGTTGTCATTTGGGACCGGGCTTCCCCTTTCCGTTCGTCTTGGGTAAACGGTCTTGAACTCATTCGACTTGGGACGAACACCATGGCCATGGACAAGACCTTCGACGCTGCATCCGCCGAGGCACGCATCTATCAAACCTGGGAAGACGCGGGCGCTTTCAAAGCTGGTGCAAACGCCAAACCGGGCGCGGACAGCTTCGCGATCATGATTCCGCCGCCCAACGTCACGGGCGCGCTGCATGTGGGCCATGCGTTCAACAACACCTTGCAGGACATTCTGATCCGCTGGCACCGGATGCGTGGCTTTGACACGCTGTGGCAACCCGGTCAGGACCACGCGGGCATCGCCACCCAGCTTCAGGTCGAAAAGATGCTGGCCGAAACCCAACAGCCCGGTCGCCGTGAATTGGGCCGCGAGGCGTTTCTTGAGAAGGTCTGGGAATGGAAGGGCAATTCCGGCTCGACCATCATCAACCAGTTGAAGCGCCTGGGATCGACCTGCGACTGGTCGCGCAACGCGTTCACCATGGCTGGCGCACCGGGCGACCCGCGCACAGGTCACGAGAATTCCGCCGATTTCCACGATGCCGTTCTGAAGGTCTTTGTGGATATGTATGACAAGGGCCTGATCTATCGCGGCAAGCGTCTGGTCAATTGGGACCCGCATTTCGAGACCGCGATTTCCGACCTTGAGGTCGAAAACATCGAGACCCCGGGCCATATGTGGCACTTCAAATACCCGCTGGCAGGTGGCGCGACCTATACCTATGTCGAGAAAGACGAGGACGGGAACATCACGCTGGAAGAGGAGCGCGACTTTATCTCGATCGCCACGACCCGGCCTGAAACCATGCTGGGTGACGGCGCAGTTGCCGTACACCCCGATGACGAACGCTATGCACCCATCGTTGGCAAGCTGTGCGAAATCCCCGTGGGTCCGAAAGAACATCGCCGCCTGATCCCGATTATCACCGACGATTACCCGGATATGAATTTTGGCTCAGGTGCGGTGAAGATCACCGGTGCGCATGACTTCAACGACTATCAGGTCGCCAAGCGCGGCAATATCCCGATGTATTCGCTGATGGACACGCGCGGGCACATGCGGGCCGACGGGCTGCCCTATGCTGAGGAGGCCGCGACCGCCCAGCGCATCGCCAATGGCGAAGAGGGTTTCGACGAGGCAAAGATCGCCGCGATGAACCTTGTGCCTGATGATTTGCGCGGGCTGGACCGGTTCGAAGCCCGCAAACGGGTGGTAGACCAGATCACATCCGAAGGTCTGGCTGTGATGATCACCCAAACCGTTGAGGTCGATGGTGAGGAAATCACAGGCACGGTTCCTTACGTCGAGAGCAAACCGATCATGCAGCCCTTCGGGGATCGTTCCAAGGTCGTGATCGAACCGATGCTGACCGACCAGTGGTTTGTGGACGCCGAGAAGATCGCCGGCCCTGCGTTGGACGCGGTGCGCAATGGCGACGTGAAGATCATGCCCGAAAGTGGCGAGAAGGTCTTTTTCCACTGGCTTGAGAATATCGAACCTTGGTGCATCTCGCGTCAATTGTGGTGGGGGCATCAAGTGCCAGTTTGGTATGGGCTTGATCTCTCTGGAGAAGGTTTCAAAGACGATGAGGGCGACAGTGCACTTGATCTGGTCGAGATGGGGCGTCTGCTATTGCAACAAGACATGTTGCCCGGGCACGAACACAGCCATTGCGCGCATGATTTCGATGCGGTTGCACCTAAGTTTAACGAGGTGCTTGTTACCCTGCCCACCCCGCTCAGCCACGCCCGAGTGGTTGAGGTGGCAGATCGGGCGACTGCCATTCACGCGCTGGCAGTTTGCCTTGCCGTATATGAGAGCACGCAGGACCCGACCAAGCTGGTCTATCCGGTCTGGCGCGACCCCGACGTGCTCGACACATGGTTTTCGTCGGGCCTCTGGCCCTTCGGGACGCTGGGCTGGCCGCAGGACACCGACGAACTCAATCGCTTCTTCCCCGGTGATGTGCTGATCACTGGTCAGGACATCCTGTTCTTCTGGGTCGCCCGGATGATGATGATGAGCCAGGCGGTGACGGGCAAGAACCCGTTCCACACGGTCTATCTGCACGGTCTTGTCCGGGACGAGAAGGGCAAGAAGATGTCCAAGACCACCGGCAACGTGATCGACCCGCTGGAAATCATCGACGAATACGGTGCGGATGCGCTGCGGTTCACCAACACCTCCATGGCATCCATCGGCGGCGTG
Organism: Aliiroseovarius sp. F47248L; assembly: GCF_023016085.1. NCBI lineage: Bacteria > Pseudomonadati > Pseudomonadota > Alphaproteobacteria > Rhodobacterales > Paracoccaceae > Aliiroseovarius > Aliiroseovarius sp. F47248L. The sequence goes on along the minus strand of NZ_JALKBF010000001.1, from coordinate 589,847 downwards.
TTGAAGCTGTCGCGCGAACGCATCGCGGGCTATCGCAATTTCGGCACCAAGCTGTGGAATGCCGCCCGCTTTGCCGAAATGAACGACTGCAAACCGGTCGCCGGGTTCGACCCGAAAAGCCCGACCCAGACGGTGAACCGCTGGATCATCTCGGAAACTGCGCGGGTCCGGGTTGAAGTTGACGAAGCGCTGGCGGCCTATCGTTTCAACGACGCCGCCAACGGGCTTTATGCCTATGTCTGGGGCAAGGTCTGCGACTGGTATGTGGAGTTCTCGAAGCCTCTGTTGAATTCGGAAGACGAGGCTGTGCTGGCCGAGACCCGTGCCACCATGGCGTGGGTGATCGACCAATGCCTGATCATGTTGCACCCGATCATGCCCTTCATCACCGAAGAGCTGTGGGGGCAGATTGCTGCCCGCGACACGATGCTGATCCATGCTGACTGGCCGACCTATGGTGAAGAACTGGCCGATGACGACGCCGCGCGCGAGATGAACTGGGTGATCTCGCTGATCGAAAACATCCGCTCGGCCCGAGCGCAGATGCATGTGCCCGCAGGGCTGAAAGTGCCGTTGATCCTGCAAGAGCTGGATGACGCAGGCCGCACTGCATGGGCGGGCAACGAGGTGATGATCAAACGCATGGCGCGGATCGACAGCATGACCGAGATGAGCGAACTGCCCAAGGGTTGTATCACCATCGCGGTGGCGGGCGGCATCTTCGCCCTGCCTTTGGCCGACATTATCGACGTCGGTGAAGAAATTGCGCGCCTTGAAAAGTCACTCGGTAAGCTTGGCAAGGAATTGGGCGGATTGCGTGGACGGTTGAACAACCCGAAATTCGCAGCAAGCGCTCCGGCAGAGGTTGTGGCCGAGGCCCGCGCCAATCTGGCCGCCCGAGAAGAAGAAGAAGCGACGCTGCTGACCGCGCTCTCCCGTCTTCAGGAAATCGGTTAGGCCCAATGGCAGCAAACTGAACATCAGGCCGGGCAAGCAATCCGGCCTGTTTTGTTTGTGCCTTACGGCACCAGCCGCTCCACCGCGCGCATCATCCCAAGCGACTTGTCATAGACAAGCGTCAGAACGCGGCGCATCGGCGGAGCACTAACGGCCTTGCTGGCGATCTGTGGCAACCCACGGGTCGCCCCAGCCGCGGCCGCACTGGCCAGAAAAAGTCGGCGGTTCATTTTGGGCATAGCGCGCCCTCCACTCGTTAAGAACTCGTCTTATTTGGGTGTTGCCGCTCGATTTTCAACCTTGTCGCCTGTGGCCTGCCCTGCTCTAACACTCGTATGACGAAGACATATGCCCGCCTGACCCCGCTTGCCGACAGCCTTCCCGCGACCGTTCCTTTCGTTGGGCCCGAAACACAAGAACGTGCGCGTGGTCGCAAATTTGCAGCCCGACTTGGGGCAAATGAAAACACCTTTGGGCCATCCCCCCAAGCGATCGACGCAATGGCGCAAGCTGCGCAGGATGTGTGGATGTATGGCGACCCCGAGAACTTTGATTTGCGCACAGCGCTGGCCGCTCATCATAGGATAGATGCCGATAACATCATGGTTGGTGAAGGGATTGACGGATTATTGGGCTATCTTGCGCGTCTGGTCATCGGTCCGCGCGATGTCGTTGTAACTTCGCAGGGAGCATATCCCACGTTCAACTATCACGTTACCGGTTATGGTGGGCGGATTGTGACGGTGCCTTACACGGATGACCACGAGGACCCCGACGCGTTGATCGCCAAGGCCGGCGAGGTCGGAGCCAAACTGGTCTATATCGCCAACCCCGATAATCCGATGGGCACCTGGCACGATGCGGCCACTGTGCAGCGCATGATTGATGCCGTGCCAGAAGGGTGCCTTCTTGTCCTTGACGAAGCGTATATCGAATTTGCACCAAATGGGACTGCCCCGGATATTGTCGCCGACGATCCGCGTGTGATCCGTATGCGTACATTCTCAAAAGCCTATGGAATGGCTGGGGCTCGGGTCGGTTATGCCATTGGCACACGGGATCTGATCACCGCCTTTCATAAAATTCGCAATCACTTTGGGATGTGTCGGATCAGTCAGGCGGGCGCTTTGGTGGCGCTTGAGGATCAGGATTATCTTGACCGTACACTTGCTGATGTGGCGGACGCACGAAGCCGTATTGCCGATATCGCACAGAAAAACGGTCTGACCACCCTGCCTTCGGCCACCAACTTCGTTTCTGTCGACTGCGGGGGAGATAGTGCGGTGGCCCGCGCCGTATTGGAGACACTGATTGCCCAGGATGTCTTCGTTCGTATGCCTTTTGCCAGTCCACAAAACCGGTGCATTCGCGTGTCTGCAGGACGACCCGATGAGTTGGACGATTTCGCGGCGGCTTTGCCCTTCGCGCTTTCGAAGGCGCGCGGTTAAGTGTCTGAGATCACCTGCACAGCAGCCTCAAGCGCGCCCGTGCCATGTGGGATGTGCAGTGCGATCAATCCCGACTGGATAGAGGACAGCGCCCCCATGACCATCGGTGCATTCAGATGGCCCATATGACCCAGACGGAAAAATCCATCGGCATTCGGGTCGTCTTCTGATTGCATGCCCAGTCCAATCCCCAATGTCACGCCAAGCTTTTCCTCAGTCCAGCGCCGCAGCGCCGTGCCATGTGGAGCTCCGATCCGAAGGGAAGTAACCGCGCAAGAACGGTGGGCAGGATCCGCGACGTTCATTTCTAACGGGCCAGAGGTCGACCAGCAATCAAACGCCGCCCAGATCGCGCGAGCTAGATGGGAATGGCGTGTCCAAACGGCCTCAATTCCACCTTCCTCGGTGATCATATCCAGCGCCTCTCGCAACCCGTATAAGTGATGCGTGGGAGCAGTGCCGCCGAAATACTGGTAAAACAGGTCGGGGCTGGCCCGGTCGGTCCAGTCCCAATAGCGGGTGACGCGGGCCATCCCCTTGCGAACTTGGGCTGCCCTGCCACTGAAAAACACAAACGCCATACCCGGCGGCACCATCAACCCTTTTTGCGAGGCTGTGATTGCAACATCGACGCCCCAGGCGTCCATTTCAAACCGGTCACAGCCCATGGATGCGATGCAATCGACCATAAGCAGCGCAGGATGGCCCGCAGCATCCATAGCAGCGCGGACTGCGGCCACATCGTTTTTAATCGACGTCGAAGTATCCACGTGGGTCAGCAAGACAGCACGGATGCGGTGGTATGTATCGGCCTGCAACGCAGTCTCGACCCGGTCCGGGTCCACGGGTGCGCGCATCCCGAAATCATCGATCTGGACCTGCACCCCAAGCGGCTCGGCCATCTCGGTCCAGCCGTGTCCAAACCGCCCAGTGCACAGCGACAGCACCTTGTCGCCAGGGGCAAGCACGTTTGACAAAGCGGCCTCCCACGCCCCGTGACCATTAGCAATGTAAATTGCCACATTATGCCGGGTGCGCGCGATAGCCCTGAGATCGTCAATCAATGCTGGCATCATCTCGACCAGTTCACCTTCATAGATGTTCGGGCCGGGTCGGTGCATCGCGCGCAGCACACGATCAGGCATCACCGACGGACCCGGAATGGCTAGAAAGGGACGTCCGAAAGAAAGTGTCATACCGCGCTCGTTATATTGCGAATTCTTCAATCGGTACTGCGCCGTTACAAGCGCGTCAACAACCCGCCTGCCCGCTGTGCTTGTCTGGATCAGCCCGACAGGATACACCGCCGTGACATTGCCCGCACTTTCGCCGGGCCTGCGAACTGGAGACACCATGTTTTCCAAGGTCTATGCCCGGATCAAACAATGGGAGCGCAGCTGGAAAAGCTCGTTCGGTACAGACATCTCGACGCCAGAAGGGCGCCGGGCAGCGCGGCGTCACAACAATATCGTGGATCATGCGTTTTTGCGGCGCATCCTGCCCAACCGCTATCAATTGTCGGACGAAGCTTGGCGATCCAATCAACCCGATCCGGTTCATTTTCCTGCCCTGCAAAAGATTGGCATCAAGAGCGTAATCAATCTGCGGGGGCCTGACAGGTTTTCCTATTACCTGTTCGAAAAAGAAGCCTGTGCAGATTTCGGTATGACCCTATATGACCACGAGCTGTTTGCCCGCGTTCTGGGCAGCCCAAAGGACTATCTTGACCTGCTTGACCTGATGAAAGAGGTCGAAAAACCCATGTTGATCCATTGCAAATCCGGTGCCGACCGAACCGGGATCGCGGCTGCGCTGTATCTTCTGGACCAAAAAGGGGCTGACATTGACGCGGCCCGGGCGCAACTGTCATTGAAATACGCACATCAACGCTGGTCAAAGGCGGGTATTCTGGATCATCTTTTGGACAGCTATGCTGCCCATTGTGAAACTGATCCGATACCGGTGCGCGACTGGTTGGCGAACCATTATGACCCCGAGGCTGTGACCGCCTCATTCCAATCCAAGCGGAGCAAAGGATGAGCGAAACCGAACGCCCCGACATGATCCGCTGGATGTGGCGCAGCTATATGCGCGCCTATCGCTGGCCGCTTATCGCTGCTGTATTCCTGATGCTGTTGGAAGGTCTGGCTCTGGGGGGCTTGAGCTACATGATCAAGCCGATGTTCGACGTTGCGTTTTCGTCGGGCAGCACTTCGTCGATCGTGATGGTAGCCTTGATTGTGGCAGGGATATTCATCACTCGCGCCATCGCCGCCTTCGGGCATCGTGTGTTGATGGTGCATGTGGGGCAGCGTGTGGCCGCCAAGCTGCAATCAGACATGGTTGCGCATATGCTGCGACTGGACAGCAGTTTCTTTCGCGACAATTCCCCCGGCACACTGATCGAACGCGTGCGTGGGGACGCCCAAGCCATCGCGACCATTTGGGAGGTGGTGTTGGCCGCCGTCGCCCGCGATGTCGTATCACTTTTGGCGCTTTTGGGTGTTGCGTTGTCTATCGACTGGCTCTGGGTCGTGGTGGCGGTCGCCGCCGCGCCGATTCTGACCATTCCGATGGGCATCCTGCAAAAGCGTGTGCGCCGTACGACCACAGACAGCCGGTCGTCGGCCGCCCAGATCTCGACCCGGCTGGACGAGATATTTCACGGCATCAACTCGATCAAACTGTCTGGCACCGAACGCCATGAGCAAGGACGCGTGGATCGTGAAATTGACAGCTTTGCGCGCATGCATCTGCAAAGTCAGGCCAACCAGGGCGGGATCGTCGCGATGGTCGATATCATCGCTGCCGTCGGCTTCTTCGGCGTGCTGGTTTACGGCGGGATGCAGATCAACTCGGGTGCCAAGACGGTCGGTGAGTTTATGAGCTTTTTCACCGCCATGGCATTGGTGTTCGACCCGCTCAGGAACCTTGGAAAAGTGTCTGGGGCCTGGCAGGCGGCTTTGGCCAGCCTTGCTCGTATCCGTAATGTCTTTGACGAACGCCCGTCTATCCTTTCGCCTACAACACCCGTCGCGCTGCCAACTCCGGCGCGCAAAGCTCGGATCGAACTAAGGGATGTCAGCTTTTCATATGGCGACACGCCCGTTTTGCGGGGCGCGAGCTTTACTGCGGAAGCTGGCAGGACAACAGCCTTGGTCGGCGCATCCGGCGCAGGGAAAAGCACTGTCTTCAACCTTCTGACTCGGTTGTCGGATGCAAAGACAGGCAAGGTGATGGTGGGCGGAACGGATGTTGCACGCCTGCCGCTGGACCATCTGCGCGGACTGTTCTCGGTTGTGAGCCAAGAGGCGCTGTTGTTCGACGAAACCCTGCGCGACAATGTCCTGATGGGGCGCACCGATGTCGATGAGAAGACCCTAAAGCATGCGCTGGACGTCGCGCATGTCTCGGATTTCCTACCGCAGATGGAACATGGGCTGGACACACAGGCCGGGCCGCGTGGGTCAAACCTGTCCGGCGGACAGCGCCAGCGTGTGGCCATTGCCCGAGCGGTTCTGCGCAACGCACCGTTTCTATTGTTGGACGAGGCTACGTCGGCATTGGATGCCAAATCAGAAAAACTAGTCCAGAAGGCGTTGGATGAACTGTCGAAGAATCGCACAACGCTCGTCATCGCCCACCGATTGGCCACCGTGCGCGAGGCCGACAAGATCGTCGTCATGGATCAGGGGCAAGTGGTCGACCAAGGAACACATGACGAGTTGTTGGAGCGAGGCGGTATTTACGCCCAGCTTTACAAATTGCAGTTTCAGGACGCCGGCACGCCGGCGCAGACACCCGTACGCAGTAAACGCCGCAAACGGCGCCTGCCACAGATCGAACTGTCCGAGCCTGCTCGCTGGTCTGTGCGTCGGTTGTTCAACGGATTGCTGGGAAGCGGTCGCGACTGACCCTTTCGCTTTGCGATTGCACCCCTATATTGAGGCGGTGACAGGAGAGCAGCATGACAACAGACACATCACGCACGGTTCTGCGCATCGCTGGCAGTGATCGACAGGATTTTCTTCAGGGTCTCATCACCAACGATGTCAAGAAACTGGCAGATGGGTTGGTTTATTCGGCGTTACTAACGCCACAGGGCAAATATCTGGCGGATTTTTTTCTTGTACCAGACGAAGATGCGATTTTGTTGGACGTCGCCACACCTCTGGCGGCATCGCTGGCTCAGCGGCTGACGATGTACAAATTGCGGGCGGATGTGCAGATCATGCCGATCGACATCGCCCCCGCGTGCGGGCTGGGTGAGACGCCGGCGGGTGCATTTGCCGACCCCCGGCATGATGCCATGGGCTGGCGCGCCTATGATGGACAGACCGCTCAGAACGGCGTTGATTGGGACGCCATTCGGGTCGCCTATTGCATTCCGGAAACCGGGATCGAATTGACCCCTGACACCTATCCGTTAGAGGCCGGATTAGATCGCCTGAATGGCGTGGATTTCCGCAAGGGTTGCTATGTCGGGCAAGAGGTAACGGCCCGCATGAAGCACAAGACAGACCTGAAGAAAGGTCTGGCAGTCGTCCAGATCGACGGTATGGCCCCGGTTGGAACGCAAATCAACGCGGCAGGCAAACCGGCTGGAATGCTGTTCACCCAATCCGGCGATCAGGCCATCGCCTATCTGCGATTTGACCGCGCGGGCGCGGACATGCAAGCCGGCGACGCTTCTGTTTCTTGGCTGATGTGATGGCCACGTGTCAGACGTGACGCCATTTGCCCGACCCCAAGCCCTCTAAGGTCCATCCTCCGACCGCGTATCGGATCAGGCGTAGTGTAGGATGTCCAACCGCAGCGGTCATCCGGCGCACCTGCCTGTTTTTGCCTTCGCGAATGGTCAACTCAATCCAACAATCCGGTACGGATTTTCGAAACCGCACCGGCGGGTCACGCAACCAAAGCATTTTGGGTTCGACGATGCGACGCGCCTGCGCCGGGCGGGTCACCCCATCTTTCAGATTCACCCCGTCCCGCAGAGTCTGCAAGGCTGCATCATCGGGAATCCGTTCGACCTGAACCCAATAGGTTTTTGGCAGTTTGTGACGGGGATTGGCGATTTTCGCTTGCAATTCGCCATCATCGGTCAGGACCAACAAACCTTCGCTGTCGCGGTCAAGTCGACCAGCAGGGTAGATCCCCGGCAGATCAATATAATCGGACAAAGTCTGGCGCGGCGCTCCCTCAGAGCCTTTATCAGTGAATTGCGACAGCACGTTGAAGGGTTTGTTAAACAGGATGGTGGTCAAGCCAGGCCTCTCAATAAAAAGGCTGAGCGATCGCCCTGCCCCCAACGGCTTTATGGCCCGCGTCAAGCGCGCTCAGAATATTCCATGGTTTCCGTGTTCACCACGATCGCTTCGCCTTGCCCCACGAAAGGCGGCACGGAAATGCGCACGCCATTGTCCAGAAGCGCCGGCTTGAAGCTGTTTGCAGCTGTCTGGCCTTTCACGACCGGCTCTGTCTCTTCGATGGTGCAGGTGACTTTTTGCGGCAGGGTCGCGTTCAGCGCCTCGCTTTCATAGAATTCCACCACAATGGTCATGCCATCTTGCAAGAATGGGCGACGTTCGCCCAAAAGGTCGGCAGGTAGCTGGATTTGTTCATAGGTTTCCGTGTCCATGAAGATCAACATACCGTCGTCTTCATACAGAAACTGTTGGTCCTTCTGTTCAAGCCGCACGCGTTCGACCTTGTCTGCAGACCGGAAGCGTTCGTTCAGCTTTGATCCGTTGCGCAGGTTCTTCATCTCGACCTGAGCGAACGCGCCGCCTTTGCCGGGCTTAACGTGATCGACCTTCACCGCGGCCCACAGACCACCATTATGCTCCAACACGTTGCCGGGGCGGATTTCGTTACCATTAATTTTGGGCATGCCATAAACCTTCGCAAAAGGTTGAACTCTGTTGGTCTGCACCTATATCTTGACGGTCTGGCTCTGGCAAGGCGACGTATTTCGCATGTCTGGGGCCTTAGGTATGCAATCAACGCATAGCAGACATGTGCCTGCGGGGATACCGAATCGCGCAGAATACGCCATATTGTCCGCTACTCCGACGAGCGCAAGAGCAAGAATAATAAAGGACGACCATGCTGGACTCCGTAGACGGTACCGCTTTCAACAACGAACAAGGCAACCGCGCGCGCAAACTGTTTGCCGCAGTGGTGTTGGCTGCGTTGGACGACGCAATTGCCGATGATAAAAAATACGGCAATGGCCCAGATCAGATTGCCCGCTGGGCACGTTCGCGCGACGGGCGTGAAGTGCTGAGCTGTGCTGGAATCGACCCCAACGAGCGCGTTGTGAAGGGTTTGATGGAATTCGTTTCCAAGGGCATTCGCACCTCGGTGGCGCTTAGCCGCGAAGAAAGTGAGCGTCGTAACGCCGCACAGGCCGAAGCCGCATAAGAAAACAATCCCATTTGGATTGAGCGAAGTCGCGCCCCGTGGGGCGCGTTTTTCGTTCATGGTGGATCATCCGTCGGTTCGGGGCTGGGCAGATTTGCGAAAAGCCCCTATGCAACCGGTATGACCAAAGCGATCATGATACAGGGCGCAGGCTCGAACGTCGGGAAGTCCTTGCTAGTGGCCGGGATTGCGCGGGCTTTTGCGGCGCGCGGCATGAACGTGGCCCCTTTCAAGCCGCAAAACATGTCGAATAATGCCGCTGTAACCATCGACGGGGGCGAGATCGGGCGGGCACAGGCCCTTCAGGCGCGTGCCTGCGGGTTGGAGCCGATGGTAGATATGAACCCGGTGTTGCTGAAGCCAGAAACCGACACGGGCGCACAGGTCATTGTGCAAGGGCAACGTTATGCCACGATGAAGGCCCGCGACTATGGCAAAGCGAAAGCCGATTTGATGCCGCGCGTGCTGGACAGCTTTCGCAGGCTTGGAGCCGGTCGCGATCTGATCATCGTCGAAGGCGCCGGTAGCCCCGCCGAGATCAATCTGCGCGCAGGTGACATTGCCAACATGGGTTTTGCCGAAGCCGCGAACCTGCCCGTCGTACTGGTTGGTGACATCGACCGTGGCGGTGTGATTGCGCAACTGGTGGGCACCTATGCGGTGCTGCCAGTGCAAGATCGAAACCGGATCAAAGCTTTCCTTGTGAATAAATTTCGAGGCGACCCGACCCTGTTTGCCGACGGTGCCGCCGAAATTGCGGATCGCACAGGTTGGTCTGATTTGGGCACCCTGCCTTGGTTTGCCGACGCCTGGCGTCTGCCTGCCGAGGATGTGATGGACATCGCGATCCGGCCTGGTGGCACGTTCAAGATCGCAGTACCGCGGTTGAACCGAATTGCCAATTTCGATGATCTGGACCCGTTGGTCAACGAACCCGAGGTGACAGTCGATATCATCGAACCTGGCCGCGCCCTGCCCGGTGACGCCGATTTAGTGTTGATCCCCGGTTCGAAATCCACCATTGCCGATCTAGCTGATTTCCGTGACCAAGGATGGGATATTGACCTTGCTGGCCATATCCGACGTGGCGGCCATGTATTGGGAATTTGTGGCGGCTATCAAATGCTGGGGCAAAAGATTATCGACCAAGACGGGATCGAAGGACCTCCCGGACAAGTCGTGGGATTGGGACATCTTGATATTACCACCTATCTGGAACCAAAGAAGACCCTTACTTTGACGAAGGCACGTCATATCGTCTCGGGCGAGCCTGTTACGGGTTATGAGATCCATTTGGGTCGCAGCACCGGTCCGGATACGACGCGTGGCTGGATATCAGTGGATGAAAAGCCCGAAGGCGCTGCCAGTGCCGATGGCCGGATCTTGGGATGTTATCTACACGGCTTGTTCTCAGCCGACGGGTTTAGAAAGTCATATCTGGAGAGCTTGGGGGCCAAGGCAGCCTCGACCGGCTTTGAAGCCCGCGTTGATGCCACGCTGGACACCTTGGCCCAACATGTCGAAACTCATCTAGACCTAGATCATCTTCTGACGCTGGCCGAGTGACGCGCTGCGTCTATTCCAATCCTTTTAGGGTCAATGCGCGCTCAATCTCGCGACGAACAAAGCGGCGTATGGATTGAGTAATCTTTTCTCCGACCTCGCCTTGCAGTTCTTCGCGCACCAGACGGGCAACCATAGCCTGAACCACTTCTTCATCTATGATGTCCGTGTCGTCGCCGACAATCTCGACCTCGCGCCCGGTCGGAACTGAGGTCATCCGCTCGGGGTGGTTCTGGACGATACGAGCAGGCGGTGCCGGCGCTACATCTTCCGGATCAGCAACGGCAATAAACGGTGCTTCGTCGGTGACGTCACCAGTTGACTTGTCCGACCAGTCATCCTGACCAGTTTCGCCAACAATAGTGTATTCATCTTCGGTTTTCAGTCGCGCCGCGTGAAACATCAAGACATCGGTCTGGTTGGTCTCATCCCCACCGTCAGCTTCCCACATGTCGTCCCGTTGAGAAACAACTTCCTCGATTTCCGACACAGAACCGGTCGACGGTGCTGCGTCATTCGAAGACTCAGAAAGATCGTGAAACTCTTCGGCTTCTTCATCCGGCGTTGAGGTGTAGCCGCGATGCGAGAAAACCGGAACGGGTTGTTCTTCTTCGTTGGCTTTTGCGCCGCCCGTGGACTTGTTCTGTTGAATAGCATCCAAGGAAGCTGGTTGTTCCTGCACCGGGTTGCGATCAGGTTTCGGGCTTGCGGATTTGGCACTTCCCTCATCATGAACGCGAAACGCCGGAGTCAGGACCAGCTTTTCCGCTTTACCTTGATCAGCGCGCCCATCGGTCGCCTTACTTTCAGAGATCAGCCGACGAATCGAGGACAGGACGTCCTCTATCTCGGCGTTTGAAACCGGGTCAGACATGCAAAAACACCTGCAAAATTGTTCCTTGGACCGGTCGACCCGGCCTTCATTACCAGAACACTACCCAATGCAGAGCGTTCGCACAACTGAACGAACTGTTTCAATTTTTGCCAAGTGCTTCCAACAAGCTGTCCAAACGCTTGCCCTGCGGGCTGACGCGATGGATCGGCGCGGACTTGACCGTGTTGAAATAGGCCTCGGGATCATAAATCACTACGCCTAGCTTCAGGTGCTCTGCCGTCAACAACCCCATCGAGGACAACAGCGAATATGCCGCTAGGTATTGGTTGGATTGAGCGGTGATACGGCTGGCTTCCGCGTTCAGAAGCTCTTGCTCGGCATTCAACACGTCAAGCGTTGTGCGCGACCCCAGCTGTGCCTCTTCACGTGCGCCGCGCAGGGCAACGCGGCTGGCACGAATCTGACGTTCGGTCGCCTCCAGCGAAGCCGCAGCAATGGCAAGCTGTGCCCAGGCATTTGCAACACCCTGATCAACGGCCAAACGCGCTTGGTGCAGCCCAGCTCGCGCGGCTTCTGCGTTGGCAACTGTTTTGCGATACTCAGCCGATAGCTTCCCGCCCGAATACACGGTTCCCCGAAGCGCAACCCCGACGCTGTTTGATACAAACTCAGCCCCGCCGACATCCTGCCACTTGGTTTCGGCACTTCCAACCAACGACGGCTTCATGCCCGCCATCGAAATCTCGATGGCAAGATCAGCAGCCGCAACGTTGTGCTGCGCTGCAAGGATGTCGGGATGGCCTTGTCGCGCAATCGCCTTGGCCGCATCTAGTGTTTTTGCCGTCATCGGCAAGGCCGGCGGCACGGACAACGACCCTGGCAAATCCCCGGTTGCCGCGCGAAATTCTTCACGAGCGATGGCAAGATTGCCGCGCGCTGAGGCCTCGTTCGCCCGGGCAGCGGCCAGACGAGCCTGCGCCAAGGCAACATCTGTTTGCGTCACTTCTCCCACTTCGAAACGATCATTCGCCGCGCGCAATTCCTGCGTCAGCACCCGGACCGAGTTGCCTTGAAGTTGCGCGTTTTCAACAGCCGATCTGACATCCACATATGCTTTGACGGCGCGCAACAGGATTTGTTGTTCGACACTGGTCAGACCGTCGCGGGTGGCCAATACAATTTCTTTCTGTGCCGCTACTGCTGCCTTGCCCCGCCCGAAATTGTAAATCAGGAATTCGGCTGTCAATGATGCTGTGGTGGCCCATCCTGAGTTGCCCGAAATGCTGGTGTTTGGGTTTGTCCAGCCATGTGAAATGGCATAATTCAAGGTTGGACGCAGCGCGGCCTGTGCGATCGCAACATCTTCGTCAGCCGCGCGTAGCAGAGCCTGGTTTTGATCTAATAAGCCACTGTGCTTATAGGCAGCTACCATTGCATCCGACAGAGTTTCCGCCGTAGCCAGCGGTGCCTGTGCGACCGATACTCCGACCGCCACCAGAAAGCCTGCACATTTCATTCCAATTCGACCGGCCATCATGCAACCTCATTCATCTCAGGATTGACGTGCCTAAGGCGACACCATCCTGTGTCTTATCAAAGTACAAAATCTCGAGCTTTCTGAAACCCGTCGATCACCGGTGCGCCGGCGCTGAAGCTGTGGCGCCACACCACATTCCCGTCGATTTTGTAGCCCACCTTGACCGTGCCAAGCATCCCTTCCGCGAAGATACAGCAAATCCGGCCACCGTCCTTCAATTGATCCGTGATCACCGAAGGTACAAACTCAACTGCACCTTGGATCAGAATCACATCATAGGGACCGTTCTTTTCATTTCCCTCGGCCAACGGGCCTGCGATAACAGCGACGTTGTCGGCACCGTGCTCGGACAGGTTCGCCTGAGCATCTGTCGCCATCGTCTCGTCCTCTTCGACGGCGACAACAAAGTCGGCCAAACGGGCCAAAACGGCCGAACTGTATCCAAGACCGCATCCCAGATCGAGCACCAACTCATCGCGCTGAATATCCACGGCATCCAACATCTTCGCCAGAGTGCGCGGCTCTAAAACAACACGACCGCCGTCCAATGCGATATTCTCGCCGATATAGGCCGCTTCACGTTTGGCGTCCGGCACATAGTCTTCGCGGGGAACAGAAAGCATTGCGTCAATAATTGGGAACTTGGTCACATCCGACGGGCGAACCTGCGTGTCCACCATCATTGTGCGGCGCATGGCAAAATCAGTCATGTCTGGCCTATCATTTCTAAGACGTTAGGCTTCTCTTGCCATAGATAGCCAGACGCGGCAATCCCGCACGCAACGATATGGATAAAGCGTCGCAGATAGACAAAACTGAATTCAACAACAGTTTTGCATCGACACAGCGGTTCCGGGCTGGACATGTCCCCGGAAATGGCGATAGAGAAGCCCAACACCACGGATGGCGAGTTGGCGGAGTGGTGACGCAGCGGATTGCAAATCCGTGTACACCGGTTCGATTCCGGTACTCGCCTCCATTTAAAAACAATCACTTACATCACTCCTTGCCGTGTTTGAGGCCCCGCGTTTACAGGGGCGTTTACATTTTTGTGTCTTGAGACAGTGATTTTGCTCGATTGAGCTTGCGCAAAACTGCATCGCTTTCGTCCGGACTAACCTGCGCATAATGCTCGATTACCTGCGCCGCGTAGCGAACCGACCAGCCCATCAGCACCGCGATCTGGCGCAACGATAGATCGGCATTCAGCAATCTTGTCGCCGCCGTCCCGCGCGTGTCAGACAGAGTCTTCTCCCTGCCGTCGATCCACGGCGGGATCTGAGCTTCGCGACGCCACTTGGTAATCTGGTTTGATGCCCAACGGGCCGTCAAAGGCCTGCCAAGCTCTGATACCAGCAGCACCTCTTGGCCTTCAGCCGTCTCTGCGATCAGTTTCTCAAGGGCTGATGTGGCAGGGATATATGCGATCTGACCACGCTTACTGGTCCTGAAACGAAGGCGCTTGCCGTGCGGCGTGTCTTCGAATTGGTCCATCTTGACCTGAACCAGATCGGCCGCTCGCAAACCGGTTTCGCATCCGGCGGTCAGGATCCTTTGGACCCACGTGGGTGCATGTTTGTTGAACTGGGCGATATCGCCGCTCGTCCAGATGATCTCTGTGCGATTCGATTGGTAGAGCTTCTTAAGCTTGTGGCAGTGATGCTCTTTCAGCTTCCCCTCTTCCACCGCCCAATTCAGAATGCGTGTCGCGTGGGTGCCCGCCATGTCGTGTTGCTTGGGCGAATGAAGCCATTTCTTGCGCCAATTATTGACCTCCCCCCGCGAGGCGCGCTCTTCGAACATCGCGACGGGATCTGCACCGAACTCCTCGCGAAACAGCTCCAGCCATTTTCGGATATCGGCCTTCGAACGCTCAGCCTTGGGCAGTGACGCACTGGACAGAAAATCGTCGACCAAGTGAGTCGTCAGATATTCAGCCGGGCCCACCGGCGTACCGCACTGGGAAAACGCATGGAAAAACTCGGGTTCTTTCGGGTTCGGGGCCGTCCCTTCCCAAAATTTGGGGCCGCCCCGCCAGGCATAGAAATGGTAGCGAACCCCCGACACAACCTTGCGCCGGACACGGTGGACACCCTTGGGAAGATTACTTCTGGGCACGGCGCGCTCTCCGCTGTGCGACAAGGCTCGGTTGCGAAGTGGCCTCGCGTTCTGCCGCGCTGATGCCCTGAACAGCATCCAATCGCGCGCGAATGAGCTTCGGGTCATACCACCCGCGCCGCCCCGGCACCGGAGCGATGCCAGTCCTGCGGCAAAAGTCGTAGAAGGACGCGCTCGGTTCATTGTAACCGAAGAGAAGCGCGAGCTCTGGGGTTGGAATCAACTGAATATGGCTTGGGCTCATTTCTCAGCCCTCTCACCCACGGCTTCTTGCCGCGACATGGCTGCCCGCAAACAAGACACCACCTGCGCGCCCTGTGAGCGCAAGTTCCGCACAGCTTCTTCTTCAAGCCAGGCTTTCACGTCCGCTGGTAGGTTCAGTTTGAATTGGGTTGTCTTCATATTTACACCTCAACAAAAGGACATTAAATGTCCATATCATTGAGGACAAATATTGTCCATCATGGAATCATGAAAGATGAAGCCTTGGTCCAATTCAAACTCTTGCTTCCTGCCGCGCTGAAGAAGCGTCTGGAAACACATGCCACTCTGAACCGGCGCAGCCTGTCGCAGGAAATCGTCGTCGCCCTAGAGGAGAAGTATCCGGCCACAGAACCGGATGCGACATCCGATCCAGCCGCAAGACTGCTCTTCTGGCTTGCCAAACGCATCCGCCGAAGGAACCCGAAGCCTGGCTCTCCTAGGGACAAGCAAGCCGCCCTGTATGAGCGCATTGCGGGCGATATTGCTGAACGCATGAAGGACATCGGCGAAAAACCTTAGTAGGCCACCCACTCATATCCGTGGTTGCCCTCGTGATCTTCCCATTCGACACCGACACCGCGCCGCCAACTTGATGACGAACAGCGTCGCGATGGCAGCACCCAAAGCGGGGCTGCCGCTGGTGTCGTACTTTGCCAGCCGAATTCGCCTTGTGTGCTGTAGGTCCCGAGGCGCATGTTATAACTCTCAGAACAATCATCGTCGCGGCCACGTTCGCGATGGCTGTAGTGCCGAACATCCCAAACACGGATCGAGCGCACAAAATCGAATTCCAGACCACTGATGTCGATGTCGGCACCGCCTTCAACCACCTGAGCCAGAATGACTTGGCCGAGTGTCTGACCATTCTGGTTGCTGGCCTCCCAGATCTTCGGGGCCGTGCTTTGCAAAGGCGCGCGCTCAGAAACGCCCATAGGGCAGCGCCAGATTTGCAAAGGCGGCTCAATCGGCCAGGGCGTGATCCGGCGGATAAACACGGCGCGGGCATGGGCACATTCTGCTGACGCGGGCCACCCACCAGCCAGGCAAAGCAGAATGGCGCAATCGACCTGATAGGCCTTTGCAGCCTGCGGGGCCAAGGTTGAAAGAAGAGCCACGACAGCTCCGGCGCTCCAATTTCTGATAATTCTGCACCACATATCAACAAATGCCTTATGCCTACATTACTGCATTATTGATACACTAGCGCTAACCTCAACCTTCACACCATATGCGAGCATAGAGTTTATTACGTTCGCGTGCGTTTTGTGGAATATATTCCGTAGAGCGGTTCCTGTGATCTGGCCGAATACAGGCCATGAAATTGAGGGAACAAGTAGGGTTAAATGTCCGGAATCTAAGAAGTTCCAGAGGATTGAGCCAAGAACAGCTAGCTTTAGTTGCGGAAGTAGATCGCAGCTATATAAGCGAGATTGAACTCGCCAAAAATTCAGCATCAATCGATGTTCTGGAGAGGATCGCTGATGCCCTCGAGGTCGATCCCAAGGAATTGTTTAACGAGAGGGGCTAGTTTTGCCCAAACTTGAGAGTGTTCGCACGACGGCCGAAGCCATCGGTCGCATTACGTGTATCAAGACTGGCGAAGAAATCGGTCTGCTGTATCAGTGGGATAACGGCGAGACGCAGGCAGCGATGTATAATGACGCTGAAACAGAAACTTCAAGCCGCCCGGGTAAACAGGCTGGAGAGACACTGGACATTGCGCAACCATAAGCACCAGCAAGTTCAACTGAATTTGTAAGACGCATTAGAACTGAGACAGCTCGCTCTACGAAGCATAAAGCCGTCTCCTGCTGACTGTGACGTCAAGTGGCCGAAAACAGCCGTCAATTCACTGGAAAACTCGACCTGTTCGCACGTCAAGGTAAAGACGATTGTCTACATGAGCACCGCCACAATATATGAAGTAAACGCCATCTCCCTTCGACGGCGAGCTTGTCCACCCTCCCCACTCCTCGAAGTCGCCTTCTGTGCAACGCCCCTGTTCGATCAACTCTCCTGCTTTCCTGGCGAAAGTTTCGCGGTGAACTCTAAAATCATCTGATTGAGCGACAAGCTCTTCACCATTCTGGGCAGTTTCGGCCGGGTCCGCCGGTTGATCTGTGCTAAGGAACCGTAGAGAAACCCACTCCGCAACATTTCCGTCAATAATGCCGTTGTTGCGGTCGCAACGCGCGTTCCCTCTATCAACGTATTCGCTGATGCCGTTGATGCAGCTTGCATTGTAAAGCTTTGTAATCCGAGCCCACCCTTGTTGCTCCTCATGGACCTCCACAGACTGTCGATAGAGCAGCTTCCCCAATGTCCCACAGGTCGTCGAAGGACAGGTGCGCCGCGTCAATCTATCTGCTACAACGAACATCCTTTGGAGCTCGGTGTCAGAGTCCGAAGCAATTTCCAAAGATTGCGCTACTTGCTGTTCCGGCATGGCTGTAGTTGCAGTGGCTTCTTTCGCCTCTAACAAGTCGCCACCATCCATAGGCGTTACCGTATCGGCAACCTCTTGAACTTCTGAAGGCGGCTGAGACGAGCCACGTAAGGCTTCGAGCGCACTATCACGTTCCTGAGCTAGTGCGTTCTCTGTTTGTCTATACTTTTCCCGGGCCGCTTCGATCTCGCTCTGGCGAATGTCCCACGCATCAGCCAGACCTGCGTCAAAGTCAGCTATAAGTCTGTCCCTATCGGCTAGCGCAGCCTCGCCAAAGTACCCATCTTCCGCAATTGGCTTGTCGCCCCAATATAGGCTGTCAAATTCACCATCGATATTAATATAACAGGTTAAAGTCCCGAAGTGATGCTTTTCCATGGAGAAAAGACCTCGTTCTTCAAAACGATAGTCGCTCACGGGATAGCCCAGAAAAGTTATAATTTCGGCGCACGATTGCCTGGGATTTGCCCCCACTGTTGTGGCAACGGTGCAAGCTAAAAACGTTCCAAGAAATCGGAGCAACAAGGGGGGCATATTTTAATCCAAACTGCAGTGTAAAATCTTCCGACATTTTGGGCATAACGATCTCTCTTAACAAGAAAAAACAACCTATGCCGAGAAGCCAGCCTGCTCTGTGCGGAGACTTAGATTCCGAACTAGCATAAGCGGAGGGTAACTGCCCACGATCGCGGCAGCCCCCAGCTCAGAACGACCACAACCTCCCATATTTATTTCAAAAGCGCCATATTATCTTGGCTCAGCCACTCCGTTGCAGTAAATTTGTTTCAACGCATGAAGGACGCAACAACTCATAATGCACCTATTGATTGCAAGGTTATAATATTGTATCAGTTCTGTAGTCCATGAGGGACTGCCGGGCTAATGCACAATTCTGCAAGGCTCGATCCTATGAATTTGATGCAAGACGCCCCCAATGTTGTCAGTGAAGACGGGCTACGCACGCTGCTTGCCGAGGGTCATTCGGCGGATGTTGTGTGTCGGGTTACGCCCAAACGTACAGGTGCTCAGTGGTCCGGAGTTTGGACCGTGCATTGCGTCTCGCCAGATGGCGAGACGCGTCGCCTGCTCGTTACAGCACGCAACAACATGGCCGCGCGAGAGTTCAAGACAATCAACGGCTTATCCAGCTTCCTTGCTGGGCTTGGAGTTTCGATCGTCTCAATCCCCATGGACGAAGGCAAGATCGCCTCTCACACGTTGGAAGACGCGGGCTAAGACACTTGCCGTCCTCGCAGCGTTCCTTGCTGCCCCCGCCTATTCTGAAGGCTTCGTGCTTTCCATGCGGGCCGATGGGCAGCTCGAAACCAAATCCCCCCAATCAGGTTTTGCACAAAGCTATGTCGACGGGATTGGTGCTAACCCGCCAGAGCTGATCGTTTTTGCAGCACCTGAACCTGAAGCTCCGCCTCCTGCACCCGCCCGTGCGGTTCCCCGCCCCGAAATCCTCGCAGCACTCGAAAGCACCGCGCATCGCTATGGCGGGCACCCTGCCCTGCGCCGCGCCGGTCTGTCGGTGACGGAATGGCAGGCGCTCTTTCAAGCCAATATCGAAATCGAAAGTGCCTATCACCCGAATGCGCGCAGCACCGCAGGTGCGATTGGGCTTGGACAGTTGATGCCCGCAACGGCCGCACAGCTCGGCGTGGATCCGCATGACTGGCAGGCCAACCTCGATGGCTCCGCCCGCTACCTTCTGATGATGCTTGCACAATTCGGAACGCCCGAACTCGCGCTTGCCGCCTACAATGCGGGGCCTGACGCGGTCGCGCGCTATGGCGACATCCCTCCCTACCGAGAAACCCAAAATCACGTGCGCCGCGTCATGGCTGTGCGTGACCAACTGACTGGAGCCTCCTGATGCAAATTCAATTCCGCACGATCCTGTCGCTGGCTCTGGCCAGTTTGATGATTGCCAACCCGGCCTTTGCGCAGAGCATCGACCTTTCGCCGGTCCAAAACCTGCTGCAAGGCATCGTTGACACGATCACCGGCCCCTTGGGCATTGTTATCGGCACCTTGGCCCTAATTGGTGTGTTCCTCTCCTGGCTCTTTGGCATTCTGGATTTCCGCCAAGCCCTCTGGGTGCTTGTTGCCATTGCAGGCATCGCAGCTGCGCCGACCATCGTGACCGCGATCTGGGGTGCATAAATTCGACATGGCAACTCAAACCCGCCTCTTCCTGGGCCTGATCCGGCCGCCAAAGCTCATTGGGCTGCCGATCATGTATGCCATGGTCTGGCTCTTCGGGTTTGTGTTGCTGTTTCTGTGGGTTCAGAGCTGGCCGGTAATCATCATCGCCGCTCTGGCCTATCCCGCGCTGTGGAAAGCGGCAGATTGGGATCCAGCCTTTCTTGAGGTGATGGTCACTGCGCTGCAGGAAACGCCCCCGACGCCAAACCGCAAGATCCATTCAGGGGACAGCTATGCCCCGTGATCCTTCGGATAATCTCGCCATACTGCCGGGCTGGGCGCGCAAAGAGCGCCCGATGGCCAGCATGCTGCCCTATGTCAGCCTGGTGAGTGACGTGACGATCCGCACGCGCGGCAATGCCCTGTTCCAGTGCATCCGCCTTGATGGCGTCAACAGCATGACCAGCGATGACGCGCATTTGGAGAAGATCCGCGCGCTCTTCGCGGCGATCATTGCGCAGATCGGGCCAGAGTACAGTTTCTACGTTCACAAGGTCTCAAAGGCGATCGAGACCGCCTTGCCACCGGTGCCCGAGGAAGGGTTTGCACAAGCGCTGGATACCCGTTGGCAAACGGCCATGGCGCGGGCGGGTCTGCGGGACAAAACGCTCACACTAACGGTGCTGAAGCGCCCGCCCCTCGGCGCTCGGCTGCGCCTAAAGCGCTCGGACTCCATCGCACAGCTGAAAGACCAGACGGCCAAACAGCTGCGCAAGCTCGAGGAAGTCGTCGGGTTTCTGCAATCGTCTTTTGCCGAGATGAAACCGCGCCTTCTTGAGGCGGAATGCGGCGAGCTACTCGGGTTCCTCGGGGCGCTCAACATTGGCCAAGAGCGCCCGCTCTTCGCAAAATCCCGCTTTGGCGTCATTTCCGAGGATGTGGCCAATACCCGCATCACGTTTCAAGGGCGAGGCTTTACGCTCGACGATGGGACGGCGGGCAAGCGGTTTGGCACCAGCTTTGCCATCAAGACCTACCCGGCCAAAACCAACTGCACCATGTTCGATGAGCTGAACCTGCCCGTCGACATGGTGGTCACGCATTCCTTCACGCCGATCAACAGCAACATCATGGCCAGCCGGATCAAGCGCCAACAACGCCTTATGAAGGCCAGTGATGATGGTGCGATTTCTCTTGCTGAAGAACTGGTCGACGCGCTGGACGATTTGGAATCCAAGCGCCTCAGCTTTGGCGATCATCACATGACCGTCACGGTTTTCGCGGAGACAGAAGAAAAGCTGGAAGCAATCGCCGCCGAGGTACGCAACATCGCTGCCAGTGAAGGCGTCAATCTGGTGAATGAGAGCTTTGCCGCGCGCACCCATTATTTCGCGCAGCATCCGGGCAATGGACAGATGCGCAGCCGCAAGGCCGCCATCACCAACACGAACTTTGCCGACCTCGCAGCGTTACATCGCGGTCAACTGGGCAAGCCGGGTGATAGAGTGCCTTGGGGCAAGCCGATTACCCTCTTCCCGACCCCTGAACGCTCTGGCTTCCTGTTCAACTATCACGAGACGGGTCAGCCGGACAAAGAACCGACCGGCGGGCACACCTTAATCCTCGGCCGACCTGGCTCTGGCAAGTCAGTGCTGTCGGCCTTCCTCATGACCCAAGCGAGACGCTGCGACGCGCGCGTATTCGTGTTCGACTATCGCGCAGGCATGGAAATGGCAGTTCGAGCCAATGGCGGCCGCTACAGCGCCATCAAGGCCGGTGAAGCCACTGGCCTCAACCCGCTCCGCACCGAGATCGACGGGCGCGGCCAAGCCTGGCTTTCTGATTGGTTGGCCACCCTTTTGCATCGCGCCGACAAGCCTCTCAGCCCGGTCCAGATCAATCGCATCCAAGAAGTGGTGCGCCAGAACGCCGGGGCGAGCGATGCCGCCCTTCGCAACTGGCAAGATCTGGCCTCGCTCTTTGTGGCGGGAGCTGACGAAGGGGATCTGTTTGAGCGGATCCAGGAATGGACGGCAGATGGCCGCTTTGGCTGGATTTTCGGGCAAAGCTCTGAGGATACCTTTTCGCTCGATGGTGATGTCGTCGGGTTCGACCTGACCGGCATTCTCGACAGCGAAAGCGAGAAAGAGCGCATGGCGGTCTTGTCCTACCTGTTTCGGCGGGTCGAACGCGTGATCGAGGATCGCAAGCCGACATTGATCATCATCGATGAGGCCTGGAAGGCGCTCGACAACCCGTATTTCGCGGACCGGCTGAGCAATTGGCTCGTGACCGCGCGCAAGCAGAACGCCGTCGTTGTGATGATGACCCAATACGCAAGCCAGCTTGAGAAAACCCGCACCGGCAAGACGATTGTCGAGGCCGTGCCGACGCAGCTTTTGCTTCCCAACATTCGCGCCTCGGCCAGCGATTACACCATGTTGGGCCTTACTGAGAAAGAGCTCAGCGTTTTGCTCGGCACAGGCAGCAACTCTCGCCTAGCGCTGGTGCGCGACGATCAAGGCTCGGTCGTGATTGATGCCGATCTGAGCGCGCTCGGTCCCTACCTCACGATCCTAGGCGGCATGGAAAAAGGCGAAGCGCTGGTTGGCGCAGATTACCGCCAAAACCCCGACTTTTGGAGACAGATTGATGCGTAGATTGCTCGCCTTGACCCTCACCCTTTTGACCATGACAGCCTGCGCGGAATACCGGCCGTCAGAAGCCGAGTGCTTCAACTCGTTTGCTGAGGTCAGCCGCAGCAACTGTAATTTCGAGCTGCTCGGGCCGATCGGTGGCCTCAGTGACTAGGCTCCGCCCGCATATCTTTGCGGGCTTGGTGTGGTTCGCCGCGCCAATAGCCTTTGCCCAAGGCGTGCCCACGTTTGATGCGGGCATGTTCTTGCAGCGCGAGCGCGTGCTACAGCAGGGCGAACAAGATTTAGCGTTGCAGCGGGAGCGGCTGACCAAAGAAGAAGAGCTTGAAGCGCTCGAGCAGGAACAACTCCAAGCGCTGGAAGACATCCTCGATGCCTCAACCCTTGCCAGCGGGAACTCAGGCGCGCTGGTCGCAAGCTTGGAAGCTGGTTCATCACCTGAAAGCGCCGCAGAGACGCTTTACGGTCCGGTCGATCCAAACCCCAGCGCAGCCCAGATGTTCGGCGACGCCTCTGGCTCGATCGAAGAGCTGATCATTCGTGCCGCGCAAGAAACGCACCATATGTCCGGCGTGCGCGCGGCAGACCTGTCGCCCAAGCAATGGCGCTGTCTCTTGCAGGCGCTGATCTGGCAGGAAAGCCGCTTCACCATCGGCGCGCGCTCGCCTGTTGGTGCGTTCGGACTGACCCAGATCATGCCCGGAACGGCGCAGGATCTCGGGATATACCCGACCTATTACGAAAACCCCTACATCCAGGTCACCGGCGGCGCGCGCTATCTGGCGCAGATGCTGGCCATGTTTGATGGCAACATCATACACGGGCTCGCCGCCTACAATGCCGGTCCGGGTAATGTGCAGCGCTACGGTGGCGTGCCGCCATTTGCCGAGACGCAGCACTACGTTCAGGTCATCCCCGAGCGCTACAATCTCTACCTTGCACGCGTCGGCGGCGTTGATGCGCTTGGCACCATCGATCCGGTTCTGCTCGCCAATTCCACTATGAGCCTGACCTCTTTCGGTGCAGGCGTCTATGGCGATTACTCCTTGGTCTCCGTGCAAGCGGCCGCGCTGCGCGTACAGGACATCATAACCCGCATTGGCGAGACAGATGACATTCACGCGGCCATGTCGCTCAACACCTACGCGCGGGCCGAACTCGCCCGTTTGATCGCCATCCGCACGCGCCTCAAAGCCGCCCACACCCGCCCGCTTAGCGCCGCAGAGCTGGCCATGGCGGCCGCGCAGGCCCGCGAACAAGACTTCATGCAATTCGATCTGGAGGCACTCCCATGATCCGCTTTCTATCCACCTTTGCCACCTGCGCGTTGCTGGTTGCCTCACCCGTATCTGCCCAAGGCGTTCCGACAGTCGACACGCGCAACATCGCCCAGGAAATTCGCCAGCTGCAGCAGATGCTGGAAGATTTCGGGATCCAGACCGACCAGCTCGACACGCTTCTCGAACAGCTCGATCTGGTGCAGCAGCAACTTGACACACTCAATGAGACTTACGCAGCACTGACCGGCGCGACGGACATCATTGAGATGGCCATGGGCGGTGGTCTCGACGGCCTCCTCGACCAAGAGTTCGGTGATCTCCTAGGGACCATCCGTCAAATCCAAAGCGGCGATTTCAGCGGCCTCATCGGCAATGCCGCCCCACAGATGGAAGGCCGTATGACGCAAGCACTGGAGGATGCAGGCTTTGACCAAGACAGCCTGTCCGACATGGCCAGCAGCGGCAATCCAGGGGCGGAGCGCATTGCCAGTCAGGCGGGTACTGGAGCCGTTATGTCAGCGGCAGCCGAGAACAGCTATGACGAGGCCGCGCAATCCCTTGAACGGGTCGAGAAGCTGGTCTCGCTGATCCCGGACATGGAAACGCTCAAGGAAGCCGTCGATCACAACACCCGCGTCACCGCCGAGCTGGCCATCGCTTTGACGCGCATGTGGGAGTTGGAAGCCATCCAGACCGTGGGCGCGGGCCAATCTGGCGTGGTGGATGCTGCCACGCTGGCCGAAGAGCGCCGCTACATGGACTTCACCCTGCCAGACCTGCGTGCGGACTGACCCCATGAGCAGCGAGGCAGAAATCATCGAAGAGGAGCTCGTCTACGGCGCACGACGACGCGAGCTCCTTTGGCAAAAACTAGGTCTGACAGGCATGGGGTTTGGCATGGCAGGTTGCCTCGCCGCTGCCCTCGTTGCCCTGTTCGACGTGGACCCGCCGCCCATGATCGTGCCCTTTGATAGCGAAACCGGCATGGCCCTCCCCAATGCCGTGGTTGAAGCGGTCTCACTCACGGAACGCCCCGCTATCATCGAGGCACAGGTCTACCGCTATGTCATTGATCGAGAGACGTATAATCAGCTCGACAATGATGTGCGCGTGCGGCGGGTCCTGGACCAGTCGGACGGAGCGGCCGCCGCAGGGCTGCGCGCGCTTTGGACCAGCGGCCACGAAGCCTATCCGCCGGACAGCTACGGTACAGATGCCCGGCTTGATGTCGAGGTTCTGTCGATCACCCATATCAGCGCCAATCGCGCCCAGGTGCGCCTGCGCAAGCGACTAAACTCACCACGCGGCAGTCAAAACGGGCTCTTCACCGCAACGCTGATGTTTCAATTTCGGCCCGAGAATAGCCGCTCGATCGATGATGTCTGGCAAAACCCCTTCGGCTTCACCGTCACCGAATACGCGATCCGCTCGGATCGTCTGGAGTAACCAATGCGCCGCCTGTTCCTGATCCTCTCCCTCATTGTTCCGCTTGCTGGCACCGCCTATGCGGAGACTCAGCCGCGCCAAGGCCCCTTTGATGCCCGCTTCCGGCTGGCTACCTATCAGGATGGGCAGGTTTACCGCATCCGCACCAGCCTGACCCATGTGACCAGCATTGAATTCGGGCATGGCGAAACCATCCGCTCGATCATTGCAGGCGACACTGAGGGCTTCCTTCTCGACGGCGTGCCCGGCGGACAGGCCTTTGCGATCAAGCCGGTTTCGCGCGGCGCGCATACCAACATCACCGTCTATACCAACCGGCGCAGCTATTATTTCAACGTGACCGAGGCGAGTTCGCCGACATTCTACGTCATTCGCTTCACCTATCCCGAGGCGGCCCCTCAACAGTCTCGAGTTGCCGCAAGTCAGCCCGCAAACCATGCATATGGCGTTAGCGCGCGATCCGAGATCACCCCACGCGAAATCTGGGACGACGGGACCTTCACCTACTTCCGCTTTGCCGCAAACGCGCCGCTGCCCGCGATCTTTCGCTGGTCAAACGGCAATGAGCGCAGCGTGAATGCTCTGGCCCGACCTGATGGCGTGATCCGTGTGTCAGGTGTCAGCGATCGATGGGTTCTTCGGCTCGGCGAGGATGAAATCTGCGTACAAGAGGTGGGCGAGGCAAACCACGATGAGTGAAACAGCTGAGCTTAAAAAGCGCCTCGAAGCACTTGAAGGAAAACCACAAAACCGAAATGCACGGCCATCTGTTGTTACGATTGCCCTAGGCATCGGAGCAATCGCGACCCTTGGCAGTCTCTTGCTGTTGTTCTCTGGCGGCTCTGAACCCGATAGCCTGGAAACCGCCTCACCGGATGAGTTCCAGGCGGCGGGACCAGGCTTTGGTGCGCTCGAGCCCACGCCTGCACCGATCGACACATCCCCACCGCCGGAGCCGGAACTGGCCAGCGAAACAGAAGAGCTGCGCGCGCAAATGGATGCCATGCGGAGTGAGCTTGAGGCCCTTCGCAACGCGGCAGCGCCCGAAGCCCCAACGGTCGACCTCGAGGCGCTGGATACTTTGGGTGCAGAGATCGATACCCTTCGCAGTGAGGCCGCTGCAACTCAGGCCGCTTTGCGCGAAGAGTTGGAAGAACGTGCCCGACAAATCCAGCGACTGCAGAACGATCTGGAGCTTGCACGCCTTGAAACACCGCGCTCGCCCGCACCAACCGGCCCCACTGTTGAAGAACTGCGTCTTCAGGAACTCGAGCGACGGCGGCAAGCCGAACTTGAGGAACTCCAAGCTCGTATCGCCAGCCCAATCATCGCCTTTGGCGGTTCGGGTAACGGCAACAATGAAACCGCCGCGCAGCAGCGGCGACTTGATGGCGACACAGACTTTGTCCGCAACGGCGCTGAACCTGCTGAGGTGACGCAAGCCCAGTTGATCGTAAACCCGTCAAACACGGTTGTTCAGGGCACGATGATCCAGGCTGTTCTGGAGACCGCAATCGACAGCTCGCTCGCCGGTCAGGTCCGCGCGATGGTGTCTGAAGATGTCCACGCCTATGACGGCTCGCGGATCCTGATCCCACGCGGCGCACGTCTGATCGGGCGGTATCAATCCGTTCTCGACATTGCGCAGCAACGCGTCACGATCGCCTGGGACCGGATCATTCTGCCCAGCAACCAGACCGTCGAAATCAGCGCCTTCGGTGGCGATGAACTGGGCCGCTCCGGCACAACTGGTTTCGTCGACAGCCGCTTTGGAACACGATTTGGGTCCGCCGCCCTGATATCGCTGATCGGAGCCTTGCCTGCTGTCGCTGCCCAAAACACCGAAGACGAGATCACCTCTGATGTTCTGGAAGGCATTGGCGATGACCTGCAAGACAGCGCCCAAAGCGTGATCGGCGAATACCTCTCCGTCTCGCCGGTGATCTATGTCGATCAAGGTGCCCGTGTCACCGTGATGGTTGATCGCGATCTGGAGATTTTCTGATCATGGCGGCCAGCTACCTGCAAAGCTCGATGGACAAGATCCCCGAGGCGCGTGATCCAAAGCTGATCGAGCTTTGCATCAATCCTGATGGCACACTTTGGGCGGAGTTTCAGGGGGATCACTTCATGCGGCGCGTCAAACGACAACTCTCGCCCAATGAAATCAAAGATCTTGGCAACCAGATTGCTTCCGCCGCGAACACCACGCTCAGCCGGACAAAACCGATCGTGTCGGTCAGCGTCACCTACCGCGACCGACCGATCCGCGCGCAAGTCATCCAGCCTCCCGCCGTGGATGGCGGTTATGCGATCTCCCTGCGGTTCTTCGCCGACCTGCCACTGGAACAAATCAGGCTGTCTTACCTCTTCGGAAAAGAGCGCAGCAATGAGGGTGCAAGACGCAAGCGCAATGCCGAGCTGCGCGATGTCGTGGCCACCGGCGACATCGACGCTGCGATCAAGTTCTGCGTCACCCACAAGCTCAATATGATCGTGTCCGGCGGAACCTCGACCGGCAAGACGGTCACAGCACGCAAGATCCTCTCCTTCGTGCCCACCGACGAGCGTATCATCACGATCGAAGAGGCCGCGGAGCTACGCCCGGCGCAGCCCAATGTCGTCACGCTGATGTCTGATCGCGACGAAGCTACGCGCAGCGCCGATGTCCTGCTGACCTCCACCCTGCGCATGCGGCCGGACCGCATTGTCCTAGGCGAAGTACGCGGCAAAGAGGCCATGACCTTCCTTGAGGCCATCAACACCGGGCATGGTGGCTCGCTGACCACGCTGCACGCTGAGACGCCGCAGCTGGCAGTCCAGCGGCTCGCTATTGCGGCCCTGAAAACCAACGTGCCCATGACCTACCAGGACATGAACGACTACATCACGCGCTCGATCGATGTGATCATCCAGGCCGGTCGCCATGAAGGCGCGCGCGGCATCACCGAATTCTACCTGCCGATTGATCCGGCCCAAGCGAAGGAAACAGCCCATGTTTGAGTATAAGATTCAACAGATCAACACCGCCAAAACCAAGCCGCCGAAGATCGAAGCGCAGCTGACCGCCCTTGGCCAAGATGGCTGGGAGCTTGTCTCGGTGGTACCGGATTTTGACGGCGAACATATCCTGAAGGCCTTCCTGAAACGTCGCACCGGCGCGAGCGCCTAAACCTAACCGAGGGGGATCCCATGGGCGTCGTCACCTGGATGGTCGAGACAACCGACAACTTTCTGGACGACGCGGCCCAAACCACTTTTGGCAACGTCGCGGGTCAACTAGGCGGCATCATCGCCGTGGCCTCGACGCTCGCTGTCATAGGCGTCTTTCTCAACATGGTGTTTCAGTACAAATCCATGGATGGACGAACTGCCTTCTGGTTCGCCCTCAAGCTTATGCTCATCACCCTCTTTGCGATGAACTGGGTCCAATTCAACGCCGTGGCCAGCGCGCTCATTGATGGGCTTGACCAACTCGCGGGCGGGATGGTGGCGGGGCTTGGCGGTGGCGGCGCAGGCGCATCCTACTTTGCCGAGGCCTTTGACGATCTAATCGAAGAATTTGGCGATTACCTGAACGCAGCCGGAGACAACATGCATTGGATGGCCGGAGCCCTGATCGGCGCGATCGGCGCGTTCCTACTGGGCGTCATCGGCGCGCTCTGCGGGCTTATTCTGATCTTCGCAAAAATCATGCTAGCCTTCATGATCGGCATCGCCCCCGTCATGATCGCGCTTTCGTTGTTCGATGTCAGTAAGGACTATTTCCATCGCTGGCTGTCCAGCACGGTGTCCTACGCGCTCTACCCCCTCGTGATCGCAGGGGTGTTCTCCACGGTCGTCGGCATGTCACGCTCGCTGATGACCGAACTCGGAGATCCCTCCGGCGCAAGCAACATCGGCGCACTGGTGCCCTTCTTCATGATGATGTTCCTCGCAGGCGGCATGATCATGGCCACCCCGCTGATCGTCCGCTCAATCTCAGGCAACTTCATGATGGCCGGACCGCCTAGCATTCCGGGACCGGGCGGTTTCGCCAAAGGCTTGATCGAAACCAAGGGCTCACGGGCGCGAGCGCGGTTTGGGTCCAGGTCAAACGCCGAGATCGCGGGGGCGGGAATCCGGCAGGCTGGTGGTGCGACGGTTTCGATGGTTCAAAAAGTGGCAGATCGGGCGAAACGTCTAGAATAGGTTTCCGCACTTACCCTGCAATCACAAGATCGAACTTATAGCCATGCAGACTCCAAAGCGACTGTGGGATAGAACATAGTTATCATGCAACGTTAGCGAAATTATTGCTGCGTCGAGGAACTATCCTTTTCACGATAACAAGCGGTGCGCTGTCCATCCATTTCAAGATACCGAAGCTCTAAGATGGGTGCGTTATGCACAACCTGTCGCCAACTGAGGCATCCATACTTGGCGGGCAGTTGTTCGGGGTAACGCTTGGCAACCCATTTGCCAGCTGCAGCCACAGGTACCCACCCACCGACAGCTAACGCACCGAATGCTTCTCGCAAGGCGCTCACAATGCCCGAGGCGTCCCAATTTACTTTTCCGTCGGGGGCAATTCCATTGATAAATAGCTCTTCGAATTCCTTCGACTGCAAGAATTCTGACATCGTATGCCGTATTTTGTCCATGTCTTCGGCCCATTCACGAAGTTGTCCGAAGTGATGGTCGATACGGTCGTATGCCATGATCAATGCATCTTGCGCGGCACGACATCCATCCGGGCTCCAGAGGTCGTGCTGGTCGATAAAGTGATGAACCAAATTGTTCCTTAGAACTACCATTTCTCTCAGATCACTCTCAACGCGGACGAACTCTGCATCCGGCAAGCCAAGCGACATCTTCATGGCGAACCAATTGACGTTGTCTGGAGAACTGGTTGTCGTCATTTCGGGAGGGTCGATCTCATCGGCAACGACATACGATCCAAGAAGATCACCAACCAAGGTGCCGAGCGTCTTGCGGGCCGCTTCGTCAATCTGCGTTGCCTTTGCCCGCTCCAAGTCATGAAACGGTCCTGAGACCTTATGATGCGCCACCATGGCTTTAATCAGCCGCTCATACTGTTGTAGCCGTAACATGCATCGACCCAGCAACCGCTGAACTTCTTGCTGAAGTGACTGCAGGTCTTCGTCGCCTAACATCGTCATAGTAACATCTGGTCTCTGGCCCCGGTCATATCAACCATATTTCGACCTTAGACGCGATGCTATAGATCATCTTGCCCCCCAAACAATCCAAAGATCTAGCGTTACCGGCGCAGAGCCCGCATCTGTTGGGGTTTTACACATTCCGATGCAGCTTCATCAAAGCAGCCATTCAATACTGTCACGGATTCAGCAAGCTATTTTTTGAGCAAATAGTTATCGTTCTGGCTCCACGCGTCATCGCAACATAAAGGTTTCGTGCATCAAGTTGATCGGCGTTCAAAACAACAGCATGATCAGCCTCCAGCCCTTTCAAAAGTAACGTCGAGCCAATAGCAGCTAAGGGGAGTTGACGCCCGACGGCGCGGTTTTCTTCGCGAATTTGAATGGCGGCCTCGCTAAAGGTCAATGCCGCGTTTGACTGAACCAAAGACAACGCACGGAGGGTTGCGCGCAAGACGCCAGGCCGATAGCAACGCGATCCGGTTTGGGCCGAACAACACGACAGGATGCGAGCCAATCCAGAAAAGGTAGGCGCTTTTTCAACTTCTAGAGCAAGTAACTCTAGCTCGCTCGGATCCGTTCTCGCCTTACCGCTTTTAATGGCTTTCATTCGGCTTTGGACTCCCTCGGAACCAATGTTGGTAATTAGGCTCTCAGCAAGATCTAACGTCTCGCGGACTGAATACCCATCAGACAAATCTAGACCATTTGCAAACGTGGTGAGATCCTTGAGATCAACTGGTTCAACTGCGACAATACCGGGAACATTTTTCGCAACCCTATATCGGCTTGCTGCTGACATGCTGTCGCCAATTACTAGCGAGGTTTCGTTCTTTGCTTTGTGAGCACATCGGGCCGCAGCAACAAGTTTTGAATGATCATTGTCGCCATCCAATTTGACCCATTTGACTGATTTGGGGGCTGCCTCCAAATCAACGGCACCGCCTGTAAGCAGTTCTTTTCGCACAGACAAGAGCCACTCCCCAAGCTCTTCGTTTCCGGCATTTCGCCACCTCCAGGGGGTATCTAGCTCAGAAACTTTTGGGAAATGTTTTGCAACATGCTTATCCCAGTCAGCCAGCGGGTCATTCCCAAAACCGAATATTGCTTGCATTGGATCCGCCAAGACGCAACAGGGCAAATGTTTCGCAGCATAAAACATGATGCCGTGCTGATTGTGAGAGCAGTCCTGATACTCATCAACCAAGATGCGCGAATAGCTTGCTTGTAGCACATCAGTTATGTGGTTTGCCTTAAGAAGGCTCCACGCGGCCTTCCTGATCTTTAGATAGTTGGGTTTTTTGGGGTTTGCGCCCCCATCATATCCTGAACGCTCGGGGAACGTCGAAACCAACCTTATCGCCCAACCATCAATCGTCGCCAGCTTGTAACCACCAGTTGGTAGCTTCTCCTTGGCTAATCTCTGCCGCAGGGCTGCCACCCCAGCGTTCGTGTGGGTCAAGACCAAAATAGGTTTGTCGGATTGGTTATTGCGAAGCGCCTCTACAATGAGCTGTGTCTTTCCGCACCCAGCGGGGGCGATAACCATCCCACGCTCGATAGTTAGCAGATCAACATCAGCCATCGATGGCCCCTGACCACTTGAGAATTTCGCTTAGTAGATCCGGTAACTCGGAGTGAACGCAGTTATCTAAATCTGGACCGATAATTGAATAGGCAGCCTCCTCCATGTGGGAAATTCGCTTGAACCAAGAACCGCTACCGGCAGCTGCCGCCAACTGCCTGCGCTTCTCTTCGGTTATTTCATTGAACCAGTTGCTGAGATCGATCGGTCCTTCGCATGCGGTCCGTAAATGATCTAATATCCGTTGCTCTCCATGGAGTTCTTTCGCGTATGACCATAACTGCAAGACTGCTTCATCACTAACGCAATCAAAGAGTTCAGCCTCGATTGCCCAGCCTTCCGTCCACTTGAAGACCTTCCCACCCACGCCAACAAAATCTCTCTCATCTTTTTCTTTGGGTTGGACGTCATCATCCCGCAAGGTAGCTACGTTATATCCCAACGTCAGGAAAGACATCGCAGATCGGTAGATTTTGCTTACGCCACCAGCATCGACCAAAACGCCACCTGCTGCGGCAAATGTCGAGCGCCCGCCCTCTGCCCGATAACGGTCAATACCACGAACCAGTCCGACTTCGGTTGCCCCCTCACAAACCAGCACGTTAGTCCCTAGAAAGGCCTCAGACGCGATGCGAAGCGTACCTTGAATTGCGTCATCAACGCCCGCTTGAACAACTGAATGCTCATCTCCACGTCTAATAACGTAGAGCTGTGGCCCGCTCAGCTCACGTAAAACAACTGGCGAATGGGTCGTCATAAATATCTGAAACAACGTTGCTTCGGTCTTAGAACCCAGCTCCAAAAGAAATTTCGAAATTCGATGTGGCTCTAACCCGATTTCCACCTCATCGACCAGAGCAATCGACGCCGTCTCGGCAACCCGATTTTGCAGTCCAGCGACGAGCAGGCGACTTGATCCAAGGCCCAACTTTCTGAGCGGGACACCTTCTGAACTATGCAGCGAAATAGTGCTTCCTGAAAAATTCACAGAGTGTGCGTCCAGCATCGCTCGAACTGTATCCCCAACATCAACGCCAAGGGCTTGAGCCGCACCTGAGATGATGCCTAACGTATCTTTCAACTGGTCACCTGCGGTGTCACCAAAGCTATTCCGAGCTTGCCGCGCTGCGTCAGCCAGTGCCGCAGATGCATCGGCTTTTTCCTCCGTTAGTGCGTTTAAGATTGAGCCGCGTTGCCATCCGAGATGTTGATTTGCAAAAACGCCTATACGGTTGGGCGCAATGTTAACCCTGTCGCCCCATGTCAGGCCTCTGGATAGGCCTTGAGCTTCCGCACGGTCAGATTTCAAATGCCATTGTGGCTCTAGGTCGTCACCAATTGTAAGCTGAACCGTAAGGACCGTCTCCGAACCCTCTGAGGGTTCATCTTCAAGGTTTCCCTCCTTGTCGAGCCCCAACAAAAAGGGGCCATACGTATCAAGCGTTTTCAGTCCATCCTGCAAGTCACCGATAGTTGCTCGAACGATAATTTCGTCGTCCACTGACATATTGTAAAAGTCTGCATCCGTGACAGGGAGGTTGCGCCGAGCTCCCAAACACCAATCAATTGCGTCCAAGACTGTGGATTTACCGCTGTCACCGGGACCGACCAGACAGTTCATATTAGGGGAGGGAAACCAAACCAGTTTCTGGATGCTTCTAAAATTGTATACTTCTAATCTTCGGATACGAGCCATTTAAAGTTCCTAATTAAGGTCAATGAGCACCAAACGCTTAGGGTTTCGATCGATTGCCAAGAGCACACGAATTCAATCACTTAACTTTAGGTTGTGCACAATGAAAGAACAAGCTCACACGTTTCAATAGCGTTGAGAGAACCTTGCATCGAATGAGCTCAAGGCAGAATTCGATTTCGCGCAGCCAAGGTCTTCCTCCCTATTTGCAAGTGACAATATTGCGCTTCTGCGAAGATCGGCTCTCCGCCCTTAACCCCGAGCTGCCTCCTCCATAAATCTCTCCACCCGTGCAGCTCCTGCTTGATACTCGCCCAAACCAGGCTTTTCGCCTGACGCCGGACCCCGCTCTTCATTGGCCAAAGCATCGATCTCTTCGCGCCGCGTCCCTCCGCTTTCGGACCCGTCACCTGAAACCTCTCTCGGCATCTCAAGCGCCCCCATCTTAGCTTCCAGCGCCTTGATCTGCCGCTGCAACCCGCGCATTTGGTCCCCGGCGGACGGATACGGCAGATCGCCGCTCTGCTTGTCGAAGATCTGTTTGAAGAACCGATCCTCATAGTATTTGATCCGCTTCGCCCGAACGGGCATCTGCGCGTCGACCACCAGAACGATGTCATCAAGATCCATGCGCCGCGCCTCATCCTCTGGCAGCAACGCGGTTTCTTCCGTTCGTTCAGACATGCTGCGCCCGGCGAATGGGTTGCGGCCGACCGACCGCGAGCGGGTGACAACGCGCTTGGTGGTTTTGCCGACGGCCTTACTGAGCTCTTCGATGGTCTTTTCATCTGAGGGGGTCAGATAGAGCTTGATGCCCGCGTTACCCTGCAAGGCGCGGCGGGCATTTTCGCCGTAGATTTCGTCTAGCGCCGGGATGGTCTGCGTGACGATCGCAAGATTGGCACGATAGGATCGCAGGGTTTCGATGCTATCGAGAACGATTGGCATTTTGCCCAGGCGGTTGAACTCATCGAGCATGATCATCACCGGCCAAGGCTCGTCCTTGCCAGGTTCATGGTCCTGGAGCGATGCCAGCAAATCAGAGAAAAACAGGCGGATCAGCGGCGCGAGCGGTTTGACCATCAGCGGCTCCACCACCAGATAGACCGAAAACGGCGTCTTGCGGATTTCGCGGAAATCGAAGTCTGACGTTCCGGTCGCACGGTCGATCGCGGGGTTTGACCATTGCTTGAGGCCTGATGTCATCAAGAGCGACAGGTAGGACGTCAACGTGTCGTTGTTGGTCGAGGCCATCCGCATGAAGATCAGCTTAGCGGCTGGATTGACCACTTCATCGGCGCGGCGGCGATATTCCTTTTGCTTGTCACCGCCTGATGCGGTGATGCGGTAGATCTCACCCAGGGTCGGCCGCTTTCGCTCGAACGCCAAAAGCCCTGCCGCCACAAAGAGGTCGATACCGCCATCAAGGAGCCCTTGGACCCGGTCGTTATCAGCTTGCAGGAACAGCGAAGCCAGGAGTTGCAGCTCCATCTGCTGGCGATCGACGTTGTCCAGCGCCGATATGCGCAGCAAAGGATTGTACCGGTGCGAGCGGCCGTCTTTCCAATCAGTGGGCGCAAACCGGAACACCTTGTCGCCCTGCGCAGCCCGGTGGCGCGCCGTTGCCTCGAAGTTTTCGCCCTTTACGTCCAGCACCACGGCACTGCCCTGATAGGTCAGAAGGTTCGGGATGACGAAGCCCGTCGTCTTGCCGCGCCCGGTCGGAGCCACGATCAGGGCATGGGGGAAGACCTTGGACATCACAAAGGGTTTTCGGCTCTTGGGCGCGCCCATTTTCCCGAGGACAAAGCCGTGGCCAGGCTTGCCGAAAAAGCCGTTCCGCTTCATCTCCGACATCTGCTGCCAGTGGGTTTCACCGAACTTCGTCAGCGCGTCGTTCATCAACACAGCGCTAAGCAAAACACCGGCGCAAGTGCTGATCCCCACGATCAAGTGAACGATCTGCAAATCGTCGGGATGGGTTGTTCGAAGAACCCCGTAGCTGCGCGCCAGCATCAGAAAATCGATATCCGCCCCAACCCCGAACCAGCGGAACGTCAGAAAGGCTGACGCCAGAACATACCCCAGCACCGCGCCGAGAAGAGCAAAGCTCATGACGCCAAGTGCGATCCGCGTCTTACCCATGCGTCACACCCTTCTCGCCGTCGGCATCGACATGCCGCTCGCGTTGAACATCAATTTCTTCATTGGCGATCTCGTCGAGGACATGCTCCATCGCCACACTGTTCGCCAGAGCTGCATCGCTCTGCAGATAGGCCTTGGCCGCATAGAGCCTGTCCAGGCGGTCTTCGATATGTTCCTCCAGCGCGGCCTCATCGCCAATCGCCAAGTCCAGGGTGCTTTCTTCACCGGCCAGTTCCTCCAGCTCGGCGCGCAAGGTCTCGCGCTCCAGATCGCTGCGGAATGGATCGGCGGTTGGGTCGTCCCTCATACGGCTCAGGATTTCAGCAGTGGTCGGCGGCAGCCGGTCGATGAGGGCTTCCTGCCGGTCGGTCTCCGCCGTCCCACTGTCTTTAAGAACCTCGGCATCTGCCAACATACGGCCCAGATCACTGTGCACCTGATCGAGACGGTCGATTGCTTTCTCGAGCTCATCGGCGCGAGACAGGTCAAAGCCTTCCTTCTCGGCAATCGCCTTCAGATCCTGTCCAAGCCATTGCCGTTCCAGCGCGGCATTGCCCGCGCCGATTTCGACACGACGTGTCACCTCTTGCGCGTCTATGCCGGTGCCTTTCAAAGCCTGCTGAAGACGTTCGGAAAGAGCTGGATCCTGCAAAACGCCTTGGGCCTCGGCCCGTATATTCGCAGTCGAATAGATCCCACTCTTGGACGCATCTTCGAGCAAGGTGTGCGACTGCGTTCCTATTGGGCTGAGATGCGACAAAGAGCGATAGATGTCGTTCAGCTCATGCTCCAGCGCGGCACGCCGCTCCACCGGGGCGTCAGCTACAATACGTTCGGCTTGGTTGATCTTGTCGTGGAAGGCATCCACGACCTCATCAAACGAATGCTGTTCTTCGGCCATGCCATATACCTTTCCATCTGCTTCAATCGGATTGCCCTGCGCCAAAAGCGTCGCGGCCTTGTCCAAGGCTGCTGCAATGTCATGCTGGTTCTCGCGCGAGGCCTCGGCGGCCAGGCCGCGATAAAGCCGCGCGTTCTGCGCCACGTCCGCCAAGGCGCGGTCCAGCTCGGGGCCCACGCGCTCGCGCTCGGTCGGCTTCTGGCCCGTGGCTTCCGCGCGACGCTGGTCTATATCGCTTGGCCTTTTTGTCGTGATCCCACGTTCGAGCTTTCGGGTCGCCTCAAGCCGCAGCCCATAGCGGTCCGATACCTCCACCATCGCTTCGCGAAAACTGTCGTAGTTGAAGTGGTGCCCTTTTTTCAGAAAGAAGAACTCCCCATCCTTGCTGCGCCGGTTCAGGACGATGTGCGCGTGCGGGTGATCCCGGTCCTCGTGCACGGCCGCGATGTAGTCAAAGTGGCTGCCTTCGCCCTGAAAGAACCGCTCGCAAATCTCGCGCGTGATCTCGGCAACATCCTCGCCGCGCGTTCCAATCGGGAAAGCCATCAACAGATGAGAAGTGTGACCCAGCTTGGGATGAAACCCCTCATTCCACTGCGCTGAAAACCGGCGTGTGACCTGCTCGATTTCCTTGCCCGACAGAACGCTTTGGCCGTCATATGTGCCACGGCTGTCGATGATAAGGCTCGACTTGGTGGTCAGATATTCCAGCTGGTTGCGCAGCTGGGTTTTGTTGTGCGTGCCGCCATCACGAATGGCTTTGAAGATCGCGGGTGAATGCCCCATGGCGGCGCGCGCCATTTGCTTGGCACGGGCACGCGACACGCTGCCACGAATGCGGCTCCAGTCGCGATCAAAGAAGGACTCCTGCGCAGCGGCAACGGCGCTATTCCGGGCCATAAGCAAAGCCTCCCAGAACGCGGGCAACCTCGCCAGACAGCGCACTTCGGCGGCGCTGTGCCATGTCTTGAACCTGGTCGGCGATTTCGAAGATCAGCTCGGCCAAGGCGCGCACCTGGCCATGGGCAGAATTGCCATAGGGCGGCGTCTTGCCCTGGCGCTTTGCCTCGTTCAGGCGCTGTGCGATCTGGTTGATGTTGTTGCCGGTGCGATTGAGCGAGGCCGAGAGCCCCTGCATCTGATTGGCCAGTTCATCGTCAGGAACAAAGAGATCGTTTGAGGCATGGATCAACCGCCGCAACCCTTCCGCGCGGCTGGCGATATCATGCCGCGTCAACACCGCATCGAAGCCCGCAAGCTCCTTAGGCGTCAGCCGGACATTCACCAGCTCTGAACGCACGCGCGCATCGAGCTTGCGGCTTTGATCGCCCTTCAACGTGTAGAAGATGGTACGGGTCGTAACGCCAAATTCGCGGGCTAGATCCTCGATCGGCACCCCCTCGGCACGCTTGCGCACGATCGCAAAACGCTGGTTCTGCGTTAGTCGCTTGTGCCGTGGTGCGCGCGGTCGGCCCATGTGAAGTAATCACCCCTATTTCTTGCCAGCATCATACAGGCAGCCCTGTTATGGCATTTCGCCATAATTGATTCAATATTATAATATTGCATCAACTGCCTGTATTCCGTTTGGAGCAGCCCTAGGCTACGACCGCCGGGCAAAGCCTGGCCACATGCGCAGGGCTTGGAACAAAAAAAGCCGCCAAGATTGGCGGCCAATTTCATGCAATTTAGTGCAGTAAGGCTATGACTGGCGAACCGCTGGCTTGGTTCCGGTTTTACCTGACAATGCGCGGCGCAATTTTCCAAATATCCAAACTGCAATGATTGCAACCGAAAGCAGAACCCAAACTCCTGCCATGCCAATCAAAGATTCCATTCTACTTCCATCGTAGTCAGGGGACATAATCCCGAAGTAAACCTTCCAAGCAACGCTTGCTGAAGCGACGAACCAAAGAAACACCAGCGTCTTCATTTATCTCTTGCCTTCCAAATTGTCATAAATATCAAAAAATTCCACGAGTAGCTCGTGGAGCTCACAAGTAAACTGCGCGTCAGAAACATCCACGTCCTGAGAAAACGTGAACAACCTTACATACTTTCGCCCTTGGCAATCCACTGGCGGTTCGTCATCAACCGCAGTCACTTTTTTTAAAGCGAGTTCACGCGCAGCGTTCATCAGTCTATCAGGATCTCTGCAAGCTCTAAGTCCCAGATCATCCTGACCAGTTGTCGCTGTCATAACACGGTAGTGCGCGCCATCCCCCGCAAAGCGCAAAAATGCCTCCCGACCTCGCGAAACGACAATCTCTTGCTCCCAGCGCTTGCCAATGCGATCACCTAAAAAATCGGTCTCAAAAATTTCGTAGTTCCCAGCCATCAGAGCTCAATCAGATTTCAATTCAACATCAGTAGATCACTAAAGTCTGATTGTGTTCAACTTATGGCTGTTGATCCACTGAAGAGAAAAACCTCACTCCATAGCCCCGTGAACGCGGTTGCCCGCGTCCACTGTTGTTTTGATCTCTTCCAAGGTCATCGCAACGCCTCCTCAAGGATTGCGAGTGCCCCGAGACAATCGTCGATATAGGGCTGCTCTTCGCCGTCCAGATCGTTCAGTTCCAGTCGGTTCAACACCGCGTAAAGCGTGGCGCGCGCCTCACGGGCGGCGCTTCGCAAGCTGACGGTATCTTCCAGACGCGCGGTCGAAAAATCATCGCTGTGATAGTCTGGAATCATGCTGCCACCTCCTTGCTTTGACCTGCAGCGTTCAAAACAAAATCGGCTGCCTTCTGGGCCTCGGACGCCGCACGAAAAATCGCCCGTTTGTCCTCTTTGAGAGCTTTCAACCACCCTTCGACATAGGCGGCGCTTTGGTCGAATTCCGGCGCGACGCCAATCTGAGCACCAAGAAAACAAGCGCCGATTTCCGCCACCAGCTCTTCAAAGGCGTAGGCCTCACGGTTGGCAAACTTCTTGATCCGCTCCAGCCGCTTTTCGCTGCCAGTCCAATGGATCACCTCATGGGCCAACGTCCCATAATAGCCTGCCGCATCGTGAAACGTGGCAATCGGCGGCATGTGGATGTGATCTTTGGCGGGGCTGTAATAGGCACGCGGGTCGTCGCTGGTGAGGATCTCCGCCCCTGTCTGGCTGAAAAACGCCTCCAGCTCTGGATCTTCCGCCGTGCCGAGGTCGCGCGGGGCCTCGGGCCGGATGTAGTAATCCTCCGGCAAGCCCTCGATCTGATCCGCATTGAAGACGCGGTAGGCGCGTGCATAGGGCACTTCTTCCTCGACGCCCAATTCGTTCTCTCTGGTGAACGTCCCGTATTTGACCACGGTCGACGACGTTTCGCCTTTGCGGACTTGGCCGCCTAGCTCCTGCGCCTGTTTGTAGGTCATCCAGCGGCTGGACACGTAGCCATGCTTGGCCGCCATGACCCAGAGCATCAAGATATTGATCCCGCGATATTCCTCCCCGTTATGTCGGCTCGGCAGGGCAATGCCCGACGCGCTTCCGGTCCACGGCTTGCGCCATGGCGGTGTGCCTGCCTCGATCTCTGCAATAATGGTGTCAGTGACATGTGCATAAACATCTAACTTCGGTGCCATTTGTGGCCTCCTCGATCAAAGTGACGCGGGTGAGGCTTCGCGCCCCCTTCCGCCGATGGGCTGCGCCTCGGCCACCTGATCTGACCGAATACGCATGTATTCGGCGGAACAGAGTGGGAGTGGGCAAAGCCCGACCCACGGCCCTGAACGGGGCTGTCAATCGGCCACATTTGCGAAGAAAATGTCTGCGCCAAAATCAGACGCCAATTTGACCCGCGAGGAATGGCTCGCCCGCGAGACAGGGGAAATTGGTGGCTGATTTTGGGGATGGACTAAGGTTGACCGCCACGGTCAGGGATGATGGGCGGACCAAACAAAAAGAATGATGTCTGGATCGGGGTGAGCGGGCCAACGGCCCGTTGAGCTCCGGTGCAGTCTACTGGGAAACGTCGCCCGCGCACGAAAGCGCGGGCTCATTACTACACCGCACGGATTACCTGTCTGTGCTGCGGCCTGGCCACTTCAAACTTTGTGTTGCACCTGCTAGCCCAATCGAACAGGTTTGCCACACCTTCCTTGATGTTCTTTCGATATGGCATAGGGTCATCAAGTATCTGGTCGTGAAACAGCGAGGTGACCTTCCCAAAGGATAGCTCACCGTATTCCTGCAATTGCACTTCAAGCCAAAAGCAAATTTGCGACGACATGAAGCCTTTCAACAGCTCGCCTTCGGCAGCGCCTTTCTTGCCTCGAAAGCAATCTAGATCGTGCTCTATTGCCGTTGCTGCAG
Organism: Aliiroseovarius sp. F47248L; assembly: GCF_023016085.1. Lineage (NCBI taxonomy): Bacteria > Pseudomonadati > Pseudomonadota > Alphaproteobacteria > Rhodobacterales > Paracoccaceae > Aliiroseovarius > Aliiroseovarius sp. F47248L. The sequence continues at coordinate 548,931 of NZ_JALKBF010000001.1, read as the reverse complement.
CCGTCTGCGTTAGCAACTGATTTGGGCTGCACATTGGAAGATCGTGAAACCAAACACCGAGGGGTTGAGAACCAAGTTTTTCAGAAATTTCTTGGGGCCACTCATTCGACTGCACATCCGTGTTGCCGCCAAAGCCTCTCAAGAAGTCAGCCATCAATTCGACAGTTTTGACATCAAGCCAGTTTACGGAAGCGAGATAGTCCTGGACTTTGATCTTCTCGGTCTGACCGTATTCGAATCCAGTTCCGAACTCGTCGTTTACATAATGCGAAAGGGACATCCCCTTTGATGTTAGATTGGCGCTACCAATGAAGATCTTAGAATCTACGATATAGACTTTTCCATGCAGGTTCTGAGAAATCCCGAATGGAATATTAGCCTCATCACAGAGGTAAAAGCACTCCAGGTCGGAGGCTCCAGCTGCTAAATCTGTCGGCTGCCAACGGGCTACGACCTTAAGGTTGCTCGTTTTACTGTTTTCAATAAGCCACTTAAGCGCATCGAGCTTAATAAATGCACTCATAACGATGACTTCTTGCTCTGCCGATGACAAGGCAAACGCAAGTTCCTCTCGAAAAGCACCCGTCTCTAAGAGAAGCATTCTACTCGTCAACATTCTCTAAGAGTTTGGATACCCAGTAGCCCCACCGGTCACGGAATTTCTCAAAGGTTTCGCCATCTAGGGTTTTCCTGAACTCATCTTCAGTACGCACATAAGCCATCGTGTACACTTCAAGAGCACTCAGCGCTCGATCATCGCCAGAGTCTTCGACATGCTGCCACAATTTTTCGTAATATGGGGAACGGGTGTTGATAACTCCAACCGCTGCATTTGCTACGAACTGCAGGTCCAAGAACATTGTCCCAGGCCAACTGCCCTTGTTCAGGTCAACCTTGTAGTCAATCGTTGCTTTGGCGAACGCTTGTGCATCTTCTTCAGAAAGCTCTGGGCGAGTTTCCAGAACATATTTTGTACGTTCTGCCAGCTTCTCCTGTTCCGACTTGGTCTCAGCCTCTTTGTCTGAGGATGTTTCAGTGTGATCCTCCGCCACATCCTTATTTACCTTTTCAGAAACGGGGTCAGGCTTGGCTTTAGATGGGTCCGCAGAACTCCCTTCCTTTCGTGTTTTAATAACGTCCAACATTGCATTGATCTTAACTGTGAGATTTCGATTGAGCTCAAGGTGCAATGAGGATTTGTAGTGGCCAGAATTCTCCGGGTCCTCCGCAGCTTCGTTCAAGGCTTCAATCTGCTCGACGTCGTGTTTCGGGTCTAGTTTCTTGAAGCCTCGAATATGCTGCTTGTTGTTAGTAACACCAAACAACTCATCCAAAACCGGCTTAAAACGTACTTCTACGCCCCACCACCTCTGCCTGGTATCACTGTCTAGAAAACCAAAGGAACCAAAGTCTATCTCACGGCCAGCTCGAACAAACGAGATACCAGTATTGCGTGCGTAGTGCTTGCCGAGATTTGAATTACCACCCATTTTTTGGGTCTCTGGCTTTGCTATACTAAGGCGAATTTCAATGTCCGAAAATTTTCCCTGCTCATACTCTATTGGTATGGCATATGGTTTCTCAAACTCGACGTTCGTAGCCTTTCCATCGCTGTCAGGGCAGCTTGACGGCTCCAAAAGATACAAAGGATCATTGGGCTTCAACTCGTGCGACGCTTCGACTTTGTTATTGTCTAGATCGAAGTCGACCAAGCTCACATCACGTTTCTTGCCATAATCATCATTGTCATCCAGGAAGTGCCGATAAATGCGGCAGAGCTCTTCCTGCATCCGAGAAAAGAGCGTCGACGGGCGCTTGAAATCCACTCCATCTAGCTTGGACCATAAGACCAGCGTGCCACTGCCACCGATCTTTCCTCCAACCGCTTCAACTATCTCTTTGGGAAGGTCCGTCTCTTCAACGCTTTTAAGATACTGCTGTCTGCCTTCCTTGACTTCCGGTAGATCAAGATACGTCTTGTGGACCGACCCATTTTGCCAAGAATAAACCTCAACAAGCTCCGCCTGTGAAAGAGACGAACCTTTAAGTCCAAAGCCAAAACGTCCGAGACCATCTCGGGTATCTAGTCGAGTGCCCCAACCTAGTGATAGACAGCGCCCCAACTCATCCGGTGTCATCCCGTGCCCATCATCCAAAACCGCTATTTTTTGAACTCGGTAGACCGTACGCTTTGCTACAGGTTCTCTGGCTGACAGCGTAACTATGGTTATCTTTTTTGCCTCGGCCTCGATCGAGTTATCAACCAATTCAGCTACCGCAGTAGCTGTGTTTCGATAGCCGACTTGGCGCAATGCATTCAGCGCCAAGTACGCATCAACAATCTGCACTGGCTTGTCTTGTTTGTTCATTTTGCTTCCCCGAAATGTTCGTCAAAATACGTAAAAGCTTGCGGCACGTTGGGTAAATTTACAATATTATCAACCACATCCACCACAGTGCAGCTAGGCGTCCCACCAACTGAATAGCCTCTAAGGCCCCGTCCCACCATTTGTGAATAAAGGACAACCGACGTTGTCGGACGCGCAATCACAACGGCCTCTGTCTTTGGCGCGTCAAATCCGGTTGTCAAAACACCAAAATTTGTGAGAACCCTGACACTTCCGTTTTTGAAATCTTCAATCGCCTCGCGTCGATCGCTTGGTGGAGTTTCGCCGGTTACCGCTCTTGCCGCGCACCCTCTTTCCCTTAAGACCAATGCCATATCAGATGCATTCTGCTTCGATGGGCAAAACACGATGGTCTGTTTCTTATCAACAAGTGCAAGCTTTTCGACTGCAGCGACTACTTCCAATGTCCTCTGGGCGTTGTTGCCTAACTCCGCCAGCACTTTGGGTGAGATGTCTAAAAGATCGGAAATTAACCTGACTGCGTCGGCGTCAAGATTAACAGTAGCGCTGGTGTTGAGACGCATACGCTCAACAGAAGACAAAATCCCACGATCCTGAAGATACTCAATTGAGTTTCGCTCGCCGGTCAATCGCTGGTCTATCGTGAGTTTTTTGTTGCCATAAAAGTCCGATAGAGCCTTGGTTTGAGCTACATCACCCCCAACGTGATGCCTACCAGGCGTAGCCGTCAAGCCGATCAGAGTAGTGCTCGAGTTACAGAGAAACTCTATTGCTTTTTTGTAAGTCGGCGCCATCGACATGTGCGCCTCATCGACAATCAGGAGACTGCATTCGCGCCTAATTTCTGCAAATCGGTCAAAATCAGCGTTTTTGTTTGAGTGAATGCTAGAGTAGCAACTCTGAAAGCTAGTAACTATAAAACAGGGCTTGCTCAGATCGATGTTGTCTGGCTTCCTGCCCCCCCACATTGAGTAAACATTTGCATTCTCAGTTCCCAGTTTTGTCCAAATGCTAAGGAACGTTTGAACCGCCTGATCGCAGAGCTCTTCGCTATGAGCAAGCCAAACCACAACGGGATTTTCACGTGAACAGCTAAACCTAAGGAAATCTGAAATGAATTCCATGGCTGTTCGAGTTTTCCCCGAGCCTGTCGGCATATGTGCAACGATTCTTCTGCTTGCTGCATTGGCGTGGGCACCTGCCTCCAAAAACGAAAAACTAACAAGCTGTTTTCTAATGCTGTTTTGATAATCAAATAGGGGTTTTTCAATGTGTGTTTGCAGATGCGGCTCTGGGCCAGACATCAAATCGTTTGGGAAAGCTTCGTCGATGTTCAGGTCCATCAGCTTTAGAAAATTGGTCGTTGCCTCATTTCTTCCCCAAGTAAAATTCGGTGGAATAGTTACAGGGCAACCATTTGGCCCTGAGCCGAGTTTGTCTCGGATAACTTGTGGCGAAAACACTTCTAGTACAGCGTTTCTGAGGTCTCGCTTCTTAAAGATAGCCAGCCCACTCTCAGACAGCATGGCTTCAGCTACCGCGCGAGGTCGAGTACTAACCCCGAGCTCTGAAAGCCCTTCTAACCGGTTCTCACCCCAAAAAGCCGCCAGTCGTGCGATACCTATGCTTGCGAGGGCGTCAACTGCGGCAGTCGAACTCATCTTGTTTTCCACTCTCTCGATTTTCTACTCGCCAGCAGCTCGCCCCAAGGGTGTGCGCTTTCAACATACTTTGACAGATTCCGCTGCTTGGTAAAGCCCCTGAAGGGAAATGCTTTTTCATCGACGACCCCTAAATGCGAGCTCAGTGATCTGTTGAGGAAACAAAACCCAATTTTGGATTCATACGAAACAATCTGACGGTGGATATCCGCGAGCCCGCTTCCAAAGACCTTCATCGCTGCATCCTAAAAAAATTCCTACATCAGATCATTTATGGCAGGCCAAACACACCTTTTGCTGGCCATAAATCTCATCTAGATCAACTGCGCCTTGTTCCGGCCGTAGAGGATCAACCTTCCTCTTCGCCTTAGCTCTTTCGACACGCTTTTCATGATCTGCGCGGATTTGAGCGATGCGTTCAGGCTTTTCCAGTTCAAGCAGTGTTTCCCCTTCACTCCATGAAAACGGCGATCCGTGGTCGAGAGAAGTTTTCTCCATCTGCTTAGCCCTCTCGAAGGCTTCAGGGTAACGCTCCTTTAGGCCAACCCACTCAATTTTTTGCTGAAAGAAACAAAACGTGCAGCCACTCCTGGAACGCCAATCGTAGTATGATGGAAGGCCAAGACCCGAGTTCTCAAGAATTTCGAAAACGCCGGCCTTGTCGATCCCATCATCTTTGAAAGGCAGCTTGGTAATCAAATTTCCATTTTTCGAGTTCAAACCTTGACGAAAATCTTCGTCAGCCCGGATCGCCACATAACTATAGACTGTATATCCCTGCTCGGTGAATTCAGATTTCACCCACTTCTCAAAGGGCTTGATCTTTAGGTCTTTCGTACACCAACGCGTCTGGGCAGACGGGAGGAATTGATTATACTGGGCTAGGTAGAACTTAAAATCTCGCCCCGGATCCAGGTACCGGATCTTCTTGCCAAGAAAACCCTCGAGCATCGCTAAGTACTCATAAACCTCATCCAGCTCTTCGCCCGTATCAGTGAAGAAATACTCAATATCAAGTTCGGGGTGAGCCTGGCTCATGTAAATCGCGAGGGCTGAACTATCTTTGCCCCCTGACAAGCCTAGAACATGTTTAACTTTGTCAACCATCTACTTCCTCACTTGCGTTCGATTGTTTGATCCTCGCAGCCCCGACTTTTGCCAATGCAGCTAGGATGACGTTTCTACCGGTGCCTTCCGCAGCTTCCTGCAACACTTCTTCAATCTTTCTACTCAGGTTGTTCACCTGCTCATCGTCGGAGTCCAAGACATCAAATTCCTCCATCACAGGCGTGGGCCGATCATCAACGCTGACAATCAAGGCCATTGCGGAGCGCTTGTCCTTCCGCCCGGCCACGCGCGCGACAGACTCGTGCTGGTTGAACTGTTGCGCAAGCAAGGTGAGTTGCACAATTGCACGGTCTATGTCGCTATCGATCCAAGCTTTAGCAGGCTTGTTGATGCCCAACCCCGCGAGTGCCTCCATCGACTGTAGGTCATCTCCGAAGCTTGTGAGCTGGGTGATGAAAGATCGAAGCCGCAAGTCACCTGCAACATCTCGGATATTCTTCGCGCGCTCATTCAGTTCTCGGTACGCTTTCGCAGTGCGCCCGTGAACTTGTAACTCGTTCAGAATGTGTTCGCGCATTCTTGTGAGCATCGCAGGGTAAGCTGCGCGGATTTCGATGAGCCCTTCTTTGATGTTTTGAGCGATCTCAGAGATTCCTTGATCTGTGAGAATGTCGATGTCCTGTCCGTAGAGCCCAGGAATGTCATCAAATGCGAACTTTTGTGGGTCATTAGAACGCTTGAAGAGCGCTCTGACTTTTTTTGCGTGCTCAGGAAGACGTGCGGTTCGTTGAACCCAAGGTGCTGAAGTTTCGTAAGCTGCGATGAGCGCGCGTCCAACTTCTAGCGGACTTAAAGTTGAGATTGGTTTGTCCACAACTTCACCGACCGCGTTTGCCAGCTCAGTAAGCAGCCTCTTGGTCGTTCGGTTCATTTCGATCCAGCGCAGCTGGACCATTTGCGGCGCTCTCAGAACATAGTCCACGTCGACATCCGAAATAGTCGATAGAAAAATACCTTCCCGATAGTGTGACAGGTTCCGGCGTTCAGCTAGCATGAACAGCACAGCAAGGAATGGCATCAAACCGTCCTTCAACCCAAAGGGAGGTGCCCGCCATAGGTCATAAACATCGGTAAGTTGTACGTTGTGGTTACCCCGTTTCTTCAAGAAGTCTTTCGTTGCTTTCCAAATGGGCAACAGATTTGCGGGGTCCTCTCCTGAAGGCGGCACAAACTGCCAACTGTCACCCTCCTGCACGTATAGCTCGTTGGCCTCAACGAGCGATACGAACAGAGCTTTTTCCGCTGGGAACTTCTTAAACCCAAGCCCCGGAATACCTTCTTTAAGGACGGCAGCATGCAGTAACAGCTTGAGCGCTGAATTGGCCGATGCCGAGGGCTTGGTGCGGTTCAGCAGTTCGTTGTTTAGTTTGGGCGACTGCGAAAACCGACGGTCTGCCATTTCTGAGGCCAAAACTGTGAGGTTCCGGCGCGCGGAAATCGGGAGATCATCAATTCCAGTTTCCCATTCTGCGCTTGCGATCAATTGCCAGACTTCATGCTCAATCCTACCCCCAATCGCCTCGATACGATCGGTAAGCTCTCTGCGCGCGATTTTGTCTCGATGAATCTCGGGGTTCGATGCCAAGATATCCTTCAAAGCGGAGTGCTCTCGTGCGAGCGCCACAAGGTTCTTCGATTTTTCAGACCTCACAACCGCAAAGTCGGCCCCCCACCCATACTCACCAAAATCCTCAACAATGCTTGGCGTCGCATCGTCCAGTGTAATGATGAATGCGCCAAAGCATCCATTTGTAGGTGTAAAGCTAGTAACATAGTTCTCGACTTGGCTTTCGAGCAGTACCTTGAGTTCGCACCAGCGCAGAGCACCAGTTTCACGGTAGTGCCGCTTCGCGACGATATTGGGTGAAGATAAAGCGTTTGAGATTGAGCTGAGATCGAAGTCTGATCTTTCTCTCAATGCCTCATCCAACGCCACTTCAATGTCAAAGTCGCTCCCGTCAAAGAGAGAGTAAGTGCCCCTGAACTTTCGAAAAACAACAATCGACGCCGCCTCAAGTTCTGACAAGAGCCCCTCTACCGCAGCAGTTGTTTGATTTATTGCCAGGCTAAGTGCGCCCAGCGTCGCACCTACTCCGGTCTGCTTTTGCGTCAGTTCCAAAATGGCTAGCGACTTTAGCAGCTGCACACCGATCTCACCGCCATCTTTCGCTTCCCACCGCGCAATTGCATCCCTCGCATTTGCAAAGTGATGGCTGTCCAAAGACACGGCGATCGCAGCTTGCAGATTGAAATCTAGATAATCCCAAAAATCAGCCAATCCGTAGTCTTTCGGATTTTCTTTGCTCGCCTTCTCAAGGTAGTCCTGAAAGCCGAACAGCTCGGAAGAGCCCAGGAAACTGAAGATGCTACGCTGGTTTTGCCCATAACTCCGACGCGATGCAGGCCCTAGCACCAGTGTAACAAGCGGGTTGAGTGGCCAAGCGCTAGTAAGCAACTCTTTCGAAACTACGGACGCGCCACGTCGAACATCGGCAAGTAGTTCCGTGGCTGCCTCTGCGTTCCGTCTAGCGCTATCCGGCTGCTCTGAAGCGATAATCGCCTTGCTCACCAATTCAATCTGCTCATCGCCAGATACATTGACGGGAATGTCGATGAAGCGACCCTGGATCTTTCCCCACTCATCTTTGATGTCGCGTGCCAAGCGGCTCGCATATTCTTGGAAGGATTGATGAAGGATACCCACAACAATAAGGCGGCCACCGCTTCTCGACGCCGCTTCACCAAGCAGTTGGAAGAAATATGCATCTCCTGTTGAGGATGCCGCGTGCTCAAGTAGCTTCCCCATTTCATCCAAAAAGAGGACTAAACCCCCAGAATGCTCACGGTCGTCGGCGGCCAAAAACTGCAAGTACTCAATTACTTTTTCAGGCGTATCAAACTTCCTTTGGCGCGCCGCCAATCCTGCATCCTTGATACAATCACCGATCAGCTGAAAGGGTTCCATGCTGCGCCCAACGACCGACACACATTTCCAGCCATCTCGCTTCGGAGGGAGTAACTTCCATAGTTCCTTTGCAAACTCCGGATCAGTCTTGCTCGCAGCCGTTGCGCGTTCTTGCTTACTACCACTCAACAACGCGGAGAGGGCGAGTGCGAGGCTCGACTTCCCGCTTCCGTACGGACCAGTCCAAGTGAAGGCACCTTGCCCGCTCTCAAATTGTTGGTGTGAGAAATTACTAAGGGTCTCCCTTACTGATGATGAAAAGACAAACCCCTCTAGGGCTTCATTACGGTCATCTTGATCAATTCGAACAGATCGCAGAAAGCGCCCATTCACCGAGACAATTTCGTTAAGCGGCATATGAACCTCTCAACGCAGAAATGTCGGAGGACCACAGGTTTTCTGCAAAACCTTGGGGAAACTCCTCTTGTCTAAGAAGTTGTTTCAATCCAGCCGTCTCAGACCAAGAAATCAAACCGTCGGACATGTCAGCGACATCGGCCAACCGATCAATCAGTTCCCACTCTTCAAGTACGAAAACCCTTCCAGGAGAACCGGGCTCTAGTAGCATTGATTGGACGCCAAGTGTGTTTGCAGAAGAAGTTCGCTCCCAAAAATCGCACACCGCATAGAGAAACACGCCGTTAGACAGGCCTGGCTTTCGCCCTAAGTTCATACTGAATTTTCCATTTGAGCGCCGCCGTATTAATCCCAGCTCGGTCAGCGGAGAATTGAACGCCTCTTCGCCAGGTCCCCGCTTTGGGACGCTAGGCACGTAGTTAGCCAATAAGACGTTTATATCGCTTGTTAACGTTTTCTCTGTTGGCAATTTCCAACCACGCTGACCAATAAATTCCATCAGTCTTCGCAGAACAGTATCGCGGTCAAAGTTGGGTTCATTGAAAACATTGAACAACCAATAGGTGGCTGTATGCTTAGGATTGGAGGCAATATCCCAGTGGATTTTCCAAAGAGACGAAGCGCTTTCAAGGTATGGATCGCACCCATTGGGGCCAAGTAACTGCTGACCAAATTCGGTCGTTCTTACATCCTTGCCATCCGTTGTGAGAATACCTGCGACCTGTGCCCAAAATCGAATCGCCGCCACCATGTTCTTGCCCACACCAAAGTGCGCAATCGCCTCGCTCTCTGAAAAAATCTTTTTGTTATTCAAGCCGCTAGCATCAACAGCTTCGAAAGCCTTTTCCAACCATCCGTAGCGCAACGGAAAGGTCTCGTGGCCGGAGAACTGCGGCTTGTAATCCTGTGTAAATGTTGTTTGCTTTTTCATAAATCTGCTACCCCGCTTAGTGGTTGTTATAGCGATCTTCCGAGGGGATGGTCAACGACGACCTGGTGCTTGACCCCAGGATCAAGCTTGGTCTACAGATAACCTTCGATTTGGCAGGAAAACCCTTTGACCATATACCTTGATCATCAAGCAAGCACTCCGATGCTGCCAACAGTTCGGGCCGCAATGCAGCCGTTATGGACTGAGTTCCATGGCAACCCGCACTCCTCCGAACATTCCATAGGGTGGTCCGCGAATAAGGCTACCGAGACTTCGAGGGCCAAAGTGGCCAACCTCCTTGGAGTCGATCCGGATGAGATAATTTTTACATCCGGCGCTACAGAGGCGAACAATCTTGCCATCAAGGGTCTGAGCACTCCGGAGCAACGGCAAAGTCAGCGCACGACAATCCTTGTTTCAGCGACGGAGCATAAGTGCGTATTGGAAAGTGCCGCCTATGTGGCTCAGACAAAAGGATGTGCGGTTCGAGAGATTCCGGTCAACGGGAAAGGCCACGTCGACCTCGACAAACTGCGAGACATGCTAAGCGAGGATGTTCTTTTGGTAAGCGTGGCATTGGTCAACAATGAGATCGGGACCATCCAAGATCTTGCTTCAATATCAGCACTTTGCCGTGATATGGGCGCAATCCTCCACTCCGACTTCGCGCAGGCACCAAGCGCAGTCAACCTCCAAGAATATGCAGATATGGCTGACATGGTTAGTCTGTCGGGGCATAAATTTGGTGGGCCAATGGGTGTTGGGGCGCTCTATGTGAGCCGAGAGCTGAAGGACCGGATTGAACCTCTGTTTCACGGAGGTGGGCAAGAGGGTGGGCTTCGGTCCGGCACACTGCCCCTTCCCTTGTGTGTTGGTCTTGGCTCAGCGGCGGAGTTCCATTCCTCTGAAGCCGGATCTGCTTTGAGAGCGCGGGTCGCAGGTCTACGAGATCTCTTCGTAGACAAACTGCAATCGAACCGCGACCATATTGGATTGAATGGAGATAAGCTTTGCTCCCGTCATCCTGGCAATGCGAATCTAAGGTTCGAAGGACGCGATGCGGGAGAAATGCTCCAACGACTACAACCCATCGTGTCAGCTTCTACAGGTTCGGCCTGCTCTTCGGGAATTTCGGAACCAAGCTACGTCCTCCGTGCAATCGGGCTCACATCGGATGAAGCGCAAGCCTCCATACGCTTTAGTTTTGGGCACACCAATACATCGGATGAAGTTCTAGAAGCCGCGGAGGCCATCATAGCAGTACTCTAGATCGATCGCCCCTCGGTCAGGTAGGATGTTTCAAAAGAGCCTTTAGAAAGATCCTACCCGAGGGGTGAAACTTGCAAAACAATAAATCTCTCAAAAATGCGGTTGGAAAAAAGGTAGGCCAGGCGATCTACGTGCACCGTAGCGCGGTCGATCACCTTCAGACGAGCGCAAAGGATAAGCTGAGCCTTGCACTGCAAAGGGTTCCGGAAGATTTCCAATGGTCAGTGTTGAAGATCTCGGGGCAAAACGACCAGACCTTCTCGTTTTTGGACTATCAAGACTTCAGCGCCGTGGCTTTTCCAGAGCTGCGGGCAAGCCTACTCGTCAACCTCTCGGAAGAAGGCGCAAAAATGAGAAAATATTCTGACGCAAACCCACCCATTCTCCACAGAAAGGAGCTACTCCTAGCCCCGGATCATCCGCTAAGAGATGACTTTGCAAAGCTGACGCAGTCCTTAGAGAGCAAGGGGCTCTTTAAGAACATGGCAAACAAGGGAACGCGGCGGATTTGGATGAAGACATTGGCTGAAGCCGGATTGACCGTCAAAGGTCCACACATCGTGCAGAGCGATTTGATCTCAGAAGAGTCCGCCAAGAAATCAGCCGATGACATGAATGGCCCAGAGAAAAACACTGTTGAGCGCCACAAAACGGCGATCACGCGAGCTGCGCTCTCAGCGCCAATGTACCTGCTGTTTACAAGTGGTCTGATCCGTCGCGGTAGAACCGTTTTGGACTATGGATGCGGTCAAGGTGATGACATCCGAGCCCTACAGTCTGATGGCTATACCGTCGAAGGTTGGGATCCCCATTATCGACCAAATCCCAGTACTCTAAAAAAGAACCAAATCACCAATCTTGGATTTGTCCTCAACGTAATCGAAGATCCTGAAGAGCGGGCAGAGGCACTTAGGCGCGCCTTCAGCCTAACGGAGCTCTGCTTGGCCGTATCCGTCATGTTGTACGGCAAGGCTGACCTGAGTGGCGTGCGGCCCTACCGCGACGGATACTTGACGTCCCGACAGACATTCCAAAAGTACTATACCCAAGCAGAACTCAGAGACTTCATCGTAAGCATTTTGAATGTCGAACCCTTGGCCGTAGGCCAAGGTATATTTTTGGTCTTTCGGGACGAGTTGGAAGAGCAAAGATACCTACTAAGGCGTCAAATAGGCTTCAAAGGCCGTGAGTATCGCTCCGTTCCAAAACCAAGTGCATCGAAAAAAGGCACCCCAAAAAACCCTAACGACAAGCTCAACAAAACAACCATCCGAGACCTTGCTGCTGAGATCAGGGCCTTTGGCCGTCAGCCCGACATCTCAGAACTTCCCAAAAGCCTTGTGACAAAGCTTTCGCGATCAAAGCAAGGCCTTCAGTATGCGGCAAGTCAGGCAATTGCAGAAATAGGTCACGAGGAACTTGAAGGAATCGTCGCCACAAGAACTGAAGATCTAAGCCTTCACTTCGCAATGCATGCATTCTCACAAAGAAAATCGTATGGCTCATTTCCTCCTGAACTAAGGCGCGACATTCGTGCTTTCTTTGGCAGCCACAAAAGAGCGCAGGAATCTGGACAAGCGCTCCTCTATTCGATCGGCAACCAGGACCTTCTCCTAGAAGATGCTGAAACAGCAGCCGCTGCTGGAATCGGTCATTTAGAACAGGGCAGATTTCAATTTCCCACTGATAGGCTCCAAGAACTTTCCGTCAGGCTTCGAGGGTTCGTAGCTCTCGCTGAAAGGCTAGCGGGTGATCTGTCCGAAACAACTCTGCTGAGAATTCACATTACCAGCCGAAAGCTGACTGCGCTGACCTACGCCGATTTTGAGACGTCGTTCTTGCCTCGTTTGATGACCCGAGTGAAAGTCGAGTTCGACACCTTCGACGTTTCCATCATCGACCATTCTGCAGACAATGACGTCCGACTTCTGTACCTTAAGTCCCGCTATATGCCAGAGACTGATCCTCGACGACCGGCACAGAAAGCATTCGATCAGGAAGTCCTAGATCTGAATACTCTCAGTTTCAGCAATGAAGGACCAAGTTTTCGGGAGTTTGCTCAGACCCTCCTTAAGGCTGGCGTGAGAATTCCTAACTAGATGAAACGCACTTATGCTTTCATCGCTACGGTAGGCAGGAATTGGACTTTGGCAGAAAAAGGACGTTAGTAGTCACGCATGTTCGCTTTTTACGATCTTGAAACCACTGGCACATCACCCGCTTTCGACCAGCCCCTTCAGTTTGCGGCGATCCTGACGGACGACGACCTTAACCAGGTTGAACGCGTGGACATTCGCTGCAAGCTCGCACCGCACATACTTCCAGCACCATGGGCACTTGCTGTGACAGGTGTCTCGCCAGACCAGCTGATGGACCCTGCTCTTCCATCCTGGTTCGAGTTTTCGCATCAGATTAGCGGCCTGATCAAACGCTGGGCTCCGGCGACATGGACAGGATACAATACACTTGCCTTTGACGAAGAGTTTCTCAGGCAGTCATTCTATCAAAATCTTCATCCCAGCTTGTATCAAACCCAGTTTGACAACAATGACCGCCTAGATCTCATGAAGGTGGTCTACGCAGTCCGGGATCGCGAGCCAGACGCCCTCGAATGGCCAATAGATGATCTTGGACGCGAAAGTTTCAAACTGGATCGCCTCGCCCCGGCAAACGGCTTTGCCAATCATGACGCCCACGATGCCCTCGGCGACGTAGAGGCAACGATCCATATCGCATCACTCATTCGCAAGCGCGCGCCTGCCGTCTGGGCTCAATGCTTGTTGAACCGCGACAAACACCAAGTTGATCGATTGCTAAAAAGCGGGCATCCCGTGCGCCTGGTCGAACGATTTGGGGCGGCACCACCACGATCCTATTTCGGTGCATACGCAGGCACAAACCCGCAGAACCGTAACTCTGTCGCATTTCTCGATCTAGACCTCTGTGATGCGTCTATCATCGATGCCAACGATCGCGAACTTGCCAAAGCGGTTGCTACATCACCCAAGCTGATACGGACGATTTCCCTAAACAAAGTCCCGAACGTTTTTCCAGTAGCCAGCCCCAACGCTTCGCACAGTTCGCTCGCCCAGCTAGTTCGTGCGCATCCTGAATTTCATAAACGAGTGGGGCAGGCTTTGGCCGATCGTTATGCGGATGAGGAGCCAGCTCAAAACGTCGAACAGTTGATCTATGACGAATTCTACAGCGCCGGTGACAAACAGGCCCTTGAAGAATTCACCTCAGCCGACTGGCGTGACCGCGCTCGAATTGTCACTCAACTGGACGACATCCGGCTCAAGCAACTGGGTATGCGGCTTATCTTCTCCAACGCCCCAGAGTTTGCACCCGTGTACTACCGATCAGCAGCAAACGCTGCGATCCGAGACCGCTGGCTGACCAACGAGCCATCCACTCCATGGACGACCAAGGCAACGGTAGAAGAACAACTCCACGAGATTATCAGTGCTGAGGTGTTAGACCGTGGTCGGATTTGCGCACTTCAAGACTTCTATCGCACAAGAATTTCGGAAATTGACACATGAGTTTGCATCACCTGTCATGGCGCGTCTTCTATTCCGGCCCCTGATCTTTCGTATGGGTCTTGGCTCACTAGAAGAACTGTAGTGAGTTGATCCCAAATACAAACACGGTAGAGCGCTCATCGCCATCGGGCTAAAGCTCTCCTCTTTAATTCAGATCACCGCACACGCCCTGAATGATGTTGAAACCTTCACATTCAGGAACCTTAGCTTTGGCTGGTATTCCCATGAAATTTCGAGGGAAATTCGATGTAATGCTAAGTTCTATCGTTCTTGCAAAAAGCCAGGGCGGGAAACCCGCCCCGGCGCACCGGTCACTCAGTGACCTGTTCTTCGTCGCGGCGCGGGAAGGCGACCATCTCGACATCGGGGAACATGCTGTGTTTGACGTTGATTGAGGTGATGTTGCCGCTGTCGTCGGTGTTGACGAAGAGGACGCCGCAGCGGTCCCAGAAATTCTTGCCGTCTTTTTCGCCGGATTTGACGTTCAGTTTCAGAGTTTGAGTAGCCATTTTTTGATCCTCACTTTGAGTGTTTCGATGAACATGACCAAAGCTGGCACCAAGGGGCTGTCAGCGAGAAAATTGCCTCGCGAGGAATGCGCTGGCGCAGGGGAATTTTCTTGTTGAAGCGAGGCTTGCACCGCGTCTGCTACGGCTGCCCGCTTATGTTCAGCAATCGGAAACACGGCATTGAGGAACTGATTTGGCACTCAAAATTTAACTGGTCTCGTCAACCTGCTCCATAAGGGCGCAGGAACTTCAAAGACCGCAGCGGCCATTATTCTCAACATCTTACGCTGCAGCGTAATTTTTGGAGATTTGCGCTTCAGCGTAAATTTCGCGCCGATGTGTTGCTTTGTCTTCAAAGCAAATCATCGCGAGGCGATAGCTGCCCCAGTTCACGCACGCGCCATATCCGCTTCCTCGTGCTCAAAGGCTGTCACCATCTCCCTGATTTCCCTCTCCGGAGCCCCCAAGGCCCGGGCAACTTCGCGCCAAGCCACAGTCACTTCAGCCACCTCTGCAATGATGCGATCTGCCTCGCCGCGTTCGAGAAGATAGGATTCATGTTGCGCGCGGTGCAGGGCGATACTGGCATCCGGATTGTCGTCATCAACGTAGCTCTTGAGCACCCGTGGTTGGTTCGGCACAGGGTTGATGTCGTAGGCCGGTGATAGGTGCCAGCCGCCACGCCCCCGCAGAAATCCGTGATTGCGCATGTGGTCATCGAGATTCGTGACGAGAATGGAAAAGGCGACCCGCCGGTATAGCTCTTCGCGGTCTTGGTCAGGCGTCACGCTTTCTGAGGTGATGATATCGGCCAGGTCCAAGTAGCTGTAGCTTTCGCCGTCTTTGCCGCCCAGCATGGCCATGGCCGACATGAACGGGATCCTGCCGTCATCGTTCCGATCAAACCGATGGGACAAGAAAACCGGCTTGTCGCCCGCCGTCGCAAGCGTGTGATCAGAAACCGTGATTCCGGCGCGTCTTGCCAACTCCAATGCAATGGCTTCCCAGCGTTCCACGCAATAGGTGTCCGTCTCTTTCGGGAACTTCGCAACAGAAAGACGGCCGTGTTGGTCGAGGATGCTGGCCTTTGGCCGAGCGCCGCCCAGAGAGCTTCCCGGTGCAAACAGCATTTGAAGGTCCTCAGCGGTCTCTTCCCCGCGCAGAACGCGTTGCGAGGCATGAAGCAAATCCCCGAGGCTCACGAGGGCAGGCACGCCAATGCCGTCGCGCGCTTGAAACTCGCCATCAACCCTGAAGCGCAGCGCGCCCAAACGGGTCTCGTCATTCACCCCTAGCAGGTAGTCGGTTTCTTGCTGCACTCTCGGACGTCGCCCCTCGGCCTCTGCCATGCGCCCCTCATAGCGCCGCATCACCGTTCGCCCCCAGGTATCGGGGGCAGAATCCCCAAGCGGCGCAAGCATGTCCTGTCCTGCCTCAGGCACGAATTGCCCCGCAACGGGAGGCATGTCCGGCGAAAGCCCAAAGGCATTTTCGTCGGCAAGCCAATCGTCATGATAGGTGAAGGACACCCGCTCTCGGCCGCGCCCCGCTGTGCGGTGAAGCGTGCCGACGCGTTTCAGCCCCTTCCAGTCGATCCAGACCTCAACCATTTTTCAGTCTCGCACGCTGCGGGAGGTCATCCAGGGCCATTTGCTCGCCGACCGGGTCGTCGATATCCCCCCAGCCTTTCAGGAGGCCAAGCGCCTGTAACACGGCCACGTAAGTGCCGATCTTGACTGCAGGGTTCCCGCTTTCGATCTTCGCGATGGTCTGCCGCGTTGTTCCGGCGCGCTGCGCGACAATCTCAGCGGTCAGTTTGCGACGCAGTCTCGCTACACGAATGTTTTCCCCAAGTGTCACGAGTTCCTTACGCGCCGCTCTGGGCGTTTTGATCGCAACAGCCATAATGATACCTCCAAGCGACACTAAGCCCATAAATGTTACGCTGAGAAAACATTAATGTCAATTAACACCACCCAACACACCGATCAAACACCCTCGCTAATCAAGATTTATGTTATCTCAATAAAACATTAACCGCATTAAAGTTACCATTACGAAACGCTGCCCAGTCACTCTATTGCACCTGCTGGCTCACTTCACCACACTCACACAACGGTTCTGTTCGCGCGGAACGGCCACGGTGCATTCTTTCGAAGGTCACGCCTGCAGTCCCGCCGCGCGCACCTGCTCAGGCGTTACAAGCCTTTATGGCAGCACTCCCAGCCTGCCCTGCTTTAAAGAAGCTTCTAAGCCGCGCTTAAGACCACATACTGTGCGCGAGCGCTCTGCCTTATTGCAAAATTAGGGAAAAACAGCTATCTACATAGCCAGAGAAAAGGAGAAAGCAGAAGTGTCCGCAGTGGCTTCCAAGGTATTGGGAACTGTGAACGCGCCTTATGGCGCGAACCTTTCTGCACATCAACTCGCCAGCTGCGTGTCCAACTTAGACGCGATGAAAGAGGCTTTTGGCCCGGTTTTTTCTTTCTTTACAGAGGTTAAGCCCGACCTTCAGTTGGACTTTGTGAAGGAGATGGGCGTGGAAGATGGGGCGAAGACTGTCGCTGCCTATCTTCAGACCCAGTGCGCAAACTCCATCCCTCTCGCAGTTTAAGCACCTCAGGATGAATGCGCCTTCCCCGAGTCGCTGGAGCGATCTCTTCGACATCGCCATTTCCATCATTGAACAGGCAAACAAAGACGCACTCATCATCGATCGTTGGACGTTGGGTGGGGGTACCGCTCTGATGCTACAGATCGATCACCGCGAAAGCCATGACATCGACCTCTTCGTCGATGATCCTCAGCTCATGCCGTTTATGAACCCAGAAACGCAAGACTTCGCCCTCGACCTGCGTCCCAGCAGCTATGCCTCTGACGGCACGCAGTCTCTAAAGATCGTTTTTGACGAGGTCGGCGAGATCGATGTCATTTGCTGCGGCTGGCTCACCGACGGCTATGCCACCACAACCGAGGTCAACGGCCATCAAATTCTGCTTGAAAACCCAAGCGAAATTATTGCCAAGAAAGTTTTCCACAGGGGGTGGAACCTGCAGCCACGTGATATGTTCGACATTGCAGCGGTTCAGAAAGTCTTCGGCGACGACTATGTCGTCAATGCTCTTTCAGCTTTTCCCAAGGAAGTGGGGCTTGCAAAAAATGTTGCTGAACAGATGAGCCCTGCGCTCGCGCAGGGCATCCTTTCGGGCTTAACTGTTCGCGAGGATTTCTCAGACTTGACCAAGACGGCTCAGGCATCGGCGATTGAACTATTTTCAAAAATCACCCAATAGCATGCCTCCTGCCCCAGCTGGACAGTTGTTCGGAAGGCGGCTGACGTCGGACTCACAACAGCTTAAATCGGGCAATCGGTCGGCATAGTCACTCACAAAAGATCGCCCTCCATGTCCATCGCCGCGAGGTCAGACAGCGCGTCAGAACGATCAGTGTCGCGTTTCTTTTTGTATTCAAACAGATCTGCTGCTTTCACACGACGATGCCGACCTGTTTTGAAGAAGGCGATTTCCCCGTCTTCTAGAAGTTTCACCAGGTGTGGGCGCGACATGTTCAACAAATCGGCCGCTTGCTGGGTCGTCAGCTCTGCATCCACAGGGATCATCCGGAACCCTCTGCCGCTTGAAACCAACCGCAACAACTCCATCAAGGATGCCGCGAGGGCTGGGGCCAACGTCACAGATTCAATCTGCTTCTCGCCAAATGCCAGCCGAAGCTCAACCGCCTCATCACCCTTCACCTGCGAGGCAAGGATGCGGCGAAGACTGTCGGCATTTTCAATTTCGACCTGATCCGGCAAACGTTCTGAGAACGTTTCTTTTGCTTGGATCATCATGGGTTCTTTCCTTTTCACGCGATGGGATCCTGCATCCTACTCGAAATAATCGAAATAAACGTAAATGCAACCAACAGTTCGTTCATAAAATGAAGATCTTCCGAAATTGGTGAAACCTCTCACCAAAGGACGAGCTCGGTTTAGGCAGGAGTAAAGCGCTGATGCTACAGATCGATCACCGAAAAAGCGATAACATCAACCTGTTCGTCGATGCGCCCAGTTCATGCCGTTTCTGTGCCCAATATTGCTCTGCGATTCACGCATGGATTAAGGTAGATATTTTGGCGCAACCCTATTTGTGAGCATTAACTCAACAGGTGCAGCCTCGATTTCAAAGCCCCGTCGATCGAGGCAAGCAACGCCTCTGAAAAACCCTCTGGCAGCTGATTGAACGTGGCCTCAACGATCGCGTGCGAGGTCTCCTGTAGTTCTTCGAACAGGCCCTGCACGACTGCGCGGGACAAGCCGGATTGCACGCCGGTCTCCACGATGTGGCGGCCCAGGATGTTCGCCACTTTGTAGTGGTTCGAGTTGCCGAAGTTCATAGCGAGCTTGAAGTATTTCCGCTCGATCTGCCGGGCGTCGACTGTCGGTTGCACCGTCAGAACGTCGTACAGTGGCGTCATGTGAAAACGCCCTCCGGGCAAAAGACTGACGCTGAAGTTCTTACCATGCCCGTCTGTCGCGCCCAGCAGCCAGAACAGGACATTCGCTTTGAAAAAATCGTACCGATCATTGTTGGGATCATCACTCCCCAACAAGAGTTCCATGATATCTGAGATACCTGGGCCGCCCTCGTTCTGGTACTTTTGCGTGGGCACAACAGATAGCGCTTGGCAGCAGTCCTCCTGCGGCAAACGGATCAAGCGGCCATCAGACGTCCAGCGCCGGTCAAAACGCTCAACCACCAAGGCTTTCTTGTCGCCAAACTGAGCCATTTCGACATTCGCAGCTCTAAGCCCAAACGCTTCCATCAGCTTCAGGCACAAGTATTCGTTTTCAACGCTGTCGGACAGGTCCATGCCGTTGGGTAGCCTGCCGATTTGGGGCTTGATGATGTGGGTGGTTGGCGTTGTGCCGGTTGGCTCAATCCACTGGCCGTCTTTGCGAAGAAGGGCCGTTTTTTCCTGTGCGCCAGCTACTGAAATTCGGAAGTCATTCTCGCGGCGGATACCCAGTGGCGCGAGGTCGAGGTCGCTCAAAATGGCCCCGATCTGTTCCTCGTCAACAGGTTCTCCAGTTAACTCGGACAATGGCTGGGGCTCTTGCCCATCAGGCAGAAACTGCAGCGCTCCAACACAGTCGCGTCCAATTTGTGACAGCATGCTGAAGGCATCTACGCCCTCGGCCCCCACGCGTTCCGCGACCCTTCGGCGGATGAGGTCACTGTCAGGCAACAGGTTGTCAAAGACGGCCATCACAGGCGTGCCGCTGTACCGGTTTTCCCGCAATGGCAACGATAGCGACACCGGCATCCGGTGCTCCCAATCGAGCCAATCTCGTGCATAGGCGAAACTGACGCCGCCCGAGGGCTCACGCACCAATTGACCCACGAGCCGCGCGTTCAGGAAAACTTTCAGCGGTATGTAGCTGCGCTTGCGGCCCATGTCAGAAGATGTCCTCAAGCCCGTCTGATACGCCTTTGCTGCGCTCGGTCACCGTAATTTCGAGCTCCAAGGCCGCGATCAAATCGAATACCGTTTCCAGCTTGGTTCCGCCGCTGCCGTTCTCGATTTTGGAAATTGTCTCTTGCCAGACACCGCTCATCGAGGCGAGTTCCTTTTGGGTAAGGTTCTTTGCCTTTCGAGCTTCGCGAATTGCGTGGCCCAAGTTTTTTGATGTACGAACGAGGTGCTTCATTGCGGTTCTCCTGTCGCCACATATGACCTCTAAGTCATAAATTGTCAATATGATCTATGCACCATAAAGAGCGGGTATGATCTGAGCATCATATTCGAAACCTCATCATCAGCCTTATCTCAAGAAACAATGCCGTTTCTGAGATATGGAAAGGCATATCTCAAATTGCACAACGACACTCACGCCTGCAGCCCCGCAGCGCGAACCTGTTCGGGCGTCACCAGCTCTGACGCGATCAAGTCCTCGATCTGTCGGTTTGTGATGTGGCGGCACAATGGATGGCGCTCGTGGATCCACTCGGCAAGGCTCGCACGGCCTTTGGCTTCGGCCTCTCGTGCCTTCTCGCGGTCCGCCTGTACCTGGGCAAGTCCCTTCTCCCACCGGCGCATCTTGAACCAGTTATCCGAGAAACAGACCTTGCTGCGCGTGAAGCCTTCGCTTTCCTTGGCATAGGCTTTGACCGCCTGCAGCAGGTCATAGGGCGTCACACCGGCCTTCACAGCCGCTGAGATCAGACGCAGACTGGTTCGCCGGTCTCGGATCCTGTCTTCGGGATAGGCCGACAAGATCTTCTCAGCTTCAAGATCTTCAACCTCCTCCGCCGCCTCGCGCCTGCGCGTAGGTGGTTTATGGATGGTTTTAGGATGGTTTGGGGTCCACCGTGAACCCCGTACCCCGTTCACCGTGGACCCCGTACCGGGTTCAGGCTGGACGGGGTTCACAGTGACCCCCGTCTCAATATCGGGCTCGGCCGTGGGTTCGAGCGCGGCTACGCGCTCAAGAACGATGCGGTAAATGACGGTGTAGCCATTCTTGCAGTGCCGCCGCCCCGTCTCGATCAGAATGCCTTCGCGCAGAAAGTCGATGATGGTGCGCTTCACCGTGCTCTCGCTAAGCTCTGTGTGGCGCTGGATCGTCCCCTTGGAGCACCAGATGCCCGAGCCGTCATCGCTCGCCTTGTCGGCGAGGAACATGATGATCTGCTTGCGCGCAGCGCTGCCAAAGCGGCGCTCGGCGCATTCATTTGCGATACGCCAGCTCATGATCTCACCGCCAATTGGGTTGAGGTCAGACCGAAAATGCCATATGTTTGGAGACGGAAATATTCTTCTATGCCGTTGAGGTGGGTGGCCGCCCCCTCAGCGGTTTTTCTTTGCCCTTTCGCCAGAGCGGGAGACTGTGAAAAACCGTTTACTTGGGCCTCGTAACCTATTGAAAAGTGACCCTGAACGAAACAAGTCCGTTTACAATTTTTCCCTTTGAAATCAACGAAATTTTCCGGATTGCAAATCCGTGTACACCGGTTCGATTCCGGTACTCGCCTCCAGCATGTTTTTCAAGAACCCCTGCTATATCCGGTGCCCAAGCCCGCGCCACCAGTCGCGTGAGGGTTGAGCGCCGATCTCCGCAAGACAAATATCAGCTAAACCTCTATTCAGCTTACGATGCGTGCCTACCGGTTCGACGATCGCTGACCCATGGAAAATTAGATGTACAATCCCCATCTAGAGACTGATCTGCAATGCCAAAGGGGGTAATGAAGTGAGCACATATGAAAAATCCGCTGACGCCATCGCCAAACTGTCACCGGAACAGTATCGCGTGACACAGGAAAACGGTACGGAGAGACCCGGTAGTGGCGAATATCTTGGCAACAAAGAACCTGGAATCTATGTCGATATCGTCTCGGGCGAGCCCTTGTTTGCATCCTCGGATAAATATGAAAGCGGTTGCGGGTGGCCTAGTTTTACAAAACCGATCGAAACCGCCCACATCAAGGAGTTACAAGACGCGACCTTGGGCATGGTACGGACTGAGGTTCGATCAACCCATGGCGACAGCCACCTGGGTCACGTGTTCCCGGATGGGCCGACGGACCGGGGTGGTCTGCGATATTGCATCAATTCGGCTTCACTCCGGTTTGTGCATCGCGATGCAATGGAAGCGGAAGGCTATGGTGCCTATCTTAACCAAGTGGAGGATATCTGATGACACACGAACGAGCGGTTCTGGCAGGCGGATGTTTTTGGGGCATGCAGGATTTGATCCGCAAACTGCCCGGCGTGATTTCGACCCGTGTGGGATATACAGGCGGTGATGTGCCAAATGCGACCTATCGCAACCACGGCACCCACGCCGAAGGAATCGAGATCATTTTTGACCCTGCGAAGATATCCTTTCGTCGGCTGCTGGAATTTTTCTTCCAGATCCATGATCCCACCACGCCCATGCGACAAGGCAATGACACCGGCCCGTCATATCGGTCGGCGATCTACTACGTGGATGACGCGCAAAAAGCCGAAGCCATGGATACAATCGCTGACGTGGACGCTTCTGGCCTGTGGCCCGGAAAAGTCGTGACCGAAGTCGAACCCGTCAGCGACTTCTGGGAAGCCGAGCCAGAGCATCAGGACTATCTTGAGCGTATTCCCAACGGATACACCTGTCACTTCGTGCGCCCCGACTGGGTTTTGCCAAAACGCGACGCGGCGGAATAACACCACGATCAGGCGCATGGGGCGGAATTGCCACGACCCTTGCGCCTGATCCGTTGCAGCAAAAGGCCTTGCTGCTTTCGCCCGCATGTCGTTATCTGCACAACGATCATGTTTGCCTCTCGCATCTTTTCATACATCAGTTTGCTGTGTCGCAGCGTCGCCATGCTGGTCTTTTCAGCAACGGCCTTTGTGGCCTGTATCAGCCCGTCTCCAGCACAAGCAGATGAAATCACCGTCTTTGCCGCTGCAAGCCTGAAAGAGGCGCTGGATTCTGCCGTCTTAGAGTACGAAATTCAGACTGGCCACAAAGTCAGCCGGTCTTATGCAGGATCATCGGTGTTGGCGCGCCAGATTTCGCTGGGCGCCCCGGCGGATGTTTTCATCTCGGCCAACGCCGATTGGATGGATGTTCTGGAAGACAACGGACAAATCATTCCCGACACGCGCGTTGAATTTCTAAGCAACACATTGGTGCTTGTTGCGCCGAACGGAGAAACGCCACTTACCCCCGACGAACTATCCAACCTTGCCGGATACCTGGGCGGTCGTCGCTTGGCGATGGGTCTGGTTGAAGCCGTTCCTGCCGGGATATATGGCAAGGCGGCGCTTGAGACATTGGGCCAATGGGAAGCCGTCGCACCACTTGTTGCACAAACTGACAATGTTCGCGCAGCACTGGCGCTTGTGGCGCTTAGGCAAACACCCCTTGGGATTGTCTATGAGAGTGATGCGAAAGCCGAACTTAGGGTGCAGGTGGAAATGGCGTTTCCTGCCGACAGCCACCCTGCCATTCAATATCCCGCCGCTGCTGTTGCCGGCGACAACGCAGACACGGCGCGTGACTTTCTAATTTGGCTACAGCAGGACGCTGCGATAGCGATCTTTGAACATCATGGCTTCATCACGTTGGATGGGTCATGACTGACTGGCTTGGTCCGCAGGAATGGCAGGCGGTCGCGCTGTCCTTGAAGGTGGCGTTTTGGGCGACTCTTCTGTCCCTTCCGCCAGCCATCTTTGTTTCGCACGCCTTGGCGCGGTGGAAGTTTCCAGGCAAGCAGTTCGCCAACGGGTTGGTGCACCTGCCCCTGATCCTGCCCCCGGTCGTCACCGGCTATCTGCTTTTGCTGGTGTTTGGTGTAAATGGCCCCGGTGGACGATTGCTTGAGTCTGTCGGCATGGGGATTGCTTTTCAATGGACGGGTGCTGCGCTTGCTGCTGCGATCATGGGGTTTCCCTTGATGGTGCGGGCGATCCGCCTGTCCATCGAAGCGGTTGACCAGCGGTTGGAGCAAGCTGCTGCGACCCTTGGTGCCAGCCACTTGCATGTCTTTGCCACCGTCACCCTGCCACTTGCCCTGCCTGGTGTTTTAACAGGAACGATCCTTGGATTTGCCAAAGCGATGGGCGAGTTTGGGGCGACAATCACGTTTGTGTCGAACATTCCGGGTCAAACCCAGACGCTTCCTTCGGCCATATATAGTTTTTTGCAAGTTCCAGGTGGCGAAATACAAGCGATGCGTTTGGTCATCGTTTCAATTGTTGTGGCCATGGCCGCGCTGATCCTATCCGAGATCTTTGCGCGACGTATTTCCAAACGGATGGAAGGCGCATGACAACGACCGTTCTGTCCGTCCATCTGCAACAGGCGATGGA
Organism: Aliiroseovarius sp. F47248L; assembly: GCF_023016085.1. Lineage (NCBI taxonomy): Bacteria > Pseudomonadati > Pseudomonadota > Alphaproteobacteria > Rhodobacterales > Paracoccaceae > Aliiroseovarius > Aliiroseovarius sp. F47248L. The sequence continues at coordinate 524,336 of NZ_JALKBF010000001.1, read as the reverse complement.
AAACTTCACGCTAGATGTTAAGTTCAACGTGCCCGCTGGTCTGACCGTACTGTTCGGCACGTCGGGGTCGGGCAAAACATCGGTCATTGATGCCGTTGCGGGGCTTCGCCGTTCAGCATCTGGGCGCATCGTCGTTGGGGATCAGGTGTTGATGGACAGCGCGCAGAACCTGCACCTGCCCGCACATAAACGGCAACTCGGATACATCTTTCAGGATGCTCGCTTGTTTCCACACATGAGCGTCGCACGCAATCTGGACTACGCCCGGTGGGTTACAGGACAGGCCAAAAACCAACTTGCTTTTGATCGCGTAGTTGAAATGTTGGGCATCGGCCCGCTCTTGCCCCGACGTCCCGCCCGTCTGTCGGGTGGTGAGACGCAGCGTGTCGCAATCGGACGCGCACTGTTGGCGCGCCCAAAACTGATCTTGGCAGACGAACCACTGGCCGCCCTGGACGATGCCCGCAAAGGCGAAATCCTTCCATATTTCGAACGGTTGCGCGACGAAAGCGATGTCCCAATCCTCTATGTCACCCATGCGGCGACCGAGGTTGCGCGACTGGCAACCACTGTAGTGGCACTGGAGGCGGGCACGGTGGTTCGTCAAGGAACCGCTGCCGAGGTACTGGGCGATCCCAGTTTCAGGCCTGGTGGTGTGCGTGACATCGGCGCCGTAATCGAAGCGCGGGTGACGGCCCATCACCCCGACGATTTGACCGAACTTGAGGCGGGCGGCCTGCCCTTTCTTTTACCGTATGTTGATCGCGCTGTCGGGGAAAAACTGCGTCTGCGCATCGCAGCGCAGGATGTAATTTTGTCGAACTCCCGGCCTAAGGGCATGTCGGCGCTGAACATCTTGCCAGGCACCATCGCAGACATCCAGGCAAGCGATGGACCGGGCGCCGTCATCTCGCTTGATACCGCTGCGGGACGTGTATTGGCGCGTGTAACGAAACGCTCTGTCAAAGCGATGGATTTACACCCCGGTGTCACGGTTTTTGCGGTGGCAAAATCGGTCGCCGTGGCACCGGGCGATGTCGGTGGTGCATCCCGTTAGAACTTGTCGCGCAGGGAAAACCAGAACATTGCCGCAACCAGAAGCGGCCAGCGCATTGCGACCCCCCCGGGGAAGCGCGGCGTCGGCACGGATGCCATCAGATCGAACCTCTCGGCTTGACCGGCAATGGCCTCGGCCGCCATCTTGCCACCCAAGATTGCCATCGCCACCCCATGACCAGAATAGCCCGACGCAGATAATACGTTGCCCTGAAGCCGAGCAAAATGGGGCATTCTGTTCAAGGTAATCCCCAACGTGCCGCCCCACGCATAGTCAATCTGGGTGTCCTTGAGTTGCGGGTAGATTTCCAACATCGGTTTTGACACCAGTTTCACAATGTCTTTTGGGAAGCGGTAGCCATAGCTTTCCGCCCCGCCAAACAGCATCCGGTTGTCTTCCGACAGGCGGAAATAGTTGATCACGAACTTGCTGTCGGCGACGGCGTGCCTGTCGCGGATCAGCGTCTTGGCAAAGCTGTCATCTAGCGGTTCGGTCGCGAGGATGTAGTTGTTGATAGGCATGACACGCGCGGCGACGTTACCTTCTGCATGGCCAAGATACCCGTTGCAGGCCCACAGGACATGGCTGGCTGTGATCCACGACTCGTCTGTATCAACGACCACCTTCGGGCCATCCGTCACACCCGTCACGCGACTGGTTTCGAATATCCGGACCCCAGCAGCATCTGCGGCACGCGCCATCCCGAAAGCCAAACGAAGCGGATGGGTGTGTCCGCCCCCCATGTCCAGTGAACCGCCGCTATAGGCGGGCGATCCGCACAATGTGCGCATCTCATCCCTGTCAACTGAGCGGATCAGGTCATAGCCATATTCCTCGTTCAGCTTACGAACATAGGCGTGATCATCGGGCACATAACGGGGCCGATGCATGGCGTGCAGAATACCGTCGGTGAACCCGGCATCGGGCGCGTGTTTGGCGACGATATCGCGCACCAGTTGGACACTTTCTAAGGATATATCCCAGAGCTTGCGGGCGTCATCGCGCCCAACCATCTTCTCCAGCGCGTCCTGTTCCAGCCGTTGTCCGGTGCCAACCTGCCCGCCATTGCGACCTGAAGCCCCGAAGCCCACACGCTGTGCTTCAAGCAGCACCACATCATAACCACGCTCGGCCAGATGAAGGGCCGCCGACAGCCCCGTGAACCCACCCCCGATGATGCAAACATCGCAGGCCAAATCACCCGCCGCCGCCGGATAGGGTCCGGGCGCAACGGCTGTGGCAGCATACCAAGACTGCGGGTATTCACCGTGCTTGTCGTTGGCGGTCAAAAGATCCATTGAAACCTCATGAAAATCGGGCCGGGAATGCCCCGGCCCGTTTGTGATCAGCCTGCAACCAGCAGACCTTTTTCTTTTACGATCTCATACGCCTCGTCCAACGATTTGCGGGCGCGTTCGATAAAGATTTCAATCTCGGCTTTGTTGATCACCAGCGGGGGCGAAATGATCATCCGGTCGCCCGTGTGACGCATGACCAGATTGTTCGCAAAACAGCGTTCTCGCGTGATGTAGCCAACGGTCCCGGCATCCGCTGCAAATGGTGCGCGCTTAGCCTTATCCGGTGTCAGCGCAAGCGATCCCATCATGCCGACGATCTTGGTTTCTCCGACCATCGGGTGATCAGCCAGAGCATGCCACTTCTCGGCCAGGTAAGGCGCGGTTTCATTGCGAACGCGGTCAATGATGCCCTCTTCTTCCAGAATGCGCAGGTTTTCCAAGGCCAAAGCACAGGCGACCGGGTGACCCGAATAGGTATAACCGTGATTGAACTCTGTCGCAGCCAGAACCTTGGCAACTTTATCGGATACGATTGATGCACCGATCGGGACATAACCAGAGCTCAGCCCCTTTGCGACGGTCATGATGTCCGGCTGGATGTTCAGCGTTTGGCAGCCAAACCAGTTGCCGGTACGACCAAAGCCTGTGATGACTTCGTCCGCAATCAACAGAATATCGTATTTCTTACAGATGCGCTGAATCTCGGCCCAATAACCTTCAGGTGCGACGATCACACCGCCTGCGCCCTGAATTGGCTCGCCGATGAAGGCAGCGACTTTGTCAGGGCCGACTTCTTTGATCTTGGCTTCCAATTGTTGGGCGCGTTCCAAGCCAAACGCCTCGGGATCAGTATCGCCACCTTCGGCATACCAGTGAGGTTGATCAATGAACTCGATGCCCGGAATCGGCAGGCTGCCTTGCTCGTGCATCCCCTTCATACCACCCAGCGAGGTGCCGCCAATGGTTGATCCGTGATAGGCGTTCCAGCGCGAAATGATCACTTGGCGCTCGGGCTGGCCTTTTTCGGCCCAATACGTGCGCACCATACGGATGTTGGTGTCATTTGCATCCGATCCACCATTGGCGAAGAACACGTGGTTCAGATCGCCCGGTGCCAGTTCGGCCAGTTTCTGGGCCAAGGCAATGGCGGGTACATGGGTTGTCTGGAAGAAGGTGTTGTAGAATGGAAGCTCGCGAATTTGGCGCGCGGCCACATCCGCCATTTCGCTGCGCCCATATCCGATGTTCATGCACCACAGGCCCGCCATCGCATCAAGGATCCGTTCGCCTTCGCTGTCGGTCAGCCAGACCCCTTCGGCAGACGTGATGACGCGGACGCCTTTCTTTTTCAACTCATCATCTGTGGTGAAAGGATGCATGTGATGGGCGGCGTCGATCGCTTGTAGCTCAGCGGTGGGAAGGTGGTTTGTGATCTTGTTCATTTCGGGAACTCCTAGAAACAGTCCAGCGCAAAGTTCGGGCATGGAATCAGTTTGTGCCACGGCCTTGCAAAAAGCTGCGGTCAGAATATGATCAAAATTTCCGCTGTCAACGGCGGGACCGCAATCTGATCAAATCTTCTCGGTCATCAGAGTTTCCCGAACCTGAGCGATTCCCTGTTCAATATCACCACGAACGGCACCGGCGACCCGATCTGCGTCGCCGGATCGCAGCGCCTCCAACGCTTCGGCATGTTTGTCGGGCAGGTTGGCAGTGCCATAGCGCCCCAAAACAACGCGAAGTGACGGACCAGCGCGCAGCCACAACATGTTCGCGATGGATGACAGAACTTCGGAATCCGCCAGATCATACAAATAGGCATGGAAGCGATAATTGTGTTCCAGATACCCGCGCACGTCACCACGGTCGATCGCCGCATTCAGCATATCATCATACTTAACCAAGCGCTCAAGCTCAGCCTGCCCGATATTTTTCGCAGCCAAACGAGCCAACTCTGGTTCGATGCTCAGACGTGCGAATGCAATCTCATCCCACTGCGCCATATCGGGTTGCGGCACTGACACTCGGCGGTTGCCCTTAAAGATCAACGCCCCTTCCGAAGTTAGTCTCCGGATCGCTTCGCGCACCGGGGTCATGCCGACATCCAGCACCTGAACCAACCCCTGAATGGTGACAGGTTGACCCGGAGCGAGCTCGCCAAACAGAATCATTTCTCGCAATTTGCGGTAAACACGTTGGTGATCCGGTAGTTTCGCGGGTTTTTCGGACACGTGCGCCCCCTTTATCACAATTGTTTTGCCAATTCCGGCTGCAAAGATAATCTTTGAAAGCAATCTACTATGCTATCAGCAATATTACCATATTGCGCAAATGGCATTTTTTTGATCAAATGTTGCAAATCGGGGCTTCGGCCTCAAACAGGGAGAAGCTGCAAATGAAAAAAACTTGGGTAATGTTGGGTGTCGCACTGGCACTGGGGGCAACCGCCGCCACCGCTGAGGAAGTGCGCGTTTATAACTGGTCGGATTACATCGACGAGGACCTGCTTGCGAAATTTGAAGAAGAGACCGGAATTGAACTCATTTATGACGTGTTTGATTCCAACGAGGTTCTTGAAACCAAGATGCTGGCTGGCGGGTCGGGTTACGATGTTGTCGTCCCCACCGCGTCTTTCATGGAACGACAAATCTCTGCCGGTGTGTTTCAAACTTTGGATAGCTCGAAACTGCCGAATGCTGGCAACCTCTGGGATGTCATCGCCGAGCGTACAGCACAGTTCGACCCCGACAACGCCTATTCGATCAACTACATGTGGGGCACCACTGGTCTGGGTGTAAATGTCGGCAAGGTAAAAGAAGTTCTTGGTGACGATGCACCGATCGACAGCCTTTCGTTGATCTTTGACCCAGCCAACATGGAAAAACTGGCGGCCTGTGGAGTGCACATTCTGGATGCACCTGACGAGGTGATCCCGGCAGCCCTGACCTATTTGGGCGAAGACCCGAACAGTCAGGACCCCGACGTGATCGCCCGCGCCGAAGAGGTGCTGGGCCCGGTCGCACCATTCATTCAGAAGTTCCACAGCTCGGAATATATCAACGCACTGGCGAATGGCGATATCTGCGTCGCCTTCGGATGGTCAGGCGACGTCCTGCAAGCCCGCGACCGCGCGGCAGAAGCCGACAATGGAGTTGAAATTGCCTACAACGCACCGAAAGAAGGTGCGCTGATGTGGTTTGACCAGATGGCCATTCCCGCCGACGCTCCAAACCCGGACGGCGCACACAAGTTCCTGAATTTCATTCTGGATGCGCAGAACATGGCAGCGGCTTCAAACTATGTCTACTACGCCAATGGCAACAAGGCTTCGCAAGAATTTCTGGCGGAAGATGTCATCGGTGACCCGGCCATCTATCCGACTGAGGAAGCCATGGCGAACACCTATGTGAAGAAAGCCTATCCGACCAAGGTGCAGCGCGTTGCCACGCGTCTTTGGACCAAGATCAAATCGGGCACCTAAAACAAGAGCTTTCGCGCCCCCTGCATGATCTTCTCATGTGGGGGGCGTTACCTTTTACCCACCCGAGGTTATTATGTCTGACGCCGCAACTGCACCGGTTTCTGTTTTCGCACCATGGGAAGACGCCCAGGCCAAGCCCTTGATCCAGTTTCAGAATGTCACCAAACGCTGGGGTGACTTTACTGCGATCGACGACCTTTCAATCGACATCTACGCACAGGAATTCTTTGCGCTGTTAGGACCGTCTGGTTGCGGCAAAACCACAATGATGCGGATGCTGGCCGGGTTCGAAACGCCGACCGAAGGTGCCATCCTGATTGACGGCCAGAATATCGCCGCCATTCCCCCTAACAAGCGCGCCGTGAACATGATGTTCCAAAGCTATGCGCTGTTTCCCCACCTGTCGGTGGCCGAAAATATTGCGTTCGGTCTGAAACGCGACAAGAAACCGAAAGACCAAATCGCTGCACGGGTCGAAGAAATGCTGACCCTTGTGCAGTTGAACAGGTTTGCCAATCGCAAACCGCACCAGATTTCCGGCGGTCAACGCCAACGTGTTGCCTTGGCACGGTCGCTCGCCAAAGCCCCCAAGCTCTTGTTGCTGGACGAACCTCTTGGCGCATTGGACAAGAAGCTGCGGCAAGATACACAGTTCGAACTGATGGATATTCAGGAAAAGACCGGCACAACCTTCGTGATCGTGACCCATGATCAGGAAGAGGCGATGACCGTTGCCAGCCGCATTGCCGTCATGGACCACGGCAAGATCATTCAAGTCGACACGCCGTCCAAGATTTATGAAGAACCAAAGTCGATTTATGTCGCGGATTTCATTGGCGACGTAAACCTGGTCAAGGGAAATGTCACCAAGACCGGCGACGGTCATGCCTCGATCAGTTGGGCGGAAGGACAACCCGAGCTGACCGGCATTTCGCATCTGGACCTTCCCGTTGGAAGTGCAGCGACACTAGCGGTGCGCCCGGAAAAGCTAAATATCTATACCTCGCGCCCAAAGGATCAGACCAACGTGATCAAGGGCAAGGTTTTGGACATAGCTTATCTGGGCAACATGTCCACCTATGTGATCGAAACCTCGACAGGCGAAAATATCAAGGCGCAGATCGCTAACACGCGCCGTATACACCGCCGTCAAATCACATGGGAAGACAAGGTCTGGCTAAGTTTTACTGATACAGCAGGCGTGGTGCTGGACAAATGAAACGCTTCGCTCTGATCTCTGTCCCATACCTGTGGCTTCTTGCCCTGTTTTTGGTTCCGTTCCTGATTGTTTTGAAGATCAGCTTGTCGGATACCGCACTATCGATCCCCCCCTACACTCCCACGCTTGACCTGTCCGAAGGTTGGGCGGGCCTGAAAGAGTGGTGGGCCGGGTTGGATATGGAAAACTTCTGGTGGCTCGCCAGCGATGATCTTTACTGGAAGGCCTATCTTTCCAGCCTGAAGATCGCCATCATCTCGACCATTCTGACCCTGATGGTTGGCTACCCCATTGCCTATGGGATGAGCCGAGCGCCTGACGAATGGCGCCCCACCCTGATGATGTTGATTATTCTGCCGTTCTGGACAAGCTTTCTGATCCGCGTTTATTCGTGGAAAGCGATCCTGTCGAACGAGGGTCTGCTGAACCAACTTTTGATGTATCTGGGGATTATCAACGAGCCGCTGATCATCCTGAACACCAACCTCGCTGTCTATATCGGCATCGTCTACACCTATCTGCCCTTTATGGTGCTGCCTATCTATTCAGCGCTCGAGCGGATGGATGAAAGTCTGTTGGAAGCGGCAGAGGATTTGGGGTGCTCTCGCTTCACCGCCTTCTGGCTGGTGACGTTTCCTCTGTCCAAGCAAGGCATCATAGCAGGTTCGTTCCTTGTGTTTATCCCCGCAATGGGTGAATTCGTGATCCCGGCCCTGCTGGGCGGGTCGAAAACACTGATGATCGGCAAAGTGCTTTGGGAAGAGTTCTTCTCGAACCGCGACTGGCCCGTGGCTTCGGCCGTGGCTGTCATCCTGCTTTTGTTGCTGATCATCCCCATCGTCCTGTTTCAGCGTAACGAAGAAAAGCAACGGGAGGCCGAGAAATGAGGCGTCTGTCATGGTTCAATGCGGTGTCTCTGACGCTTGGATTTGCGTTTCTTTACATCCCGATGATGATCCTGATCACCTATTCGTTCAACGCGGGCAAACTTGTAACCGTCTGGTCCGGGTTTTCGACCAAATGGTATGGTGAGCTGTTCCGAAACGAGGCGTTTCTGGATGCCGCATGGGTCACCTTGAAAGTCGCAGTGATGTCATCGTCCATTGCCACGGTGCTGGGGACGATGGCAGCGTATGTGATGGTGCGTGCGGGCCGCTTCCCCGGTCGTACCGTGTTCTCCGGTATGATCTATGCACCGCTTGTGATGCCCGAAGTCATCACCGGCCTGTCGCTGCTTCTGCTCTTCATCTCGATCGGGTTGGACCGCGGGGTTTTGACCATCGTGCTGGCGCACACCACTTTCTCGATGTGTTTTGTGTCAGTCGTGGTCTCATCGCGCCTTGTCACTTTCGATCAATCGCTGGAGGAAGCCGCGCTTGATCTGGGCTGCACCGCGTTCGAGGCGTTTCGCCTTGTCACCCTGCCCATCATCATGCCGGCCGTTGTTTCGGGATGGCTGCTGGCGTTTACCCTGTCACTGGATGACCTTGTGATTGCGTCGTTCACCTCCGGACCAAGTTCGACCACTCTACCGATCAAGATCTTCTCGGCGGTGCGCTTGGGGGTCAGCCCGGAAATCAACGCCCTGTCTACAATCATGATCGGTTTGGTGACGATTGGCGTGATTGGTGCATCCCTCACGTCGAAACGATCTATTGCCAAACGTCAGAAAGACGAACAAGAGGCCATCCAATGAGCAGTTTCCTTGAAGAATACGCCAGGTATTGCGACACCCATGGTCGGCCAGACAGACTTGAGCTGATGCTCTGTGACATCAACGCGGTTCTTCGGGGCAAATGGTTGCCCGGAGACGACGAACAGAAACTAACGGACGGAGCAGTGCGACTGCCCCATTCCACCTATGTACCGAATATCCTCGGGGCCGAGGTGTCCGAAACAGGGTTAGGCATTGTCGTGGGTGACCCGGATGGACGCATTGTTCCGATCCCGGGATCGCTTAAACCCGTACCATGGGCCAAGGGCAACATGGCACAGGTCCAAGTTGAAATGCTGGACCCCGACACCAACAAGATCAGCGAGTTATCGTCGCGAAAGTTGCTCTCAAACATGGTCGACCGGTTCCATGACAAAGGTTGGCATCCCGTTCTTGCCAGCGAGTTGGAGTTTTATCTGATCCAACCGCGCCAAAATGAAGACGAGGCGCCAACCCCGCCTGACCGCAGCCCGGACGCACAGAACTATGATCTTGAGGTGTTGGAACGCACGCAGGATGTTCTGGATGACATTCTGGAAATCTCTGCCATTCAGGGTATTGCGACCGACACGCTGATTGCCGAATACGGCCCCGGCCAGTTCGAGGTTAATTTCCACCACACAGACGATGTGATGAAGGCCGCGGATACGGCTCTTCTGTTCAAGCGGTTGGTGCGGGGTGTTGCGCGAAATCACGGGTTAGAGGCTACATTCATGGCCAAGCCCTATGCAAATTTCCCTGGCAACGGGATGCATTTGCACGCGTCCATTGTTGATAAGAATGGTAAAAACATTTTTGACGATGGCAGTGGGCAGGCTTCTGAAACGCTGCGCGCAGCCGTGGGTGGCACGCTAGATACAATGCGTGATTTGCAAGCCATCTTCGCTCCGCATCTCAACTCCTATCGCCGTTATCGCCCGATGAGTTTTGCCCCATCGGCCCCAGATTGGGGATACGACAATCGCGCCGCTGGCGTCCGACTGCCCGAGATCTCGGGGCCCGGTGCTAGGCTGGAACATCGGATCGCTGGCGCAGATGTGAACCCCTATCTGGTCATCACCGCTATTCTGGGTGGCATTATGCACGGGTTGGAGACGACACCGGACCTGCCCTTGCCGTTGGACGATCCGAATGCAGAAACCGCCCCGCGTCTGACTGCAGATTGGATCCGCGCTGTCGATCGCTTCTCGCAATCCGACATCGCAGCGGACATTTTTGGCGCGCGTTTCCGCGATATCTATTCCGCCGTCCGATTGGATGAAATCGATCAGTTGACGAACGAGATTAGCCAGATCGAATACCGCGCCTATCTCGGTCGACTCTAGGGTAATGCACCGCCGCATCTATGAAGACTTAGCCTATTCCGATGCGGCGCGGGCGGAATGTATCTGGCCCCTGCCAGACCAGAACTGGCCCGCATTGATTGGCGAAACAACAACAGATGTTGCCATAATCGGCGGCGGCTATACTGGCTTGTCTGCGGCCTTACATCTGGCCAAGTCCGGTGTTGATGTTACCCTGCTGGAAGCGCATGTACCCGGCTGGGGGGCCTCTGGCCGCAACGGTGGGTTTTGCTGTATCGGTGGCGACAAGTTGACCCCCTCGACCATCCAAAAGAAATATGGCGCGAACGCGGCGCAAGCTTACTTCAAGGCCCAGCGTGGTGCCATCGACCTTGTGAAAAATCTGATCACAACCCACAATATCGACGCCGACACCCATTCAGACGGCGAGATGCAACTGGCCCATCGCCCCGACATGCTTCACGCCTTGCAGGCCGAGCGGGAACAATGGGCAGATCACGGGATCAACGCCACTTTGATCCCACACCAAGATCTTGTAAGCCACGGCATGTCGGGTGCCTTTTATGGCGGACTTCATGTGCCTTTGGGCTTCGCGCTCAATCCCGGAAAATACGTGACTGGGCTTGCGCATGCGGCTGGAAATGCAGGTGCCCACATTCATGCGCACAGCTCGGTCCAGTCGATCACGCGGACGGATGGCAGCTACAAGCTGGTCACGCTAAACGGGCACCTGACGGCCAAGAAACTGATCCTTGCCACCAATGGATATGGCACCGACGGCCTACCCGACTGGCTCACGGGTCGCTATCTTCCGCTGCAATCCAACATTCTGGTCACCCGCCCCTTGTCTGACGACGAAATCTCTGCGCAAGGCTGGACCACCGACCTGATGGCCTATGACAGCCGACACCTGTTGCACTATTTCCGCCTGCTGCCAGACCGCCGGTTCCTGTTCGGCGCGCGGGGTAACATCCGGGCAAGTACACACGGCCAAGCGGCGATGCGAGCGCGCATGCGTCGAGACCTCGCCGCATTATTTCCGGCCTGGTCCAACGTTGAAACCCCGTTTTTCTGGTCCGGCCTCATCAGCCTGTCGCGCGACCTTCTGCCCTATGCAGGGCCCATCGGTGATTGGGAAAACGCTTGGGCAGGCATGAACTATCACGGCAATGGGGTCGCTATGGGTACGTGGGTGGGGGCACGATTGGCGGATATGGCGCTGGGGCGATCCTCGGCTTTGCCTGTTCACACGCGCGCTTTGCCGCGCTTCCCGTTACCGGGTTTGAGGCGCAACTATCTCTACCCAGCCATCCTCGGTTATCGGTTAAAAGACGGCCCACCGGCCGCCTGACCTTCTGGGTTTCTTCTGGCCTTAAACATCCTGGGGTGAATTGGCGCAGCCAAGAGGGGCAACGCCCCTACCGCCTGAACAGTTCAGCGTAGTCCGCACGCATAATATTCTTCTGCACCTTGCCCATGGTATTGCGCGGTAACGCATCAACCACAATGACGCGCTTGGGCTGCTTAAACTTTGCAAGGCGCCGAGAGATCCCTGCAAGAATTCCAGCCTCATCCAAGGTAGCCTCAGGCTCAAGGACAACAACCGCCACCACGGCTTCGCCAAAATCGTCATGTGGCACGCCGATCACTGCGCTTTCCACGACACCGGCAAGATCGTCTATCACACTTTCCACCTCTTTCGGATAGACGTTGAAGCCGCCTGTGATGATCAGATCCTTACCACGCCCAACGATCGTCACATAACCATCCGCGTCAATCATGGCGAGGTCGCCAGTGATAAACCAACCATCCTCGCGAAGCTCTTCGGCCGTTTTCTCGGGCATCTGCCAATAGCCTGCAAACACGTTGTCGCCCCGCACCTCCAGAACGCCAATCTCGCCGTTGGGCAACTCTGCCCCCGTCTCCGGGTCACAAAGCTTCACCTCGACACCGGGCAACGGGAGACCAACCGTTCCTGCGCGCCGCTCACCTTCATAGGGGTTCGAGGTGTTCATGTTGGTCTCGGTCATTCCGTAGCGCTCAAGGATCGCGTGTCCCGTGACCGCGCGCCACTGATCATGCGTATCCGCCAACAAAGGGGCCGAGCCCGAGATGAACAGGCGCATATTGCGCGATGCCTCGGCCAGTCGATCATCTTTCAGCAGCCGGGTATAGAACGTCGGCACCCCCATCAACGTGGTTGCCTTTGGCATCGCTTCGATCACTGCGGCAGTGTCGAAGCCGGGCATAAATATCGCGGCCCCACCTGCCATCAAGGTCACGTTGGTCGCGACAAAAAGCCCATGAGTATGAAAAATCGGCAGCGCATGAATCAGCACGTCTTGTTCGGTAAACCGCCAGTAATCGCGCAAAGTTTCGCTGTTCGAAGCCAGCGCCCGATGCGTCAACATTGCCCCTTTCGACCGCCCCGTCGTGCCAGAGGTATAGAGGATCGCCGCCAAGTCCAGTGCATCGCGCGGCACGGCCCGAAACCCCGGTTTCTGCCCGTCTCGTGCTGACACGAGAGTGCCAACCTCATCCCTGCCCAAGGTCAAAACCTGCGCTACATCGGCGTCTCGCGCCACTTTTTTCAAGGACTCCTGATTGATCGGATCACAGACAAATACGCGGGGCGTGGCATCGCCAAGAAAAAAACCCACTTCATCAGGGGTATAAGCCGTGTTCAGGGGCAGAAACACGCCACCGGCAAGCACGGTGCCCACATAAAGTTCCAGCATGGCAGGTTCTTTCGGAGCCTGCACGGCCACGCGATCTCCGGGCTGCACGCCCAGCGCCACCAGTGCTGCGGCCATTCGTTCCGCATTGGCCCAAAAATCACCATAGGTAATCACCCTGTCGCTGCGCGCATCCGTCAGGAATGTCGCTTCGTGGCGCCCGTCCGACGCGCATGAGATGGCTTGGGCAAGGTGGTTCCAGACGTACATTCTATCCTCCTGACACTGCGCATGGATTAGCCCCGCGCCCCCTACGGGTCAATCGCTCCGCCATTCCAATTGCCGGGTGTCAAATCTACCAAATTGACAATCTACACGATTGCAGCATGTTGGCAGAATGACGAACCCGATCATCTGTATCCCCTATTTCTCTGGCTTTGGGCACACGCAGCGCATAGCACAGGCCATTGCGCAAGGTATTGGTCCGCCCGCCCAGTTGATTGATGTCGCGGCGATGACCGACGCCGATTGGCTAACGCTGGATGCGTCGGATGCCATCGTATTCGGCGCACCGACTTACATGGGGTCCGCCGCCGCACGCTTCAGTCAGTTTTTGGAAGAGGTCGACACGCGCTGGGAGCATGGCAAATGGGTCGACAAGATCGGCGCGGGTTTCACGACGGCCATCCACCCCTCGGGCGATAAACTGGCGACGTTACAAAGGTTGTCCATTTTCGCAGCCCAGATGGGTATGATCTGGGTCGGGCTCTCCGAAATCGGTGCGCCTGTGAAGCCTGATCGCCTGGGCGCCAATCGTGATGGAAGCTGGCTAGGGCTGATGGTCACCGAGCAATTGGGGCAGGATGACGACCTCCCACAAGACGATCTTGAGACCGCGCGCCGTTTCGGGGCTCGCATTGCGGCGGCGACAGATCGATGGACATACGGGCGCGCTTAGCCTTCCCGCTAGCTATCTTTCCTCAGACTTCTAGCGATACGCCTTTCGCGCCATAGCAATCCGCGCCTCCATCAATGACAAGTCCTTCATGATGTCGCGGCGGCGCGTGTTATCACCCGTGGCCGCCAACTCATCTCGCAGTCGGCGCAATTCGCGTGACAGGCTGACAATTTCCGGCACGGCGTTGCTGTCTCGGACCAACCGGTTAATCAACGCATTCTCTCGATCATCGACGTTTGGCAAAGGCTTCCCGGCACCAGCCAGATTATCAAACTCACCCGACGCCTGAGCATCACGTATTCTTTGGTCAATAAGGTCAAAAAGCGGATGATCCATGTGATGAGCATAGCCTGCCCAACAAACCAAGCAAGAATGCAAAGCCCCCGCCGGGATTTCCAGCGGGGGCATCCGAGCTTCTATCTTTTTATTTCAACGTGATGCGGCCATCTGTATAGGGCTGATAGGGCGCATTGGCGGCCAGAAACTCGGCCGTCACATCCGCAAGGTCCGGCCCAAAGTCATAGGCGTTTTCGGCGTCACGGAACATCTTGTACCCATCACCGCCGTTGCGAACATAGTTGTTGGACACAACACCATACATCTTGTCGGGGTCCAAAGCCTCCCACGTTCCGTTCATGTCAACCATGACCTCTACCACGCGTTCGCCCGTGGCATTGCCCGTTTCAACCACGTACTTCATCCCTGCAACTTGCGGGAAACGACCGTCATTCTCGGGGTCATCGAACTGGCCCATCCCGTTTTCCAGCGCGTCTTTCAAAGTGGCACCGGACACGTAGAACGTGGACAGCGTGTTCTGGAACGGAAGCACCGTCAAAACTTCGCCCTGCGTCACTTCACCGACATCAATCGAGGCGCGAAGCCCGCCGGAATTGGCCAGCGCAATCTGGATGCCCTGATCCTTCACCCGATCCAGCATGGCGTCGGCAACAAGGTTCCCCATTGCACATTCCATGTGGCGACATACATCGCGGGACCCTTCAATCGCTTCGCTGGTCGTTGCGACGACCTTGTTGCGGATCTCTTCAAGTGGCGCTGCGGCTTCGGTGATGCGGGCGACGGTTGCCTCATCCTCGGCCACAGCTCCGTCCATAATGATCGGTTCGCCGGTGGCTTCGGTGATGTTACCATCATCATCGAAGGTCACGTTCAGCTCTCCCAGGAACTTTCCGTAAGCATAGGCGGACACGATTGCCGTGCTTCCAACCATCGTGGGATAAGGACCTTCCGCACGCTCGTTCGTGTTCGACAGAAGCGTGTTCGTATGTCCGCCAACGATAACGTCTACACCCGTAGTTTTCTCAGCGACCAATTGGTCGATGCGATATCCCGAGTGGCTCAGAACGATAATCTTGTTCACGCCCTCCGCCGTCAACTTGTCCACTTCACCCTGAACCGCTTCCACGGGATCAGTGAAGATGATGTTCGGACCGGGCGACGCCAGTTCATCGGTGTTTTGTGGAGTCAGACCAATCAGGCCCAACTTCTCGCCGCCACGTTCAATAATGGTGGATTTCGCCAGTTTGTCGGCCAGCAGCTCTTCCCCAGAAACATCGGCGTTTGACATCAGCACCGGGAAGTCTACGGCATCCATGAAACCGCGCAAAACCTCCGGGCCGTCGTCAAACTCGTGGTTGCCCACGGTCATCGCGTCATAACCCATCTTGTTCATCATCTCGGCGGCAAGCTTGCCCTTGTAATAAGTATAGAACAGCGTGCCCTGGAACTGATCACCCCCATCCACAAGGATCGAGTTGTTTGAACGCGCGCGCGCATCGGCGATGGCGCTGACCAAACGAGCTGACCCGCCAAAACACTCGCCCGCCGTATTATCCTCGGCCGAGCAGCCGCTATCGTATTTGCTGATCGGTTCGAACCGAGCATGGAAGTCGTTGGTATGAAGAACGGTCAACGTATAGTCCGCCGCCGCCGAACCAGCTGTTACGGCCAATACCGCAGCAGTTGTCATGAAACGCGTAATCATTGGGAACCCCCTGTTATATTGTCTTGCAAACAAGTTGACGCGAGTCGGCCTGACTTGTCAAAGATCAAGGCCGGGATGACCCGTTGACGTAACAGCAAGATGTCAGGCCCGCTGCGACCTGTTGCCTTGAAAAGCCAACATGGCTTGACGAAGTTCGCCCCGCGCGTCACATCAGGGACATGCAAATCTACAAACTTTTCCGCGCCGCAGAATGGCAGGCGTTCGAGGCGACAGGCAAAACGCTGGGTGCGCCTGTCGATCTGACGGATGGCTACATTCACTTTTCAACCGCCGATCAGGTGGCCGAAACTGCGGCCAAGCATTTCGCGGGCGAAGACGGTTTGGTACTGGTAGCGTTTGATTCTGATGCCATGGGCAGTGCCTTGAAGTGGGAACCATCACGTGGCGGCGCATTGTTTCCCCATCTTTACCGGGAGCTAATGCTGTCCGAAGTTATGTGGCATCGCGCATTACCGTTAAGCCCCGACGGGCACAAATTTCCCGAGTGTCTTGCATGAATTTGATCGAGAAAATCGGACTGAAGCTCTTGCATCAGGTTGACCCTGAACGCTCGCATTCGCTGGCATTGATGGCGATGAAGGCTGGTGTCGTTCCGATGCCGGGCATCGTGACCTCGGACAGGTTGAAAACCACGTTCTGCGGGATGGAGATGACCAACCCTGTGGGGCTTGCTGCTGGCTATGACAAGAACGCGACCGTTGTCGACGCCCTCACGCAAGCGGGCTTTGGCTTTATCGAGGTGGGTGCCGTCACCCCCCGCCCGCAACCGGGTAACCCCAAACCGCGTCTGTTTCGCCTGACCGAAGATCAGGCCGTGATCAACCGTTTCGGGTTCAACAATGAAGGGATGGAGGCCGCAGCAGCACGTCTGACCCGCCGGTCACGCCGCCGCCCTGTGCCGGTGGGCTTGAACCTTGGGGCTAACAAGGACAGTAAAGATCGCGCAGCCGACTATGTCCATGTGTTCAAAACATGCGCCCCCTATGTCGATTTCGCCACCGTCAATGTCAGCTCACCCAACACTGAAAAGCTGCGCGATCTGCAAGGAGCAGACGCATTGCGGGGGCTGTTGTCCGACGTGCTGGCCGCACGCGAGGGTCAGGATAAATACACGCCAGTTTTTCTGAAGATCGCACCTGACCTGACCGATGCCGAACTGACAGAGGTTGCAGGCGTGGCGCAAGAAGTGGATGTTGATGCCATAATTGCCACTAACACCACCCTGTCCCGCGATGGTCTTAAAAGCCCTTTCAAGCGAGAGGCGGGAGGGCTGTCTGGCCACCCATTGTTTGAGAGATCCACCCGCGTTCTGGCCCGATTGTCTGAATTGACCGATAGCACCATGCCCCTGATCGGGGTTGGTGGCATTGCCTCGGCGGAAGATGCGTATCAGAAAATCCGCGCGGGGGCTTCGATCGTGCAGCTTTATTCGTCGCTGGCCTACAAGGGTCTAAGCCTTGTGGAAGATATTGCGTTGGGACTGGATGTACTGTTGGAACGAGACGGGTTCGCTCATGTCGCGGACGCCGTCGGAACCGGACGAAGGGACTGGCTATGACCGAGATTTGGCACAACCCGCGCTGTTCGAAATCGCGACAGACACTGGCGATCCTTGAGGAACGGGGCGAAGAGTTCATCGTGCGACGGTATCTGGAGGACGCCCCGGATGCCGCCACCCTGCGATCCGTTCTGACCGCTCTGGACGCTGCACCCATTGCGATCATGCGGACGGGTGAAAAGCAGTTCAAAGAGCTTGGATTAACCAAGGACAGCCCCGATGACGGCCTGATCGCGGCCATGGTGGCGCACCCGATCCTGATCGAACGCCCCATTGTGCTCAAAGACGGCAAGGCCCGGATCGGTCGACCGCCCGAAAGCGTGATTGAGATCCTTTAAGAGACGGTCCGCTCCAACGCGGGGTAGCGCAGACCAAGCGTGATACCGCGCGCGATGAACGAGATCAGTAACGCTAGCCACAGTCCGTGATTGCCGATAAGCGGCATCAGTGTCAGCACGGCCGCCACATAGATTGCTCCGGACACCACCATCATATTACGCATGTCTGCTGTTCGGGTCGCGCCGATAAATATCCCGTCCAACATCCAAGATGGCCAACCCACCAACGGTGCAAGGACCATATAGATCAGGAACGCGCGCGCTGCCACGCGAACGTCTTCTGCGGTGGTCATCAGGTCAATGGCCATGCCGCCGAACGCCAAGAACCCCAATGCCAAAACCACGGATATGCCTGCGCCCCACTGGCTGGACATGATTGCCGCACGGCGAAGCCCGGCACGGTTTCTTGCGCCCAGCGCCTGCCCAACAAAGGTTTCCGCACCGAATGCAAAACCGTCCATCGCAAATGCGGTCACATTCAAGAATTGGAGCAATATCTGATTGGCCGCCAGTTCCACATCCGAAAAGCGGGCGCCGAAAAACATAAAGCTGGTGAAAATTGCCGTCAGCAACAATGACCGGATGAGGATGTCGCTGTTCACGATAGCCATGCGCTTCAGGGTTTCCGCGTCCAGTACCCGCGCCCGATCACGCCATGCCGCATTGGCGAACACGTCCCGGCATAGCCACAAGGCGAAGACTGCGCCGCCGATTTCGGCAATCAAGGTCGCGATGGCGACCCCTTGGATCCCCCAGCCCAGCCCCAATACGAACCAAACATCCAGAACGATGTTGATGCCGTTCATTGCCACCTGCAGAACGAGGATGGAGCGTGTCCGCTCCAACGCGATCAGCCAGCCGGTGAAGGCCGTCATCGCAATGGCGAACGGTGCACCCCAAATACGGATCGCCAGATAGTCCCGCGCCATGCTCTCAACCTCGACCGAGGCCGGGGCCAGTTTGAATGCAGCCCAGAACACGGGGATCTGCAGCAGGATCAGAGCAAGTCCCGCCGTTACCGCGATCAACACAGCGCGGGTCAGCATGGCCGACACTTCACCCATTCGACCTGCCCCATAGGCTTGCGCGGTCAGACCGGTGGTGCCCATTCGCAGGAATCCGAACACCCAATAGAAGGTCGATATTATGACGGCACCGATCCCTACCGCGCCAATAGGGGCCGCCTCGCCCAACTGACCGATCACACCGGTATCCACAATGCCCAGAATTGGAACCGTTACATTGGACAGCACAATTGGTCCCGCAACCGCCAGAATACGGCGGTGGGTGATCTGCAGTACGCGCGTGGTCATTTGCTGGGCATCAGAAAATGGCCGGTCGCCTGTGCATATAACTTGTTACGATTGTCCTGCCATGCCTCAACATGCACCGAAGCATACCGCCGGCCCTGCCGCACGATCCGCGCCCGCGCATATGCGTCACGTGGCAGGCCAGAGCGAAGATAGTCGATCGAAAAGTCGATCGTCTTGGGCAGATAAGGCAGATTGTCTGGCCCCAATGTGCCAGGGTCCAGTTTGCCAGTCTCCATATCCTCCCACAGCGACACCCAGCTCAGTTCGATCACTGCGGCAGTCTCAAGAAAGGCCGCCGTAACACCGCCGTGAATGGCGGGCAACAACGGGTTGCCAATCAGCTTGTCCGAGAAAGGAAGAACTGCCGTCAGTTCGTCCCCGTGGCGTTCAACGGTGATACCTAGAAAACTCAGATACGGCACGCTATCGACCAGCGCCGATAGGGTGGCATCGCGTCGCTTTTTGACCACTTCGACCGGTTCGGGGCGCGGGCGCTTTGATGAACTGCTCATGACACATCGCCCCCGCTGATTTCAGACGAGATTTCTGTGGATCGCCGCTTCGGATCCCCATCCGCAGAGAAGGCACCCGTTGCAGTGGCAACCGGACGACTTTTATCTTCGTCCAGCGCCACCGCGCGCACAAAAGCAACCGAACGCGTGACGTGATAGCACGTGGCGCGCGCCGTGATCCTTTGCCCTGGCGTCGCAGGACGCATGTAGTCAATACGCAGATCTATCGTGGCAGTAAAAGCAGGGGCGTCAGGATGGCTCATCACTGCCGACCCGCAACAAGTATCCATCAGCGCCGAGACCGCGCCGCCGTGAATCACCCCTGAACGCGGATCGCCGATAAAACGGGGATCATACGGCATGGACATCACCGCCTCACCGTCCCCCAATTCGTCAAGGGTCATGCCCAAAGCCCCGCAATGCGGAATTGCCTCGGTAAATTTGCGAGCAATTTCCGCCTTCCTTTCGGGAGTAAGACCTTTGATCATCACAGTTTCCCTTTTGTCATGTTCCGCCATTTATTGGCTCTTGCAAAACGCGCGTCCAGCCCTTACTTTCGCAATTAAGAATTATTCTCAATTGCAAGAGTATCCATGTCAGACGTCACCACCCTTACGGCCCCGATGGGGAAATTGCGACCAAAACGCCTTTTGGTATTGGCAATCATGCTTGTTCTGGCTGTTGCGCCGGGACAGCTTGGCGAATTGACGCGTGAGTTGATGACCGACGCCTATGTTCAGGTCTCTGTCTTTGTGGCGGCAACGCTTTTACTGTTCTATGGCGCTGAAAGGCTGTTCAATTTCGACATCGGCGAAAGCCTGTCCAAAGCACGCGGGGCTCAAGTGCCCCTGGCAGCACTTTTAGGCACTACACCCGGTTGTGGCGGAGCCGTTGTCGTGGTGGCGGCATACAGTTCCGGTCATGTTGGATTTGGGGCAGTAGTTGCGACCTTGACCGCTACCATGGGCGATGCCGCCTTCCTTCTGATCGCAACCCGCCCGGACGCAGCTCTTGTAGTGCTGCCACTTTCGTTGGTCGTGGGCATTCTGTCGGGTTGGTTGGTTGACCGGTTTCACAAGGTAGAATACCGCGCAAGTAATCTTGCCAGTTGCGAGCTTGCACCTCTGATCGGGCGCACCCGCCCACAAGACGTCGCATATCTGCTGATCGCTATACCAGGTTTCATCGTTGGGGTTGCTCAGCTTGGACAGGTCGAAATCAATTCGATAGTCAGTGTTCCTGTCCAATGGCTTGCGCTGATTGGAACCTTTCTGGGGCTGACCATTTGGGCCACATCGCAGCTGGCCGCAATGACAAACGCTAGCGACAGCCCGTTGACGCGCATGGCCGAGGAAACCAGCTTCATCTCTGTCTGGGTGATCGGAGCTTATCTGGCATATGACTATGTCGCAGAGTTTGCCGGCCTGGACATCGAACTTTTGTTCCAGTCGATCGCACCGCTTTTGCCGCTCATGGCTGTCTTGGTCGGCCTGATCCCGGGCTGTGGACCGCAAGTTCTGGTGGCCACACTTTTCTTGAATGGCGTTATTCCGTTTGCGGCATTGATGGGCAATGCAATCTCAAACGACGGCGATGCCTTGTTCCCTGCGATCGCCTTGAACCCAAAAGCTGCCGTGATGGCCACACTCTACTCAACGATCCCAGCCTTGATTGTCGCCTATGCGTTCTTCTTTCTAGCCCCTAACTTCATGAATTAAGCTTATCCGACAGAAGCAGGTGCTTCTACGCAATTGCGCCCCATGCGCCGGTCCTTTACGCTGTGCCTTACAGAGATTGGAAATGGGGCACCGATGACCGAAGACCGCCTGACCTTCAAGGAAATGTGTGCGAAGTTCGACGTGACGCCGCGCACGCTCAGATACTACGAGTACATCGAACTTCTGAGTCCCATGAAAGAAGGTCGCGCTCGCTTCTATACTCCACGCGAAGTGGCGCGCATGACGCTGATTCTGCGTGGACGGCGGTTCGGGTTTTCGCTGGAAGAGTTGCGGCAGTGGCTTCTGATCTACGATGAAAAAGGAACCGACGCGCAAAACCGTGCGTGGGTTGAACTTGCCGACCGGCAACTTGTTGACCTGCGCAGCCAGCAGAAAGAGCTGTCGGAAAGCATTAAAGATCTTCAGAAACTGCGTGATGACGTGGCTCAGGCACTGACCTAGAACACGCCGATTCCCCTTGTTTCATTCGGGATTCGGATTTTAACGAAGAAACCCGCGTTTTCACGCTGACCCTGCGGCACCCCGTTTTCTGTTAAAAACCATACCCTTGCGTCATGCATGAAGATTTTCGACGTTACGTAACGACAAGAAAAGCTCTGACGCCACGTTACATTTACGTCAACGTAAACTTATATTGTATGACGTGCTGGTCAGACGACACGACCGGCGTCGGGTAAAGATTGGAGCTAGTATGACCGACGAACTAATGACCATTCGGCAAATGTGCGATGCCTTCGAAGTCACCGCACGTACGTTGCGCTTTTACGAGGCGAAAGAACTTATCGCACCCATTCGTGAAGGGCAGAAACGGCTGTTTACCAAGCGTGATCGCGCACGCCTAAAACTGATCCTGCGCGGTAAACGTTTCGGTTTTTCACTGGAAGAGATCCGGCAGTTGCTGGACCTTTACGATCGCGGCGATCAGCAGAAGACACAACTGAAGCGAACCTATGACGTGGCCCAAGGGCATCTTGAGGACCTAAAGCGTCAAAGGGCTGATTTGGACGACGCCATAGATGATCTGACGAACCAGTTGCAATGGGTGAACGACAAGATCGCTTCACTGGATGATGACCAATAAGACTTAGGACAAGGACGACCTCAATGCCCAGCTACACCGCGCCAACCAAGGATATGGCCTTCCTTCTGCATGAAGTGCTCAAGGCGGACAAACTGAACATCCCCGGTTACGACGAACTGGAACCCGATTTCACCGGTGCGGTTCTGGAAGAGGCCGGAAAAGTGGCCAGCGAAGTGCTGACACCCCTGAACGTCGTCGGTGATCAGGAAGGCTGTCGGCTGGAAAATGGCGTCGTCTACACCCCTACCGGGTTCAAAGATGCGTTCGAACAGATGAAAGAAGGCGGCTGGACCGGGCTGGACATGCCAGAAGAATTTGGCGGCCAGAACATGCCGGTGCTGTTGGGCACAGCAGTGGGTGAGATGTTCTCTGCCGCCAACCAAGCATTCACGATGTATCAAGGTCTGACACACGGTGCGGCTTCAGCTATCCTGGCGCATGGTACGGACGAGCAGAAGGCCACGTACTTGCCCAAGATGATCAGCTGTGAATGGACCGGCACGATGAACCTGACCGAACCGCATTGCGGTACCGATCTGGGTCTCATGCGCACCAAGGCAGAACCACAGGACGATGGCAGCTACAAAGTGTCGGGCCAGAAAATCTTTATATCGGCTGGCGATCATGACATGTCAGACAACGTCATTCACCTTGTACTGGCAAAAATCCCCGGTGGCCCCGAAGGCATCAAAGGTGTCAGCCTGTTCATCGTACCAAAGTTCAATTTGAACGAAGACGGCTCGGTCGGGGCACGCAACGGCGTGAGTGTCGGCAATATCGAGCATAAGATGGGCATCCACGGCAACTCGACCTGCGTCATGAACTATGACGAGGCAACCGGTTACTTGCTGGGCGACATGCACAAAGGCATGCGCGCGATGTTCACGATGATGAACGAGGCACGGCTGGGCGTCGCCATGCAAGGCCTTGCGCAAGCCGAAGCCGCGTATCAGAATGCTGTCATCTACGCCAAAGACCGTCTGCAAGGCCGCGACGTTACCGGCGTGAAAAACCCAGACGGCCCCGCCGATCCGCTGATCGTGCATCCGGATATCCGCCGCTCGCTGATGGATCAGAAAAGTTTCATCGAAGGTGCGCGTGGTTTCTTGCTGTGGGGAGCCCAGCTGATCGACCAGGCACATCGTTCCGACGACAAAGAGGCTGACGGCCTGATCAGCCTGATGACGCCGGTTCTGAAAGGCTTTCTGACCGATCAGGGGTTCGACATGACCGTGCTGGCTCAACAAATCTATGGTGGTCACGGCTACATCGAAGAACATGGCATGAGCCAGTTCGTCCGCGATGCTCGCATTGCGCAAATCTATGAAGGTGCCAACGGTGTTCAGGCGCTGGACCTTGTGGGTCGCAAGCTTGCCGCTGACGGCGGAAAACATGTCATGGCCTTCTTCGAACTGATTAAATCCTATTGCAAGGATCAGCATGGCGACGAGATGAAAGACTTCATCGAACCGCTGAAAACTGCATCGAAACACCTGCAATCCGCGTCGATGTTTTTCATGCAGAACGGTATGAAGAACCCCAACCACGCGCTGGCAGGCAGCTATGACTTCATGCACCTGTTTGGCCATGTCTGCCTGGGTTATGCTTGGGCTCAACAGGCGCGTGCAGCGCTGGACGCCCTTGCAAGTGACGCGACTGACGCCACGTTCTATGAGACCAAGCTGGCAACCGCGCGCTACTATATGGCACGACGTCTGCCCACCACGGGTATGCATTTGGCCCGCATCGAAAGCGGCGCGGATACCGTGATGGCTCTAGACGCGGACGCGTTCTAAGCCGCGCAAACCAAGCAAGGAGAGATTATGCCGAAACGTTTTAAACTGACCCGTCGTTTCCCCTGTGCAATGACAGAGGATGGTTACCGTCGGCTCAGGCGTTTCGCGAAAGAGGCAGGGCTTGATGAAGGTGAAGCCCTGTCCTTTCTCTTCGAGCATTTCGACAGTGTGACGGATCAGGAAAACCTGACGGCCCGATTGCGGCTGTTCAATTCGGAACTTGATGCGCGTAAACGCTGACCACACCACCGGAGGCGCACTCGGAGCCTCCGGCGGGGATATTTCGGACAAGAAAAAGCGCACCCGTTTTTTCTTGTTCAAAATATCCCGGGGGGTCCGGGGGCAGCGCCCCCGGCAACCACTCGCATAATGGGAGGACAGGATGACGATCAAACTCTATTGTTTCGGGGAAAGCGGCAACGCTTACAAAGCTGCGTTGACGCTGGAATTGTCCGGTCTTGAATGGGAACCGGTGTTCGTCGATTTTTTCAACGGTGAAAGTCGCAGCTCAGATTTTCGCATGCTAAACCCAATGGGAGAAGTTCCGGTGATGATCGACGGGGATGTAACCCTGTCACAATCAGGCGTCATCCAGGACTATGTGTCATCGAAATCCGGCAAACTAGGCGGACGCAGCGCAAACGAGCGCCGCGAGATTCTGCGTTGGCAGTTTTGGGACAATCACAAGATGTCGTCGGTGGCAGGCAACACCCGGTTCTTGATGAACTTTATCCCCGAAGATAAACGCCCAGCCGAAGTGATCGCCTTCAATCAAGCTCGTTTGAAAGGCGCTTACAAAGTTTTGGAAGGTGAGCTTTCACACAGCGACTGGCTGGTTGGCGATGCCATCACGCTCGCTGATATTTCGTGCTGTGGATACCTTTTCTACCCTGAACCTTTCGGCTTTGACCGTGCCGAATGGCCCGCAATTGACGCTTGGTTGACCCGAATTTCGGAAACGCCCGGCTGGAAACACCCCTATGACCTGATGCCCGGCTCCCCTGCGGACCGCGCGTGATCTCGAAAGGACGAATGATGACCGACGCCTATATCTATGACGCCGTGCGCACCCCGCGTGGCAAGGGCAAGAAAGACGGCACCTTGCACGAGGTGACCGCCGTGCGCCTATCCGCTATTGCGCTAAACGCACTGAAAGAGCGCAACAATCTGGACGGCCATGCCGTCGAGGATGTGATCTGGGGCAACGTGACCCAAGTGGGTGAACAAGGTGCCTGTTTGGCCCGCTCCTCGGTGCTGTATTCCGATCTGGACGAGCGTATTCCGGGCGTGTCGATCAACCGGTTCTGCGCCTCGGGTCTGGAAGCTGTGAACATGGCCGCCAACCAAGTGAAGGGCGGCGCAGGTGATGCCTATATCGCTGGAGGCGTCGAAAGCATGAGCCGCGTTCCGATGGGTATGGATGGCGGCGCGATTGCGGCCGATCCGCATCTGGCGATGAAAGCCTATTTCGTGCCTCAGGGCATCTCGGCCGACATCATTGCGACCGAATACGGGTTCTCCCGCGACGAATGCGACGCTTATGCCGTCGAAAGCCAGAAACGCGCTGCCGCGGCCCGCGCCGATGGACGATTCAAGGCAATCATTCCAGTGCTTGATCAGAACGGCCTTGAGATCATGTCCGAGGATCAGATGATCCGCGAAACCACCATGCAAACGCTGGGCGGACTGAACCCGTCCTTCAAGGCGATGGGTGAGGCGATGCCGGGCTTTGACGCTGTGGCCCTGCTGAAATACCCGCATCTTGAGCGTATCAACCACGTGCACCACGCGGGCAACTCGTCGGGTATCGCGGATGGCTCTGCCGCCATCCTGATCGGCAACAAGGAATTCGGCGAACGCCACGGACTGAAGCCGCGCGCGCGAGTCAAAGCGACATCGAAAGTCGGCACCGATCCCACGATCATGCTGACTGGCCCTGTTCCGGCCACAGAACGCGTGCTGCAAGCCGCTGGCATGGATTTCGGCGACATCGACCTGTTTGAGGTGAACGAGGCGTTTGCCTCCGTCGTTCTACGTTTCATCCAAGCCTTCGACGCCGACACCAACAAGGTGAACGTGAACGGCGGCGCCATCGCCATGGGCCACCCGCTGGGCGGCACTGGTGCGATGATCCTCAGCGCCCTGCTGGACGAAATGGAGCGTTCTGACAAAGAAACCGGTCTGGCCACGCTTTGCATCGGCTCGGGCATGGGTGCCGCAACCATTCTTGAACGCGTGTAAGAAGGAGACGTTATTATGGCTGATTTTCACTATTCCGTGGACGCCGATGGCGTCGCCACCATCACTTGGGATGTCCCCAACAAATCCATGAACGTGCTGTCCTATGACGCGCTTCGCGAGCTGGACGCCCATATCGACACCGTTCTGGCAGACGACGCCGTGAAAGGCGCGATCATCACCTCGGCGAAGAAGGACTTTGCCGGTGGAATGGACCTGAACGTCATCGCGCAGATGAAGAATGATGCGGGCGACAACCCGGCAAAGGGTCTGTTTGACGGTGTCATGGGTATGCACGGTGTGCTGCGCAAGATCGAACGCGCAGGCATGGACCCCAAGACCAACAAAGGCGGCAAACCGATTGTCGCCGCCCTGCCCGGCATCGCGCTTGGCATCGGTCTGGAAATCCCGCTATCCTGTCACCGCATCATTGCGGCGGACAATCCGAAGGCCAAGATCGGCCTGCCGGAAATCATGGTCGGCATCTTCCCCGGCGCAGGCGGCACCACCCGTCTTGTGCGCAAAATGGGTGCGATGGCGGCGGCGCCATTCCTTTTGGAAGGCAAGACTGTTTCGCCAGACAAAGCGAAAGCGGCTGGCCTGATCGACGAGGTTGTCGCGCCCGATGAACTGCAAGCCCGCGCGAAAGAGTGGGTTCTGAACGCCACCGACGCCGACATCGTGAAACCGTGGGACGCCAAGGGCTACAAAATGCCCGGCGGCGCGCCCTATCACCCCGCTGGGTTCCAGACCTTCGTGGGGGCGGCTGCGATGATCCACGGCAAGACCAATGGCGTCTATCCGGCAGCCAAGGCGTTGCTGGCAGCCGTCTATGAAGGCGCAATGGTGCCCTTTGACGACGCGCTGCGCGTGGAATGTCGCTGGTTCGTGAACGTGCTGATGAACCCGTCATCCAGCGCCATGATCCGCTCGCTCTTCATCAATAAGCAAGCGCTTGAAAAAGGCGCTGTGCGTCCGAAAGACGTGGCTGACCAGTCGGTCAAGAAAGTCGGCGTATTGGGCGCGGGCATGATGGGGGCTGGCATCGCGTTGGTTTCCGCCATGGCCGGGATGGAAGTCGTCCTGATCGACCAAACCCAAGAAGCGGCCGACCGAGGCAAAGCCTATTCCGAGGGCTATCTGGACAAAGGCATCGCCCGCAAGAAAGCCACGCCTGAGAAGAAAGAGGCCGTTCTGTCGGCCATCACTGCCACCACTGATCTGGAGGCCCTCAAGGGTGCGGACCTGATCATCGAAGCGGTGTTCGAGGACGTGGGCGTAAAGGCCGAAATGACCAAAAAGGTCGAGGCCGTGGTGGGCCCAGACTGCATCTATGCCACGAACACCTCGACCCTGCCGATCACCGAGCTGGCAAAGGCGTCTGAACGCCCGGATCAGTTCATCGGCATCCACTTCTTCAGCCCTGTTGAACGCATGATGCTGGTCGAGATCATCAAGGGTAAGGAAACCGGCCCGCGTGCGGTGGCCAAGGCGCTGGACTATGTGCGCCAAATCCGCAAGACGCCGATTGTCGTCAACGACGCGCGCTTCTTCTACTGCAACCGCTGCATCATTCCCTACATCAACGAAGGGATGCGCATGGTTGGCGAGGGCGTGTCGCCTGCGCTGGTCGAAGGTGCCGCGAAACTGCTGGGCTTCCCGGTGGGACCGCTGCAGTTGGTTGATGAGACCTCGATTGATTTGGGTGTGAAAATTGCCAAGGCCACCAAGGCCGCGATGGGCGACGATTACCCCGACGGTGCCGTGGACGACATCATCTTCTGGATGGCGGACGAAGGCCGCTTGGGTCGCAAGTCGAACGCAGGTTTCTATAACTATGACGAAAAGGGCAAGCGCACTGGTTTGTGGGAAGGTCTTGGCGACAAGTTCCCGCTGGCAGACGATCAGCCTGACCTGACTGAAGTGAAGCACCGTCTGATGATGAGCCAGGTGCTGGAAGCTGTCCGTGCGCTGGAAGAAGGTGTGCTGGAAGACATCCGCGAAGGCGACGTGGGTGCGATCCTGGCCTGGGGCTTCGCGCCATGGTCCGGTGGACCGTTCAGCTGGCTGGACATGATCGGCGCAGACAAAGCGGTCGAGATTTGCGACAACTTGACCCAAGCGCATGGCGCCCGGTTCACCACCCCTGCCCTGCTGCGTGATCTGGCAGATAAAGGAGAGACCTTCTATGGCCGTTTCGATACCTCTGCAAACGCCGCATAAAGTCTTCGTAGAATAACGATTGGTTGGAGTTGTAGTTTGTAGATGGTGCGCAGTTTTATTCTACCAGACTGTTTGCGTAACGGCCCGTGCAATTGCACGGGCCGCTTTTCATTGCGCCAATATTTGACAGTCAGAATTTGTAAGAGAACCGCTGAACATCCCTTGAGCAGATGTCAGCGACAAGCCCAGCATCGCTGTCGCTGTAGTAACTGCGATAATCTGTGTGGCGGTCAGATTTGTTCTCGTGGGGCATTGGACCAAGCTTAAATCCCAGATGTGCCTCGAACGGGGCAAGATCAACGGACAAAGCCTCGGTTCGTGCAAATAGATCGCAACGTTCCCGACCGTTCTGATCCTGCACATAGCTTTCGATCGGGGCAGCGACAAAGCTGTCAATCGTGTGTTGGTGGTTCAGAAACTCTGAGAACGTCAACGCATGGGCAAGATCAACCGCCGGATGATCGAAATGCTGTGCCTTGAGCCAATGATAGTAGCTGACCAGCCTATCCCAAGGATTTCGCACCAACGTTACAATAAAATAGGCGTCGATCTGATCCTGCGTCACCACACCATATATGTCGCGCAGCTTAGAGTGTTTCCAAAGTCGACCCGAGGATTGGACATGTTTCATCCGTCTGCGTCGCCGAACTGCTTTCGGGGTATCGCCCAACATGATGTCGTCCTTCATCGCTCGCGCCTCAAGCGCCAGCGCAAGGGAAGTCCCGCCGGTTTTTGGCGGATGTATGAAGATATATCGACGCCCCTGCGAGATGATCATGCCACGACCATAGCTTGTATTCATACAGTGCGCGAGCGTAAGGAAATGATCGCACCTGAAACAATGATCAGCGCCATCCCCAATACCGCACTGGCGGGAATGGGATCGCCAAACAACACGAAGCTCCACCCTGCCGCGAACGGCAGCAGAAGGTATTCATAGATCGCCACCTGCGCGGCATCACCCATCTGATAGCCTTTGAAAATTAGACCGACAGCGACCAGGGATCCCACTGCCTGCATCACGGTCAGCCCCCAGCCCATTGGCGTTGGCCAGACCATGCCACGCATGATGAACCCTTCGGCACCGATGGGCACTTCATGCGCCCACACCAACATGACCACCGAACCGATTAATCCGAACAACCCCAATGCCAGAAAGAAATACAGCAGCATCGACAAGGCGCTTTCACCTTCGCACCATTGGCGCGTGGCGATCCCTCCGATGGCATAGAAGAACCCGGCTGCTACTGGAACAAAGGCGACAGGATCAAGACCGTTTACAAACGGATCAAGCACGATCAACACGCCCGCAAATCCGACAACTGCGGCACCGATGCGCGTGACGCCGACCGGATGACCAAAAAAGAGGGCACCGATCAGCAACACCCAAATGGGAGCAGTGAACAACCCGGCGGCGACCTGTCCGATGGGAAGGAACGCCAGACAACCAAAGTAAATCAGCATCGCAATGGCCGCGAAACCACCCCTAACCATCACTGCCCAACGGCGGATGGGTCTCAACCGGGCCTGCCCAGCCATTGACAGAAGCACAAGAAGGCCTACGGCCATGATTGCGCGCATCAGATGAAACTGCCAAAGGCCAAGATCGCGTGCGATCAGCGCAACGAAATTGTCAAAGAACCCTAGAAGGAACATTGCCAAACAAATTGTCGCCGCTGCAACCAGCGTTCGATTGCCTGACATGTCGTTTTTCGCCCTCATTCTTTGTGTCCTTAGCATTGACCACGTGGGTATCGTTCTGGTCTGCTTCAAAAACGACATACACGACCTAAAGGTCGGATCAAGACAGGGAGAAACACCGATGGGCTGGACGGCTGACGAAACCGGGTTGGACAAATGCGCGGCAAACTTTGTGCCCCTGACGCCTTTATCGCATCTCAGACGCGCGGCGCGGGTGTTTCCGAAGCGCGAGGCACTGGTGTATGGCGCACGACGTTTGACCTACGCACAGTATTACGCGCGGGTCACGCGGCTGGCTTCGGCGCTGGCAGGACGGGGGATCAAACCGGGCGACGTGGTCGCTACGCTACTTCCCAACATACTGGCGCATGTGGAAGCCAGTTTTGGCGTCCCGGCCTGCGGTGCAGTTTTGAACACGATAAACACGCGGCTGGATGTGGACACGGTGGCTTACATATTTGCCCATGGCGAAGCCCGTGCTGTGCTGGTTGACACCCAGCTTCTGCCGCTGGCCGAACAGGCGATCAGCCAATTGACCGAGAAAGGAAATCCTGCCCCCTTGATTGTCGAGGTCGCGGACCCAGCAGCAGGTTTTCCAGCCACCGGAAACCACCTCGAATACGAAGACCTGCTAGACGAAGGCGATGCAGATTTTAATTGGATTATGCCGCAGGACGAGTGGGAAAGCCTTGCCCTGAATTACACCTCTGGCACAACCGGGCGACCCAAGGGCGTCGTCTGCCATCATCGCGGGGCCTATCTGATGACGATGGGTACGCCGATCAGTTGGGGCATGACGCTGTATCCGCGTTATCTGACCATTGTACCGCTGTTTCACTGCAACAACTGGAACCACTCCTGGATGATCCCTGCGCTCGGCGGAACCGTGGTTTGTTGTCGAGACATAACGGCAAAGGCGATCTATGACGCGATTGCGGATGAAGGCGTAACCCATTTCGGCGGCGCTCCGATCGTACTGAACATGATCGTGAATGCGCCAGATAAGGAACGTCGCACCTTCGATCACACGGTTGAGGTCTTTACTGCAGGCGCCCCACCCGCCGCGGCCACCCTAGGCGCGATCGAACCACTGGGCTTCAACGTTATGCAGGTCTATGGCCTAACCGAGACCTATGGACACGTCACCGAATGCCTGTGGAACGGTCCGGAATGGGACACGCTTTCGCAGGATGAAAAGGCGTCGATGAAAGCACGCACCGGCATCGCTATGCCGCAGATGGAAGATATCACCGTGCTGTCGCCCGAAACGATGGAGCAGGTGCCGATGGATGGCGAAACCATTGGCGAGATCATGATCCGAGGTAATTCGGTCATGAAAGGCTATCTGAAGAACCCCGATGCCACCCGCGAAGCCTTCACGGGTGGTTACTTCCATTCCGGCGACATCGCGCATCAGACGCCAGACGGATATATCCGCATCACGGACCGCGCAAAGGACATCATCATCTCGGGTGGCGAAAATGTCAGTTCGGTCGAGGTCGAAGGCACACTGATGCACCATCCCGCCGTCAGCCTTTGTGCCGTGGTCGCAAAACCGGATGACACATGGGGCGAAGTCCCTTGCGCCTTCGTCGAAGTGAAAGTAGGGGCGACGGTGACAGAAGAAGAGCTGATCGCTTTTGTGCGCAGCCGTCTGGCCGGGTTCAAAACACCAAAGATGGTCGAGTTTTGCGAGTTGCCCAAAACCTCGACCGGGAAGATCCAGAAGTTCGAATTGCGGGACCGCCTGCGGAGCGCACCCTGATCTACCTCGCGCATTGCCCCAACGACAGCAACAGACTATTCTTTCGGCAATGATAACGAGCAGGCGAGACCCGTCCCGCACATGACGGCCCTCAAAAAATATCAACGGCTGGAGGCAGCCGGGTTATGGCGCGCCGATCCCGAGGCTCAGCGCCGGGATGTGATCGTGTCCCTTGGTGACGCCACATTGACCATCTCTGACGCGCATGACTCCGCCCTGACCCACTGGTCGCTGCCCGCCATTATTCGAATGAACCCAACCGAGCGTCCGGCCATGTTTTCACCGGGCGACGATGCGACCGAAGAGCTGGAGATTGACGACGACACAATGATCCGCGCGATCGAGAAAGTGCGCAAAGTCATAGAACGCCGCCGCCCCCATCCGGGCCGCCTGCGCCATTGGATTACCGCTGGTTTCTTCTGCCTTCTGCTTGCGCTTGGTGTGTTTTGGATGCCCAATGCGCTGCGCAACTACACAGTATCCGTCGTGCCGGACCCAACACGGGATGCCATCGGCCAACGTATATTAAACCGGATCGGCCGGGTGGCTGGGCAACAATGTGATGGGCGCAATGGGCAGGGCGCGCTGGATCGCTTGAAAAATCGCGTTCTAAACGCATCACCGACTCGCGTGATCGTCTTGTCCGGCGGGGTCCAGACCGCGACACATCTGCCGGGTCACATCACGCTTCTGAACCGTGCCTTGATCGAAGACTTTGAAGAACCAGACGTCGTCGCCGGGTTCCTTCTGGCCGAGGATATGCGCCGCCAGAACACCGACCCGATGAAAGCTTTGTTGGAACATGCTGGATTCAAGGCGACAGCCCAGCTTTTGACGACGGGCGATCTGCCTGACAGCGTGATCGACAGCTATGCTGAGGGTTTGCTGACAGCCCCCCCGGCCCCGCTGAGCCATGCTGCATTGCTGGCACGATTTGAGAAGGCAGGGGTGCGTTCAACCCCTTATGCCTATGCGCTGGACCTTACCGGGGAAACAACACTGGAACTGATTGAGGCTGATCCAGTACAGTTAGCAGACGCCACACCCTTGCTGACAGACGCAAATTGGGTGCGTCTGCAGGGCATCTGTGGCGAATAGCCGACTCGACCGACGCTGTCTTTATTTCGTCCCGAACATCCGGTCGCCCGCGTCACCAAGACCGGGCACAATATACCCTTTGTCATTCAGCTTCTCGTCCAGCGCTGCGGTGATGATCGGCACATCCGGGTGCGCTTCTTTCATCCGGGCCACACCTTCCGGGGCTGCCAGAAGACACATGAAACGAATATCGCGCGCACCGGCCTTTTTCAGCAGATCAATCGCCGCGGCCGAGCTGTTGCCAGTGGCCAGCATCGGGTCAACCGCAATGACCAGGCGGTCTTCCAGCGCCTCTGGGACTTTGAAATAGTACTGCACCGGTTCCAGCGTTTCTTCGTCGCGGTAAAGCCCAACAAATCCAACACGGGCTGAAGGGATCAGTTCCAGAACCCCATCCAACAAACCGTTGCCAGCCCGCAGGATCGACACGAGCGCCAACTTACGCCCCGCCAGAACGGGCGCGTCCATTTCCTGCATCGGCGTCTTGATCCGCTGGGTATCCATCGGCAATTCGCGTGTCACTTCATAAGCCAAAAGCTGGCTGATTTCGCGCAGAAGTTGGCGAAAATGATTGGTCGGCGTTGCCTCGTCGCGCATCAGAGTCAGTTTGTGCTGGATCAACGGGTGTTTAACGACGGTCAGATGTTCATACATCTTGGGTCTCCAATATCTTGCGCACACGGTCACGCGTCGCATCATCACAAAATGCCGCCTCGATGGCGGTCAGGTTCAGGGCTTTGAAATCTGCCTCGTTCCAGCCAAACTGGTGTGACAGATTTTCATACTCTTGCACCATATCGGTACGGAAAAACGGCGGATCGTCGGTGGACACTGTGACCTTTACGCCCTGGTCGCGCAGCATCGCGATTGGGTGTGCAGCAAGGTCGGGATAGACGCCAAGAAACACGTTCGAGCCGGGGCAAACTTCTAGCGTAATGCCATCTTCGATCAGGCGATCCACCAGTTTCAGATCCTCGATCGCGCGCACCCCGTGACCGATCCTTTCGACTTTCAGGTCATCCAAAGCAGCACGCACTTCGTCCGGGCCGTTCCATTCGCCCGCGTGGGTCGTCAGCTTCAGACCCGCTTCGCGCGCCATGTCGAACGCGTAGGCGACATCGCCTTGCTTGCCAAATTTCTCGTCACCGCCCATACCGAACCCAGTGATAAATCCGCCTGCTGTTTCCTGAGCACAGCGCGCTGCTTCACGCGCCGCATCTGGTCCGAAGTGGCGCACAGCTGTGACGATGCCACGCAGGGTAATCCCCGCGTCACGCTCGGCTTCTGCCGCAGCATCCTGAATGGCGGCAAGATAGTCGCGCCAGGCCCCTACATCCCGCCCACCACAAAAATCCGGCGAGATAAAAGTTTCAAGATACACCACACCAGCCTCGGCACAGTTTTCCAGTACCGCGCGGGTCAACCGCGCATAGTCGCTCGGAGTTTTCAGAACCGAAGTGGCCGCTTCATACACTTCAAGAAAGTGCCAGAAATCGCGATAGGCATAGCCTCCATCATCCGCGAATATGCCGGACAGATCGACACTTTTTTCTTTCGCCAAGCCCCGTATGAAATCGGGTGGAGCAGCACCTTCTATATGTGTGTGCAGTTCAACCTTCGGTACTTCTTTGTAACTCATAGAAACGATTTCCCTGCCCCGCGGGCGTCCAGTCCCAGATGTGCCGCGACTGATGCCCCAATGTCAGAGAAACCGCAAATGCCAATTTCCTTAAAACCCAACCCAGTTCCGATTACGGGAACGCGTTCACGGGTGTGGTCTGTGCCGACCCAAGTCGGATCATTGCCGTGATCAGCGGTGAAAACTAGCAAGTCACCCTCGCGCATTTTTTCAAACAGGCGTGGCAACTCGGCATCGAACCATTCCAATGCCCGAGCATAGCCCGATACATCACGACGATGGCCGTACTGGGAATCAAATTCGACAAAATTGGCAAAGACCAGATCGCCATCATGGGCTGTGTCCATCGACGCGACCAAATGTTCCATCAGTTCGGCGTCAGCACCCTTTTTGAGGGTATCAATCCCACGATGGGCGAATATGTCGCCAATCTTACCAATTGCATGAACCTTGCGGCCAGCGTCTTGCACCCAGTCACACAGGGTCGGGCTGGGTGGTGTTATCGCAAAATCGCGGCGGTTGGTTGTGCGCTTGAAACCCTCGGCCTCTGATCCAATAAAAGGACGTGCAATAGCACGCCCAACCTGCATCTTATGTACGTCGGGTGCGATGGCGGCACAGAGGCCAATCAACCGGTCAAGACCAAAGGTCTCCTCGTGCGCGGCGATCTGGATCACGCTGTCGACCGAGGTATAGACGATGGGCCAGCCCGTCCGGACATGCTCGGCCCCCAACTCGTCAAGGATCGCGGTGCCCGACGCGTGCTTGTTGCCAAGAATGCCGTCCACACCTGCGATTTTGCAGATCTTGCGCGTCAGGTCTTCCGGAAAGGCTGGCTGCGCGTCCGGGAAATATCCCCATTCCCACGGCACGGGCACACCCGCGATTTCCCAATGTCCGGATGGGGTGTCTTTGCCCTTTGATATCTCCTCGGCCGCGCCCCAAAGGCCTTGCGGCTTGGCCTCCAGCCCCGGCGTATCGGCGCCCGAGGACAATCGGATCGCAGCGCCCAGTCCTAATCCATCGAGATTGGGCATCTTTAACGGACCGGATCGCCCGTCTTCGGCCCGACCTTCCGCGCAGGCCTGCGCGATGTGCGCCAGCGTGTTAGCTCCGGTATCAGGGACTGTTTTGTCGTTGAAAAACAAATGGGCGTCGGGTGCGCCACCACATCCGGCACTGTCCAAAACGATCAGGAAGACGCGTGTCATGTGTTCTCCATATGCTCGGTGCCGAAAGCCCCCGGCAACAGCTCCGCCATGGTCATGGTCAGGCTTTCGCCGCCCAGTGTCATCATGGTGATGGTGGCATCTGCATCCGCAAACTCAGCCAGTTTCTGGCGGCAGCCACCGCAGGGTGTGACAGGCAATGGGGCATCAGCGATCACAACAGCTTCGACTACTTTGTGGTCTCCTCCTACGATCATTGCAGCGATGGCACCAGCCTCGGCGCAAGTACCTTCGGGATAGGCCACGTTTTCGACGTTGCAGCCCGAATATACCGCCCCGGATGCACAACGCAGCGCCGCACCGACCTTGAAGTTCGAATACGGAGCATAGGCATTTTCACGAGCGGTCTTGGCAGCATCCAACAGCGACATCGGACCTCCTGAACAGTGATGGCAATGACATCTATTAAAGGTGGCGCGGCGCGACGTCGGATGCAAGGCCAAACCTTGCCGAGTTGACGTGCCAGCTAATACCTGCGCTAACCTATGATTGCGCAAGCAGTCTTGATTGCGCGCATCTGCCTGTAGTAAGGCGACCCTGGAGATAGTTTAAAGCTAAACTTCTTACTGGAGGACACCGTGAGCGACGACAATTACCCCCGAAAACGCGCGTTGGATTATCATGAGTTTCCGAAACCAGGGAAGCTGGAGATCCGCGCCACCAAACCCATGGCAAACGGGCGCGATCTAAGTCTGGCATATTCACCGGGGGTCGCCGAAGCCTGTATCGAAATCAAGAACGATCCCTCTGCAGCAAGCCGTTATACCGCACGAGGCAATCTGGTGGCCGTGGTATCAAATGGGTCTGCCGTGCTGGGATTGGGCAATATTGGTGCGCTTGCATCGAAGCCGGTTATGGAAGGCAAAGCGGTACTGTTCAAGAAGTTCGCCAACATTGATTGCTTCGACATCGAACTGAACGAAAACGATCCCGAGAAGCTTGCCGAGATCGTTTGCGCAATGGAACCCAGCTTCGGCGCGATCAATCTTGAAGACATCAAAGCGCCCGATTGTTTTATCGTTGAACAAATTTGTCGCGAGCGGATGAACATCCCTGTGTTCCACGACGATCAACACGGTACCGCCATCGTTGTTGGGGCGGCGGCCACCAATGCGCTACGCGTCACGGGCAAATCCTTTGATCAGATCAAAGTCGTCTCGACGGGCGGTGGGGCGGCTGGAATTGCCTGCCTGAA
Source organism: Aliiroseovarius sp. F47248L (assembly GCF_023016085.1). NCBI lineage: Bacteria > Pseudomonadati > Pseudomonadota > Alphaproteobacteria > Rhodobacterales > Paracoccaceae > Aliiroseovarius > Aliiroseovarius sp. F47248L. The sequence continues at coordinate 487,182 of NZ_JALKBF010000001.1, read as the reverse complement.
CATGCTTCTGAAGCTCGGTGTAAAGCGCGAGAATGTCTGGTTGTGCGACATTGAAGGGCTGATTTACGAAGGCCGCGAGACCGAAATGACGCCTCAGAAGGCGGCATATGCGCAGGGCACGAGCCCGGCCACATTAGGTGAAGTGATCGACGGGGCAGATCTGTTTCTGGGCCTGTCCGGCCCCGGCGTATTGAAGCAGGAAATGGTTGCCAAGATGGCAAAGCGGCCGATCGTCTTCGCGCTGGCAAACCCGACACCCGAGATCATGCCGGACGACGTGCGGGCCGTCGCACCCGACGCTATCATCGCTACCGGGCGTTCGGATTTTCCCAATCAGGTCAACAATGTCCTGTGTTTTCCATTCATTTTCCGCGGTGCGCTGGATGTTGGCGCAACCGAGATCAACGACGCAATGCAGCTTGGGTGCATCGAGGGTATCGCAGCACTGGCCCGCGCCACCACATCAGCCGAAGCGGCTGCGGCATACAAAGGTGAACAACTGAGCTTTGGCGAGGATTATTTGATCCCGAAACCGTTTGATCCGCGCCTAATGGGTGTCGTGGCAAGCGCCGTTGCCAAAGCCGCGATGGACAGCGGCGTTGCCACCCGACCGGTTGACGATATCGCCGCCTATAAAAAGACATTGGACGGGTCCGTATTCCGCTCGGCCCTGATCATGCGCCCAGTCTTTGAGGCCGCCGCCACTGCCGAGCGACGCATTGTCTTTGCCGAGGGCGAAGACGAACGGGTGCTTCGGACTGCTAACGCGATGTTGGAAGAAACCACCGATGCCCCGATCCTGATCGGGCGACCGGACGTTATTGCCCAGCGCTGCGAGCGGGCCGGTCTGTCGATCACGCCCGGTAAGGACTTCCAGATCGTAAACCCCGAACGCGATGACCGTTATCGCGATTATTGGGGTGCATATCATCAGATCATGGCGCGCAAGGGCACAACGCCCGATCTTGCCAAGGCAATCATGCGCACAAATACCACCGCCATTGCTGCGATCATGGTTCATCTGGAACAGGCCGACAGCATGATTGCCGGCACGTTCGGGCAATATCTTTGGCACCTAAACTATATCAAACAGATCCTGGGCACCGAGAAACTGCATCCAGTTGGGGCGCTCAGCCTGATGATCTTGCAAGACGGCCCACTATTCATCGCAGACACGCATGTTCACAACACGCCGACTTCGGAGCAAATTTCCGAGTCGGTTTGTGCCGCAGCACGCCATGTCCGTCGCTTTGGTGTCGAGCCGAAAATCGCGCTGTGTTCTTATTCCCAGTTCGGCAATCACGACGGCGACAGCGGCCAACGCGCCCGCGGCGCGCTGGAGATTCTAGACAGCCGTCCACGCGATTTCGCGTATGAGGGCGAGATGCATGTTGATGCGGCCTTGGACATGGATGTGCGTCAGCATATCTTCCCCGATGCCCGATTTGATGGGCCTGCGAACACGTTAGTGTTCACCAACGCGGATGCAGCAAGCGCCGTGCGTAACACCTTGAAGGTGAAAGGCGGTGGATTGGAGGTCGGACCGATCCTAATGGGGATGGGCAACCGCGCCCATATTGTTACGCCGTCGATCACGGCCCGAGGTCTTTTGAACATGTCGGCGGTTGCTGGCACCCCTGTCGCGAAGTACGGCTGAAGCGACTCAGGGCTGCTAATCTTTGCAAGGTGGAGTTTGCAGTTTTGCAAACTCCATCTTTTTCAAATTTCGGGTGCTTGTTTCGCAGTGGTTTGCAAAAATTTGCAATCTGTTTCTCATCCGATTGCAAATTTTCCCGGTTAATCCGTCGCACTGCGATACGCCGTGCTTGCCCTAACGATAGCTGGGGGCGTAACACTTCATACCAAGGGAAACTGGAGGAAGTGCACCATGGCATACAAAGATGTTTACGCTGCGTGGCAGTCGGACCCGGAAACATTCTGGATGGACGCCGCCAAAGCCATAACTTGGGACAAGTCGCCCTCGAAAGCGCTTTTCGACGAAAACGCCCCGCTTTACGAATGGTTTTCAGACGGCATGGTGAACACATGCTATAATGCGGTCGACCGGCATGTCGAAGGTGGGCGCGGCGATCAAGTGGCGATCATATATGACAGCCCGATTACCGGGCGTCAGGCAAAGATCACATATGCCGAGCTGCAGATCCGCGTGGCTGCACTGGCGGGCGCGCTGAAATCCAAGGGCATCGAAAAGGGTGACCGCGTCATCATCTATATGCCGATGGTGCCCGAAGCCTTGATTGCGATGCTCGCCGTCACCCGCATTGGCGCCGTGCATTCGGTCGTGTTCGGCGGATTTGCCTCGACCGAGCTGGCGGTGCGGATCGACGATGCGAAACCCAAGGCGATCGTCGCAGCCTCGTGTGGGATCGAGCCGGGCCGTGTCATTGCCTATAAACCGCTTCTGGACGAGGCGATCGACATTGCCAAGCACAAGCCTGACTTCACGGTCATTCTGCAGCGTGAAGAAGCGGTTGCCGACCTGATAGACGGGCGTGATTTCGACTGGGTTCAGTTGGAGAAGGCTGCCGATCCCGCCGATTGTCTGCCCGTCGAAGGCAACCATCCTGCCTATATCCTTTATACCTCTGGCACCACCGGCCAGCCGAAGGGCGTTATCCGCCACACCGGCGGGCATCTTGTGGCTCTGAATTGGACGATGAAGAACCTGTATAATGTCGATCCCGGCGATGTGTTCTGGGCGGCATCTGATGTGGGCTGGGTTGTTGGGCACAGCTACATCACCTACGGCCCGCTGATCCACGGAAACACGACCATTGTTTTTGAAGGAAAGCCGGTCGGTACACCTGACGCCGGCACATTCTGGCGGGTGATTTCCGAACACAACGTGAAATCCTTCTTCACTGCCCCCACCGCCTTCCGCGCGGTAAAACGCGAAGACCCCAAGGGTGAGTTTGTGAAGAAATACGATCTCTCTTGCTTGAAACAGGTCTATCTGGCTGGGGAACGTGCGGATCCCGACACCATCTCATGGGCGCAAGCTCAGTTGAAGGTACCGGTGATCGACCACTGGTGGCAGACAGAAACGGGTTTTGCGATTGCGGCCAATCCGCTTGGGATCGAAGAACTGCCCGTCAAACTTGGCTCGCCATCTGTGCCGATGCCGGGATATGATGTACAAATTCTGGATGAGGGAGGTCATCCGGTGGCCGCAGGCGAATTGGGTGCCATCGCCATCAAACTCCCCCTCCCGCCTGGCACGCTGCCCACCCTGTGGAATGCGGAAGACCGGTTTAAATCCAGCTATCTGAGCACCTTCCCCGGCTACTATGAAACAGGGGATGCCGGCTACAAAGACGAAGACGGATATCTTTACATCATGGCCCGCACCGATGACGTGATCAACGTGGCTGGTCACCGCCTGTCCACCGGCGGGATGGAAGAGGTCTTGGCCTCGCATCCCGATGTGGCCGAATGCGCAGTGATCGGCGTCACCGACCAGCTGAAAGGTCAGTTGCCTCTGGGTATGATCTGCCTGAACGCTGGCACTGACCGGGCTGAAGAAGAAGTGACCGCCGAATGCGTCAAGCTGGTGCGTGAAAAAATCGGCCCGGTGGCAGCCTTCAAACTGTGTATCGTGGTGGATCGTCTGCCGAAAACACGGTCGGGTAAAATTCTGCGCGCCACCATGGTCTCGATCGCGGATGGTAAGGATTACAAGATGCCCGCAACAATTGACGATCCCGCCATATTGGAAGAAATCCAAGAGGCATTACAAAGCCTTGGATACGCCGAATAGATTGGGATTTTAGCACTGCATAGCTCATCCAACCAAGCGTTGGATGAGTTTTTTTTGGCCTTTCGGCAACGGGATGGCTAGAACCAATTGAGGTATGCAAACTTGCAAAACTGAACAGGGGGAGAGATGGCGACAGAAGATCGGGGAAAACCCAGCGCCACCAGATCGTTCAATGCCAAAACCGACAGGTGCCCCCCTGTCGTGATGGCTTTGGCCCCACCCGTAATTGACGAGCTTTTCCCCTCTGCGGTTTTTGAAACGTTGGATTGCGATGTCAGGTATGCAAACTCGATCGCGGAAGCGCGGAGCATCGTCAAGGATGACATCGTCGATATTGCCCTTCTGCCCCTTGATGTAAATGGGCGCAGCGTTCTGCCCCTGATCCGTGAATTGATGAAGCGAGACGACAAGCAGGCGATCATCGTCGTGTCCCAAAGCAACCAAATCAACGATGCAGCCGACGCTATGCGAATCGGGGCTATGGATTGTCTTTTTGTGCCATTCACGCCTACCCGACTGGAAAAAACCGTTGGCCAATTGCTTCAGAAAATCGGCGGTGGCCGAACACGCCTTAGCGCAGCATCAGCAGCCCCCAAACCACCGAAACGTGGCATCAATGCGCGCAAGTCCGGCTCTGCCCACACCGAGAGGGAAGAGCCTCATTGGATAAGGCACGGCATGGTTCTGTCCGATTTGTCTATGAAGCCTGTCTTGCATGCGTTAGACACCATCGCCACGTCGGATGCCCCGATCTATATCCACGGCGAAACCGGCACCGGAAAAGAGGTTCTAGCCCGCGCGCTTCATGCGGAAAGCAGACGCGCCGCTGGCCCTTTTGTGGTCGTCGACTGCGCCCGACTTGAACCCGACACCCTAACGCGGCAGGTCTTTTCCGACAGTCGCAACGGCGCACAAGGCCTCGCCAGCACCGCAGATGGTGGAACCTTGTTCCTAGACGAAATCGCGCGGACAGATCTGCGGGTACAAGAGCAATTGATGCGATTCGTCGAAAGAGGTGAAATCGCGCCACTTGGCGATCTTGAAGCGACAAAGGTCGATGCGCGTATCATTTGCGCAAGCTCCGAAGACGCCCGTTCAGAAATTGACGCTGGGCGGCTTCGCGAGGATCTTTATTACCGGCTGCACGTCGTGCCAATCTCGCTACCAGCATTGCGAGATCGCGGCGAAGATATTTTGGCCATTGCCAATACAAAACTGGTCGAGACCGCTCGAAAGGAAGGACGTGGGTTTCGCGGCTTCACGCCCCACGCCGCCGATATACTGATATCACATCGCTGGCCGGGCAATATTCGCCAACTGATCAATGTCATATGGAATATCGTGTTGCACCATGATGGAGATATGGTCACAGCCGACATGCTGCCGGTCGATCTTCTGGCCGGGCTGCCCGATCCTGACAGCCACGCGGGGTCACAACAAACGTTGGTCGATACGGGCTTGTTGGGTCGACCTTTGGCTGAAATCGAGCGCATCGTCATCGAGGAAACGATCCGTGCACAAGGAGGCTCTATCCCGCGGGCTGCACAGGTGTTGGACCTGTCGCCATCAACGATCTATCGCAAACGGGAAAACTGGATGCGAGAGTGACGCAAACGATCAGACGAATTGTTCGCGGATCAGGCGTTCTTCTAACCCGTGCCCCGGATCGAAAAGGATACGGTGTGCGATTTCATTGTCCGATTTGATTTCCACCGAAACCACATCGCGAACAGATCGGCCATCTGCGTCGGCCATCACCGGCCGCTTCTCATGCTCCATGACATCAAACCGCACCACTGCATTCTTCGGAAGCAAGGCACCACGCCATCTTCGCGGTCGAAAGGCAGCCATTGCCGTCAGCGCCAACACATCGGACCCGATGGGCAGTATTGGACCATGGGCAGAGTAGTTATAAGCGGTTGAACCGGCGGCCGTACAAAGCAGCGCCCCGTCGCACACCAATTCTGGCAGTCGCACCCGGCCATCGACGCTGATTTGCAACTTCGCTGCCTGTGGACCCGCGCGAAGCAGGCTGACTTCGTTGATCGCAAGTGCTTTGTGAACGCTGCCATTCACCCCTTCCGCCCGCATGGCAAGCGGATTGATCACCTCTTCTTCGGCGGCGATCAGGCGTTCGACAAGATCGTCGGGCGAGTATTCATTCATCAAAAACCCGACCGTTCCGCAGTTCATCCCATACACCGGAGCTGTCAGTTCTTGGGTATCGTGCAGGGTCTGCAACATGAAACCATCGCCCCCGAGCGCTACGATGACATCTGCGTCTTTCACATTCTTGTTGCCGTAGCGGGCCACCAGTTCCTCTTTCGCGGTCTCTGCAATTTTCGCATTGCTTGCGACGAAAGCGATGTTTTGGCTCATGTTTGGGTTTCCCATGCGTGTCCCTTGGTTTCCGAAAGAAACACATGTTTCCGCAAAGTGCCAGAAATTGCCGCGTCTTTCCGCAGCCATGTCGCTTTCCGGTCTTTGCGATCCAGCTTGTTTCCGATAGGAAATCCGGACATCTTGCTTCCAATCCAAGGAATACGCGCATGACTGCCACCCGTGACCAAGGTTTCTTCACCGAATCCCTCGCCTCTCGCGATCCCGAGCTTTATCGCTCGATCACTGATGAACTGGGCCGCCAGCGCGACGAGATCGAGTTGATTGCCTCGGAAAACATCGTGTCCGCCGCTGTGATGGAGGCGCAAGGCACCGTTTTGACTAACAAATATGCCGAAGGCTATCCGGGACGCCGCTACTATGGCGGCTGTCAATATGTCGACGTGGCCGAAAATTTGGCGATTGATCGCGCCAAACAGTTGTTTGGCTGTGAGTTCGTCAATGTGCAGCCCAATTCAGGGTCGCAGGCCAACCAAGGGGCGTTCATGGCGATGATCCAGCCGGGCGACACGATCCTTGGCATGAACCTTGCTTCCGGCGGACATCTGACCCACGGCGCCGCGCCTAACCAGTCAGGCAAGTGGTTTAATGCCGTGCAATATGGCGTGCGCAAACAAGACAACCTGATCGACTATGATGAAATCCAAGCGCTGGCGACCGAGCACAAGCCCAAGCTGATCATTGCGGGTGGTTCGGCCATTCCGCGCCAGATCGACTTCGCCAAGTTCCGCGAAATCGCGGATTCGGTTGGTGCCTTCCTTATGGTCGACATGGCCCACTTTGCGGGACTGGTTGCAGCGGGCGAGCACCCCTCGCCCTTCCCCTATGCCGATGTGGCGACCACCACGACCCACAAAACACTGCGCGGCCCGCGTGGCGGCATGATCCTGACCAACCGCGAGGATTTGGCCAAGAAAATCAACTCGGCCATTTTCCCTGGCATTCAGGGCGGCCCTCTGATGCATGTGATTGCCGCGAAGGCAGTGGCCTTCGGTGAAGCCCTGCGCCCCGAATTCAAGACCTATCAAAAGCAAGTTCGCGCCAACGCTGTGGCACTGGCGGATCAGTTGATGAAGGGTGGTCTGGACATCGTCACCGGTGGCACCGACACCCATGTGATGCTGGTTGACCTGCGCCCCAAAGGTGTAACCGGTAACATCGTCGACAAGGCTCTTGGTCGCGCACATATCACCTGCAACAAGAACGGCATTCCGTTTGATCCGGAGAAACCCACGGTGACATCGGGTATTCGTCTGGGTACACCGGCCGGCACCACCCGCGGATTTGGCGAATCAGAGTTCCGCGAGATCGCAGACCTGATCGTCGAAGTTGTCGACGGTCTGGCCGCGAACGGGGAAGAGGGCAACGCTGAAGTTGAAAGCGCAGTGAGAGCCAAAGTCGCAGTTCTTTGTGCCAAGTTCCCGATGTATCCGAATTTGTAAGGAACGCTGACTAGCCGGCAACACTTATATATTTTCGACACAACCAAAGGTGAAAGCCCCGGCCTTGGCCTGGGGGCTTTCATTTATCCTACCTTACGTGGCGGTTCGGCAGTTGGGATCAAAGCAGTCCTCGCCAAAGAAGAATTCCTGCGACCAAAGCGATCAAAATTAGAAGATTCAACAAGACACTGGCTGAAAAACTCACCGCAATGCCCCTCCGCCGATCCCATGCGTCTAGGCTAAGCAAGTAGCGTTCGATCGCATCTGCGGATTTCTCAAGCTGTTTTGGGTCCACTTGTCGGCCCAAACGTGGATGATCTGACAGCTTCATTGCTTCAACCAGCCTGGCACCGTCGCGGCGCAAATGACGTGGCAACAACCGTCCAGCGCGGCGCAGTTTGGTTTCAAACCCAGTGCCGCGAATATCCAACCGCTGTTCCAGCAGTTGGGCCAGCCGATCTGTCCGCGCGCGTATATCCACGTCGGGTTCGCCTTACTCTATCCCTCTTCGCCGCCACCTTATCGGCAACGTCCGTGTATGCGATAGAGTTGAACGGAATAAAAAGGGGTTCAAGCGCGACTGTTGCCAAGCTATCAAACCCCATGCTTGAATTACAGACATACGGCACCGACACGGTGCAGCCGCCGGTTCTGATCGCACATGGCCTATTCGGCTCGGCGCGGAACTGGGGTGTCATTGCAAAGCGCATGTCAGATACCCGCCGCGTGGTCGGTGTGGATATGCGAAATCACGGCTCAAGCCCTTGGATCGACAGTCATAGTTATCCCGACCTTGCCACCGATCTTGCCGAAGTGGTTGCCACGCTGGGCGGCACGGCAGATCTCATCGGTCATTCAATGGGCGGTAAAGCAGCGATGGTCTTTGCGTTGTCTCAACCCGAAATGGTACGTCGACTTCTGATCGCGGATATCGCCCCCGTCGTCTATTCGCACAGCCAGCAGTCCATGATCACAGCCATGCGCAGCATTGACCTGTCACAGGTCGAAACGCGCGCAGATGCCGACAGACAGTTGGCACATGCAGTCGATGAAGCTTCGGTGCGGGCTTTCCTGTTGCAATCACTGGATGTCAAGGCACGCGAATGGCGTCTGAACCTGGATGTGCTAGAGCGTGATATGGACCTGATTGTCGGTTTCCCTGACGTTCACGGGCTATTTTCCGGTCCTACCTTGTTTCTGTCTGGGGCGACGTCCGACTATGTCCTGCCAGACTATCGAGCTACGATCAAAGAGCTGTTCCCAAACGCGAAGCACGCAAAGATCCCGCAGGCCGGACATTGGCTGCATGCCGAAAAACCACGCGAATTTGAAGCCTCGGCGCGCGCATTTCTGGGCGGATGACTGCTTGTTCAACCACCTGATACTGTTGTCTTCAGAGCATGTGATATCGCTTGAAAATCGGGGCAAAGTTGTCTCGATGTTTCAAAATTTTCCCTTACTTTACAATACCTTAATTTCTTCAAATTCTGAATAGGAGCAAAGATCCCGCGAAAATCGGGCAAAGATTTCGCGATCGAAGATAAAAACCCAACAAAAAAGCCCGCCAAAGCGAGCTTAGAACAACGCGGTTTTTTGGAAAATCAGGCAGATTATCTGCTGGCGATCAAGGCGCTGACATCGACATAGATGGACGAAATTCCTGTCCTTTCTGGATGCCGAAACCCTGGGCTTTTTCCGTCCAGAATGTTCTGAAAAAGCAGCTCGAACCGCCCTGCCCCTCGCTGACTTGCATAAGATAACTGGTGAAGCGTGTCTGAGGACAAATCTTCAAGGACAGGTAAATCACTGATGCGTGTCAGGATATCATCCAGGTGTTTTTTGCCGAAAACCACATTGCGAACAGAACCCCGCTCAGTCCTCGGAACTAACGGAAGGATTGCACCGATCCTATAGAGCGTTTCGACCTGCCCCTTCGATGCACCTAGATATGTGGGCACATCGTGAAGCGGAATCGCGCTCTTGAACGCTTCAATCAGGGGAACTGTCTTCTCTGCCTCGAAGATCATGTTTCCGGCATCGATTTCGGTCGCGTCCTCAGGTATCAAACCAAGCTTTTTTAGGAGGCGGGCAAGACGAGGGCGACGAATGCCGACTGCAAAGGACAGGCTATACAGCGTATGAAACTTCCGTTCAGAGATTTCCAAACCAAGCAACATTGTACCAGGCTCAACGGCGGTGTTCTTGACGATATGGTCCCGAAGAATGTCACGGATTGGACCGGGGTCAATGGAATTGCTCCGTCGGTCGAGCCAGTCATAAAGCTTGCCATAGTGGGCCAGTGGACCTGCCTGCACCGCCGTAGCTGGTGACTGCGCACGTATTGTGTCGAGTGCTTCTTCTACAGCGCCGCGGCCGTCGACATAGATCGAAAAACCGATATCTGTCGCCTCTTCCATCTGCGCCGAAGAGAGGTTCTTCAACGCAACCTTATGTCCATGTTGCAGAACTGCGCCGAGCATCTCTGATGCGCCGAGAACCTGCTCCAGTGATTGGCCTTCAAGCCATTTACTTTCATCAGGAAACCCAGATGTCAGACGCGCACGCAACCAGCTCAGGTACTCAGGAATTTCAGGCGTCGCTGGGCGCCGCGCCTCAATCCTATGCTGCCCAGTTGCGCGACGGACACTGGTTTCTCCGCGAAACGGGACGTCCTCCAGCCACAACGAATGCAGGTCGCAGCGGGCCACATGGCGAAAGCCCCAGATCACCCGAAACCGCCGATCAGCAATGTCTCCGTCTTCCTCCAAGCAGACAGGGCAGCACCGGGCCACGCGTGGGCTCAGAAAGTTCTTGGAGACCGGCTCTCCACGAAATGAAGCTCCGCGCTGCAAGACACGAATGGCCGCCTTGTGGGCTTCGACTTGGTGCAATCCCGTGGCCCCTGCAAAGGCTGAGACCGCGTCCTCGCGTCCGGATGTAAAATGCTCAATATTAATCCCAAGATCTTTGACCAGACGCTCCATACCGCAGCCTGTGTGCATCATCGACAACCGGTCTGCATACGACAGCAATGTTTCATCTCGATCAAAATTAAGGCTTGGCCAGAGGGTCATGACTGCCCCCAACCGATCGCCGTTAATTCTGTCCTCACAGCATCCCAATCGCCCCCATCGAATGGGGTCACATCGAGACCCGAGTTCGATTTACGGTAAACACGTTCGGCAGCGGCCAAAGTGATGGCGTCCTGTTTTCGCATCAGTGCGGCGCGTAAGATGTCCTTGCCCAAAGCCACGCTTTTTCCGATCTGACCCTGCTCAGCAAACAAGATACGCTCGGCAATCGCATCCTCTTCTGCGACCTTTACCCCCATAACCCCAGCACATTTCATAAAGTTCTTACCAAAGGTTGCAGCGCTACGAGAGCCGGGGCGAATTTTGCTCAGAGTGTACTCACTGAAACGACGGAAGGTCTCCCCACTTTCTTCTGACATGATCGCTGTTCTCAAGCTCGGAACACCCGCGATAATTAGGGCCACCCTGTGCTCGGATTGCACGATATGTTTCAGCGCCTGAATGGCGGCGGGCCTGTCTCGTCCTGCACCAGCGCGAAAAATGTGGTGACACTCATCAATGATCAGTGCTTTGATGCCGACGAGACCAAAGCGATGCCTTGCCATCTCCCAGGAATCCGCGGCACGCAGCTTTGGGTTTACTTTCTCATAGCCGGTCTTCGCCAGAATAATCTCCCCCAGTTTCTTGATTGTCGCCTCAGGCGGGACCGCGATGTAGAGTGCATTGCCACCCTCATTGACTTTGAATTCGGTCAAGACAGGGTCCACCCGGAGGGCCCGTTTCAACAACGCGGTCTTACCGTTCCCTGATTGACCAAGGACCATTAGCCCCTTAGTTTCATCGGTTAGCGGATCATGATGCGGTTCAGCTGTCCTTTGGCCGTCATCATCCATCTTAAAGATGTCGATCAGACTGTCTTCAAAATCGCGTTCAACTCCAAATTTCCAATATCTTTGGTCCAGCCAAGCTAATTTTTCGGTCAAAGAGACCGGGATGTTATTCTTCATTTCGTTCATTTTTACTCCATTGAATCGTCGTCATATTCGGGGTTGCCGTCGTCTAAATGGCTCGCCAAATTCGCTTTTGGTTCGGCCCTATTACGTGAAACCTGATCAGTACCGCTGTCCCGATCATCAAGTAGACCGCGATAGGGTCCAGCTTTGTGACGCCGCTCTGCCGTGTCAGCGTGACGGATGAACCTTTCAACGTCCTTGCGTAGCTCGGCAGGTGTCTTGGGGAGAGATATCAGCCCTTTTAGCCGTTTCAGCCGGACGGACTCAGCGGTCACATCCAAGAGAAAGTCGCGCCGAGCGCGCCGTTCTTCAGGGTCTTCACCTTCTTGTTCATCAAGCCATTCGAGCAAGTCTGTGTCGGTCTTGCCGATCCACCTTTCGTCTTTAGCCGTGACAGTGAACCAGGGTCCGTCGTCACAGCGGGCGCTGATGGTACCGATGTCTCCATCCCAACGGAGGAACTCAAAGTGCTCCACCTCGGTGTCCACGAACTTCTCCAGAAGAGCGTCAATCTGATAGTCGATGTGACAGATACGAAGACCATTGCGGCTCAGCTTCCGGCGACCGGGAACCCCGAAAACTTCACGCATTTCGTCGCTTGTCAGGGAACGGGGATGGCATTCATTGATCGCCTTCTCCCAAGCCTGTCTCGGCGACATGCCAAGCCCCTCATGTTTTTTGGTGTGATAGGCATCGACCGTCCAACGTGTCAGCCAGCCCAAAAAAGCCTCCAATGTCAGCGTTGCGCGCTCAGCGGGATCGTTATCTGCACGTTCGACCACGTTGCTGAAGGCACGTCCAGAAAAGCGAACCAATAGATCGCTGTGGATGGTGCGAAAGACGCGTTCAATGAACGGCTTCAACCAAGGCTTGCCCGCAGGTGCGCCCATGTTGGTAATCCCGAGGCTGCTCAGAATTTCGTAGGCATCGTCGGTGACGTATCCCGGGCCACGGTCCAACACGACCATTTCGGGAGCGCCAGACATTGGCCAGTCGAACTTGGCGCCGGCCGCGTCCGCGATCGAATTCTTATCCGAGTAGATCATTTCTAAGGTGTGACGCAGCGGACTTTCAGTGCCAGCTGGCACAATCTGAAGTGCAAGCAGGCAGCGTGTATGTACGTCAATTGCCGCAGATAGCGTCACCCGCCGCGCAGCCCCGTCTAGGCCAAGTATATCTTTGATCGATCTAGGCAAATGCTTGAATAGTTTGGTGCATTGCATGAGTACGAAGAGATCAACGGTATACTCGTCGATTTCGACACGTTGCAATGCACGAGATGTCTCGATCCCGACGCCAAGGCCGTGGAAATGATTATATGCCTTGTCCCAGCCATGCTTCCGTATCTTATGATCAAGCGGCGCATTTTCCTTGATCAGTTTAAGTACATAGTCATAGCCCGGCCGTGGCATTTTGGCTTCTGGGATAGGCTGGCGCTCACGCCGTTCGTTTTCAGCATCAATCCACGCTTGGACGCTTTCGACCACCGACTTTACCGTGGGTCGCTCTTCATCCAGCAGCTCGAGTATGATGCTTACAATCGTGGCACGGGTGGCGTCGTCATAACGCTGGTACTTCCCGCAGTTTCGATAATTGTCGAACAGGCCATCATCGCCATGATCACGCCATAGCCAATACCACTTCCACATCGTGTGTCCGCATTTGAAGCCGTGGTGAAAATCAATAGCTTTCTCGCGTTCTTTCTTAGACCTTTGAGATCGCGTGCCCCCGCGCTTGCTATCGCGGATTGCGAGCCCAGCGAGATATTTGTCATAACGAAATTTACCATGCGCGACGATGTCAATGATTTTGTCGTCGAAATCGTCGCGCACAGGACGCAACATTCCGGTATCAAGCATTTCCTGAATAGCCAGTACGTATTCTTTTCTAAATCGCTGTCTAGCGACTTCCCGGGCTAGTCTTTCAACACGTCGGATGTGCGTCTTCGGATCGTGTGCATGGGCGCGCGGGCGCCTCAGTATTTTCAGGGTGCCGAATTTGTTCTCCGTGACGATCGCGTCATAGGACATCACACCACAGTCTGAGGCGTGGCACTCGCCTGTATCCGGATTTGTCCACTCGTCCCAGAAAATCAGATAACCTTCATCGCGCAGCTCGAGGACTCTGCCTGACCGCACACCAATGGCAAACTCACAGTCCTTCTCCAAAAGGACTTTGACCTTTTTCTGGAAGGGGGCCGCCATTATGCAGCCTCTCCACGCTCAATGAGCGTCTTTCCACGGATCTTCTCGGGGGCGAACAGCCGTGCGTGACCGAAGCGAATGGCCCGAGCTACGCTGAAGAAACCGCGCCCACCGAGTCCTACACTTGCAAGGAATTCACTGATTGAAATCGTTGCGTCAAGCCGAGACAGGCCCTCTGTGACGATCTTATCGATTTCAGGTTCTGGTTGGCGGGCGGCGTGAAAGAGTTCTGCATTATGCAGCTCGACCGGGCTGATGTTGCGTTCCGTAACAGTCGCCACTGCATCGCAAATATTGCCAATCGCGGCACTCTTCACAGCGCCGATCGTTGCTTGGTAGGCATAAGTTGTGGCAATCCGTTCCGGTTTAACAGAGATGCAAATTCTTTGACCACCCTTTGTAGTGAATCTAAAATCGAAGAAATGCTCACTCGAGGTGCCTCTGGGATGGCTAAATGGCAGTGATGCCAACTGCTCTTCGATATCGGCAAAGTCGTCGCGATAAATTAGGCAGATCGCCGTCTTGAATTCCGTGTAGCTGGCAAATCCAATGCGCTGAGGTTTGCCATTGATATTGTTATAGACAAACTCACCGACGAAATGGCCTTTTGAAGATTTTGGAATCTTGCGGACAGCGCGGCTCTTCGCCGGCGTCAGCATCAAGTGCTTTCTGGCTGCGCTCATAACCCTGTGCCTCCAGCACCGTGGCGGCCGCCGAATGAACTTCCTTCAGAGCGTTTTCCCATGGCCTCGCAGCGCCCGTACGCAATGCGACAAACACCACATTTGGGTTGTCTGCCGGGCAAACACCTTGCACCTCGGTTACCACTTATTGACCTCGGGATCGCCGCTTGATATTTTGTCTCGTCACCCATCGGGCACGTCTCCACTGGTCCGCGCCATCAAGATCCTGGGCGGTTATTTTTATTTATGAAGTGATGAACAGGACTTACTTTCCAAAGGGCCTCGAGGACCTTTTCGGTGTAGCAATCAACGTCTGGGCCCAAGGGCCATCACTTCGTCACGCCACGTACACGACGCAGTATTTGTTTACGTCTCCGTGACTGGAGATCTGATCATGGCCCATAAAGGACCGTTCATTTCAAGACAGGCTCAAAATGCACTTTCGCATCGTTGAGTCGAGTCATTTTTTATATTCAATTCATGTACTTAGCGAAAATCTTGACTGCTATTAAAACCTCAAACACACAGGTGCCTCCGATTTTCAAAGCTTAGTTCGTTTTCGCATTCACATCAGACATGAACATCCTTTGACCGATACCTATGGTGAGGCTTTAAATCTGGGAATAGGTCAGCAGAAACGAGATGTGGACGGACTGTCTACTTTGTTCAAATGCCTGACTGACCGGTACCGTGTGTCTGAAGGGCTTCAAGCAGCCAGAAGAAATGATCACGTCCACCCAACTCAATATTTGGTGGTAGGTTGATTGCCTCTGAGCAGATGCAGCGGCCAATGTGACCACCATCTTCAAGCAGAAGTTCATCCGTCAACAATTTGAGAATACGGCGCGCAGTTTCATAGGCCAATCCATGGCGATCTTTGAAATCATGCGCCCCGATGATGTCGAAGCTGCTCATCGTTGCTTTGCGTTTTATGATGTCCTCGGCAGCTAAGAAATATGTGAGCAGTTTTTTGTTCGCGCCATGTGCAAAAGTTCCGGCTGTCGCGGAAAAATGGTAGGCACATTTTCGGCAGCGATATGTTTTTCGCGCACTTTTCGGTGCGATATCTTGTGCATCGCACCGCGGGCAGAACACCCCGGACTGCCACCGCACTGCCTCGAAATGATCAACACAAGAATCACTATCTTGAAACTTAGCTTTTACCCCGCCTTCAGGAAGGCGATGAGCCAGCGACATCCAATGGATGCGCTCAATATCGCGTATGGACAAACCAGACTGCATGCTCACTCCATTACGAGAGTTATTCAGGCTCTAAAAGAGCAGCAACCCCATTCCGTAAAGCAGCATTTCATGCAACGTGCGGCGAAGGTCGGCTGTGAGCCCAAAGTACCGGATGCTGCAGCGCGAACGAATGTCGGCTTTATGGAATTGCTCAGTCTCTCGCTTTGCGGACTGCACGTTCTCAACACTGACTTCAGTCACCCCAGAGGGTCTGCGCTAGGGCATCACAACAGTCGAGGGATTCTTTGCAAGTATTTCATCGAACGTTCTACGAACGATTTCCGGATCGCTGGCGCAAAGACGGTTGCCCGGAGTCACAACTCTTACAAGTACTAGGTCATCTACAAGAACTTCGATACTTGTTCCACTCTGACTCACACGGCCTTTCAGACGCTCTGTATTGCGAGTGATGTATGCGCCGCGCATTGTGCCGTCAGCTGATCTCGGCGATGCCCAACGAAGGCCAGTGTTCTTTGCTTCATGGAGGCCGACAGGCGATGCAGATATTTCTATGCTCAATCTGCAACCGTCAATTTCGAAGGTGGTACTTGCGCTTGGACTAGAGCGGATCACCATGGGAAGAGTCATCCCCATACGCAAAGCATCGGAAGGCAGAACGACCTTCATTTCGGCGTTCGGCGATGTCTCAATCATGTTGGCGAATTGTCGCGATTGATCGTCAAGAAGCGCCAACAGCTCATTGATTGCCTCCGCGTGTTCACGTGCTTGAACTACAACTTCCTCGGACTCGGAAGACAAAAGGGCCTGCGCGAATGCATCTATTGAAGCTGGCCCATTTGCAATTGAGGCTTCAGACCGATTTCCATCAGCAGTGAATGCAAGCACGTCAGACGCGCACCCATGAATACTCACCCCTGCTCGCTGTACTTGCCATGCCCCGCCTTCAAAAAATCGGAACAGATTGGGTTTAATCCTACCCTCTTCGATGCCTTGTTGATTATGAGTAATCGACGTGCAGAAAACGGTGGAAGTCGACGGATCGACGAGCAAATGAGCATCAAGCGACTGCTCTTCATGCTCGCAATGGACATGCACGCTCGGAATGAGTTCGAAAACTTCAGTCGTCGCTGACCTATTGTTTTCCTCACATTTCCAGCCAGGAGCGGATGGTATCAGAGCAACGAGGTCAGCTTTAATCTCTTGGGCTACCGCCTTCACAGCAGCGCGAGCCTCCTCAACCTTTGGCTGGAGGCTTTCGAGAGGCGACATGTCCTGGGCCAGCGACGCATTTGTCCAAACGAGGAGCGGGACGATCAAAAAGAGTATTTTTCGGAACAGGTTCATGTTTCCCTCTCTAAAGCGGCCTCTCAGAACCTGCTAGTTTCTCATGTTACAAGGACGCTTTTTCTAACGACATTCATAGATTGACCTTGCTTGTTGCGTCAATTCTGTCGCCATCTGTAAAGATCGCGGATGGTCCACCAGAAAGCAGACATTTGTGACGATCTGATGGACATCGGCTTCGTCCGCGCCTTTCGAGTCCGATCACTGCGCAGCGAAAGGGCTTAGTATCCCGAACCCGCCATCCGTACTTTCCGCAGCGAAGGTGTCGAAGGAGCCCAGATTCACCTATGCTGCGCAGCCATTCAATGTCTGCTAGCGTTCGGAGCATATCAGTGACAGGATTCGGAAATGCGAAGAAGAGTTCTTTCTTGGGGAGCCGCTTTAGTTGCGGTGATTGCAGTTGGTGGTTACTGGCTTCTTTTTCCGCCGCTTCCAAGGCCGCCAGAGATTGCACGAGACCTTCCGAGTAATTTTGCCGAAGCTGATGAGGAGTTTGGTAGTCGAGTTAAAGCAGCATTCCCACTACCTCTCGCGGTGGATGACCTAGCAGCTCGTTTGAACGAGCAAGGGTTCTCCGTGAATACAGAAAACAGCCTTGCCGTCTTCGAAAAGCGAGGGTTCCCATGCTCACTAATCTGGCGAATTCATTGGGAAACCGAAGACGGGTCAGTCAGCGCCCTTTCCTCAGTATACGGCGGAGTATGCCTGTAACGCGGCTTGCCCCTCACCGAAAGCAGCCATTGGCGCAGCCGCAGCGAAAGGTCGGCTTCGTCCCGCACAACGGACAATCATACTCCCGACTATGAATGTCCGCTGCGAGAAGTGACATGCCGCTGACGACCCACAACGACCAGACAAGAAATGAACGACAATGTGTTATCACTCCCTCGACCCGATCAACCGAGAGCCGGTCAAATTCTGCTAACGGTTTCATTTGTTAAGGAAATCGACGCCCGTTAAATGCAACCACCAGCTGTCATACATATGTCAGTCTGAGCTTGTGCCATCTGATCTTTTTGCCATTTGATAGGAGACCATGCGATCAGCAAATTCTTGAAGCTTCTGCTCTTCCGCAGCCGTCAGCTTGACTTGAAATTTTGACGGTTGTGGCGGACCGATGAACTCGGTTCGATCTTCCATCAACTCTTCGTAAGTCATCATCTTCATCTCAATGGTGACCGGGCGCCGATCATGTCCTTGTTCATCAAACCATGGTTCAAAAACACCACACGATAATTCGTCAATCAGCTCGATGAGCAGCAAGCGTTCATCGTTGTGCATCATTTCATAGTTCACAAAGCGCCATTGGCGTTTGTACGCTTCAAGCGCGTGCCAGGGTGTGATGACGTCCGTTTTGTACCACAACAAGTAAAACAGCTGAGGGAACTTCACCGGGTCGATTTCATCTGAACGTCGTTTCATATCAAAAATCCAGGTCTTCATCGTTCCATTCAGTGCCATCAGAAGACAGTGGCGGTGTCAGGCTGTTCAGAAAGCCCTGCCATTCTTGCTTCAGCTCAAGAGCTGGCTTTTCAGCTTCACGAGCTTCAACAGCGGTAGGCCGCAGAGCTTTGATCACGTCCCAGAGGTTGAAGTAGTACATGGGCTGCCCACCCGGCAGTTTGTCGTAAATGAAGTCAGTAACCTCCGGCACCAGAGAGCTCTTGTGAATGCGGTCCTGGCCTTCGTCTAAGAGATCCAGCGCATGCCTGAGCGCGCTCGCACGCAGCACATCGAGCTTACGAGCTTCGTCAAATGTCGGTGCCAAGTTGTCGACAATGTCAGCATTCGTGAGCTGCGTTTTACGACCAGATCGCTCGCAGATCATCTGCATGAGGTGTGGCGGTGTTGTTGTGACGTTAGCCAGGTCGTATCGCGGCTGTTTGAGCGCGTACTCGTACAATTTGGCTCTGTATTCTGAGAATATGGGCATCATCTTCCTCCGTCACTTTCGCCATTTACAACAGACCGGAGAGGCATTCTGATGAAGTTCACTGATAACTACATCCATTGGCCAAGCCGATCAGCTTAGGATGGTGCAAAGAAACGATCCTCCCTGGCTGGGGGCTACGAAACAATCTTAAAAGCATGATTTTATGCGGCGACACCGCGGAGAGCTAGCTTTTTCGCAAGGCTCACATGTTCAGATTTCGCGTTATTTCATTAGGCTCTGCCTTCCATAACCGACATTCATTTACCAGTTTTTCGCAAACCGAAATGATTGAAGGAAATTGCAAATTTGCACCAGGGTGCATTTCTTTCTCACCGTATTTCGTTGGACTAAACTGTCTGCTGGAGGTCCAATTCTCGGGGGCGCCTCGTAGATGATATGGAGGGAGCTCAGGACTCACTTACGAAGTGAACCCTCTGTTCATGCCTGATCCAAGTCATACAGACAAATGCCTTTGCCGGTCCTGAGGATATTGGAAATCCTCGGGATCTAGGATCAGGCTTTGTTTGGTTGGTTTGCGGCGGCATATATGGTGACAAAAGCGCGGATGCGGTCATATGCGTTCTTGCGCCGCTTGTTACCTTCCCTTTGGCGCATGACTCGTACGTCTTGGTCGCGTCGATCGGCCCCAGCAGCCAAATCTATACCCGCCTGCCCGTCCTAACTGGTCTCGTTCAGCAATGCGATTTCCTCCGGTGTTTTTGCAAGATCGGCCAAGATGGGGCAGTTGGGTCGGTGATCTCCCGCGCAAGCATCCACCAGGCGCGCCAGCGTTGCGCGCATTTCTGTCAACTCGTTTATTTTCCCGTCAATCTGATCAAGATGCTCTTCGGCGATCTGCTTGACCTCAGCGCTGCTGCGATCATCGTCCTCGTAGAGCTTCAGCAGATTCCGGCAATCTTCAATGCTAAATCCGAGTGCTCGGGCTCGTCCCAAGAATGCCAACTTGTGTACGTCGCGGTCACGAAAGCTGCGATAGCCATTGGCGCTGCGCAACGGCGTTACCAATCCGATATCCTCATAGTAGCGGATTGTCTTGGCTGGTAATCCAGATCGGTTTGCGACATCTCCGATATTCATTTTGATATCCTTCTTATTCGGCTGGAACAGGGGAAAGGCTGGCTGCGGGGTGAACATTCTTAGTCTCGTCCATGGCGGGGCGAACGCTGCGAAGCCGCAATGCGTTGGTCAGAACAAAGACCGAGGAGAGCGCCATCGCTCCCGCAGCCAAGACGGGCGACAGCAACAGACCGGCTACCGGATAAAGGACACCCGCCGCCACGGGGATCAGCGCGACATTGTAGCCGAAGGCCCAGAACAGGTTTTGCCGAATGTTGCGCATGGTGCGGGTGGAGACTTCGAACGCATTAACCACACCGCGCAGATCGCCCGACATCAGCACAACGTCGGCGGATTCGATGGCCACATCGGTTCCGGTTCCGATGGCGATGCCTACATCTGCATGGGCGAGAGCCGGGGCATCGTTGATCCCGTCGCCGACGAAGGCGATTTGCCGCCCGTTCCCGCGCAATTCGTCCAGTGCTTCGACTTTGCCATCCGGCAATACGCCTGCAATCACGTGGTCGATGCCTGTTTCACGAGCGATTGCTTCTGCGGTTTCGCGTTTGTCACCAGTGATCATGGCGACCTTCAGCCCCAGATTGTGCAGCGCGCGGATGGCCGCTGCACTGGCAGGTTTTACGGGGTCGGCCACAGCAATCACGGCGGCCAAACGCCCGTCGATGGCTGCAAAAAGCGCGGTGCGGCCTTGCTCTGCGAGACGCCGTTCTTCATCGGCCAACAGGCCAATCTCAACCCCTTCGCGTGTCATCAAGCGGTCGGCTCCGACCAAGACGTCACGTCCAGCCACATCTGCACGTACGCCGTGCCCTGTGATAGATTTGAATTTTTCGATCTCATGTCGTGCGACGTTTTCAGCACGCGCGGCCCGAACGATAGCATCGGCGACAGGATGTTCCGACTGCTCTTCGACCGCAGCGATAAGCGCCAAGACCTCGGCCCTCTCAAACCCGTCGGACAAAACCAGATCGGTCAGTTCGGGGCGGCCCTCGGTCACGGTGCCGGTCTTGTCGACGGCCACGACGCTGACGTTGGACAATTGCTGCAGCGCATCACCCTTGCGAAACAGCACTCCCATCTGCGCCGCACGTCCGGTGCCGACCATGATCGAGGTCGGCGTGGCCAAACCCATCGCACAGGGGCAAGCGATGATCAGCACGGACACGCCGGCCACAAGAGCATAGGAAAGCGCTGGGGAAGGGCCGACGACCAGCCAGACCAGAACGGTCAGCGCCGCAAATACCATCACTGCAGGCACGAACCACAGCGTGATCCGGTCCACCATGCCCTGAATCGGCAGCTTTGCCCCCTGCGCCTCTTCGACCATGCGGATGATCTGCGCCAGTGTGGTGTCGGCGCCGACGCGGGTGGCGCGGAACTGAAAGGCGCCGGTGCCATTGACGGTGCCGCCGGTGACCGGATCGCCAGTCGTCTTGGCCACGGGCACCGGTTCGCCCGTAATCATGCTTTCATCGACGCGCGCGCTGCCGTCGGTCACTTCGCCGTCCACGGCAATCCGCTCGCCTGGGCGCACGACAAGGATATCGCCCGTGCGGATACGTTCGATGGCAACATCTTGTGGCTCCCCATCCACCAACACTCGCGCGGTGCGCGCCTGCAGGCCCAACAATTTCTGGATCGCCGCCCCGGTGCGGCCCTTGGCCCGTGCTTCCATCCAGCGGCCAAGAAGGATCAACACCACAATCACGGCAGCCGCTTCGAAATAGACGGCCCGCGAGGCTTCGGGCAGCAGATCCGGGGCAAACAGCGCCACCAACGAATAGAGATAGGCCGCCGAGGTGCCGACCGCGACAAGGCTGTTCATATCCGGCGCCCCTTTGAATAAGGCCGGAAAGCCCTTGGTGTAGAAGGCGCGACCCGGCCAGGCCAAAACAACCGTGGTCAGCACGAACTGAATCAGCCAGCTTGTCTGATGCCCGATGGTGCGCCCGATCAGGTCATGCGCCCCCGGCACCACATGCGCGCCCATTTCCAGCAAAAAGACCGGCATGGCAAAGGCGGCGGCCAGCGCGGTTTTTCGCGCCATCGCCCTGGCCTCGATGTCTTTGCGGGCGCTGCGATCCTCGGCAACGGTCTCTTCTGCCGGTTCCGCCGGATAGCCCGCCTCCTCGGCCGCCTTCAGCAGATCGGCCAGCGCCACGACACCTTCGGCGTAGCTGACGGTCGCGGTTTCCGAGGCGAGGTTGACGTTGACATCCAGGACGCCCGGCACCGCCGCCAACGCCTTGTCCACCCGCCCTACACAAGAGGCGCAGGACATTGAGGCCACATTCAGACGCACACTTTCGGTCCGCGCAGGATAGCCCACCTCGTCGAGCGCCAACATGATGTCGGATAACCGCTCAGGTGCATCGACCGTCGCCTGCACGGTCTCGCTGGCGAGATTCACATGGACGTCATTAACACCCGGAAGCGCTGACAGGGTTCGCTCGACCCGTCCGACGCAGGAGGCGCAGGTCATGTTTTGCACGGAAAGCCGAAGGGTTTGAGAGGTTGACATGGACGACTCCTGAGTATGTTTAACCCATAGATAGGGGTTCCACTTACTGGAAGGTCAATAGGGTTGCGGGTATTTCCTCGGCCCTTGACCTTCCCACGGTGGAAGACCTCACTTAAAGGAACATTCAGAGGAGACAGACATGACCAGATTGAGCATTCCGGATATGAACTGCGGGCACTGCACCGCTGCCATCGAAAAGGCAATCAAGACAATCGACCCAACCGCCAGGGTTTCCTGTGACCTTAGGGCGCATATTGTGGAGGTGGAGAGCTTCTTGAGCGAGCGAGCCGTTTCCGAAGCAATTCGCGATGCCGGATATGACGTAAAGGCACCGGCCGCGACCTGATACGGAAATTGGCGCCGATGAGTTCGGCGCCATTTCATCACGTGACTGAGGCGCGAGATCAGTCGCTTTCCCGTGTCTTGTCGACCAGAGCCTCAAGTTGCTCCTGCTCGACAAAGCCGGGCACGAGGTCTTCGCCAATCACGAAAGATGGCGTTCCGTTGAAGCCAAGCGCTTGTGTCAGACGCATTGACACGTCGATATGCTCCTGCACCTCGGGTGCTTCCATATCGACACGAAGCTGCTCGACATCAAGCCCGATTTCCTCGGCCAAGCGCATGACTGACGCTTCTTCGGCGCGTTCTTTCATGCCCATCAACGCCCAGTGAAGCTCATCGTATTTGCCCTGCTCTCTTGCGGCCAGTGCGGCTTTGGCTGCAAATACCGAACCATCGCTGAGAATGGGCCATTCACGATAGACGAGCCGGACATTCGGGTCGGCGTCGAGCAGTCCTTGAACTTCGGACATGGCCCGCTTGCAGTAAGGGCAGTTGTAGTCGAAGAACTCCACGACGGTTACATCGCCCTCGGGATTTCCCAGAATTGGCGCGTTCGGATCATGCTCGAGCAACTGGCGCTGGTTTTTAAGAACGTCCGCTGCCGTCTCAGCCTGGGAGGCCGCCTGCGCCTGTTCGAGCAACTGGACTGCTTCCATGATGATCTGAGGGTTTTCACGGATCGCTTCCAGCGCCAGCTCTTTGATCCGCGCATCGCTCAACTCCTGTGCGAAGCTGGCGATCGGCGCAATGGCCAAGCCAAGCGCCAAGGCGGTGCTTTTCGTTCGGTGCATTCTCAATTTCCTTGTCTCTGGCGATCGGCGGCGCTGCGCCCAGCCTGCAACTCGCGCTGCCGGTCTGGCCATGTTGATTTGATATAGGCGAGTATGTTCCAGATCTGATCGTCGGTCAGTTGATCGCCGAAGCCGGGCATGCCGCTTTCAAAATCGACGCCCTGTGCGGCAAGGGCGGCCTTGCCGCCAAGCTTGGTGTAATCGAAGAGCACGCTGTCTGGATGATGCCATGTATGGCCCGTCTCGTCATGCGGTGGAGCGGGCAACACGCCATCCGGTCCGGGTGAACGCCAATCGGGTTGACCCTCGAGGTTCGCGCCGTGGCAGGAGGCACAGTAGTCCTGATAGTATTGCTCGCCCTGCGCCAGATCAACACTCGCAGAAAGATCATTCGTTTGCGCAACAGCTTGCGTCATCAACCATGCGCCAGCCGCGATTAAGCACATGAGTCCGGCAGAAAGGATCAAGTATTTCCGCATCATGTCACCTCAAGCCAGGTCATCATACCGGAAGCAGCGTGGCTCAACATATGACAGTGGAAAAGCCATTTTCCCGGATTGTCTGCGGTGAAGGCGATGGTTCGAGTCTCGCCGCCGAACATTAGCAGGGTGTCACGGAGGTGACCAAGGCCCGCGTCCTTGGTCACCTCGCGGAAATGCATTCCGTGCAGGTGCATTGCATGGGGAAATGAGGTGTCATTGTAGATATCCAGCTTAATTGTCTCACCCTTTGAAACGCTCACGAGCGGTACATCGGTCATCCCTATCGTTCCGTTGAAGGACCAGAACTGGTTCGCCTCGATCAGTTGGCGGAAGCTCTTGCGTTCGCCGTTCAGAATGGCCGCATCCAGCGTACCCATTGCGCCGCCCTGCATGTTAAGGCGCGCCGTCACGGCCTTTTTGGTGCCGGACACATCCATTCCCGGGTTCGAAGGCAAGGGACGCGGTGGTTCACGGCGCGCCGATGCCGCGCGGCCCGACACTGGAAACGCCACCTGGGAGGCACCCTCTTGGTCTTCGATGCGCACGAGGTGGGCGGTTTTGCCAGACTCAGCTGTCACATCGACGATCAGATCGGCACGCTGGCCTGGTCCGAGGATCAGAGCGTCGGTCAAGGGCTTTGGTTGGGTTAGCGGCATGCCGTCCAACGCCATCGTCCAGCCTTCCATACCGGAAAGCGCCAGAACGAATATTCGGGCATTTGCCGCATTGATGAGCCGCAGGCGCAGACGTTCGTGCTGTTTCACGTCCAGCGTCAGGTCGTGGCGTCCGTTGGTGGCGATGAAGTTGCCACGCCGTCCCGCATGGCTACGATCATGACGGGAATCAAAATCGGGATCGATCTGCGCCGTTTCGGGATTGAGAAGCCAATCGTCAAGGATCAATACCTCCTCGCGGTCGATATCCTGTGCTTCGGCCTCTTCCACAATTATCGCCCCGTATAGCCCTCGCGCGACCTGTTCGGCCGACCGATTGTGTGCGTGGTACCAATAGGTGCCAGCATCAGGTACCACGAAATCATAGTCAAAGCCTTGTCCTGGTTCGACGGCTGGTTGTGTCAGACCGGCGACCCCGTCCATCACATTATCGATGCGGACCCCATGCCAATGGATTGAACTCGCTTGAGGCAGTTCATTCAGGAACGTTTTCTGAATCCGCGCTCCTTGTGCCAGCCGCAGTTCGGGCCCTGGCATCTCGCCGTTATACCCCCATATTTTCGTCTCCGGGAATGACCGTGGAGCCAGCTGGACGGTTGCGGGCCGCGCCGTGAGTTGGCTAAATCGTGGCGTTGCAGCTCGTCCCAAAGTCGGTACAGTCGCGGCCGCGATCATCGCCGCACCCTGCCCAAGAAATTTTCGCCGTGTTGCCATTTTTCTGCATGTCCTTGTAGTAGTCGGGGCGGCGAGCCGCCCCGCCGTGTTAATCAATGTTTTTATAGTTTCTTGGCGTGCCGGCCAACGTCCTGCCTCCAGGCACATCGCTGTCGAGAAGATAAATCGCCATCGCTTTCAGATCCGCCTCCGAGAGAAACCGCGTACCGTTCTGGACGACCTCACCCATGCTGCCGCCGAAGATATCTCCTGACGGGGTAACCCCACTTTGCAGAGCGAAGGACAGATTGGAGACTGTCCACCCGCGTTCTAGCAGATCATCGGACAGGATCGACGGGGCTTTATTTCCACCTGGCAGATCGTCGTTGCCTGCAAAAACGGCATCGGGCATGCGCCCGCCTACAAGGTTTCGGCCAGTGTGACAGGCACCGCAATGGGCGGCACCACGCACCAGTTCACGACCCCGGTTCCAATCGTCACTCTTCCCCCTCACGGGTTCGGTTTGCGGATCGCCAATGAACGCCGCGCGCCAGAGCTTTAACCCCCAGCGCTGGTTGAACGGAAAACCAACGTCGTGCGGTGGCGCGGCGGCTGCCACCGGTGCGACCGTCTGGAACGCCGCCCACATATCGGCGATGTCCTGATCGGAAAAATCCGCGTAGAACGGATATGTGAACGCGGGGAAAAATGGCTCACCTTCGGGCGAAACCCCTTGCCTGACGGCCATCGCAAATTCCGACACGCTCCAGTTTCCGACGCCATTCTCAGGATCGGTGGTTATATTCGGGGGATAAAAGACGCCAAACGGGGTTTCGAGCGGCGCGCCTCCGGCCAGCGGAGCCCCCCCACCCTCGAAATTCGTGTGACAGGCGATGCATCCGCTCGCGCGCGCCAGATAGGCGCCGCGTTGGACATCACCGGTCAACTCGATCTCGGCGGGCGGATGGCCGATCGGCCAGGCCACCAGTGCCGCGACGGCCGCCGTGCCCACAAGGGCAAAGACGGCAGTACCTGCAAGAACCCGCCTCATCTCACTTCGCCTCGGCGCGGAAGCGGCTGTGGCAGGACGAACAGGTGTTGCTGACCATTGCGAAAACCGCAACGACCGGCATTTCAGCCAGTTCTTCACGACTCATGGCGTTATCGGCCTTCATGCCACCGCCGCCCATCATCGTGTCAGCTCCCATCATGTCGGTTTCACCCATCATGGCGCCCGCACTCGGCATCGCGCCCGGTTGAGTTGCGGTTGAGTTGTCAGCGGCAAGGGCCAAGCCCTCGGAGTATGTGTGCAATTCTTCCGCAAGCCTCGCGAAGCTCTCCCAATCCTGCCAGATCGCATCTTTGGCGACCGAAGGCATGCCGCCGCTGCCTTCCGGGAACAGGCGGGTCATGGTGTCGCCAGCATGCTTGCCGATGGTTTCTGCGGCGTGTCGCACCGTGTCGGCATCATAGGCGGTTTCGCCGCTCATCATGGGCGCGACCTGCTTCACGGCTTTGCCCATCGCCGACATCGCGTCCATGCGCTCCTTCACGATACCGGTCGCGCCGCCATGGGCAAGTGCCGCCGATGCCACGCCGACAAGCACGGCTGAAGTAAAAATCTCTGTATATCTCATGTCGTGATCCTTCAAATCCTGATTTCGAGGTGTCTCCGATCAGGTAAGGGATCGCGGCGGCGGCGGTTCGTAGGTGGGTCCGATGCCATCACGCGTTGTAGGGAGAAGCCGAAACCTGTTGGTCACCGTACGTCCGAGTTGGTTTGTATGCATTGGATCCACCTCGATCGCGGCAAGCGCACAATCAGTTCCAGGATGGCAATGCCCGAACACCTCTTGGGTAACCGAGTGATTTTTGCCATGACCCTCATCAACTACTGCGTGGGTTTCGGTTGTCGCAGCGGGGGTGGAAGAATGCGCCTCAGCACCTTGAGGGGCCAAGCCGAATGCGAAGAGCGCGCATAAAAGAATCGCGCGCATCAAGGCGAAAGGCCCGACTATGACTTTTTCGTCGCTCAAAAGATGCCGTTCTCCTTCTGGAGTTCACGAATGTAACGCGCGATCATTTTGACGTCTCCGTCGGTCAGACCCTCAACCGCAGGCATGTTGCCGAAACGCCAGTGATGCGCCCGCACACCGTTCTTCGCTGCAAGAATAAACGCCATGTCGGAATGATGGCTGGGTTCATAGATCTTGTGGACAAGCGGCGGTGCGACGCCATTTTGACCCGCGGCATTCGCTGCGTGACACTCTATACATTTCGCTTCGAACGCCCGTTTCCCCATTTGTGCTTCTGCCGACAGTTCCGCGGGAAGCGCCACATCCACGATCGCAGCACCCTCGACCAGGTTGCTGGTATCGGGTGGAACCATCGAATGACTCGCGCCCTGCGGCGCAGGTTGCATTGCGTTCCAAAAGATCGCCCCCCCACCAACGAGGAAGAAGGCAATTATCGCCATCAATGTCTTGTTCATACTGCTTTTTCCTCTGCAACCTGATGACGCGATTAAATGAGTTTGACCTGTGTTCCAACGGGCGTTCTGTTGAACACCTCGACGATATGCTCGTTATAAAGGCCTATGCAGCCGTTCGATGATTTACGACCGATCTTGCGCGTATCGTTGGTGCCGTGAATGCGATAATACTGCCAGCTCAGATGCATCGCGCGGATGCCCAGCGGGTTGTCCGGCCCCGGCGACACATAACGCGGCAAGCTGGGGTCGCGTTCAATCATCGCTGGGGTCGGCGCCCAGTCGGGGGCGTTATCCTTAAAAACGATCTCGGTATAGCCACGGCGTGTCAGTTCGTCCGACATTGGTACCGATGTCGGGTAGATGCGCATCTCACCATCGGCGGTCCAGTGCTGAAGAACCTTTGTGATCGTATCTGACAGCAAGATGCCTTTGCCGAGAGTGTCGAAATGATCCTGCCAATCGTGCAACCGAAAAGAGGAAATGTTGCGCGTCGCTGGTGCAGCTTGCTGAGCCCAAAGCACGGATGGAGCCGCTAATGAAGCCATGCCACTGGCACTCGTCATTAGAAATCGACGTCGATCGAAGGTCTTTTCAGTCTGCCTCATATTGGCCTGCTCTCATATCTGAAATGTGGCTATTTAAGTAGGATAAACCACCTTCCAGCACGGGAAGGTCAAGCGAGAGCGCTCTGACAAAACAGTGATTTTTGTATCCTTTTGTAACATTGACCTTCCGGTGCAGGAAGCCTTTAGCCCATCACCTGTATTGAAGAGGTAATGAAATGAATGAACGCGAAACTCTTCCTGAGCAATCGAGCGAAATGCGGCTGATGAAATACGCCATGTGGACCTGCTGCGCAGTGATGCTAATTCCCGTTGCGGCTTTCGCAGTCGCAGGTAGGCATTCAAGTGATCTGTCCTTCGGACTCTCCGCATTCGCGCCCGTTCTTGTTTGTGTCGGCGCTCATGTGATCGCTCATCGGATGATGGGGATAGCATGCCATGGGGCAGCTGGCGAAAAGGGCAGGCAGACCGGCAATGGGCGGATCCAGACGGATCAAAGTGTAGCCGTCGAATAGATGGTGGCGAGGTTAAGTATCTTTCGCTGGTTTTTACTGCTCCTGATCACACTCTTGCTCGGCGCGTGTGCTCAGACAATAAGCCAATGCAATCCCAGCGGTGATACCCAAATCACCTCAAAGCGCCAAGTGGCCGACCTCCCCGAAGGTTGTATGGTAAAGCGGGTTACCGACAGTGGGTTGGCGGTGCTTGAGTGCCAAGAAGGCAGGAGGGGATTCGCCGTTGATCTGGAGTGAAGGAGAAAGTGACAAGATATGATTGAGAAGCGGCGACATACTCTGGGGGTTCTCGCGGCTCTTGTGGCTGCCTATGTTGGTTTCAGGTATTTTCCAGATATTCGTCCGACCGAGCTTAACTTCGACGAAGTTCACAATCCACTGGGATTTCGTAGGCTATCTGTTGGGGAAAGTTCGGGTGGATTCGATCCATTCTTCGGATTGATTGCTCCGAACACCGATATTTTAGCGGAAGCTGAGGCGCGTGTCAGGGCAGATATTTGCGGCGCGTTGTACGGCGATTTTCTGTCTGAAACACAACTCGTTCCGGCCGCGTCCTTTTCGGATTATTACTGCCCTTTCTGTCGTGTCCAGACAAAAACCCTTGCCGCACTCGACGCGCGTACCGACAGCAACTTACACGTCAATTGGCATGAATTGCCGCTTCTCGGGCAGCCTTCGGATATTGCGGCAAAGGCTGCTCTGGCGGCGAAGCGCCAGGGCGCCTATGTCGCCTTTCATGAGCGGCTTATGAAATCCCCCTTTGTGGCGACGCCGGAATACTTACAAGCTTTGGCACAGGACATCGGTATCGATCACAGGCGTCTGGTTGCCGACATGCAGGGCGCCGCAGTTGTCAGAGAATTGGAGAACAGTGCGGCTCTGGCGAAGGTTTTCGGATTCATTGGCACGCCCGCGCTGGTGATTGGTCGAACGGTTATCCAAGGCCAGGTCGATGAGGCTACTATCCTGCGTATTGCAGAGATGGAGATCGAGGAAAATTGGACGTCCCAATGTTAGAATACGTGTTGGAAAAATTCTTCCGGGTTTTCGCTTCAAGGCTGATCTTGCTGATCTGCGCCAGCGCGGGACTGGCTAACGTTTCGAATGCGGCCGAGTCCGAGAGTTTTTCCAACACGGCCGTCCAGGCGCGTCTGATCGTTGCCGAGAACGGTGTTGGCCCGAACGCGATGTCACTGTCAGCCGGGCTTCATTTGAATCTGGGCGAGGGCTGGAAAGCCTATTGGCGGTCGCCCGGCGAGGTCGGCACTCCCCCATCGATCGACTGGACCGGGTCGGAGAATGTAGCGGAGGTCAATTTGTTGTGGCCCGCGCCGCAACGGTTCACCGCTTTCGGGATCGAGAATTTCGGATATCACGATGACGTGGTGCTTCCGCTGCGCATCACATTGGCCGAGCCTGGCGCGCCAGTACATTTGAATGCCAATGTCACGCTCTTGACCTGTTCGATTGTTTGCGTCCCGCAGGAGTTCACGCTAACGCTCGCATTGCCACGAGCCAGCGGCGTTGACGCCGCTGCGGCCGCGCTCATTTCTTCCTATGTGAAAAAGGTTCCGGACGACGGCGCTGAGAGTGGTA
The DNA here is from genome assembly GCF_023016085.1 of Aliiroseovarius sp. F47248L. NCBI lineage: Bacteria > Pseudomonadati > Pseudomonadota > Alphaproteobacteria > Rhodobacterales > Paracoccaceae > Aliiroseovarius > Aliiroseovarius sp. F47248L. Next base: position 456,423 of record NZ_JALKBF010000001.1, on the reverse strand, counting down.
TCTCGATTCAGTCGGCCTATTTCGATCCCGATATGACGGCGCTGACTTTGGCCGCGCGAAGCGAGCAACCGTTTGACAGCCCGGATGTCTTTCCTGAACTGGGCGCGGGAACGGCATTTGGCAAGCCCGATATCCGCTTGGGCGAAGGTAGTCATCTGCTCTGGGCCCGTCTGCCCGTTTTGAATGTGGAGACGGACTTGCCCGATTTATGGCTCACAGTGACAGATGGCGAGCGCTCGGCCAGCTTGTTCGCGGAGTTGACCGATGAAGCGCCGAAGCCACCCTTCACGCTTGATCGCGTGCTGCCGGGCGTGGCAGAACTGGCTTGGGTTGCCGCAATCGCCTTCCTTGGCGGGCTTATTTTGAATGTCATGCCGTGCGTGCTGCCGGTACTCTCTATCAAACTTTCATCGACTATGAAGATGCGAGATCAAGGCAGGGGTCGCATCCGCATGGGGTTTGCGGTCTCCGCGCTCGGCGTATTAGCGTTCATGTGGACGCTTGCGGCTTTGACGATCGCGGCGCGCGGTCTTGGGATGACTGTGGGCTGGGGCCTGCAATTCCAGAACCCCTTATTTCTGGCGGTGATGTTCCTAATACTCGCAGTGTTTTCTGCCAACCTTTTCGGGGCGTTTGAAATCTCCGTCCCGTCGTCGTTGCAGACGCGACTCGCGCGCGCTGGTCGCGGAAAAGGCTATACTGGCGACTTTGCCACGGGCGCATTTGCAGCCGTCCTCGCGACGCCATGTTCGGCGCCCTTCCTCGGCACCGCCGTGGCTTTTGCTTTGGCCGGGGGGGCACTCGACATCACGGTGATATTCACCGCTCTGGGCTTGGGTCTGGCCTTTCCCTATCTTCTTGTTGCCGCGTTTCCAGCGGCGATCTCGCACCTGCCGAAGCCGGGCCGCTGGATGCTGTGGCTAAAGATTCTGCTCGGGCTGGCATTGGTGGGAACGGCCGGCTGGCTGTTCTGGGTGCTCATCGGTGTTGGCGGGGTTCGCTCGGCTCTTGCGGTTCTGGCACTCAGTGCGATCCTGGTCACGATCCTTTCCTTCAATCGGCTGTCTACGGGCATCCGCTTGTCTGGAGCTGCAGTCATGGCTGCTCTGGCCATTGTCTCGGCGGGATATCTGTCCGAGGCCAGCACACCGAACGTCACCTTGGCGACAGAATGGACCGCATTCGACCGTGGAGAGATTGCAAAGCTCGTGTCGCGAGGAGAAGTCGTCTTCGTCGATGTGACCGCCGATTGGTGCCTCACCTGCAAGGCCAACAAAGCGCTTGTGCTCGACCGTGAGCCGGTCCTAAGCGCCATCCGCACGTCGGGTGTGACGGCAATGCAGGCCGATTGGACCCGTCCTGACGACTCAATCTCACGCTATTTGGAAAGCTTCGACCGCTACGGTATCCCGTTCAACGCGGTCTATGGGCCGGGCGCGCCGGAGGGGATCGTCTTGCCTGAGCTTTTGTCGTCCGAGGCTGTGCTCTCCGCGTTCGAGAAAGCGGCGGAGAGATCAGTCGCTTCGGGCGATTAAGATGTGGTTGTTCTGCCTATGCTGGATAGGAATTGTTAAATGTCTCAGGAGGGATGTTCAATGAGTGCAGAAAAAGAAACCCATATCGGCGGGCACGGATTACACATGCCGACAAGTGGTCGGGGCATGGTCATCTCGGCCTGGCTGACTGGCGTTTACTTCATCGTGGAACTGGGTATCGGACTGTGGACCGGATCGATCGCGGTCCTGTCGGATGCATTCCACACGTTTTCCGCAGTGGGCGGAATCCTCGTAGCCCTAGGCGCGGCCCGACTGTCCCGCCGGCCTGCCGATGCGGATTTCAGCTTTGGCTGGTACAGATCTGAGATTCTCGGCGCCCTGGTCAATGGCGGGTTTCTGGCCGGCATGGCGCTGGTCGTGATTTACATGGCGGCGATGCGCCTGAATGCACCGATCGATTTACCGACAGGGCCGATGTTGCTTGCCGCGGCCGGGGGCCTTGTGACAGAGTTCATTTCGCTTGGCCTCATCTGGAAACAGAGCCAGAGCGACATGAACGTGCGCGGCGCGCTCTGGCATATCATCCAGACCTTCGTGGGCAGCCTGCTAATCATCGTCACGGCGTTGGTGATCCGCTTTACCGGTTTCCTGATGATCGACCCGCTTTTGGGAATGGCATTCGGCTTCGTGTTGCTCTGGGCCAGCTGGGGCATCCTGCGAGATGCGGCGCGGCTGTTGATGGAGGCAACGCCGAGCGAGATCGATTTGGAGTCGGTGATCGCGGATCTGGAAACGCTCGACGGGGTGCGCGATGTGCATCACGTCCACGCATGGACATTGACCAGCGGGCGCAACGTGTTTTCGGCCCATCTCCGCGTCGGTGACGGCGCGGATCCCCAGGCGGTGCAACGACGGGCACATCGCGTGCTGCGCGAAGATCACGACTTCTTCTTCGTAACGCTCCAGACCGAAACCGAGTGTCTCGACGAGCGCGGCGCCGAAATGATCGATATTACCTCGGACCGTCAGGCCGGCAATGGCTGACGGTTCGCTCCGCCTGTGGTTGGCACGCAAGCTGATCCGACGCCTCGTCGCCCGGGCGGCGCGGCGCGGTCTTGTCATACGCGGCCTGCGCGACACGGAGGGGCGCGAGACCCGCTGGCTGGCGCCGGAAATCGAGGCATTCGTAGTGGCGATGACCACGGAGGCAGACCACCTGCGCTCCCATGCAGGGCAGGCAAAGCTTCCGACTTTCGGTAGCCAGATGATGGTGGAAATGGCGATTTGGACGATGGCTGCCGACCGCAGCCTGCGCGCTTGCGCCATCGCGCCCGATTCCGCACGGCAGGTGGTTGCTGATCTCGGCTGGGACATCTACCGGCGGATGCTGGCGTTCAGCGCACTGCCCGTGCGCCTGCTCACCCGCGATTCCGGTCGCCGGCTGCGCTGGACCATCCGCGCGCTGCTGGTGTTCCCCTTCACACCCTCCGGCGCGCCAGGCTATGCCGTTCTGGTCAGCCGCGACGGCGACGACCTGTTGACCCATTTCACCCATTGCCCGCCGCAGAGCTTTGTGCGCCGCATGGCCCGGGCGGAGGACGACCCCGACTCCTTGGAAGCGTTCCGGCAGAGCTGGTGCCGCTACGACTGGCCCGGTGCCGACGTCATCGCAGGGGATGGTCGACGGGGCCACTATTTCCGCAAGCGTACTCTGTCCAATGGCGACCCGGTCTGCGACATGTGCTGGATCGCACACGCGGGCCGCAGCGCAGAATGCGGCCAGGAGAAACACGACGAGCCAGCGACGTCCTGAGAACGTGAACGAAAGAGGATCAGGATCGCCCCATGCGCACCATCCTGCTGCTTCTCACTACACTGACCAGACCTACGACGCGCAATGATCCGCATCGCGCAGTGCATCCCTGTCAATTCGTCCGAATCCCGCCAGCAAGGTTTCGCATCCTCGGTTGCGTGCCGAAGCGCGGCGCGCCGTCAGCTGCGAAGTTCTGTTAGTGCCTGCCTGATCCGCTGCACTCGCGGGTCGCCGGATGGCAGGCTTTCGGTCAACCTCTCGGCCGCCGCATAGGCCGCACGCGCCTTCTCCATCTCGCCCAGCACTCGATAGGCGTTGCCAAGCCGCATCCAGCCGTCCAGATCATTAGGTTCGTCCTGCAACCGCTCGGCCAGCCGCGTGACCATCGAGCGGACGAAGGTGCTCCTGTCTTGCTCGCTCATATCTGCCGACGCAGCCAAGTCGGCTGCGGTAGGGCCAGGCGTGTCTCTGTTAACCGTCGGAGCGAATGTTGCCAGGCTAACGAGGTCGCGGCCAAGTGTCTCTCCGATGCGGTTGGCCTGGGCGATGAACGCTTCCATCCAGGGGGCAGGGCCAGTGGCCGTGCCCAGACGGCCAGTCAGCAGATCGTGGGCCGCCTCGCTGTCGCCGGCCTGGTTGAGCGCAATGGCCTCGTAATAGGTGGCTGCCGGATTGGATGGGTCCATGTCGCGTGCCGCTGCGATGGCTTTGCGGGCAGCGGGTGTCACGATCCCATCATCTACAGCGATCATCGCCTCGGCGTATTGCGAAAGAATGGCCGAGGTTGCATCGGGGCGCTCGGTCACGTTCTCCATGGCGGAAACCGCATCCCTGTAGCGGCCCATGCGCATATAGGTTTGACCGAGCAACATCCAACCTTCGGTCGGGCCGCCGCCCGGATCGCTTTGCAAGCGGGCCAACAAACGCTCAGTCAACCCGGTGATTTCAACCTGTTGGTTTTGCTCCGCCTCACGCTCGGCGAACGCCAGGCTCGGCAGGTCGGGCGATCCCAGTTGCATGTAGAGTGCGCCTGCCGCCAAAGGTACCATCAAGGCAGTCGCCCAGACGACGATGCCTGAAGAGCGAGCAGATCTGGCTGGTTCCGCGTGCTGGCTCTTCCGTTCCAGCGACAGTATGCGCCGTTTGATCTCGATTAGGGCAGCGCGGGCTTCCTCCTTCGTGATCAGGCCGCGCTCCGCATCGGCGCGCACCTCATGCAACTGATCGGACAGGATGGAAACGGACCCTTCGGTGCGGCCGGAGATGTCCGAGCGGAGCGATCGCAGGGGGAGCAGCAGGCAAATTGCTGCAAGCAGCGCCAGGGACGCAAAGATAATCCATAGCATTACGATTCATTCCTTCCAGTCTGTGCCAGCAGTTTGGAAACCCGGCGCTCCTCTTCGTCGCTCAGGTCTGCATTCGCCATTCGCCGACCGGATCTGGCAAGGACCGCGACCGCGCCGCCGGAGCCGATCAGAAAGAGAATGAGGGGCGTCAACCAAAGAACGTAGGTTTCCGGTTTGAAGGGCGGTTTCAGCAGAACATAGTCGCCATAGCGGGCTTGGATATAGCCCAACACTTGCTGATCGGTGTCGCCAGCCATTAGCCTCTCGCGAACCAGCAGCCGCAGGTCACGCGCAACGCCTGCGTTGGAACTGTCGATGTCCTGATTCTGGCAGACCACGCAGCGCAGATCTTTCGAAATCGCGCGCGCACGCACCTCCAGGACCGGGTTGGCCAGCATTTCGTCGGGTTCGACGGCATGTGAGGCAAGCGGCAAGGCGATCAAGATCAGAGCCGTGAGGACAACGATTCGGATCATGTTCCCGCACCATTTATGGCGCGTGCCTGCGTGAGCGCGGTCGCAAACTTTTCTTCCGCGTCAGGACCTACGACCGGACCGACATAGCGGTAGAGAACTGTGCCATCGCCCGAAACGATGAAGGTTTCGGGGACGCCGGAAATACCCCATTCAATTCCGGCGCGGCCGTTTAGATCGGACCCGATCCGTTCGTAGGGATTGCCCAGATCTTCGAGCCAAGCGCGCGCGTCCTCGGGCTTGTCCTTGTAGTTGATCCCCATGAGCCGCACGCCGTCGCGTTCGACCATCTGCGTCAGGACAGCATGTTCGGCACGGCAGGGGACGCACCAAGAGGCGAAGACGTTGACCACAACCGGCGCGGGATTGTCCGTCAAGTATGCCTGTGACAGACCCGGTACGCCGACGCCGTCCAAGGCGTCTAAATCGAATTCCGGCACGGGTTGAGATATTAGGACCGACGGGATCGCGTTTGGATCTCGTTCGGGATTGAGGCCCCACAGGAAGAAGGCGCCCAAGACAAGGGCAATCAGGATCGGCGTGGCTGCGAGAAATCGTTTCATGGTTTTACTCCGCCGGCGTTGCTTGTGGTTTGAGTGTGGCGGAACGACGCGGTGCGCCAACGCGCAGGCGCCGATCCGATAGCGACAAGCCGCCGCCCAGCACCAGTAGCGCCGATCCGATCCAGATGAAGTTGACCAGCGGCTCGTAAAGAATGCGCAAAGTCCAAGCGCCCGATTGCGCCGCACCTTCCGCTGCTGGTTCGGCCAGCGAGGCGTAGAGATCGCCCGCCAGCGTCGAGCGGATGGCCGATTCGGTGGTCGTGCTCTGAGCCACCGGGTAGGAACGGCGCTCAGGATAGAGAATCGTGATAAATGCACCGTCGCGCATGACGACCAGCGTGCCCCGGTCGGCGGTATAGTTCGGACCTTGCAGTTGTTCGACACCGTCAAAGCGCACGTCGAACCCTGCAATCGCAATCTCGGCACCAGGCTGGACGAATACGATTTCCTCGGATTTCCAGGCGCTGGACCCGACGAAGCCAAAGACCGCGACGGCAAGGCCTGCATGTGCCAGCGTCATGCCGTGGGCTGCACGAGGCAGGTTGCGCGCCCTTCGAAAGGCCTGCGCGAACGGCACATCGAATAGCCTGATCCGGGTCGCCCATTCGCGCAGTGTCGCCAGAAGGAGCCAGGTGGCAATCGCGATTGAAAGATAGGCCAGAGCGGGCCCACCCTCGGTCAGGTACCAGACCGCAAGCGCGGCCAGCCCTGATAACAGAGCGACAAAACGGAGGCGTTGGAATACCCCCTTCAGGTCGGCACGCTTCCACGACAGGAACGGACCAACGGCCATAATCATCAATAGAGGCAGCATGATCGGTATGAAGGACGCATTGAAGAATGGGGGGCCGACAGAAATTTTCTGATCGGCCAACGCCTCAGTAAACAACGGATAGAGTGTACCGACCAGCACCGTTCCTGTGGCGACTACCAGCAGCAGGTTGTTGATCAGTAGGCCGCCCTCGCGGCTGATCGGTGCGAAGAGACCGCCGCCTTCCATCGACGGGGCGCGCCAGGCATATAGCGTAAGAGAGCCGCCGATAGAGAGACCCAGCAAGCCGAGGATATAGAGTCCGCGTTCGGGGTCGACCGCGAACGCGTGAACCGAGGTCAATAGGCCGGAGCGAACAATGAATGTGCCCAGCAGAGACAGTGAGAATGTCAGGATTGCCAGCAGGATCGTCCAGCTTTTGAAAGCATCGCGCTTTTCGGTGACGATTGCCGAATGCAACAGCGCAGTGCCCAGAAGCCATGGCATGAAGCTGACGTTCTCAACCGGATCCCAGAACCACCACCCACCCCAACCAAGCTCGTAATATGCCCACCAAGATCCCAGCGCGATGCCCGCTGTCAGGCTCATCCAGGCTGCCAGCGTCCACGGTCTCACCCAGCGGGCCCAAGCCGCGTCCACACGGCCCTCAATCAGCGCAGCGACTGCGAAGGAGAACACGATCGAGAACCCGACATAACCGAAGTAAAGGAGCGGTGGATGCATCGCCAACCCGACATCCTGAAGCAGTGGATTGAGGTCGTTGCCATCCGGTGGTGGCGGAAACACACGCTCGAACGGATTGGAGGTCAGCAGCAGGAAAGATAGGAAACCAGTGCTGATCCAAGCCTGCACCGACAGGGTGCGCGCCTTCAGTGCATCGGGAATGTTGGTCCCGAGCAGGGCGACACCTGCCCCGAAGGCAGCAAGTATCAGCACCCAGAGCAGTAGAGAACCTTCATGGCTCCCCCAAGTACCTGCGATCTTGAACAACATCGGCTTGAGGGAATGCGAATTCTCGACGACATTCCTGACGGTGAAATCGCTGACTGTGAACGATCGCATGAGGGCGGCGAAAGCGATGCCGATGAACACAAGTTGGGCGAGCGCCGATGCCCGCGCACTTCGCATCCAAACGAGATCACCACGGGAGGCGCCGAGGATGGGCAGGACGCTCTGCACCAATGCAATCGCCAGCGCCAGTGCCAGTGCGAATTGTCCAATTTCAGGTATCATATGGATACTCCGGTAAGTTGCTCGTTGTCTCGGTCATGCGGCATTCCCGACCTGGAAGGTCAAGCTCGGCTGCAGACCCCGCCTTCACATTGCCGTTAGTGGAGTCATCTCTGTATGCCGGGTTCCAGCTTTGCCAGCCGACGCTCGAATTCGTCGTCGTCGATTTCGCCGCGGGCAAATCGTTCACGTAGGAGATCGATTGCTTTCTGCCTATTGTCAGAGACTTGGTGGTTGGAAAACCCGCGAACCGCGAGCACGATCAAGCCGATGATAAGCGCCCAGAAAATCAACATTATCAGGCCACCGAAAATTCCGTGGTCGCCACCCCACATCATGTGGCCGAATCCCTCATAGGTATCGGCCACTCCCGGTGCCGCGACGAAAATGAGAGGTCCTGCGGCAATGATTGGGTTGTGAAATTTCATGTCATTGTCCTTTTGTTTTCCAAGGATTGCGATTCCAGCGGGAGCGTCACGGTCGCGACGAGGCCGTCTTCCACTCGGTTTGCGAGGCTGACGTCGCCGCCATGTGCCCGGATGATGGTCCGGGCGATAGACAGCCCAAGCCCGGTTCCTCCAGTCTCTCTCGAACGAGATTTCTCAAGCCTGAAATAGGGCTCGAAGACCTGTTCGAGGTCAGCATTCGGTATGCCGGGTCCATTGTCGCCAATTAAGATGAAGGCGTGATCGTCCTCACGTCCAAAGCTGACATCGACCTTTCCGCCATAGCGTTCCGCATTGTCTATGACGTTTCGAAGCGCGCGCCTGACCGATTGCGGCCGCAGTCGCAGGCGAATGGTCTCGCCTTCCTGCAATGCAAAGCTTTCCAGCATATCGGCGCGAAGCTGTTTGAGAAATGCGCCCAGCTCGACCGTTTCGTAGTCTTCTGAGCCCGCGATCCCTCGCGCGAAGGAAAGAGTCGATTCCACCATCTCTTGCATCTCTTCGATCGAGGCAATGAGGCTGTCGCGCGTCTCCCGCTCGTCGACCATCTCCGAGCGGACGCGGAGTGCCGTGAGAGGTGACCGAAGGTCATGTCCGAGCGCAGCGAGAAGCCGGGTCCGGTCGGCGAGGAAACGGGTCAACCTGTCCTGCATTCTGTTGAACGCCCGTGTTAGTTCGCGCACCTCTGCGGGTCCCATCAATGGCAGCGGCCTGACATTTTCGCCACGCCCGAGCCTGTCAGCGGCACCAGACACTCGCAGAAGCGGACCGGTCAGACGGCTCAGAAGAAACCAGAAAGCGGTAACAAGAATGATGGCAGCCGTGATGCCAAAGCTCACCAAAGACATCCAAGGCCATTGTAGCGGCGGGCGCTCGAACCTTGTGCCGACATTGAGCCACTGTCCGCCCGTCAGGGCAATAGATAGCTGCATTTCGATTGCCGACAGGTCGCCCCGCATCATCGCAAGGTGCATTTCGGCCATCTCGGGAGCCAGATGCGGCATCGGCAGGATCTCGTGGTCGACCTCGTGCAATTCCACGCGTATCTCGCGGTCGTCGGGGGGGCCAAGAAGACGGCGGACCCTTGCCTCGACTGCACCGCTGTCCGCGTGGGTCTCGTGATCGACGGCAGGCGCTTCCGACACCTCGAAGCGCACCAGTGGTGAATTGGCCGCCCGCAGAATAGCTGGTTCCAGCGTAGCAGGCGCTTCCTCGATCAACCGTGTCACATTCGCAGCCCGCCCGGCCGCTTCGAACCCGAGCGCGGCGCGAACTGCGAGACTCCGCTCGTCCACGAACAACCAGAGACTGACCACTTGGGCTGTCACGAGTGCAGCGATGATCAACAGAACCAGTTGGCCGCGCAGGCTGTCAAAGAGACGCGTCATCAGCCCAACTCCGTCACATCGGTTGCCAGGCAGTATCCACCACCGCGTACGGTCGTGATTAAGCGAGGACGGGATGGATCAGCCTCGATTTTTCGGCGCAGGCGGCTGATCTGATTGTCGATCGTCCGATCAAGGGGGGAAGCCGCGCGCCCGGCGGTGAGATCGAGAAGCTGATCACGGTTCAGAACGAGACGCGGCCGTTCGAGCAAAACGACCAGAAGCTTGAGATCCGAGCCTGTAAGATCCACACGCGCGCCGTTCTCATCGGTCAACAAGCGGCTGTCGGTATCCAAGGTCCACTGTGCGAAGGCGATGCGTCGTCCTGATAACTTACCAGCATAGGTCTCGGGCAGCGACGAACGCCGCAGGATGGCCTTTATCCGCGCAAGCAGTTCTCTGGGATTGAACGGTTTGGAAAGGTAATCGTCCGCTCCGATTTCCAGCCCGACGATGCGATCCGTCTCTTCGCCGAGTGCCGTCAACATCAGGATCGGCACGTCGCCTGTGGATGACAGGCGGCGGCAGACCGATAACCCGTCTTCGCCGGGCATCATGACGTCCAGGACGATGAGATCGAACTGTCCTTTTGCCAGCTTGGCGTCCATCTCGACAGCATCTCGTGCAGATGTCGCGCGCAGGCCGTTCTTCTCCAGGTACCGCGTAACGGAATCGCGGATTTCGCGATGATCGTCCACGACAAGGATATGAGGCTGTTCGTTCATGTTTCTCCTTTTAGCGATTGCCGCCTGGGTTTCCCGATGAGAATTGTCACGAAATGTAACAAGGGTGGCGTTTGCTACGAGGTGTTACAAAACCGTTGTTTCTCGGCATTCCACCACGACTTATCGCTACCATATGAAGTCCATCGAAACCAAAGCACGAGGAAATCACAATGACCCGCAGAATCTTGCTCACAGCGGCTGTCTTGGCTGCAACTGCAATCGGAAGTACCGCAATCGCAGAATCCAATCACGGACACGGCGGACAACCCGGCTCGAACGACCGCGCCGACATGATGATGAAAGACGGCTCTGGAATGATGGGCAGTATGGGAGACATGTCCAACATGATGGGCATGATGCAGCGTATGCACGGCCAGATGATGGGCATGATGCAGCGTATGCACGGCCAGATGATGGGCGGCGGCATGATGGGCGGAATGCACCCGATGGTGGGTGGCATGATGCAGATGTTCGACGCCGACGGTGACGGCACGGTGACGCCCGAGGAAATGCGCGCCGGACTACAGGCCAAGCTCACCGAATATGACAGCGACGGCGACGGCGCCTTGTCTATCGAAGAATTCGAGATGCTGCACAGCGCGATGCTCCGTGAGATGATGGTGGATCGGTTCCAGCACTTGGACGCCGATGGCGACGGCGCCGTTACAGCTGAAGAAATGATGGCTCCGGCAGACAAGTTGGAGCGCATGCAGCAAATGCGCGAAGGAATGGGGCAGATGCAGCCTGGTGATGGCCAAAGCATGGGCAATGGCGACATGATGAACGACAACTGAGCAATCTTTTGGGCGTCGGCCCACGGGCCAGTGCCCATATTTGGTGCTGAACCATGGTGGTGGATCGATGCAGAATTTGACCAGCTTCAACGGAGGTAAATCTGATGAGTCTTAGAATTATTACCGATTGGCTGTTTTTCGCAACGACTGCGATCATGTTGGGACATCCTGCACCGAAAAAGCAGCTGCGAAAGTGACCCCAAGGAGAAAGAAATGACTTATACTTACGACCGCTCGCTTACAGGCGTCAGCATTGACGACGCGGAAATGCGCGTTCGAGACGCCTTGGCCGAAAGAGGCTTCGGCGTCCTCACCGAAATTGACGTCAAAACGACGATGAAGGAGAAGATTGACGTGGATATGAATGGCTATCGTATCCTTGGCGCTTGCAATCCGCAGATGGCCCACAAAGCGATCGGGATAGAACCGCGCGTCGGCGCGATGCTGCCCTGCAACGTTATCCTGCGCGAAGTAAGCGGCAGCACAGAGATCAGCGCCATCGACCCAGTGGCGTCAATGCAGGCTATCGACAACGACCAACTCCACAGTGTTGCGGGAGAGGTCCGCGAGATGCTGCGCGAAGCTGTCGACGCGGCCTGATTGGCAGCTACATAACCTTCCCATCGCCGGAGCGCGAATGCGTCAGGGTACTGGTTTCGAACGTCAATAGTTGGGAGACAAGGCGGTATGGTAGCCGACAGTATCCAAGAAACAGAGACATGTAGCTGTGCCGGACCATTCAGCGTCGGCATCGACCTGTTGGGGGTAACCCTTATGTTTGCGCTCCATGTTCTGTGAAGCTCGAATAAGCCGGTTTCTTTCCCGGCGAACCGCACGAATGGTGGCCGGCGCGCTGCTGGTCCTCAGCATTCCCGCCTTGGCCTTAGGGCCGCTCGCCAACGTCATAGAAAGCTTCGATGGCGAGAGAGTCTCCAGCTGGGTCGAGGCCGCGGGGATATGGGGGCCGGTCCTTATCGTCTCCCTCATGACAATCGCGATCGTCGCGACACCCATTCCAAGCGCGCCGATCGCATTGGCAGCCGGGGCCGCTTATGGGCATGCCCTGGGGACCGTTTACATCGTTGTCGGGGCCGAACTCGGGGCACTTATCGCCTTCGCCCTGGCCAGGTTCCTTGGGCGCGATGCGCTTGTTGGATGGCTCGGTCGCAAGGTGGATGCGGGCTGGCTCGGCTCTCAGAACGCGTTGACCTTCACCGTTTTCGCCAGCCGGTTGATGCCTTTCATTTCATTCGACATTGTCAGTTACGCTGCCGGGTTGAGCCGTCTTCACTTCTGGCGTTTCGCCGTCGCTACGCTTGTGGGGATCATTCCGGCCAGTTTCGTGCTTGCCCATTTCGGAGGCGAGGCGACCAGTGGAAACCTGGTCCGGGCAACCTGGGCAGTGCTTGGCCTCGGGCTTGTGACCGGGTTGCCACTCCTCTGGATGGCCATGCGGAGACGGTCTGAAAAGGGTGCTCCCGACCACGGTTGAAACTGGCTTGACATTCCAGCTGCTGGAGGCCGCAAGCTGAAACGCGACATAGAAAGGTTGGCAGAACATGGAGCACGATCATCATCACACGGCGCCCGACATTCCGGCGGGGACCGAGACAGCAAAGGACCCGGTCTGTGGGATGATGGTCGCGGTCAAACCCGACGGGCGTCACGCGGAGTTCCAAAGCAAGGCCTTCCAGTTTTGCTCTGAGAGCTGCCAAACGAAGTTCGAGGCGGATCCGTGGTTCTATGCCTCGGGGCGCGCCGCCGGGCAAAAGAGGGCGGCCCCTGCGGACGCCCAGTTTACCTGCCCGATGCACCCGGAAATCGTCCGCGATGAACCCGGAGACTGCCCGATCTGTGGCATGGCACTGGAACCGATGCTGCCCTCGGACGAACCGAGCGAGGAGTTGACCGACTTCACTCGCCGGATGTGGATCTCGTCGGTGGCGGCGGTGCCGCTGATTATTCTGGCGATGGGTGAAATGGTCGCTTTGCCGGTGCGCGACTGGATCGGACACCAGACGGCCAGCTACCTGGAATTCGTGTTGGCAACGCCCATCGTCCTCTGGGCGGCATGGCCCTTCTTCAAGCGCGGCTGGGAGTCGGTGTTGAACCGCGCACCCAACATGTGGACCCTGATCAGCCTCGGCGTCGGGGCGGCCTATCTCTATTCGCTGGTCGCCACATTCCTGCCCGGCGTGTTTCCGGAACAATACCGGACGGGCGATGCGGTCGGCAACTATTTCGAAGCGGCGGTGGTGATCGTGACGCTGGTCTTTGTCGGACAGGTGTTGGAGTTGCGCGCCCGCGAGCGCACCGGCGATGCCATCCGGGCGTTGCTGGATCTCGCGCCCAAGATCGCCCGGCGTATCCTGCCCGACGGCACGGAATATGATGCGCCCTTGGAAAATATAATGGAGGGGGACAGGTTGCGGGTGCGCCCCGGTGACGCGGTGCCGGTGGACGGGGTGGTGATTGACGGCCGCTCCAGTTTGGACGAGAGCATGCTGACCGGCGAGTCGATGCCAGTAGAAAAGGGCCCGGGTGATGCGGTGACCGGGGCCACGATCAACCATAACGGCAGCCTCGTGATCGAAGCGGGCAAGGTCGGGGCCGATACTGTGCTGGCGCAGATTGTGGCGATGGTCTCAAACGCTCGCCGTTCGCGCGCCCCGATTCAGGGGATGGCCGACAGGGTCTCGGCAATCTTCGTCCCAACCGTGGTGGCCGTCGCTATTTTCGCGTTCGTCGTTTGGCTGATCTTTGGCCCGGAACCCGCGCTGGTCTTCGCCATCGCCTCGGCGGTGTCGGTGCTGATCATCGCTTGCCCCTGCGCGCTTGGCTTGGCAACACCGATTTCGATCACCACGGCGGCGGGGCGCGGTGCGCAGGCGGGCGTATTGATCAAAGACGCAGAGGCGCTGGAAAGGATGGCGGCGGTCGATACGCTGATCGTCGACAAGACCGGCACGCTGACTATGGGCAAGCCAAAGTTGACCGATACAGTTGTGTTGGCCGACCTGCCTGAAATTGACCTGTTGTCGCTTGCCGCAGCGCTTGAGCGTGGCTCAGAACACCCGCTCGCCGAAGCGATTGTCGAGGGGGCGGAGGCACAAAACGCGACCCGACATGAAGCGACCGATTTCGAGGCGGTCACCGGCAAAGGTGTGCGCGGCAAGGTCAAAGGGCGCTCAGTCGCGCTTGGCAATGCCGCGATGATGCTGAAAATGGGGCTGGACACGGCAAAGGCGGAAACCCAGGCGGACGCTTTGCGCAGCCTAGGTAAGACGGCCATGTTTATCGCTGTCGACGGCGCGCTTGTGGGCATCGTTGCGGTTGCCGACCCGATCAAGGATTCGACCGCGGAGGCGATCGATGAACTTCACGCTCAGGGGCTGCGCATCATCATGGCGACCGGCGACAACGAGCGCACGGCGCAGGCGGTGGCAAGCGAGCTGGGTATCGACGAGGTGCGCGCGGGAGTGTTGCCTGAAGCCAAGAAGGACCTGATTGACCAGTTGGGCCGCGACGGCCACAAGATCGCCATGGCGGGCGACGGGGTGAATGACGCTCCTGCCCTCGCCGCGGCCGATGTCGGGATCGCCATGGGCACCGGGGCTGATGTGGCGATGGAAAGTGCCGGCATCACCCTGTTGGGCGGCGACCTGATGGGCATCGTGCGGGCGCGCAAACTGGCGCGCGCCACGCTGCGCAACATCAAGCAAAACCTGTTCTTCGCTTTCGCCTACAACGCGCTTGGCGTGCCGATTGCCGCCGGGTTGCTCTATCCTGTTACCGGTTTACTGCTCTCACCAATGATTGCGGCAGCAGCGATGAGCCTGTCTTCGGTTTCGGTCATTAGCAATGCCCTGCGATTGCGTCGGGTTGATCTATAGGCAGTTTCAATAGGAGATGCGTATGGTGCCCTTCCACATTCCCGGCATGAGTTACAGAGACTGCAAGTCAGCGTCCGAAAAAATTATCAAAGCCCTCGACTGCCAGGGCGCGGATCGATCTCTATACGAAAGCGCGTCAGATCGCCCTGGACACGCGGGTTGAACAGAAAAATGCTCAGGCAGCGCTGGCCACAGTTGGCGGCCCTCAACAACAGTCTGACGCCGCGTCCAAACGCGATCCGACTTGGTGCGTCCGAGTTGAAACGGTGGATGAAACCGGTAAGTCAACGGAAGTCCATGTGTTCAGGCTTTCCAATGATGTTACCATGGTCAGCACCGCCGAAGATGCCCTTAGTCTTGATTGTTGCAACCGGTTTACCATCCTTTGTTGAGGGCTCGAACTCTGCCGCTGTCATGGCTCTCTCGCCCAGCCTAATCAACGCTGTACCTCGGCGTACCCGGAGCGGCGTCGCCATTGGCTTCGATTTCGCTGATGTAGTGCTTCATCTCGGCAATCTCACCGCGCTGAGCCTCGATAATTGCATCCGCGAGAGCACGCACACGCGGATCAGAAATATCAGCCCGCTCACTGGTCAGGATGGCAATGGAATGGTGCGGAATCATCGCGCGCATCCAGGCGAGGTCTTCCACGGTCTCCTGGCTACGCACGAGCCATAGTGAGACGCCAAAGGCGACGATGGCCCCGATGAAGATTGCGATATTGAGGTTACGATTGGAGTACATCCCCAACATGAAAGAAAGCATGATAACTGCCATCGCCGCACCCATGTAAAGGGCCATCCACATCCGGGTTTGCGAGAAAAAGACGTGATCGAGCGCGTAAGTATTGAGATACATTAACGCAAACATCACGACTGTTGATGTGGCGATCATAGCTGAAAAAAGGCCGTATCCCATTCCGCGCTCTCCATTCTGCTTCTGATGATCCATGACATCCTCCTACTGTTGCTTGCAATTGAGTCGATAGCCACTGCACTTACATAACGAGCCAGATGGTATTTCGTTCCGCCGACTGTATTCTCGGCAGGCAAAAGCGAAATAATGTGCCGAACCTGCGATCAGCACCTCGCGTTGCATCCCGACTATCGCCTTTCGTCAATCCTGTCATGGAGGTCGCGAATGTCCGGCGACCAAGGGATTTGATGCAACTGACGATGGCGAGGATAGCTTCGTCCGTCAGGGCTGCCCCAAGACCAACGTTGGTAGTGTCTGACGCTCTCAGAGGCTGCACCGGGCACTCGGTTTCAATTTGGCCACCGCAACAGATTTTGGCAGAAAAATGCAGCTGTCAAATTTTCGAGTTTTTCAATAAAAGTACATCAAGCAGACTTTGCATAGTCGTTAGATGGCCTAAGCTGAAGTTTAGGTAGAGCTCAGGGGATTGTTCCTTCGCAATACCGGTTGTCAATAGAAATCTAGTGACGAACGCATCCAAGACCTTTGGCAACCTCGCCTTGACCTACCATCCCTGCAAAATGAGTGTATCGACCCGTCATCGCACGTACTTGGCCCGCAATGACCGACTCATGAACATCCGCCTTACGAGCGTAAGACTGTACCTTCGCTTTGGAAATATTCCCTGCTACTCTACTTAGCTCGTCGTGAATATCGTCTGGCACCAAAGCACTTCGGGCCAATGTGTTTGCTTCGTCTTCCATAATTGGATCGTTACCGAATGCTCCGGTTGAACCCTCTGTCTCGTCAATGATTATACCTTCGTCGGACAAGTGCCGCTCTACGTGCGCACATTCATGCAGCAGGGTGAACCAGAAGTTGTCGAGCCTGTGGTGGCGTAGGCTAACAGCGATTGCAGGTTTGCCACTTGGAAGGCTGAAACATGCGCCGTCGATATGCGTCTTCTTCAAGCAAGGGACATAAACGGCGGTGATGCCCGCTTCGTCGAGCTTGCGAAATGCACGCTTTGGTCCATCGGAATACAGGCTCAGCTTGGCGATCTCTCGTCTAAAGCAATGCCCCACGCCATCTGTAATGAAATCATTCTCGCTCTCGCAGTTTATTGCCTCACCCATGGCTTTCATGAGCCAGGCGTTCACAGAATAAGGATTGGGCTCTTTGTTCTCAGCGCCACGGAAGCGAACTCCCGCAAACTGCGGGGTAGAAACTCGTGCCGCCGACATTAGGTTTCGAATGCAAACTTCGATCTCATCAGCTTTCGGCTTAACGCTCCCAAGCCATCCTAGATTGAACATTTCCGTGATTGGAAAAGACTTCCAGTCTACGTTAGGGCAGGGCTCAGGCAGCGTTGCTTCGGCTTTGCCCAGAAGCACATCTGTTGGAATTCTTAGCTTCTCATGGAGTGCTCGCATCATGTCTAGTGACGGTTTGCGTTTTCCATTTAGCACTTCCGAGACACGCGACTTCGGGAAGTCGATAACGGTGGCAAGTTGAGTGCGGTTGATACCGAGTTGATCAATGCGAAACTCAATCGCTTCTACCGGTGTCGGAAGCTGAACCGGGAAATGCTCGCTCTCGTATTTCTCGACCAAGATTGCCAGCACTTCGAGGTTGCGAACGTCTTCTTCAGGAAGCTCATCCTGCAACATCAGCGCATCAATCTGCTCCATGGCCCATGCATGGTCAGTTACGGTCTTGATTGGTCTGATATCTAGCTTTTCCATGTGACTGTTCCTACGTCGACTTCATCGTATTCATTATGGGTTCCGATGAACTCGATCTTGATGACTCCAGCTTGGTAGTTGATCCGAACTACTAGTCTGAAATGGTTCCCCTTGATTTTGAAGATCGTTACCCCGTTTCCTTTCCCGACCGGTCTTGCATTAGGGTACTGAGCCTTTAGTTCGCCTGGGTTCTTCCACTTTGCCGCAACCGCTTCTTGGTACCATGCCCGGAGTGCGCCCGCAGTTTCGTTCCCTCGCTTGTGCGTTTTGATGAAGTGTTCGATCCTTTGTATAGATATAACCTTCATCTCTTAGTTACCCATTTGGTTATCATTATCAGATTACCGCTTTGGTAACTCTTCACTAGATAGCGGCTAAAACTTACATTGGCAATCGGAATTTAGTCACTTCTCCTTGAGGAGCCGATACCCAGTTCACCCGCCAACGTCGCCATATTGGGTAAGTAACACTGACTGTGGGTTGGTTTGCATTACGAGTTTGCAACTGCAGCGAACGACTGCTTCAACGGGTCGCATCGCAGCAGCAGATCGGCTGGTCAATGACCGCAAAGGGCCGTCCTTTGCGTGGCCGCAATGCACTCATGCCTAATCGCGTGTTTCTATTTGTAAAACTCTTTTGCTCCTGGATGATCCATAAGTTGCACAGGCCGATAAGGCTTCATTTCTCCCACATGAGATACTTTTGTGGCACCCAATCTCTCAAGCACGGAAGGATGCAGCGGAAAACCCGGGTGGATTTCTCGAGGCTTCGATGGCCAACGACGTTTGAAAGGTCCGTAGCTGAACATAAATTTTTCTTCATGCTGCATGGCCAAAGCGTCCGGGTACACGAACAGCATATCATCGTTGATTCGGATATCCGGCACGCATTCCTTGAGCTCTTCGAGCATCCACTGGAGCGCAATATCGCTCAATCGTGACTCGGGCTCGGGGTAGCTGCCCCCGACATCGCTGTGACATCCTGCAAACCAGAGTTGCATTAGCCACGGTGGGTTGCGGCCCTCGGTCTTCTTGGCCTCGGCAGGCATAGCCCATTTCACACGGGGGAAGCTCTTGCGGTTCTCGTCGATGGCCAACGCGTGGCGCGCATGGCCGACGTCAGAATCGAGCCACTTGTCGTAATTCTCGAGGTTCCAGACAGCCCGGTGGCCAAACTTCCAGATCTTCGGCCAGTCCCAGATGTTGGTGATCCGGAGAGGGTTGCTCTCGTCTGGAGAGAAATACTTCCACTGCGACCAGCGCAGCTTTCCATACCAGTACATGATCAGACCAAAGAGCAGTACGAGAGGTGCCCAGAAAATCCAGCTAACGGAGTTCCAGATCATTAAAGCGATGAGGCCCACAAGAACCGCAAGAATTGACCAAGCGACAACCGTTACTTGAGCGTTCCCAAGTGCGGCGACTGTGTCAAAGACGCCGATGAATGTTGGTTGCACGTTGCCCTGCACGTCCTCTTCCGCGTCAGGCACGTAGCTCTCGTATTTTTGGCGGAAGCGCCGTCCGAGTTCTTCGCGACGTTCGTAATGGGGCTGCAATCCTCGCGGACGACCGTTGCCGTGGTTGTACACGAAATTCACGGCATCGCTGGCGATCTTGCGGAGACGTGGTCCAAACTTGGGCACGTCTGTGCCATCCGGCATTCGTGTCGGGACACCGCAGAGGTTCATCACGTTAGCTACGGCTCGGACAGTGTATGCACCGCGGGAAAATCCAATGAGGATGATGCGATCGCCAGACTCATAGTTGGCGATGATGTTCTCGTAGCAGTCGATGACATTTTCATCGATACCGGTCCCGACCGCTGCGGAGAGAATGTTCCTTATGCGCTTGAGTGTGAAGCCTCCGACTTCCCCCGCACCCAGACCCGGGTCGTAATAGCAGACTTGGTTGGCGGGACTGATTGGGGAGGAAGGTCCAGGCCGCATCGCGCGGAACATCTTGTAGACGTTTGAGAGGCGTTGGTCTGGGCGCAGTCCACCAACTTGGCCAGTCCCGTCTGAAAAGATAATGATGTTCTTTGACATGCTCAGTCGCCTCGCGTTTATAGTTTGTTCCTGTATCGTTGAGCGGGCAAGTGGCGTCAACCAAACTCCAAATGTCACGCCTTTTC
This sequence comes from Aliiroseovarius sp. F47248L, assembly GCF_023016085.1. NCBI lineage: Bacteria > Pseudomonadati > Pseudomonadota > Alphaproteobacteria > Rhodobacterales > Paracoccaceae > Aliiroseovarius > Aliiroseovarius sp. F47248L. Next base: position 436,697 of record NZ_JALKBF010000001.1, on the reverse strand, counting down.
GGACGCTTAGCGGATCAAGCGCGGCCATGACGCCGATAAGGATAGTCGCTTCCCTATCATCGATACTAACTCACATGGACCTGTTGTCAGCGTCCGTTTTCGGGAAGCTGCATCATAGATACAGTATGGTCGCTGAAAGTCGGTAAAGAGCCGTCCGGGCGGCCCAGAACTCCCTCTTGTTACAGACGTCATCTGCCTGAAACCGCCGACGGAAGTCACTGGGAGAACCAGTGGGCGCTCCGGCTTGAGAGAGTAGGCGAATAATATCCACATCGTGCTGGATGTTCCGAGCGGCTATGCCGACATCTCTGAACTTTACCCTCGCGATGGGATCCTGTCGGGCCGGAGGGCTTAATTGTTGACACATCGAAGATTTTGCCGGTTTGTGTCTGGAGCATTCCAGATCCGGCATGCCGACATTGATCTCTGCATCACACTGAGAAGCCAGCCTCCGCACGGTGCATCAGATTTACCACAGCATCTGCGCCAGCTGAACTTCTGCAAGCAAGCTCCAAGGGTGCTCGGCCACCAAGAAACGGGTGGCTGCGCGATAAGAAGGCCGCAGCCGCATTCTCATCTCCGTCGTAACTGCGACAAACTAAATCCCAGACCCTACCGACCTCATAAAGGCGATCGCTCATCTCACGCGATAACGGCTTGCGCGCTTTGTACGCGCGTTTGAATGTAGCTTCAGGGATGATATGCCCGACGACATTGATCGTCGGTCCTAAGGCGGCTTCCATAGCGATGGCTGCCTGTGCTTCAAGGCCCTCAGCGATCTTGTCCGCGAGCGCGACATCGTCCATTTTGGCGGCATTCTTGAGACCGAGAAGAGCCGCGATACGGCCAGACTGGGTAGCAGATGATGTGACGTGGGTCATAGTGCCGCCTTTTCTATTTGATCAATATCTACGCGTCACTTGGTACGCTATCAAATTTGATTCACCTTCCAGCAAGATCCCCTCCTCAGCTACTCGACGCATTATAGGGTGCTTTGTGTTGTCAACAATGCCTGCTTCCGGATGCTACCCAGCGGTGCTTTGTTAGACGATCAATGACCGGAATGGGCCGTTGGTGCCATCCGTACGATTTTTCGCAAATGACTATACTTGCGAATAACGCAGGGAAAAGATGCGTCCGGCCTTGCCTTACAGGGCATCGCCATATCCCAAGATGCGCGAAAAAAGTGAGGGCTTCACTATTCGCAAATAATCTTTTAAAAACAGTTATTTAATGAGTTGACACGCATCTTGCTCCGCTGTCAGGTAACGGCAAAGCTCTGCCGACCGATCGAGGGAAATTAACGTGGATCACACAATACCGTACGAGAGCGGCCGGATCGCAATCCTGGCGGATTTTCATATCGACAGCTATGAACGGGCTGGTGAAAATGTCGTGACTGCGAGCGGGCTTGAACGTCTCTTCGACGGCTCACTCGATGCGCTTCTCATTGCTGGAGATTTGACAAACGGGCCGCCGACACGGTGGATCAGAGGCCTCTCCTATCTGACACACCATATTGCGCCAGAGCGCATCTACGTCATTCCGGGAAACCATGATTATTATGGCGCGGCATTGACCGACGAACATCTTCTCGCCGAACACGCACGGTCGATTGGAGCGCATTTCGTTCAGCAGGCGGAGTTGCGCCATGGCGATACACGGCTCCTGTGCTGCACACTCTGGACCGATTTCGATCTGGTCGGGGACGCGGAGAAAGCCATGGGTGTCGCTGGTCGTATCATGCGGGATTACTCACAGATTTGGAAGGAGATCCCTGTTAAACCGCTGGCCACCGGGGACGGGATTGGTTGGCAGCCGTCGGTCAGTGAAATAGAACCCGAAGATATTCTGGCACTTCACCGTGACCATCGAGATTGGCTTGAGCGCGGGTTGATGACACCTCATCCTGCCGGCGATGCTGGCCGCACTGTTGTTGTGACCCATCACGGACCGCATTTGTCCGTCGCCGGACCGATCGACGATCTCACGCCAGCTTTTCACTCTGACATGACGGACCTGATCGAAAGGTTTGAACCCGACGCTTGGTTCTTCGGTCACTCCCACAGAAGGTTGCGCGCAATAGTCGGCAAGACGGATGTGCGCAACGTGAGCGTCGGTTACGCGCGCGAGTTTCACCGGTCGGAAAGCGATTATCTAATCGACGCATGCGTGTGGGAGAGCTGAGTTGGACCCGAATGCTTATGACCTCATTCTTCTGGAAACTCTGAAGCAAGCAGACCCCGTTATTTCTGTGGCTTCGGGCGGTGATTCTTATGTGGTGACGGGTTCGATTCCGCTTGAGGTTCTTAAGGCATTCGAGGCCCTGACCCCATCGGTACGATACGTTAAGGTGGGTCCAGCGCGGTGTGTTCCAATAGGTGATTGGTTGTCTTGCAGGGAGCGGTTGATTTCGAAGTTGATGAGACGCATGACAAGTCGTTCATTTGAACTCGGTATCAGTGGCCCCACATCTGATGATCTAAAAAATGCGCCGACTATATCACCCTGGATAGCAATCCGTGATCCTGAATATGGTGGGGCGATACTTGTGGGAATGCAGACCGGTCACCCTACCTTGAGAGGACCTTTGATAAGTACTTCGCGGCTTTGCGGGATCGATGCCAGCAGAACATGGGCGCGAACAGTGTCGCGGTGGTACCGGCTGAACGACCCAGCGACGGCGGACAATCTGACCGAACGATTGGGCCGGAAAGCGGCGGGGTTGAGAGCCCGCGCGCTGGAATTCTCGGAGCTTCAAGCCCTCATTGCGGAAGACTTGGTCCGCGAGGGGCTCAAGGATGTCTGAAAGCGCCGCAGCTTTCCGGGGGCTGTTTGAATTCTACAATCAGTTCCGGCCGCTATATTGTATGTGGAGACCATTATGACAACGCATCGCAGCAGACCGCGCGCTATTTGCATTGATCTTGTCAGATCACTTTTGACTGAACACCAGGCCCTGCCTGAAAACGTTCGGATTGCACGAGAACTCAACGCCAATCTAGGATTTCATATTTCGCGAAGGGGGGCCGAAATCTGGCAGGCCGCACACGACGCGGGTTTGCCTATCGTGGTCCTAACCGAGCTTCCAAAGGCTCAAGTAAGATCTGCAATCGACGCCTTACCCTCTGATGCCGATCTGGTCATCGTATCGGAAGCTACCGAAACGCGTGGTGGCAGGTCCGTCCTGCTCGAAAGCGCGGCAAGGGGCTTTGGCATGAAGGCGAACGACATTCTGTACATAGGTGATGCGGAAGGCTGCGACATTGAAGCCCCAGCCTCATTTGGGATGCGCGTCTGTTTTGGCGATGACGCAGTGCAACAGGTGCAATCGCTTGATAACCGACGGCGCGGCACTCTGGCTTCTGGCAGACATGGAGACGACGCTGAGCTTGCACATACGGTCCTTTTGCCGCTCGATCTGAACATCTATGACATGGGGGACACCGAGCTTTTCAGGAAGCGGTGTCACTTCGTCTTCGATACAGTCTTGATTATAGAAGGTCTTGTCGCGACCTCAGGTTTTGGCCTTAAAGCCATAGAAAAAAATGTCGCAGGTCACGCCGTGATTGTCTTCGGCGCGGCTGGCATTGGTGAAGCGTCTGATGTCAGCGAGATCGTGCATGAAAGACTGCACCGCATTAAGTATGGGGGAGGCGAAAAACTCATCCTTGTTCACACTGAAAACCCCAAAGCGGTCGATCGACTTAACATCGCAGGGATCGCGGAAGACCTTGGTTATGACGTCGAATTAAGGACTTGGAAAACTCTGATGTCGCAGTTCGATCAGAATCCCATATTGGACGTTTGAAACGCGCTGACGGCAAATTGCCAAGCCGCTCACCAGCATCTCAGTAACGAATGGCGCAGCGCTGATTTTGCCCAATGTCGCCACGCAAACCCAACCTGAACAGATTGGAGAGCCATGCCTGATGACCCGCAGCCCTATGCTTCTTATAGCTTGCCATGGCGAGGCCTGCCCAGCGACCTGCCAGAAGAGATGGAAGTATTCGCGATCGGTGACGTCCACGGGCAGGCTGACCTGCTTGTACAAGTGTTGGACGAGATCAAAATCACGCCAAGACAGGCGCGCACGCGGCATCTGGTCTTTCTCGGAGACCTGATTGATCGCGGACCTGAATCGGTCCGCGCCGTTGATATAGCGATGGGGGCAAGCCAGTTCGCCAGTGCGGACGAATTGCACGTCCTGCCCGGCAACCATGATCTGTCTCTGATCTTCGCGCTGTCTTCACCCAGACTGCTCTCTCGCTGGGTCTCAGATGGTGGTGGTAGCGTCTTGGCTGAGATCGGTATGTCAGAAAGCAAGCACTCCTCGGGCGAGATCACCGAAGAACTCAAGCGGGTGTTGCATCCTGAATATCTGCATAGGATGGCCGAAGGACCAACCCATAAGTACCTCGGAGAAATACTCTTTGTTCATGCCGGCGTTCATCCTTACGGTGATATCGCCGAGTTTCTGGCGCAGGATCGGTTCTTTGTCGCGATCGAGGACCACTGGGCGACAATGCGTTACCCTTTTCTGTCACATCGGGAGGGTTGGGATTTGCGAGATCCAAACCCAAAACGGCGTTACCATAAACCGACCGTTATCGTTCATGGTCACACGCCCGCTCTTCGGCGCGATATTGTCACGCCCGACGATCTGAAGGTTTGCGACGGAATCGAAGACTATCGCACCATCGCGCTCGATATCGGTGCCGCATATCGGCCGCAATTGGCCTTTGCACACTTCCGGTCTCAACACGGCGCGGCCCAAGTTCAGATTTCTGCGGTTAAGAAATTCTTAGTCTGAAACAAGTCACCGGACGATAAAGTCAAAGTGCATCTTTGTTGTCCTGACGAGCCGGTTAGATATTGCACGACGAGATATCGCTCAAAGGCCGCAACGATGCGCGCCGCAAAGGGGATGCGCGTCTTGGGAGGCGTCGGACTCGACTAAATTCTTTCACTGGTGACCCGGGGCGGGTCGGCTCACAAACGATCAAGCTGCAAGAAGCGTAGAGCTTCCCCATTATCCGCTGGCCATCCCGATGCACCAAACTGTCTGCACGCGATAGTCCCCGATCTGCAGGTTACGCGAAACAACCTACGCGCGCCGAGAGAAACACGCTCCTCGTTTAATGGTGCCTTGTCGCCGCCCTCGCCCCTCTCCGTTCCTCGAAACATTCGCTGCGAATGATGGATCGTGTGAGACCGATCAGAATAGCTTTCTGTTCAACACAAACAAAGAAGGCGACCTGGTCGGTCGCCCATGACTCTAAATGTTGTGTGCGCTTCGGTCACGAGACCAACCTATTGATCCGGGCGGTGGTTCGCGGGATCCTTACCCCGATTTCGAGACAACTTTGCCCCGATTTACATCGCTTCAGTGCGTCCAGGGGCCGCGCCGGTTGGTGGCAAAATTTTCACCATAGCCACCAGACCGAATATTCACCCGGCGTTTGTGCGGTTCTTGCACAATCGCTTCGATGCCGCGCTCACGGGCATAGCTCAACGCTGCTTCTTTGGTGTCGAATTTCAGACGTACCTGGCTTTGAGTATCCGATGAACTGGTCCAGCCCATCAACGGATCCACGTCGCGCGCCTCGTCTGCTGCATATTCCAGCAGCCAAACCTTGGTCCTAGCCTGCCCTGATGTCATGGCATTACGAGCGGGTTGGTAGATACGTGCACGCATCCGGGATCTCCTTGAAAGCCTGAGCGGTTTATCCGGCATGCGTGAATGTAATTCAAGCAAAATTGGCACTTGATCGCGACAGCTTCACATGCGGCTTCCAACCCAGCTGCGGGCTGGAAGCGCATCGTGAGTGGTGGTTTTGAGAAATCAGAGTGGCTGCCGGTAGCTCCGAGGGAGCGAGGGGTGGGGTGGGGTGGGTGTATCGTCGCCACCGGCAGTCCGTTCTGCTGCTTGCCACACAAACCTAGCGTGACGCCATAGCTGAGACAAGTGCAAAAACACTTTTAGTTGCATATTTCACAAAAAAAATTCTATTTTTTATTTTATTTTTCAGGTAGTTAGATAGCACAAAACAAAAAGGTGGCTTTCGCTCCTCTTTGCACACATGCAACCATTGGTTGCTTACTGGTAAATGCTTTCACAGCCTTGAAAGCCACTATCTGGATTTCATAATCCGAAATACGCGCTGTCCGCTCAATTCGCTAATTATGGGGAGGGAGAGGTAAAGTAATCCTTACCCCTTGAAGAAGAACAAAATGTGACCATTCTAAACGGCGGAAGGATTCGCATGACCCATAGCCCGCTGACCAACCCAACACTCGCCCCAACCGCGCGTCCCAAACTTGAAGGTGGCAAGCGATTTGAGATGAGCACCCCTTTTAAACCCGCCGGTGACCAACCCACTGCCATCGCGGAATTGGTCGGCGGTATTGACGCAGGGGACCGCGATCAAGTGCTATTGGGCGCAACCGGCACCGGCAAAACCTTCACCATGGCCAAGATCATTGAAGAGACCCAACGCCCTGCGATCATTCTCGCGCCAAACAAGACACTTGCTGCCCAACTTTACGGCGAAATGAAAGGATACTTCCCCGACAATTCAGTCGAGTATTTCGTCAGCTACTACGACTACTACCAGCCTGAAGCCTATGTCGCCCGGTCTGACACCTTCATTGAGAAGGAAAGCCAGATTAACGAACAGATTGACCGGATGCGCCACTCGGCCACACGGGCATTGTTGGAACGCGATGATGTGATCATCGTGGCGTCGGTCAGCTGTATCTACGGTATCGGATCGCCCGAAACCTATACCGCCATGACGCAGGATATCACGGTCGGCGAAGATTATGACCAACGCGCGATGATGCGCGACCTGGTCGCCCAGCAATACAAACGCAATGACAACGCATTTCAGCGGGGGTCGTTCCGGGTGCGCGGCGACAGCCTGGAAGTCTGGCCCAGCCACCTTGAAGACCGCGGTTGGCGCTTTTCGTTCTTTGGCGAGGAGTTGGAAAGCATCACCGAGTTTGACACGTTGACCGGCGCCAAGACCGATACGCTGGAAAAGGTGCGCATCTATGCCAACTCGCACTATGTGACGCCGACGCCCACGCTGAAGCAGGCGATCCAGAGCATCAAACAGGAACTGGTCCTGCGGCTGAAGCAATTCGAAGACGAAGGCAAACTGCTGGAAGCCCAGCGCCTTGAGCAGCGCACCAAGTTCGACCTTGAAATGCTCGAAGCTGCTGGTTTCTGCAACGGGATCGAGAATTACTCGCGCTATTTGACGGGACGCGCCCCAGGTGAACCGCCCCCCACGCTCTTTGAATACATCCCTGACAATGCGATTGTCTTTGCGGATGAAAGCCACGTGTCGGTGCCCCAAATCGGCGGCATGTATCGCGGTGACTACCGTCGCAAATTCACTTTGGCTGAGCATGGATTCCGCCTACCGTCGTGCATGGACAACCGTCCACTCAAATTCGAAGAATGGGACGCTATGCGTCCGCAATCCATCTTCGTGTCCGCGACCCCTTCCAGTTGGGAACTGGAACAAACCGGCGGTGTCTTTGCTGAACAGGTCATCCGTCCAACGGGCCTTCTGGACCCAGAAGTCGAAATTCGCCCCGTGGACATGCAGGTGGACGATCTTCTCGACGAGGTGCGCAAGGTGGCCGACCGCGGTATGCGAACTTTGGTCACGACCCTGACAAAACGGATGGCCGAAGACCTGACTGAATACCTGCATGAACAAGGCATTCGCGTGCGTTACATGCATTCGGACATCGATACGATCGAGCGGATCGAGATCCTGCGCGACCTGCGTCTTGGCGCCTTCGACGTGCTGGTGGGGATCAACCTGCTGCGCGAAGGCCTGGACATCCCCGAATGTGGTTTGGTCGCCATTCTGGACGCCGACAAAGAGGGCTTCCTGCGTTCGGAAACCTCGCTTGTGCAAACCATAGGTCGCGCTGCGCGAAACGCCGAAGGCCGCGTCATCATGTACGCTGATCGCATCACCGGCTCGATGGAACGCGCGCTGAATGAAACCAACCGCCGACGCGAGAAGCAGAAGGCCTATAACGACCTGCACGGCATCACGCCCGAAACTGTCAAGAAAAACGTCGATGACGTGCTGTCTGGTCTTTACGAAGGCGACACCGACATGTCTCGTGTCACCGCAACCATCGACAAACCGATGATCGGCGACAATCTGATCGCTCATCTGGAAGGGCTGAAAGCCCAAATGCGCAAAGCGGCTGAGAACCTTGAGTTTGAGGAAGCCGCCCGACTGCGCGACGAAGTGCACCGGCTAGAAGCCGTCGAACTTGCCATCGCCGACGATCCGCTGGCGCGGCAATCAGCGATTGAAGCGGCAGGAGATGCGGCACAAAAAACGAAGGGGCGGTCAACGGCTGGGAAGCCCGGGCAACGGGCAGGTCGCAAAGGACGGGGTCGCTAAGCTACGGCTCTTTGAGTGTCTGATTTCTCAGTCTTGCCTCGTTTCCTCTGCCGTTCTTCTGGCCCAAAATATCCTATGAAACATGCGCGTATGCACAGAGGGTCACCCCCCCCCAATTCAAACGCGCCCGCCATTTCTGACGAGCGCGCCTTGATGTCTGACCCCGTGAGTGGTGGAAGATCGGTCAGACGAATGTGAACCTGTTGGCGAAGGGCATTTCGGTCGGGCGTTCTCCGGTCGCTTGAAATATCGCCTCAGCCAATGCGGGGGCAGCGGGCGGTACGGGGGGCTCTCCGATCCCGGTGACGTGGTCACGGTTTTCCAATCCGCGCACGAAAATTTCCGGCGTTTGAGAGTTTCGCAACCCTTCGAAATCGAAAAAGTTTTCCTGTTCCACAATTCCGTCGGCATAGGTGATCTGGCTGTTGATCGCATGGCCCAATGCCCAGATCACGCCGCCTTGCACAAGATTTTCAAAGTTGACTGGATCCACCACGCGCCCCACTTCGGCAGCGACCCAGACCTTGTCCAGTTCGATCCCGTTTTCTGTATTGCTGATCTCGATCACTTCGGCCACCGGGGTGCCAAAAGACAGGCTGAACGCCACGCCACGAGCCTTGTTCCCATCAAGTGATCCACCCCAACCCGACATCTCGGCCACGGCTTCCAACACCTTGCGCGATGGAATGTCCGTCATCAGGCGCAGGCGTTCCTCGACTGGATCGGCACCTGCTGCATGGATCAGCTGGTTCAGGAAGTTTTCGTGAAAAAACCCGTTTTGCGACGCGCCGACGGACCGCCACGAGCTGACCGGCCCCAATTTCGGCGCGCGGTAACCCGTTACACGATAATGCGGAATGGCGTAGGGCTGATCCCACAGGGCTTGGGTGATCGTGCTGTCCGGACCGGGCAAGCCCAACCCCTGTCGTTCCCCCATCTGGCTGTCGAGGATCGAGGGGCTGGCCACCCGGATCTCTATCGCCGTAACCCTGCCATCTTCGACAGCGCCACGCCCTCGCATCATCGCAATCGGGCGGGTGTAGTCCTGTGCCGTATCTTCTTCACGTTTATAGGTCAGCTTGACCGGCGTGCCCGGCAGGGCTATCGCCAGTTCAGTGCAGCGCTTGACGACCTCGTCCTCCAGCCGGTGCCCGAAACTGCCGCCCATCATCAAGATATGCACATACACGTCTTCAACGGGCACACCCGTCATGCTGGCAACACTCGCCTGCGTCATGCGCGGGATCTGGTTGCCGGTCCATACATCCACGCGGCTGTCTGTTACCAGAACGGTAGCATTTAACGGCTCAAGTGGCGCATGAGCCAGATAAGGCGCACGATATTCAGCCTCAACCGTCATCGGAATGCTGTCTACATCACCATCATCGCGCGGCTGGGCGTCCTGCGAACCGCCTTTAAGCGTATCTGCCAATGCCTGCCAATGATCATCCTGCGAGGCAGGATAAGGAGCTGCACCCCATTCAATTTCGATGGCGTCCGCCGCTTGAAATGCACGCCACGTATTGTTGGCGATCACCCCAATCCCACCCGTCACCGGGATGACATGTTGCACGCCACGCATGGTTTTGGCGGTTGCAGCATCATAGCTAACAACCTCTCCCCCTTTGCGTGGGTTCAGACGAATGGCGGCATGCACCATCCCCTCCATCCGCACATCAATCCCGTACGTTTGAGTGCCGGTTGATTTCGCGATCATATCAACCCGTTGCATGGGTTTACCAACAAGTCGCCACTGGGTTGACGGGCGCAGTGTCACGTCGGTGATGGGATCAATCTGGGCAGCCGTCGTGGCCAGTGCCTGATAGGAGATTCGCTTTCCATTTGGCAGAACAACCGAACCACGCTGTGTTTTCAGTTGCGAGATGTCCAAACCGCTTTGTTGGGCCGCAGCTGCTTTCAGCGTTTCGCGGGCGACGGCCCCCGCGACACGTAGCTTTTCATACCCATCGGGCACAGTTGTCGACCCGCCCGTCAATTGCATGCCCATAAATTTCATTACCGCATCAACGGTCCCGCGCATAACCTTAGCGGCTGCGCTTTGATCAGTGCTTGGAAATGGCACCGCGTCGTTCGCCAACGCTGTGTTATAATAAGCTTTTGACGGCGGGCCGGGATCGACCTGGATCTGGTCAAGTTCGACATCCAGTTCTTCCGCGATCAGAGCTGCCTGAACCGAATAGGTGCCTTGCCCCATATCCGCACGCGGCGTGATCAGCGTGATACCCTCTGCGTTGATCAAGACATAGGGCGTCAGTGCCGCAGTGCCATCCGTCAATCCGTCCAGCAATGGGTTCTTCGCAGGGCGTTTATACTGATAGTACCCAAAAGCGACACCGCCCAGAATGGCGACCGAACCCACAATGAACGTGCGACGTGCGATGGTTCCCGCGCTGCCCATGATCAAGTGTCCTGCAAAGTCTTGGCAGCCGTTTTCACAGCTGCGCGAATGCGGGGATAGGTGCCACACCGGCACAGATTGCCAGACATCACCTCGTCGATATCAGCATCCGACGGCTGCGGCGTATGCGAAAGCAACTCGGCGGCCTGCATCATTTGACCGCCTTGGCAGTACCCACATTGCGCAACCTGATGTTCCAGCCATGCAGCTTGAACAGCGTGTAATTCTTCGGGCGTTCCCAAACCCTCGATCGTTGTGACGGGACCGTCTACATCGGAAACAAATGTCTGACAGGAACGAACGGAAACACCGTTGATGTGCACCGTGCAGGCGCCACAGGCAGCCACGCCACAACCGTATTTCGGCCCGTTCAGCCCAATTTCATCGCGAAGAACCCACAACAACGGCATGTCATCTTCGACATCCACGTCATGAACTACTCCGTTCACCGTAAGTTGCAACGATCAGCCCCCTAATCGCAGATTCTGCCGCTTTGCTCATCTTACCAGCGCATAAATGACCGCTGGTCATGTAATAGTGACCATAGAATAGCGTGTTAAGCAACTGTGATTTAAATATGCCATCCAATCGGTTGATCAAGAACGCAGTGCGCGACAGGGCGCGACTGGCTGGTCACGCTTGAACCAGACATCGAGAGGACGCCACTTCCAGCGGAGTGACGTTCGCGACGTTGTTCAGTTCAGGCATGTGTTAAACAGCATGTATGCGCTCAGCACATTGGCATCGATCACGATGCACTGATCATGAGGGCACCCAGTCATTTTATTTTTTACCATCTGGTAAAATTATTGATTTTATGCCTTCATAGAAGGATCAAAACAAGAATGGGAATCAAAAAATGCCCCAAACCAACAGGGAAAACGGAGTTTCTCCGGCCCGATTAGCGCCAGCCGACGTGCAAGCCAATTTTTCGGACCTTCACCCAGCATATGATGAACACGAGGCTCTTGTGGCCGCGGATCGTTGCTATTTTTGCCACGATGCGCCGTGTATGACGGCGTGCCCGACCTCGATCGACATACCGCTGTTCATCCGCCAGATTGCCACCGGCACGGCGGAAGCGGCGGCCAAGACCATCCTTGACCAGAACATTCTGGGCGGCATGTGCGCGCGGGTCTGTCCGACCGAGACACTCTGCGAAGAAGTGTGTGTGCGCGAGGTTGCCGAGGGCAAGCCGGTCGAAATCGGCCGTCTGCAACGCTTTGCCACCGACACATTGATGGCCAAGGGGGTGCACCCGTTCGTGCGTGCACCTGAGACCGGCAAGCAGGTCGCCGTCGTGGGCGCCGGCCCGTCCGGCCTTGCCTGCGCGCACCGCTTGGCGATGCTGGGCCACAACGTTGTGGTGTTCGAAGCGCGGTCCAAAGGGGGCGGTCTGAATGAATTCGGCATTGCTGCTTACAAATCCACCAATGATTTCGCGCAGAAGGAACTGGATTGGCTCATGGCCATTGGCGGGATCGAAATCCGCTATCAGCAGGCTTTGGGTCAGTCCATCACATTGGACAGGCTGCAAGATGATTTCGACGCGGTGTTTCTTGGCATGGGCCTGACCGCCGTCAACGCATTGCGTCTTGACGGTGAAGACAAAACCAACGTCGCGGATGCCGTCGACTTCATCGCCGATCTGCGTCAGGCAAGCGACCTGACCGCCCTGCCCGTTGGCCGACGCGTCGTCGTCATCGGCGGCGGCATGACCGCGATTGACGCGGGCGTGCAAGCCAAACTGCTGGGCGCCGAGGACGTGACAATCGTTTACCGTCGCGGGCAAGGGGCCATGGCGGCGTCAAAGTTCGAACAGGACTTGGCGCGGCAGAAAGGCGTCAGGTTGATCTGCAATGCAACCCCAGTGGGGATCGAGGGCAACGGATCGCTGACTGCCGTGACCTTCGCTTATACCGAAACGCGTGTTGGCAAGTTGGAGACGCTGGACGAGACCTTCACCCTGCCCGCCGATCAACTGTTCAAAGCCATCGGCCAGAAACTGGGCGAGACGCCGGACGGGTTGACGCTGGACGGCGGCAAGATCACCGTCAACGACGCGCAGAAAACCAACTTGGCGAATGTCTGGGCCGGGGGCGATTGTGCCTCGGGCGGGGACGATCTGACCGTCACCGCCGTTGCCGAAGGTCGCGATGCGGCCATGGACATCCACGCCACTCTGACAGGAGCAAGCTAATGGCCGACCTGACATCGAACTTTCTTGGAATTAAGTCACCCAACCCGTTCTGGCTGGCCTCGGCCCCACCCACCGACAAGGAATACAACGTGCGCCGCGCGTTCGAAGCCGGTTGGGGCGGCGTGGTTTGGAAGACGCTGGGGGCCGAAGGACCGCCCGTCGTTAACGTGAACGGCCCGCGCTATGGCGCGATCCACGGCGCAGACCGTCGCCTGTTGGGTTTGAACAACATCGAACTGATCACCGACCGCCCGCTTGAGGTCAACCTTGAGGAAATGGCCCGCGTGAAGAAGGACTATCCCGACCACGCGCTGATCGCATCCGTGATGGTGCCCTGCGAGGAAGACGAGTGGAAACGCATCATCCCGCGCATCGCCGAAACCGGCTGTGACGGGTTCGAACTGAACTTCGGCTGTCCGCACGGGATGGCCGAACGCGGCATGGGATCGGCTGTCGGGCAGGTGCCGGAATATATCGAGATGGTCACGCGCTGGTGCAAGGAAGCCACCGACCTGCCCGTCATCGTGAAGCTGACGCCCAACATCACCAACATCCTTCTGCCCGCACAGGCCGCAAAGGATGGTGGGGCGGATGCGGTCAGCCTGATCAACACGATCAACTCGATCACCAACGTCAATCTGGACGTGATGGCTCCCGAGCCGATGATCGACGGCAAAGGCACCCATGGCGGCTATTGCGGCCCGGCGGTGAAACCCATCGCCCTGAACATGGTCGCCGAGATTGCCCGCAACCCCGGCACGCGCGGCCTGCCCATTTCGGGCATTGGCGGTGTGACCACCTGGCGCGATGCAGCCGAATTCATGGCGCTTGGCGCGGGCAACGTGCAGGTTTGCACGGCGGCGATGACCTATGGGTTCAAGGTGGTGCAGGAAATGATCTCGGGCCTCAGCCAGTGGATGGATGAAAAGGGCTACACCTCAATCGAAGAAGTGGTCGGCCGTGCGGTGCCCAATGTCACTGACTGGCAATATCTGAACCTGAACCACGTCACCAAGGCGCGCATTGACCAAGACGCTTGCATCCAATGCGGGCGCTGCTATGCAGCCTGTGAAGACACCTCGCACCAGGCGATCAGCATGTCCGAGGATCGCGTTTTCGACGTGAAGGACGACGAATGCGTGGCGTGTAATCTGTGTGTGAATGTCTGCCCAGTCGATGGCTGCATCACCATGGAAACCATCGTAGCGGGTGCCATGGACGAACGAACCGGAAAGGTTGTTGAGAAAGAATATGCCAACTGGACAACCCACCCCAACAACCCAAGCGCCACAGCCGCCGAGTAAGGCTGGGATGGCCCTGTCCTCCTCTCGGCAGGGCCATCTGGCGATGTTATCCTTTTCGGCACTGGTCTCGTTGTCTTTCAGTTTTGGCCACATCGTCGCGAAAGAAATTACACCCACCGCCCTGAACACAGTGCGGTTTGCGTTGGCGGCGCTGGTCCTGTTTGGACTTGCGCGGGTCTTGCGTATTTCTGTGCGCCCGGTCTTCACCGGCTTTTGGCGCTTTGGGCTGATGGGCGGGTTGATGGCCGTATATTTCATCACCATGTTCGAGGCGCTTCGCGTCACAACCGCTGTATCGACTGCGGCGGTCTTTACGTTGACGCCTTTGATGGCGGCAGGCTGTGGGCTGTTGATCGCAGGGCAGAGGTCAGGGCGCTGGACGCTGATCGCGCTGACAATCGGTGCGGTGGGGGCGGTGTGGGTCATTTTTCGCGCGGATATCGGCGCGCTCATGCGGTTTGAGCTTGGTCGTGGCGAGGCGCTGTTTTCTGTTGGTGCGCTGGCCCACGCGTTGGTGCCAGCACTTGCTCGGAAATTGGCAAGCGACGTCAAACCTTTGCAAACATCACTTGGGACTGTGCTGGGTGCTTTGATCGTCACTGGACTCTATGGTTTTGGCGACCTCGTTCACACTGACTTCTCGGCCTTGCGCCCGGCAGTTTGGATGGTCATTGCCTATCTTGCCGTGGTCACCACCGCTGGCACGTTCTTTTTGGTTCAATATGCCGCCCAGCGCCTGCCGGCAGGCAAGGTCATGGCATACACATATCTTGTACCAAGCTGGGTCGTGCTTTGGGATTTCCTGTTTTACGGCACCACCCCCCCTGCCCTTTTGCTGGCCGGTGTAGCTGCAACGCTTCTGGCACTTGCGATGCTGCTCAGGGGTGAAGCGCCCTGACCAACATGTGCTTGATAAACGCTTCTGCGTCTTCGAACCGTGTGTCACTGCGCACCGGCCCCAACACCGCCTGCACCTGAAGGTCAAAATCGGCATAATGCTGGGTCATCGCCCAAATCGAGAAGATGAGGTGATGCGGGTCAATGGTGGCTAGCTGACCTTCAACCATCCAATTGGCAATGACAGCAGCCTTTTCATCGACCAACGATTTAAGGTCTTTCGTCAGCATGTTCCCCAACCTAGGGGCACCGTGCAGGATCTCAGTCGCAAATAGTCGACTTTCGCGCTGCATCTCGCGTGACATCTCCATCTTGCGACCAACATAGGTCAGGATCTCGTCCAGCGGATCCCCATCCTCGGACAGATCGCGAAGGGGGCTGACCCACTCTTCAAGCAAGCTTTCAAGAAGTTCGGAGTAGATAGCTTCCTTGCCATTAAAATAATAAACGATGTTCTGCTTGGATAGACCTGCTGCATCGGCGATTTGGTCCAAAGTCGCTCCGCGCAGTCCTTTTTCCGAGAACACGTCCAGCGCGGCCTCGAATATCGCCCGCCGTTTCTCGCGCTGGATGCGGGTGGGGCGGGATGTCGAGCCTGCTTTAGCCATCCAATATCAACCCTCAGCCCTGATCCGGTTTGGCAGAGCAACCCCACAGAGCAGCAGATCTTTCACGGCTGTCTTGGTTTCGTCCCACTGCACATCGGTGAGCTCTTCGCCTTCGTTCAGTGTCGTGATCTGGTGAATGAAATCTGCGTAATGCTGCGTTGTTGCCCAAATCGCATAAAGCAAATGGCGCGCGCTGATCGGTCGGATCTGTTCATTTTTGATCCAGGTCTCGATCACCACGATCCGGTTTTCGGTCCAGGATCGCAGCTCGTCTTCCAGATAGTCCTGCACGATGGGCGCGCGCTGGATGATCTCGTTCGCCCAGACTTTCGAGCCATAGGGCCGCGTCCGCGCAAGATCCAGTTTGGTGTCGATATATTCGCCCAGCGCTTGAATCGGGTCATTGTCGACCCTGATACTGTCCGCCGCCGCACGCCAGATGTCAAAAATCTCGCCCACGACACGGCGATACAGCGCCTCTTTCGTCTCAAAGTAATAAACCACGTTCGACTTGGGCAGCCCCGCCACCGCCGCGATCCGACTGATCGAAGCGCCGGCATAACCAAACTCGGCAAACACTTTTTCGGCGGCAACCAGAATGCGGGCTGTCACCTCTTCGCGATTGCGGCTTTGGATGCCTCTTGTCGTCTTGTTCACGTCGCTCATCACACTCGTTGCTTGCGCAAAATCTGCACAGGGTTTCATCTTGTGGCACGAGTTTTGCGCAAAAAACAGGTGTTGTCTGCACGATCGGTCAGAAAAAGATTGACCGATCGTGCAGAAATCCGCCAGCCTGTGGGTAACGACGGAATCTAATTTCCGCACGCCGCAAGGCCGACCAAATGGGAGATGACTATGAGCCACGGGAAAAACCTGCGCATCAATCCTGACCGTCTTTGGGACAGCATTATGGAGATGGCCAAGATCGGGCCGGGCGTCGCGGGCGGTAACAATCGCCAGACCCTGACCGACGAAGACGCCGAAGGCCGCGCTCTGTTTCAAAGCTGGTGCGAGGCTGCGGGCTGCACCATGGGCGTCGATACGATGGGCAACATGTTTGCCACCCGCCCCGGCGAAGACCCCGACGCCCTGCCCGTCTATATGGGCTCGCACCTCGACACCCAACCGACCGGCGGCAAGTATGACGGGGTGCTGGGCGTGTTGGGTGGGCTTGAGGCCATCCGGACGATGAATGACCTGAGCGTCAAAACCAAACACCCGATTGTTCTGACCAACTGGACCAACGAAGAAGGCACGCGCTTTGCCCCTGCCATGCTGGCCTCTGGCGTGTTTGCCGGAAAGCACGCGCAAGACTGGGCCTATGACCGGGAGGATGCCGAGGGCAAGAAATTCGGAGATGAACTGAAGCGCATCGGTTGGGTCGGCGACGAGCAAGTCGGCGCACGCAAAATGCACGCGATGTTCGAGCTGCACATTGAACAAGGCCCCATTCTGGAAGCAGAGGGCAAAGACATCGGTGTCGTTACCCACGGCCAAGGTCTGAACTGGCTGGAAGTGACCATCATCGGCAAGGAAAGCCACACAGGCTCGACCCCCATGCCCATGCGGATCAACGCAGGACGTGGTTTGGCGCTGATCACCGAGCTGGTCCATGAGATCGCGATGAAACACCAGCCCAACGCGGTGGGGGCGATTGGCCATATCGACGTCTACCCGAACTCGCGCAACATCATCCCCGGCAAGGTCGTCTGCACCGTCGATTTCCGCTCGCACCTGCAAGAGGTGATCGACGCGATGATCGCCGAGTTTGACGAACGTGCGCCGAAGCTCTGTGCGGATATCGGCGTGGAAATGAGCTGGGAGATGGTCGGCACCTTCGACCCGCCCGCCTTTGACGAAGGCTGCGTGAAAGCCGTGCGCAATGCCGCGAAAGAACTGGGCTATAGCCACATGGATATCGTCTCGGGTGCAGGCCACGACGCCTGCTGGATCAACGAGATTTATCCCACCGCTATGATCATGTGCCCCTGTGTGGACGGACTATCCCATAACGAGGCAGAGGACATTTCCAAGGAATGGGCGGCGGCTGGCACGGATGTGCTGATGCACGCGGTGTTGGAAACGGCGGAGATTGTGGAGTGAAAATATATAGCGCTGACACAGGTCAGGTTGCATACAAAGTTAAATCTCGCTCGACAGGGAAAGCTCAGTATGACTGCTATCTAAAAAACCGACCAAACAACGAGAAAACCCATGCCATTTCTTTTGATACCATTGAAGAAGCAGCCCGGTTTCTAATCGACAATCCTGGATCGGGAATCCGGATGAACCCTGGAACAGCAATAATCAGCGAGAACGTGATTATTGCGCGCGATGAATAAACAAGGAGTCCCCAAATGACCAAAGTCATCAAAAACGGCACTGTCGTAACAGCGGACCTCACTTACAAAGCAGACGTCCTGATCGACAGTGGCAAGATCATCGAGATCGGGCCGGACCTGAAGGGCGACGAGACGCTCGACGCCACCGGTTGTTACGTCATGCCCGGCGGGATCGACCCGCACACGCACCTCGAAATGCCGTTCATGGGCACCTATTCCTCGGATGATTTCGAAAGCGGCACGCGGGCGGCGCTGGCCGGTGGCACCACGATGGTTGTCGATTTCGCTCTGCCAAACCAAGGGGAAAGCCTGCTGGACGCGTTGAAACGCTGGGACAATAAATCGACCCGCGCGAACTGCGACTACTCGTTCCATATGGCGGTCACGTGGTGGGGCGAGCAAGTGTTCGACGACATGAAAACCGTCGTTCAGGAACGCGGCATCAACACGTTCAAGCACTTCCTTGCCTATAAGGGCGCGCTGATGGTGAATGACGACGAGCTCTTCGCCTCGTTCAACCGTCTGGCCGAGCTGGGCGCGACCCCGATGGTCCATGCTGAAAACGGCGATGTGGTCGCGGAACTCTCCGCCAAGCTGCTGGCCGAGGGCAACACGGGGCCTGAAGCACATGCCTATTCCCGCCCCTCTCAGGTCGAAGGGGAGGCCACCAACCGCGCGATCATGATTGCCGACATGGCCGGTGCACCGCTCTATGTCGTGCATGTGTCCTGCGAGGAAAGCCACGAAGCGATCCGCCGCGCCCGCATGCAGGGCAAACGCGTTTGGGGTGAGCCGCTGATCCAGCACCTGACACTGGATGAAAGCGAGTATTTCAACAAAGATTGGGACCATGCCGCGCGTCGCGTGATGTCGCCGCCCTTCCGCAACAAACAACACCAAGACAGCCTGTGGGCCGGTCTGCAATCGGGCAGCTTGTCGGTTGTTGCGACGGACCACTGCGCGTTTACAACGGAGCAGAAACGATATGGCGTTGGGGATTTCACCAAAATCCCAAACGGCACCGGCGGGCTTGAGGATCGGATGCCGATGCTTTGGACAAACGGCGTGGCCACGGGGCGCCTGACGATGAACGAATTTGTCGCCGTCACCTCGACCAACATCGCCAAAATCCTGAATTGCTATCCCAAGAAAGGCGCTGTTCTGGTGGGGGCGGATGCCGATCTTGTTGTCTGGGATCCCGAGAAAGAAAAGACCATCACGGCAGGCAACCAACAATCGGCTATCGACTATAACGTGTTCGAAGGTCACAAGGTCAAAGGCCTGCCCCGCTTCACGCTGACACGCGGACAGGTTGCTGTGCATGACGGCGAGATCAAGACGCAGGAAGGCCACGGCAAGTTTGTCGAACGCGAACCGAATGCGACGGTCAACACCGCACTCAGCAAATGGAAAGAACTGACCGCGCCACAGCCGGTCAAGCGCACCGGCATTCCGGCGACTGGGGTCTAAGTTGAACACAGAAACGGCGATTAAGGCCGAGAATCTCTCACTGACCTTTCAGACCAATGACGGCCCGGTTCATGCGCTCAAAGACGTATCGCTGGATATCAACAAGGGCGATTTCGTCAGCTTCATCGGCCCGTCGGGCTGTGGAAAGACAACGTTCCTGCGCTGCATGGCTGACTTGGAGGAGCCCACAGGTGGCTCGATCACGGTGAATGGTGTGTCGGCACGCGAGGCGCGTAAATCGCGCGCCTATGGCTATGTTTTCCAGCATGCCGGACTTTACCCGTGGCGCACAATCGGCAAGAACATCCGCTTGCCGCTTGAGATCATGGGCTATGCCAAAGCCGATCAGGATGCGCGCATCAAACGCGTTCTCGAACTGGTCGAACTGGACGGGTTTGAGAAGAAATTCCCGTGGCAGCTGTCTGGTGGGATGCAACAACGCGCCTCGATCGCGCGTGCGCTGGCGTTTGACGCGGACATTCTGTTGATGGACGAACCCTTTGGCGCGCTGGACGAGATTGTGCGCGACCACTTGAACGAACAGCTTTTGAAGCTGTGGGCCAAGACGCAGAAGACGATTGCTTTCGTCACCCACTCGATCCCCGAAGCGGTATATCTATCAACCAAAATCGTCGTCATGTCGCCTCGTCCTGGTCGGATATCGGATGTGATCGAGAATCCGCTGCCTGCGGTTCGCCCACTCGATATTCGCGACACGCAGGCGTTTCTGGATGTGGCCCACCGGGTGCGCGAAGGGCTGCGGGCAGGACACTCTTATGACTAAAACTGCACTTTCCGTTCTGACCGTATTGGCCGCCATGGTCGTCATCTGGTATTTGGCCGTCGCCCCCATGAACATTCGTGTCGCGCTGGATCAGGCCGAACGCTCGGGCGCCACGATAGATCCCCCTTCGGCGGTCGAACGGCGCGACATGTCAAGCTGGGTGTTGATGGTAAAGAACAGGGATCACATTTCCGACGGCTACAGCCTAGAGCGACCACGCCTTCCCACCCCGACACAGGTCGGTCAAGAGCTGTGGAAAACCACAGGCGCGATGGTCTTTAAAGGCCGCACATGGTCGAAACGATCGCTGATCTATCACGGTTGGATTACGCTGCAATCAACCTTCTGGGGGTTTCTTCTTGGCACGACGATCGGAATAGTTGGCGCGGTTGCCATTGTACAGTCGCGTGTGATCGAGATGTCGGTGATGCCCTGGGCCATCATATCCCAGGCCATTCCCATCGTGGCGCTGGCCCCGATGATCATCGTCCTGTCGTCGCAAGTGGGGATCGAGGGGCGCGGCTTTCCAAAGGCGCTGATCTCGTCTTACCTGTGCTTCTTTCCGGTCCTGGTCGGTATGGTAAAAGGTCTGCGATCCCCCACCGCCGAACAGATGGATTTGTTGAAAACCTACAGCGCGTCGGGCGTGCAGCGTTTCATGAAATTGAGGGTGCCTGCCTCCCTGCCCTATCTGTTTACATCGCTCAAGATCGGTATTGCCGCCGCCCTTGTCGGCGCTATCGTCGGTGAACTTCCGACGGGTGCAATCAGCGGCCTTGGTGCCCGCATCCTGATCGGCGATCAGTTTGGTACACCTCTGGCAATCTGGGCGGCACTGTTTGCCGCGGCTATTCTGGCAGGTGTGCTTGTCACCCTAGTTGACCGAACGCAACAAATACTGTTGCGACGGATGGGGATGTGCTCATGAATTGGTTGATGATTGCCGTCATCTTCTGGCTGGCAGCTTGGGCCGCAAATGTCGCGATGGTTCGGTCGAAGTGGTCCGAGACAAGGCTTGTGCGGTTTGTGGTGCCCGTGATCTTCGGTCTGACCATCGTGGTGGCATGGGAAGCCCTGGTCCATGCCTTCAACGTCTCGGCTGCAATTCTACCCCCACCCTCAGCTGTCGCGGACACATTTGCCAAATCAACCGGGATGTTGTGGGAAGATTTCACTCAAACCGTTCTGAAAGGTGCATTGCGTGGGTATTTCATCGGCGCAGCTGCTGCGTTCGTCGTGGCCGTCCTGATAGACCGATCGCCGTTTTTGACGCGCGGTCTTCTACCCATCGGCAACTTTGTTGCGGCGCTGCCAATTGTGGGTGTGGCTCCGATCCTGGTCAGCTGGTTCGGTTTTGACTGGCATTCGAAAGCCGCCGTCGTGGTTGTTATGGTGTTCTTCCCCGTGCTCGTGAACACGGTTCAGGGGTTGCGCGAAACTGATGCAATGCTGCGCGACCTGATGAAGACATATGCCGCTGGGTATTTCAAAACTCTGTGGAAGCTGCGCATTCCGGCCGCTATGCCCTTTATCTTCAACGGTTTGAAGGTCGGTGCCACGCTCGCCCTGATCGGTGCAATTGTGGCCGAGTACTTTGGGTCGCCCACCCGCGGAATGGGATTTCGCATCTCAACCGGAGTCGGCAGCTTGTCAATTGATCTGGTTTGGGCCGAGATCGTTGTCGCAGCATTGGCAGGCACGCTTTTCTATGGTGTGGTTGCATGGTTCGAAAAGAAGGTGACATTCTGGCACCCATCCCAACGAGGCTGAGCTAAGACTAAAAAACATAAGTTCAACAAGGAGAGAGACATGAATATCAAAACAGTGATCGGGGCCACAACCCTGGCGCTTGCGTCGGGCACCGCAATGGCGGCAGATGACGTCACTTTGCAGCTTAAATGGGTCACACAATCCCAGTTCGCGGGCTATTATGTCGCGTTGGACCAAGGGTTCTATACCGAAGAAGATTTGAACGTCACCGTCCTGCCCGGTGGGCCTGACATCGCCCCCACGCAGGTTATTGCTGGTGGCGGCGCAGATGTAATTGTTGAATGGATGCCTGCCGCACTTGCCGCGCGTGAAAAAGGTCTGCCGCTTGTCAATATTGCACAGCCTTTCGCTTCGTCCGGCATGATGCTGACCTGCTGGGGTGACGTCGGCATCGAAAGCCCCGATGATCTGACCAACCGCACGCTTGGCGTCTGGTTCTTCGGTAACGAGTTCCCGTTCATGAGCTGGATGTCCAAAATGGGCGTCGCGACTGATGGAGCCAGCGAGAATGGCGTCGAAGTTCTGAAGCAAGGCTTCAACGTCGATCCCCTTCTGCAACGTCAGGCCGATTGCATCTCGACGATGACCTATAACGAATACTGGCAGGTTATCGACGCGGGTGTCACGCCAGAAGAGTTGATCACCTTCAAATACGAAGACCAAGGCGTCGCAACGCTGGAAGATGGTCTTTACGTCATGGAAGAAAACTTGAGCGACGAGGCCTTTGTCGACAAGATGGAACGCTTTGTGCGCGCGTCGATGAAAGGCTGGAAATGGGCCGAGGAAAACCCGGAAGATGCTGCGATGATCGTTCTGGAATATGACGAAACCGGTGCGCAGACCGAAAAGCATCAGGTGCGCATGATGGGCGAGATTGCCAAACTGACCGCAGGATCAAACGGCGCGCTGGACCCCGCCGCGTATGAGCGGACGGTCGAGACATTGTTGACCGGCGGTTCTGATCCGGTGATCACCAAAGAGCCAGAAGGTGCTTGGACCAGCGCAATTACGGATGCGGTTTTGAACTGATAAAATCATATAAATGAAGAACGGCGCGCTGAGATCAGCGCGCCGTTTTGTTATTGGTGGGTGCGAGAAGTCCTAGTTCGACCTCCCTGACAGATATCCGTCCAACACTTCCTTCGCATCGGCCACAACGCGCCCATTGGGAAAACTCAAGCCGCCTTCAGCCGCTAGCTGGTTCGACAATTCCTGACAGCTTTTTTCCCAGTTTTCCGACAACTCATGCGCAACGCCTTGGAGTCAGTCGTCTTCATGCGATGCCACTCACGCGTCGCCGTGACAAACCGGTGATCTTCGAACTTCTCGCGCGTTCAGATGGATCTGGCGATGAAGTGGCCGTAAAGCTTTTTCAACGCTTGTATCTTGCGCACGATCTTCGGGCCCCAATCCTTGGGCACCTGACAATCTAGGCAGGTCGCCCGCACGCCAGAGCTGTTGTTTTGGTGAACTGTGCCCTGATACTCGGCATAGACGTTAAATTCCATCTCATGGCACCAGATGCAGAGCTTCTCGGTATTGGTCATTTCAAGCGTCCAGTGAAAGTCGCCCCAGAAAAGAACTCCGGCGGCAAAGCCTGCAACCAGAATGACACCAAAGGAAACTGCCCCTGCTGGCGACCAGAATTTACGCCATGTTCAGCGGATGAAACCGGGGTTTGTATTAGACATGCCCCTTATCCTCTTCGATGTTAATCCGGTTTCAGTTCGACGGTTTGAATGTGTTGTCGACCAGTTCGGGTGTGTCGGCCTCTGGCACGTGACACTGTTTGCAGCACCAACGTGTGCCAGCGATTGTGTCCATCTGATTGCCTTCCCGATCCAGATAATGGGTCATGGAAGGCGTCGGCGCCCGATGAACATCAGCCACGGTCCAGTCATGGCAAGACGGGCATCGGTTGGCTCTTAGGTCGATCTGATACTGGTCGATCGAGTGCGGCACCAAAGGTGGTTGCTGGCGATAATTGCGTGCAAATCGGATTTCTTTCTGGTGTAACACGTCCTTGACAACAACAGGGGCAGATACATCAGCCCCACGCAGTATCTGACGCCACCGGTAATTTGCGCGACGGCAACGGAGGCCAGAAGCGTCGGGACGACGATCACGCTGATCAAGGGATGCTTTTTCATTTGGGCATCTCCCGTATTCTTGTGTCTCAGGCCACGCGATTGGCGTCGGATTGACGTTGTTTAGGCCGGCGTGCCGCGCGGGCTGGCGCAGGGGTGATCACTTGCATTTCGGGGCAGACCGCAAGACAGTCCATACAGTCGTCGCATTCGGCGCGGTTCACCGCACTGACTCTGAGGACTGATCCGTGATCCAGCAGACCCTAGAACGTGCCGACCGGGCACAGCTGTCCGCACCATCCTCGGCGCGACACGAACACATCGAACGGCAAGACGGCAAGAACAAAGGTCCAGGCAAAACCCATCCCGAAAATCAGACCACGATGCAGAATGGAAATCGGGTTCACAAACTCCCAGGCATTGGTGCCAGTCAGGGCGGACACGATCAGCACCATACCCAACACCCAGTAACGCGTATACCGTTTGGGTTGCCAGCCTTTGGCAAAGCCCAGCTTGTCGTGCAGCCAGTGGGCGCTGTCGGTCACCAGGTTGATCGGGCAGACCCAACTACAATTGACGTGCCCGCCAATCAGCGCATAGGTCACGCCAACAATCAGCGCACCAATGATGGCCGTCATCTCGGGCCAGTGTTGGGCGACCATCCCTCGCAGCAGGACAGACGGGTCGGTCAACGGCAGGAAATCAAGGGTCTACGACCCGGCCAAATTGCCTTTCACCGACCAGACCCCGAACCACGGGCAAGAAAGTACAGACCAAGGAAGGAAGCCTGTGACAGGCGACGTAGGATCAAGAACCGATTGGCCAGCCACTAGCCTTGGTCCTGAATGGCCTCTTGCCCAACAGAAAGGGCGGCTTTCTCGCTCATTGTCCTGACCCTCCTATACCGGGCAGGTTGAAAGAGGGCGTGAAGCCGCCATCCATCGAAGGGCCCTTCAAGCCTTCCGTGCCCGGCAGATAGCCACCGGGGGCGGCAAGGTTTTCGGTGCCTGGTCTGGGCAGATGGTCGGGCTTTTTTCCCTCAGGCAGGCTTTCCACTTATCGGCCACCACGTAGAAGACTTCCTCCTAGCTGACCGGCTCAAATTGGCCCCTCTTGTCGTAAACGCCTTTCGACTTGCGCAGTAGCGGCGTGGTTAGGCGGTCGGCGCCAAGCATGTTTTTGGACAGGAAATAGCCCTTGATGTAGTTTAGACCACGGTTCACCGAGGTTTCCGTGTTGCCTTACGTGGCCACGGCGCGGCCGTGTTTGACGTCCACAAGCACCGAACAGCTTGTGCGGCAGAACCGACACGCCGCCTTGTCCCACCGGATATCGGGAGAATTGGGTTGCGCCATAGCGCCATTGGGCAGCGTGATTACCTGCGGCCGAGGCGGTCGCGGCGGCGGCGCCGGCCTTCAATTAAGGTCGCAGGATAAAGTCATCTAGATGGTTTGTCTGCCGATTAGTACTTGGTCGTCGAAGCGGCGGCAGAGACGCCGTCGTGTTCTTCGAAATGGTGATTTATCAGGGTGATGGTCAAAACGCCGGGGATCTGGTGCATCTCCCTGATCTGGTCGGATGCACGCATATCTGGCGTGTCTTCTAAGTTCAAAACGACGCGACCGTCTTTGTAGGCATGCACTTCACTCGCTGGGTGGCGTCAATCGCGGTTATGACTGTCTCGGCCAAATCTGGCATCGTGTGTACCAGATAGCCACAGACGTTCATCATGGGCGAACTTCCGTTTCTGATTTGATCTTCTTGAAGGAAATGGCCCCGACGGGGCAGGCCGTCGAACAGCCCCCACAGCCATTGCACAGGGCTTCGTCCAGCACCGGCTGGGCGCGGCCTTCGGATTGCAACTGAAATCCGATCGCGCGTTGGTCGCAAAGGTCTTCGCAAGAGCGGCAGTTTACGCCGTTCATCGACAGGCAGTCGCTGCCCACATCCCCGCGCCACAGCCATTCGTTCTCTGGCGTCAGCGCGCCAAAGTCACAGGCATCGGTGCAGGCATGGCAGAACGTGCAAGCCCCGGCGTTGAAATCCAGGAACGGGCGTTCGCCCGCGTCTTTCATAATGATGCCTTCGGGGCAGGCCGTCGCGCATTCACCACACTGGGTGCAGGCGTCATGGAACTCTGCCTCTGGACCCGCGCCAGGGGGCCGCTGGCGAGGGGCCTCTTGAACCTTGCCTTTCAGGAAGGCGCGTCTGGTGGGTGATGCAGACATATGACGACTCGCTCGCTGGTTGCTGGCTCTGACATCGTGTTTAAACCCGACAAGTGTGCGACCTATTGACTTGGATCAAAGAAAGCAGTGATTTGCCCGCGCTCTTGCTTCACAGGAAAAGTGCATTGTTTGAATGCGTTGTGGAACGAGACGCATATACCGTTGTTATTCAAAAATATTTTCTAACCACACGGTTCTCAGCTCACCAGGCTGCACCGATACTGAACGATGAAACTTTTTTCAGCTACTGCCCCGGTCGGTCCACCTACCTGCAGCGCACTGGGCCTATGGCACCACCATTTCTCTCGCTCACTTTCGGCGTTCGCGCTGGGTCAACTGTACGTGGTTTTCGGATTATCTAATGGTGCGACGAAACTTGCTTCAAATCCCCTACCCTTTCCACTGGCCGGTGATTTAAGGATCAGTCGGCCACCCGAATGACGCGCGATCTTGTTGGCGATATAAAGGCCCAGCCCAAATCCGTCCGAACCTTTCGTCCCTCGCTGAAAGCGGCGTGGCAAAAGCTCAAGTTCGGCTTGCGAAAAAACAGGCCCGTCATTTGCAATCCGCAGCATACCGGATTGTGTCAATTCAACTTCGATCAAAGTGTCCGGTGGCGCGTGTTGAAAAGCATTATCAATCAGGTTACCCGCGATCATCGCAAATGCGTCAGGGTCGAGTTTTGAAAGCACTGGCTGATCAGGCCGCACGACCCTCAGACGGGTCTGACGATCGGGATTTCTTTGACTTTCGCTCAGAACAACATCCATCAATTTGCCAAGGTCATGGGCGTCCTCAGACAGTCCGATCCCAGCCTCTGCACGTGCAAGCTGCAGTAGCCGCTCAACCAGACGGCTCATCCGCTTAAGCGCCTCTTCAATTGCCGCCAGCCTGCCTGCATCGTCTTCCCCAACCTCGGCGCGCATTCTCTGGGTTTGAGCCAGCGCGACAGCAACTGGTGTGCGCAATTCGTGCGCAGCATTGGTCGCGAAGGCGCGTTCACCGTCCAGCGCTTGTGACAGTCGGATCATAAAGCCGTTCAAGGTGGCAGTAATCGCACGCAACTCGGCAGGCTGATCACCTGCATCAATCGGATCAAGGCGAGCATCATTGCGCGCTTCAATTTCGTCGCGCATCCGTTCAAGCGGGGCTAGCGCGCGCTGCGCAATCCACATCACAGTCAGATATGCCAAAGGAAGAATGGCGACCATCGGAATGAACAGCGTCGTCAAACTTTCAAGATAGGCAGCCGATCGTTCCCTCAGCGGATCACCCACTTGCATCACAAAGCCTTCGCTGTTCTGTGATGTCGTATAAAACTTGTGGCTGACGACATCCGAAAAGCCAGTTGTACCCAATGGAGGAAATTCGACTTCCCCTCCGCCTAACGAAATCATCAGAACCGCCCCCGACCGGTCAAGCAGGCGGTAGACCAAACCGGCATCGTCCGCTTCAATTACATTGCGTTTGTCAAACCGGGGATTATGCCCAATTTCGACTGGAAAAGTAGCCCCCGCGTCTTGCGCAACCCGGTAATCTGCGACCATGGCCGGCAGGTATATCTGCGCAGTTTCCCGAATAATTGTGTCTGCAAGTTCCTGCTGCTCATGGCGCAGCACCACAGCTGTGGCAACAAGCGCAAGCAGCCAAATCGCGGCAAACCCCAATATTACAAAGCGCGACAAGCGTCGCGCCAGACTTTTGCGCGCGCTCATCCCTGCCCCATCCGATACCCAAAACCCCGCACAGTCTCGATTGCACCACGCCCGAGTTTTGCACGCATACGACTGATATGGGCCTCGATTGCATTGCTTTCGACTTCGTTGCCAAACCCATAGAGTGCGTCTTCGAATTCGGTTTTCGCGACGGTGACGCCCGGACGTCGGCTGAGCCTGTCCAGTATTTCCCACTCCTTCGCAGTCAGTCCCACCGGCAGACCATCCTTAAGTACGGTTTTAGTCGCAGGAACCACGCTGATCGGCCCGAACTGACGCAGGGCTGCCCGGCTGCTGTCTGCCCGGCGTAGGATGGCGGCGATACGCGCAACCATTTCGTCCAGATCATAAGGTTTGACAAGGTAATCATCGGCCCCTGCTTCCAACCCCGCGATACGCTCCATGATACGATCACGTGCGGTGGCGATCAGAACGGGTGTCTCGACAGACCGGTTGCGCAAATCACGTACCAACGACAAGCCGTCACCATCGGGCAAGTGCAAATCAAGAAGCACAAGATCATAAGCCGTGGTGCGCACTGCGGCCAGCGCGTCTTGCAGGACCCCGGTCGTATCCACGGCGTGGCCCGCGGCCCTCAAATGATCGGCCACGGCGCCAGCCAAATCGCGCTCATCTTCGACAACCAACAATCGCATTCAGATCTTCATCCATTTTTCGCCACAATAGGGCATCCGTCAGCAATCGGTAAGGTGGTGATGCGATCAGCCTGCCGCCGGCAATGCCCGCCGGTTGGCAAAGGTGAGATTTTCATGTCAGTCAGCACAATATGGCTTGGGATCGGTTTTCTGGGACAAGCGCTTTTTACATCCAGATTTCTGGTTCAGTGGATCGTCAGTGAGCGGCGGGGCGAAAGCGTTGTGCCGCTAGCATTCTGGTGGTTTAGTCTCGCCGGTGGCCTGACCTTGCTGTCCTATGCCATCTGGCGCCAAGATCCTGTATTCATACTTGGCCAGGCAACCGGTTTGATCGTCTATGTGCGAAACCTGATCCTGATCAGACGCCGACGCGGAATGGCCTCGTCATGAGACCGATTATAGCCGCGCGCTGGACCCTTATCGCCTTTTTTCTGGTCGCAGTGGCTGGAACGTTGCTGCGCCCCCTGACCCCGATTGACGAGACACGCTATGTCGCCGTTGCATGGGAGATGTGGCAAAGCGGCAATTACTTTGTTCCAACCAAAAACTACGACATTTACACACATAAACCCCCCCTTCTGTTCTGGGCCATCAATCTGATCTGGATGTTCAGTGGAGTTTCCGAATTGACGGCGCGATTGGTCGGACCGCTGTTTGCTGTGCTTGCCATCTTGTTGACAGGACGGTTGGCAACCAAACTTTGGCCCGATGACCCATCCATCGGGTCGCGCACTATCATGGTGCTGGCTGCGATGACCATCTTCTCCGTATCGGGTGGATTGACAATGTTCGACGCCTTGTTAGCGACTGCGGCACTTGCCGGGATGCTGGCCTTGGTGAATGCGGTTGATACCGGGGATCGCCGCTGGTGGGTGGGCGTTGGGGCTGCGTTGGCGATGGGTGTGCTTGCGAAAGGGCCGGTTATACTTGTTCACGTCGGCCCAGCAATGGTTCTGGTGCCCTTTTGGGCAAGATCATGGCGTGATTGCAGTTGGCGGTGGACGGCATCTGGCGTTGGTATCGCCTTGGCCACCGCACTTGGAGTTGTGGCGCTTTGGCTGGTGCCTGCGATCCTGACCGGTGGTCCAGCTTATCGTGACGAAATTCTTTGGACGCAAAGCGCAGGGCGGATCAGCAGTTCATTTGCCCATGCCCGTCCGTGGTGGTGGTTCACTGCCCTTCTTCCACTGCTTTTGTTTCCTTGGTTCTTCGTGCCAGCGGTTTGGCAAGCCGCTGTCAAAGCGCGATGGCGCGACGCTGGGCTGAGTCTGGCTGCAATCTGGGCAACATCGGCGTTGGTGCTGTTCAGTTTGATCAGCGGAAAACAGGTGCACTACCTTGTACCCGACCTTCCTGCTGTCGCCTTGATCGTGGCTCGGTTGCTGCCTCAAGGCACCTCAACCCGTCCGGTGGTCGCTATAATACCTTTGCTGATGGCCGCCATCGTCGCAGTTCTATCCGGTGCGGGGTTGATTGATCTGGGATCGGCAGCACTGTTGTTAGAGCCAACGACCAACCTGTTGGCCTGGGGATTGTTCATGCTGGCAGTTTGCTGGCTGGCTGTGCACAAAGGGGGCCTGTCTGGTCCGGTTATCCTGTCCCTTGGCACTATCTTGTCGCTAAACATTCTAATTGGCGTCAGCGCCATTCACGATGTGTTTGACACCAAGAAGATCGCCAGCATCGTCACCCCCTATCAGGAGGCAGGTATTGCCTATGTTGGTCGTCAGTATAACGCCGAGTTTAACTTTGCTGGTCGCCTGACTTCTCCGGTCGCCGAAATCATTGACCCTGCTGACTTACCCGTCTGGCAGGCCAATCACCCGGACGGGGTCATCATTGGCCGCCCGGGCGAGGTGGGACCAATCTGGCCGCCTTATCGTGAAATACTGTTCCGCAACGCGCCGCACGCCATCTGGCGGGTCGCTGACGCCCCCAAATCGGAGTCATCCTCATGACCAGACCCAACCCAGAGATCAGTGTCGTCATCCCGGCACGTGATGAAGTTGTTGCGATCAGCCCGCTTGTCGAACAGGTTGGGCAAGTTCTGCATGGTCAGGCTTTCGAAGTCATTGTAGTTGACGACGGATCAACAGACGGCACCCATCATGCCCTGATGCGACTGGCATCTGCCCATGACTGGCTCACCTGGTTGCAAAACGATCAAAGCGTCGGACAGTCGGCATCGATCCGGCGGGGCGTGCGCGCTGCGCGTGGTACGATCATCGTGACACTGGATGGTGACGGGCAAAACCCGCCCGATCAGATACCGATCTTGCTGGCCCCGTTTCTGGTAGAAGACTGCGAGGCATTGGGGCTGGTGCAGGGGCAGCGCGTTGGGCGCCAGGACACATCGGCGAAACGTTGGGCATCACGGGCTGCCAATGCGATCCGCGTGGCGCTGTTGAAGGATGGTGTGCGCGATTCCGGGTGCGGACTGAAAGCGTTCCGCCGCGAGGCATATTTCGACCTGCCATGGTTTAATCACATCCACCGGTTCATGCCCGCCATGATGTTGCGCGAAGGGTGGGAGGTGCAGACTGTGTCGGTATCCCATCAGGCACGCCAAGGTGGGCAGTCAAAATACTCGAACTTGCGACGCGCATTGGTCGGCATTCCCGACCTTTTGGGGGCTGCTTGGTTAATCCGGCGTGCCGGTCCGCCGCGTCATCCCAGAAAACCCGCAAGCGATCGGACACCGCGCTCGTCTGGATAAACGGCAGGTCTTCGGTTCTTAACTTTCTTGTCCATGCATACCGCAGGCGTCAGTTTACGGTCAGTGGGCGTCTGCCGATCGAGTTTTGGCCCTGTCCTGAAATATAATGCAGCATGTAGTCGCCCGGCTCGCTCGGCAATTGCAACATTGCTGGATTGCCGCTGGCCGTCGCCACCGAAGCTTCAACCGCATCTGATCCGATCTTCTTGATCGCGATCAAATCGGCTTCACCGTCCGGCCCAACCCAGAACACCTCGATCTGCTCGCTGGATGCGGCAGAGTCTGCGGCCTCAAGCACGGCTTCTTCGACAACAGCCGCGCTGGCTTCGACGACTTTCAACATGCGTCGTGCGAGTACCTTCTGCGGGTTGCCATGGGCGACATAGCGGATCAGGTAAGTGCCGGTTTCAACTGGAACCTTCAAACGAACGGGATTGCTGCGATTGGCATATTGATAGTGCAAATGTTTGCCAAGTTCTGACCCGATGACTGCCACTGATACGAAATCATTTTTGTTGGCAGGGCCAACAAAGGACACATCAATCTCGGTCCCCAAGACTGCTGTTTCAGGCGCATCAAGCACCACAGTGGCACCAACAATGCCGATCTCACGCGTTGCGAGAATACGTTGCGGGTTTCCGTGTGCAATATATCGCAACTGATAGGTCCCCGGCTCAAGTGGCAGTTTGACCTTCGATGGATTGCCACGGCTGGTATAGGCATAAGACGTATATTTATTGACCGGCTGGTCCGGCGCCGCCACCGAGACATAGTCGTTCCTGTTATCCGGCCCTTCCCAAGTGACGTCTATTGTGGCCCCGGCTTCGGCACTGTCAGCAGCTTCAAGCGCAACCTGAGCTGCATTGATCGTGATCTCACGCGTGGCCAACACCTTCGCTGGATTGCCATGAGCGATGTAACGAAGCTGATAAGTGCCCGGATCAAGCGGCATCTTCACCGATGCCGGATTGCCCCGCTGAGTATAGGCATAAGCCACATACTTGTTCGGCGCCTGATCGGCTGACGCCACTGAGATGTAGTCGTTCTTGTTGTCGGGGCCATCCCAAGTAACATCGATATGCGACCCGGCGATGGCATCAGGTTGCGCCTCAAGCGTGACTTGCGCTGCTACGACCGTGACCGGTCGAGTCGCGATGATTTTGGCGGGGTTACCATGGGCGATATAGCGCAGTTCATACGTGCCCGGATCAAGTGGCATCGTTACCGATAGCGGGTTGCCGCGGTTCGCATAGGTATAGTTGAGGTATTTATTTGGGTCCTGATCCGGCGCGGCAACCGAGATATAGTCATTCTTGTTGTCCGGCCCCACCCATTCAACATCGACAGCAGCCCCAGCGACAACTTGATCTGGGGCTGTCAGTGATGCGCTGACTGGCAAGACTTCGACTGGACGACGGGCCAGAACACGCACGGGATTACCTTGGGCGACATAGCGAAGCTCGTAGGTTCCCGGCTCGATCGGGCTTGTGACTTCGGCAGGATTGCCGCGGTTGGTATAGGCATACTTCTCGTAGGCGTTATCGTCCGCGTCTGGCACTGTGATTGCTATGTAATCATTTTTATAACCCGGACCATCCCATTTGACATCCAGAACTGCCCCTGCCGCCACGTCATTAGCGGCCTCCAGAGTGACGGTCAGATCGGAAACATCTATCGGACGAGTTGCTGTAACTGCCGGCCTGCCTTTGCCGCTTCGGATGTAACGCAGTTCATACGTGCCGGGCGTCAGCGGCAGTGTCAGAGGCAAGGGATTGCCTTTCGAGATATAGGTGTAATTGCGATAGGTTCCGGGTTCTGCATCTGGGGGCACGACCGTGACATAATCATTCTCGCCGATCTCGGCATCCCAAGCGACCTCAATCGTCGATCCGATAGGGGCTGTGTCGACTGCTTCCAATGACGCCCGATGGGTGATTTCTGGCAATTCAAGCGTGACAGTCTTTGCCTGATCGGTGACGCTGAAGCCAGTTTCAGTTGCCGCCTCATCTTCAAGTCGCAAAACGGAAACGGTATAGTCACCGGGCAACAAATCAAGCTGC
Organism: Aliiroseovarius sp. F47248L; assembly: GCF_023016085.1. Taxonomy (NCBI): domain Bacteria; kingdom Pseudomonadati; phylum Pseudomonadota; class Alphaproteobacteria; order Rhodobacterales; family Paracoccaceae; genus Aliiroseovarius; species Aliiroseovarius sp. F47248L. The sequence continues at coordinate 403,000 of NZ_JALKBF010000001.1, read as the reverse complement.
GTGGTGCCGGTGGGTGCAGTCTGACCGCCGGTGCCTTCAGGTGTGAAGCCCCAGACCAGTCCTTCACCGATCACCGGGCCGCCTTTGCCCAATGTCGCACGAAACGAAATGGTGACCGGTTCGGGCTCCGGCTTGGGTGTCGATGCAATTTCGACCAACGCGGCCCCAAGTTCGCTTGCGTCAGCGGCCGACCGGAAAGTGCCCCCGGTTTCCGCTGCCAGACATTGCATTTGCGCCATGGCTTCGGGGTCATTGATATCGAATCCGATCACGTGGGCGGTGAAATCCACGCCCGCCGCCTCAAGCGCGCGGGCGGCCGCACAAGGATCTGGGTTGCAGGTTTCGATTCCGTCCGACACAAGGATCACAGTCGCCTTTTCTTCGGTATATCGAAGCGATTGCGCGGCCGCGATGACCGCATCCGTCATCGGTGTCTTGCCCTTAGGCTTGATCGCATTTACCGCCGTCGAGATCGCTGACTGAGTTCCTGACCTCGGTGCGACCAGCGTTTCGATATCCGTGCAGTCTCCTTTGCGACGATGCCCATAGACGGTCAGACCAAGGGCTTGATCCGTCGGAAGTGTTTGCAACAGATCGTCGATCACTTCCTGTGCAATGGTGATCTTGGCGGTTCCATCAACTTGCCCCCACATCGAACCGGATCCATCCAGAACAAGCACCGTAGAGGCGCGATCCTGAGCAGTGGCTGGAAGTACAAATCCGAGAAATAGGATAAAAGCAGCAAGATAACGCATGTCGACCCCCCCCGATCATTTACCTGACAGGATGCAGATTTCGGAGGAAATTTCTAGTCAGAAGCACGTTTTCAGACAAGCTCGCCCGTGCTTAGAATGGTCACGTGTCGAATTTGCGGAAATGCATTCGCTGTGCATATTCAAATTTGGTAAGTATACTTGTCTTAGATACTTAACTGTTCTTCCCTTCAAAAGCAGAGTAGTCTGGACCGATGTGGAAATTTTTTGACGGAGAACGACCTGAATGACGCCATTCGCAATTGCCGGTGTGCAAATGTATGTAAATGCACTGCAGCCAAACGTGGATGGAATGATCCATCGTCTCGACGTTCTCATGGCGCGCTTCCCTTGGACTCAGATGGTATTGTTCAGCGAGTTGGCAGCCTTTGGGCCGTTGAGCAGGTTCGCCCTACCGCTTGAAAATGATACGATCCACCGCTTTCGCGAAGCTGCAATCAAACACAAGATTTGGCTTATACCAGGGTCAATGTTTGAAAAAACCGAAGACGGCAAGATCTACAACACGTCAACCGTCATCAATCCGCAGGGCGAAACAGTCGCGACATACCGCAAAATGTTTCCTTTCCGCCCATATGAAGCAGGCGTTGAAGCCGGAACAGGATTTTGTGTGTTCGACGTGCCTGAAGTCGGTCGGTTTGGTCTGTCGATCTGTTATGACATCTGGTTCCCGGAAACGACCCGTCAGCTTACCAGTCAGGGTGTCGAAGTCTTGTTGCACCCGGTTCTGACAGGCACCACTGACCGCGACGCGGAGCTTGCGATTGCGCGCGCCACTGCGGCCCAGTTTCAGTGTTATGTGATCGACGTTAACGGACTAGGAGCCGGCGGGGTTGGTAAATCCTGCATCATCGACCCTTCGTCTATGGTTTTGCATCAGTCCGCTGGACAAGAGGACATGTTCCCGATTGAATTGGACCTAGACCAGGTTCGCCGACAACGCGAAACTGGAATGAAAGGACTGGGTCAGGTTTTGAAAAGTTTCCGCGACAGATCCGTCGACTTTTCTGTTTATGACCGTGACAGCGGTACTGACGCCTATTTGAAAAATCTCGGGCCTTTGGAAATTCCGACGCAAGGTTCCCGTGCCGGCCTGCATGTTGACGTTCCCGGCCAAACGACGCCTGCCTTGGGCGAAGACACTGCACCAACGCAGGTTACACCACTGCAACATCCTGCAAAGATTTATAGCAGCTAAGACAGGCGCCCCGATCACTAACGATTGCGCTTCAGTCTGCTCTGCATCCGATTAAGAAGGGGGAGACGTTCGATGCAATCAGTGAGCGACTACTATTCCGCTCTCCAACTAAGGTCTGACCGTTGGAGCGCTTTGCGCGACGCCACTGCAGCCCTTTCGAGGGATGCAGGCAGTGACAAAGCAAAACATTCGATCGAAAAGATTAACCAACTTTTCAACTCGCTGTCATTGATCGAAGCCTATTGGGCCTTTCCCGGTATGCAGGCGTTTGACCTCGTTCGTCGCCAATTCGAACATGGCAAATATGACGACGTTGCCTTTTCGGTTCAGCGAATTACCCGGGCCCTTACCACAGGCGCGTATCGGCGCAGGCATGTTCCGCTGGAGCGCGACAGTGTTGACGCGGACGAACATGAGGACGAAGTCGTCCAGTCATTGGAAGCACGGGCGCTGACCAAGCCTTATTTCGAGGTTCTGGTTGTCGATGATCTGAACGAGCATCAGGAACGCTGGCTTAAAAACAGCTTCTCGCGCATGCGGCGCGACGAAGATCCATTTCACTATGAAATCGTGGTAGTCCCCAGTTTACAGGATGCTCTGATCGGGGTTTTGTTCAACCACAACATTCAAGCCATCGTTGTGCGACCCGGATTGAAGATGGATTCGCAGGTCGAGCTGGCCATTTTGACACGTTACTTGAACCGCGCAGGCGGGATCGAGGATATCGAGGCGTTAGAGCCTGAAAGCTACGGCCCCGAACTGTGCCGTCTGGTCGCAAAAGTCCGCCCTGAACTTGATGCCTATCTGGTCACGGATCGCTCGGTCGAGGATATTGCCGGTCTGGATCTGGGGATCTGCCGCCGCGTGTTCTATAATCAGGAGGACTTTCTTGAACTGCATCTGAATATATTGCGCGGCGTTCAGGCGCGTTTCAAAACTCCGTTCTTCACCGCTTTGGTCGAGTATTCAAAGCAACCCACGGGTGTTTTCCATGCCCTGCCGATCAGCCGCGGAAAATCCATTTCTCGTAGCCACTGGATTCAGGATATGGGCGCCTTTTACGGCCCCAACATCTTCATGGCCGAAACGTCGGCAACGTCGGGGGGGCTGGACAGCCTGTTGGAACCCCACGGCCCAATTAAAGAAGCACAGGAACTGGCAAGCCGCGCGTTCGGCTCCAAGCAGACTTTTTTTGCCACCAATGGCACGTCGACATGCAACAAGATCGTGGTTCAGGGTTTGGTTCGGCCGGGCGACATTGTATTGGTGGATCGGGATTGCCACAAATCGCACCATTACGGCATGGTTCTGGCGGGTGCACAGGTTGTCTATCTCGACAGCTATCCGTTGAATGAATACTCGATGTATGGCGCAGTGCCCCTGCGTGAGATCAAGCATCAACTGCTCGAACTAAAGGCCGAGGGCAAGCTGGATCGCGTGCGGATGCTGCTGCTGACAAACTGCACCTTCGACGGCATCGTTTACAATGTCGAACGGGTGATGGAGGAATGTCTGGCGATCAAGCCCGACCTTGTTTTTCTGTGGGATGAAGCCTGGTTTGCCTTTGCCCGGTTTGGTCCGACCTATCGCCAGCGCACAGCCATGAATGCGGCAAACAACTTACGTGATCGCTTGCGAACCGATGATCACGAACGGGCCTATCTAGAGCAGCAAAAAAAGCTTGAGAAAGCCGACGAAGAGACATTGCTGAACACGCGCCTCATCCCGCCGCCAGATGCCAGAATTCGTGTTTATGCCACCCATTCAACCCACAAAACCCTTACGTCGCTGCGGCAAGGTTCGATGATCCATGTCAACGATCAAGACTTCAAAGGTGAGGTCGAGGCCAGCTTCCGCGAAGCCTATATGACCCACACGTCAACCTCACCCAACTATCAGATCATTGCGTCGTTGGATGTAGGCCGACGTCAGGTCGAACTTGAAGGCTTTGAGTTTGTCCAAAGACAGGTCGAGGCAGCAATGTCTATGCGTCGAGCGATCTCAACCCATCCGAAACTGCAAAAATACTTCAAGGTTTTGACCGCAGGAGACATGATCCCCCAAAAGCATCGCGAAAGTGGCGTTCAAAGCTACTATGATTCCGAGCAGGGCTGGACCGACATCTGGGATTGTTGGGAACAGGACGAGTTCGTGCTTGATGCCACCCGTGTGACGCTTGCTGTCGGTGGCACTGGTTGGGATGGCGATACGTTTAAAACCAAGATTCTGATGGATAAGTACGGGATTCAGATCAACAAAACCTCACGCAATACAGTTTTGTTTATGACCAATATCGGGACAACCCGTTCATCGGTCGCCTATCTCATCGAGGTTCTGGTCGAAATCGCCTCGGATCTTGATGACCTGCTTGATGATGCCTCGATCATGGAAAGGCGCGGCTTTGAGAAGCGCGTTAACAACCTGATGCATGATCTGCCACCGCTGCCCGATTTCAGCCGTTTCCACGACAGTTTCCGCACTGACCAGACAACATCCGAAGGCGATATCCGCTCGGCGTTTTTTCTAAGCTACGACGAAAAGAACTGCGATTATTTGGAGCTTGAAGGATCGCTAGAATCTGCAGAGGAAGGCGGCGCTGATGTGGTCTCGGCCTCGTTTATCATTCCTTATCCCCCGGGTTTTCCGATCCTGGTGCCCGGACAGGTGGTCAGCCCCGAAATCCTGGCCTTCATGCGGGCGCTGGATGTGAGTGAGATCCACGGATACCGCGAAGACTTAGGGCTGCGTGTCTTCACCCAAGACGCCCTGAAACAGCAGATGAAAACAAATAATGCTCGGCTGAAACTGAATGCCGCGCGAAATAAATAATAAAAGAATAGGGAGAACAAAAAATGCCAACAGCTGTTCTGAAAAACATATCCGAGATCAGACGCCATTTTCACCGCAATGAGGATCCGATCTATTTCATTTCGGCAACCAATTTCAACCTGCTGGGTTTGGATGAATGGTGTAAGAACTTTAAATACATATGCTATATCGATTGTTACGATGGCAAACATCCCAACGTGTTCTGCCCGTCTGAACAGCCACATGCCGAATTCCAGTCGATCGAAGATATCAACAACTACCTTCTTCAGCACAAGGAGGTGATCGACCTTGTGAAACGGCGGGGCGGCAAGCCGAAATTTGTTTTCCTGATGTTTGATGAAGAGACCGAACGGCTGGCCAAAGAGCTTGGTGCAGAGGTTTGGTTTCCCAAGGCGAAATTGCGCACCAAAATGGATAATAAGATCGAAACCGTGCGCATCGGCAACAAGGCCGGGGTCCCGTCGGTGCCCAACGTATTGGCCGAGGTCAAAGACTATGACGATCTGCGCAAGACCTGCGAGAAAGCAGGCATTGGTCACGATCTTGTCTTGCAGTCCGCCTTCGGGGACAGCGGCCATACGACGTTTTTCATCAAATCCGAAGCCGATTTCCGCCGCCACGAACACGAGATTGTGGGCGAAGGCGAGATCAAGATCATGAAGCGGATCGACTGCCGCGGTTCAGCGATCGAGGCCTGCGCCACCAAGCAAGGCACCATCGTCGGCCCGCTGATGACCGAACTTGTCGGCTTCAAAGAGCTGACCCCATATCGTGGCGGCTGGTGTGGCAACGAAATCCTTTCCACTGCGTTCCCGCCCAAAGTTCGCCAGAAAGCCCGCGAACTGACCTTTAAATTCGGCGAGCAACTGCGCAAAGAAGGCTATCGCGGCTATTTCGAGCTGGATTTCCTGATCGACAAAAAGACCGGTGACATCTGGCTGGGAGAGTTGAACCCGCGCATTACGGGCGCGTCCTCAATGACCAACCATGCCGCTTTCGCCCATGCTGACGCCCCGCTGTTTTTGTTCCATCTGCTTGAGTTTTCGAAGAAGAAATTCGAACTGGATGTGAACGAGTTGAACAATCGCTGGGCCGATCCTGCAATGATCGACAGCTGGTCGCAGATGGTCATCAAACACACCGAGGACAATGTTGATATCGCAACCGAAGTGCCCGAAACCGGCATTTACAAGATGCACGAAGACGGCAGTATCAGTTTTGACCGTTTCGACTATCACCGTCGTGCCGTCGAGAGCGAGAATGAGGCATTTTTCCTGCGCATACTCCAGCCGGGTGACTATCGCTATGAGGGGGCCGATATCGGCATTCTGGTGACCCGTGGCCGCTCGATGACGCCTGGATTCCAGTTGAACGAACGTGGCAAGCGCTGGATCCATGGCATCAAGCAGGGTGTATCTGGTCGCCCGCTTCCCGTTGCCGTGGCAGGGCCGGAACTCTCAGACCCAGCGTTCAAGATTCTGTAGATGTTAGTGAGCTCATGCGACTGAATTGGCGTGCCATATCCGAAGCTGAACCCGGTCCTAGATGGGCCGGGTTATTTGACGAATACTGGCCTGCCTATCATCGTTGGTGGATGAGCGAAGGCGCGGAAGCGCGTCCCGGGTATTGGGACAGTCAACAAGCCCTTAGAAAGCACATGCCAGAAATGGTTCCGCTGTATGAACAGCTTTGTGAACTTGCTGGCGGCTCGGACCACGCTGCACGGTTTCTGAGCTTTTATTGCCCGCCTGCCTACTTATCCGGCTGCTCTCAAGCTATCTGGCCGGGAGCAGAGCCGGTTCTGGTCCGCAACTATGACTATAGTCCACACGCTTTTGACAGCCTGATCCTGCACACCAAATGGCAGGGCAGAACCGTAATGGGCACCAGTGATGGCCTGTGGGGGCTGGTCGATGGCATAAACGATGCAGGGCTTGCGATCTCTCTCACTTTTGGTGGGCGTCGGGTGGTTGGTGACGGCTTTGGTGTGCCGTTGATCCTGCGCTATGTCTTGCAAACTTGCGAGACCGCGGAAGACGCGGGCAAGGTTCTGGCGCGTGTACCAACGCATATGAGCTATAACGTAACCGTTGTGGACGCCAAACGCCGCTATCTAACGGCTTTGATGGCGCCGGATCGGGCGACGCTCATCACCCACGCCGCCGTTGCAACAAATCATCAGGAAAGGGTCGAATGGGCGAGCCATGCGCGGCTAACAGCCACGGTCGAGCGGGAACGTTTCTTGCTTCAACGCCTTACCCTGCACACTGAGCCCGAAGAAAAATTTATAGGTGCGTTTTTGAAACCACCCCTCTATTCGTCTGCATTCGATCACGGGTTTGGCACGCTTTACACGGCCGTCTACCGACCGCGGAAACGGGAAATGGAGGTGTACTGGCCAAAAGCACGTTGGCGATTGGACCTGCGAAAATTTCAAGAAGGCGAACAGCAGATTTTCACCCCAACTCATGCTGTTTAGTACCTGCGCCATAGACGATGAGCCCAAAGGCGAGCTCCATTCCAATATTTCTTAAATCTAGGGTGGCCAACTCAATGGGGACGGATCACGTTGCACTTCAGAGGTTGTCAAACAAAGGCCTACTAAATCTAGCGGACCAATCAGCATTGGACACGCAAAGAGTTTGCGCTGAATAAGCGCTCGGGGTTAGCAGTAGCCCCATCCAAGGTGGGCTAACCCCTGAACGATGCGGTTCTGAAGCATTTGGCTCGTTCTTTTGCACCCGTTGCGTCAGCCCGGCAGAGGAAGGTGCGGCCTGGCAAACTGATTGAGGGAATACCAGTCAGGCCTGTCAAACCATATTGATCCCCCCTGAAAAGCTTCCACGTCTGGGCGGTGTGTTTCCCGCTATAAGCGCATTCATGCCAATGGGTGACAGGGGGTGATAGATGTCTTGAACAACCACATCCCGAAGCCCATATGAGGAGCATGATGTTGTTCAGTTTTCATAAAAGGTCCCCGATTGTCGCGGGAAGACTACTGAACCGCCTGTAGCCCCAGGCGGACGCAGCGTTCGTGCGCGTCCTTGCTCTGGGGTTATTCTGATCTCTCATCCAAAAATGAAAATGAACGAAGATGACCCGCCATTGGTGCGGGAAGATCCACGTTCCATCTTATCAGAATCGGAGGATAGCATGTCTATTTATCTGACTAGAAAAATGATCAACATTCCTATGCACGACGATCGGACCGACGACGGTATGGGTCTTTTCGCACGGTTGCGCTATACATTAGTCGACAAGTGGCAACGCCGCAAAATGACCGTCGAATTGCAGGACCTTGATGACCGAATGCTCGCTGATATTGGGCTTTTCCGAGACGAGATTCCCAGTTTTGTGGCGGCCTGCCACAAGCGAAAGGCACGGATCAGTCCGCGTCAAGCCGGTATCGACAACATCGATCACCTGGGCGCGTTGCGACCGTCGTGATCGGGATGGCAGTTGGAAACAGCGCGCTGTTGTGACACTTGATGTCATGCGAACAGCGTGCAACTCCACCACCCTTGTCCCGGCACGAATGCGCATCCGCAAAGCCCCACTTTCAGAATTGGAGAAGACATGACCACGACTTCGAAACAAACTGCCATGACCGACACCCCCAAATCCGATATTCGGAATGCCAAGCCGGTTGTCGATGCATTGGCTGACGTGTTGAACGACACCTATGCGCTTATCATCAAGACCCATACCTACCACTGGAACGTGACGGGTCCGTTGTTCTTTGCCGTACACAGCCTGACGGAAGAGCAATACGACGAGATGTTCGCGGCGGCGGATGTGATTGCCGAACGGATCAGGGCGCTGGGTCAGCTCGCATCGGTAAAGGTCTCGGACACGGACAAAAGCGCGAACGACGCACTGAGCGCGGTTCAGATGATCAACGACCTTCTGGCGGATCACGAAACGCTGACAGAGCGTGCGCGTGCCTTGGTTGAAATCGCGGAAGCGGAAAATGATCCGGCGACCGCCGACCTTGCAACGGAACGCGCAGCTTTTCATGAAAAGACGGCCTGGATGCTACGATCACTGGCCGCCTAGCCTCATTAAATAATCTAGACAAACAACGAGCCCCGGCATCCCCGGGGCTTGTTTCATCTGTTCGCGTCAGACATGCTTGCCATCCGTTCCGGTATTGATCCCACTTGTGATGACAAAGCAGGAATCGGAGTGCAAACAGCCATTCATTAAATGTCGACAAAATCGGTGTTTCTAGGCAGGGTTGTTGAAGGCATACCCCTGCCCACACTTCCTTGAACACAACCTCAAGGGCGAAGACCGGAGCACGAACTTGGCACAAAGCATTCGCGAAATTCTTGTTTCGGTAAAAGCCCTTCTGGGAGGCACTGCAGCCTTCATGATCGGCAACAGCCTTTTGGGTGTCATATTGCCGCTTCGGATGGAGGGTGCTGGCTATCCCGTCGCCCTTACCGGCGCGATTATGGCTGCCTATTACCTTGGTCTGGCATTGGGTGGTCTGCGTGGCAAACACGTGATTTTTCGCATCGGACATATTCGGGCCTTCGCCGTTTTCGCGGCGCTGACCGCTGCTGCGACGCTGGCATATGCGGCCTTTTTCCATCCCGTCGCCTGGCTGATCCTGCGCATTGTCAACGGCTTCTGTATCGCTGGTTTGACAGCCACGATTGAAAGCTGGCTTAACACCCGCAGCAGCAACGAGACGCGCGGACGGGTTCTCAGTTTCTACATGTTAACCTTTTATCTTGCGATTGCGACGGGGCAGACGCTGGTCAACATCACAGATGTCTCTGGTCCTGACCTCTTTATGTTGGCGGCGTCCCTGATCGGACTTGCACTGATCCCGGTTGCAATGACCAGCTTGGGCGAACCCAATCTAAGCGAGAGCCGTGTGCTGAACGTCAGGGATCTTTATTCGGCGTCGAAGGTTGGCGTGGTCGGTGCAGGCGTGGCAGGTCTGATGGTCGGGTCCTTCTATGCGATGGGCGTGGTGTTTGCGCTTAAAATCGGTCTGGGCGTGTCGCAAGCTGCCATGTTTATGAGCGCCGTGGTTCTTGGGGGGCTGGTGTTCCAACTTCCCATGGGCGTGGTGGCAGACAGGTTTGACAGGCGCATTGTCATGTCTGGTGCATTGATCACTGTCGGCACCGCATGGGGGATACTGGCCACTTTTGTTGCCTCAGGTCTGCCCTTTACGACTTTGCTGACCATGGCCGTATTCTTTGGGGGGGCGATGAGCAGCGTCTATCCGCTCTGCGTTGCGCAAACCTTCGACCGTTTGGAACGGAAATACTACATCGCAGCGTCTGGCCGCTTGCTTATGGTATATTCAATCGGGGCGACGATCGGCCCGGTGCTCGCCGCAACGCTTATGTCAGCCTACGGTCCGTCCAGCTTTTTTATCTTCGAAAGCGCCGTCGCAATTCTCTATGCAGTTTTCGTGCTGACCCAAGTCGCCATACGGCCAGTCATTCCAGCAGACCAACAGGAACGGTATGTACCGCTTCCGGATGTTACGCCCATCGCTATGGCACTTGATCCCCGCACGGACCCCGTCAAACCAAAATAATCATTCTGTTGATCAGGCTACAGTGAATGGTCAACCATGGGCGGCCACCAACTCTTCGTGATATCTTTGGCAATCACCGATACAGTCACTGACCCAATCAGAATTGTAATAGGTGTCTAGATACCGTTCCCCACTGTCGCACAACAACGTGACGATAGAGCCTTGGCGACCTTCCTTGACCATGTCCTGAGCAACCCGCAAAGCCCCCCAAAGGTTTGTGCCTGTTGATGGGCCCGCCTTGCGTCCGATCAGCTCTTCCAGCCACAACATGGTGGCAATACTGGCGGCATCAGGCACTTGTATCATGTGGTCGATCACACCGGGTTGAAACGAGTGCTCTACCTTTGGGCGGCCGATCCCTTCCACCCGGCTGGATTTGTCGGAAATCAGACTGCGATCACCGCTTATATAGCTGTCATAGAAAACTGAATTTTCCGGATCGACGACCGTAAGTTCGGTGTCATAGCCCTTGTATCGGATATATCGACCCAGAGTCGCCGACGTGCCGCCCGTGCCAGCGCCCATGATTAAATGCGAAGGGATCGGGTGAGGTTCGCGTTCCATCTGCGTGAACACGCTTTCAGCAATGTTGTTGTTGCCACGCCAATCTGTCGCTCGCTCGGCATAGGTGAACTGATCCATGAAATAGCCATCAATCGCGCCGGCCAAATCGACCGATGCGCTGTGCATTTGCGGAGCGGAACCCACAAAGTGAATTTGACCGCCATAGAATTCAATCAGCTTGATCTTGCTGCGCGCGGTGCTTTCGGGAACAACGGCAATGAAGGGCACGCCAATCATGCGCGCGAAGTAGGCTTCAGACACGGCTGTGCTTCCAGAAGACGCCTCAACGATGGTCGTGCCTTCCCGAATTTTGCCGTTGCACAGCGCATACAAGAAGAGCGACCGTGCTAGCCGATGCTTGAGGCTTCCCGTCGGATGGGTGCTTTCGTCTTTCAGATAGATGTCCACGCCCCCAAGGCGCGGCAAAGGGAGCTTGAAAAGATGAGTGTCAGCTGAACGATGCGCATCCGCGTTGATCTTTCCGATTGCGTCAGTAACCCAGCTGTTCATCCAGTGTCCTTTCTGGCGGTTGTGTCAATCCGGCACTTTGTCTCTCATCTTATCAGGTTCACCTTCCCAGATGCACCCAGACAAACACCGAACCACGTCAGACCGTGCTTTCACCTTCGGACCATGAACCCATCTGATCCAGATGGTTCTCGGACTTTTGAAGTAAGTCGCCCGCATATCTTGGCTCGCGAGCCCGAAATCTGTTTCGTCAACCTTCTACGGTTGCGCTTCTTTCCGGACCGCGGGGCACGCGTGCTATCGGGCGTATCGAGCCGCCGTCAGTCCGTCCATAGAAATCTCTGGTGTCTTGCCCAGAACGATGTCGGCCACTGCGCGACCCGAGCCGCAGGCCATCGTCCAGCCCAGTGTCCCATGCCCCGTATTCAAAAACAGGTTGTCATACTGCGTTGGGCCCAAAACCGGCGTTCCATCAGGCGTCATCGGGCGCAGACCGGTCCAGCCTTCGGCCTTAGAAATATCTCCGCCTTTGGGAAACAGATCTTTGATCACGTGCTTGACGGTATCCGTGGCATGTGGGCCTAGGCGATCGGAATAGCCCGCAATCTCGGCTTGTCCTGCAACACGGATGCGATCCCCCAAACGCGTGATCGCGACTTTATGGGTTTCGTCCATGATCGTGGATTGCGGTGCGAACGCATCGTCGGTGACAGGCAAGGTCACCGAATAGCCCTTGACCGGGTAAACCGGCAGCTTGATCCCGATTGGGGTCAACACGTTCACAGCATAGCTGCCCATAGCACAAACATAAGCGTCCCCACTGATGCGACCGGCGATTTCCGTGTCAACACCTACAACCTTGCCTCCCTCGACAGCGATCGATTTGATGGATTGGCCATAGTGGAATTCAACCCCCATCTCGTTGCATTTTTCGGTCAGGGCGATTGTGAACATGCGGCAATCGCCGGTGCGATCTGCAGTCAGACGCAAGCCACCAACGAACTTGTTGCGCACCTCGGTAAGCGCAGGTTCGACGGCGATACAGGCGTCGCGACCCAGCACTTCGTAAGGCGATCCATATTCCGTTAAAATATCCTGATCAGCCTTTGATGCCTTCATCTGTTTGGCCGTGCGAAACAGTTGCAATGTGCCCTGCTGACGCCCGTCATATTCGATGCCTGTTTCGGCAATCAGATCTGGCATGACATCGCGCGAGTAGCTTGAGATACGCACCATGCGCCCCTTGTTGATGCGATAGCTTTCCTCGTTGCAGTTTCGCACCATCTGCACGCACCATTTCCACATGGTCGGGCTGATCAAAGGCCAGATAAACAAAGGGCGGCGCTTCATAAACATCCACTTGACGGCTTTCATCGGAATGCCGGGGGCTGCCCATGGTGATGTCATGCCATAGCTCAACTGCCCCGCGTTGGCATAGCTCGTCTCAAGACCCGGCCCGGTCTGACGGTCGATCACCACGACTTCTGCGCCTTGTTTTGCCAGATAATATGCAGTGGTGACGCCAATGACACCCGCGCCCATAACGACAACTTTCATCACAAACACCTTTCGATTGCAGTGCGCAGTATGAACTACGCTAAATCTTTTACATATCTGATCTCAGGCGAGCACCGTGCCGCATGGGCGGTGCTCGCCTGAATGGTCTGTTCCGCACCGCTGACTTCAAATATCGATTTCAGGTTGCTCGACACCGATTATGGTCAACGTGCGGCGCTGGTTCTCCCGTGTATCCCAGTAGAAGCTTGCGCCTTCGGCCAGCCCCAGCAAAGCCACACCGATGGGTGTCATCACCGACACTCGAAACTGCGTGATATCGGCATCTTCAGGATAGACCAGCGTCACCGTTTTATTTTGCCTCGTGCTTTCATCACGGTAGGTTACGGTGCTGCCAATGCCCACAACATTTTTCGGCATCTTGGAAGGCGAAACAATCCGCGCCCGGCTGATTTCATCAAGCAGGCGGTCAGCGAGTGCCGGATGACGCCTCATCATGCCATCCACCAGCCCTTCTAAATGCGTAATATCATCCGCGTTAATAACGATTTTCGGGTTTCGGTTACGTGATGTTTTCGGTGTTTGGATAGAGGTAGACATAGATAGTCTCTTTTCGTTCAAGGGTAAGTGCGGGACGTGGTCAAGGACCTAGATCGGACTTGAGACGTCGACCACGGCAAGCCTGCCGATGGTTCCGTCTTCGCGCAGAAGCGGCGCACGTTGACCGACCCGCATCCCGATCAGGGTGGCTCCAAGCAACGACGCAACGGGGATAACTCCGCTGGGCAATCCTGCTCTGGCCCGGTGGACAAGCAAACCAGTCTGGGGCGTTTCGTCATCAATTGCATAGGTGACGCGTGATCCACCGATCGCCAGATCAGAACAATGCAACCCTTCCACGGGCCGCGTGTTCATCAACTTATTTGCCAGAACATACGCAAGAAGTTTAGAGCTGGAGCGCAAAGCACAATCACATGCATCAAGATGTTCCTGCAGTTTCCGGTGGTCCGCTTTAGGCAAGGCCAATGGTGTGTTCAGCAGTGCGCTGCTAAGGGAATGGACTGCGATGGTTGCCCGGTCAGGCTGACTGAGATCGAACATTATTTCTCCTCCGGCGACAGACGCCTTGTTCACGTTTCAGGAATGTGAGGAGACCCCGGGGGTGTGGCAGGCGCGGACGCGCCTAGACCGCCCGGGGAAAGGGGCGGTTCAGCAATAGAAATCGAGAATGTTCTGCATGTACCATCATGTAAATGGACCTAGGTATTGATGGATCAATAGTCAATCCAGAGACGCAAACATAGGCATTCTAGGCATTCTGTGGCCCAAATGGCCCACAATCTGGTGGGTCGGCGTCGATTACCACTGATTAAGTCTATCAGGATTGAAAGCGCGGCTTATACGTCCCATATATGAACCATGATGATAACCCGCTCGCATAAGAGGTTCCTGCCTTTCGCAGGAAAGACACTGAACCGCCGGTAGCCCCGGGCGGGGCTGGCAAATGTTGCCGCTCCACGCCTCGGGGTTGTTACAGATCATCTAGATCTGATTGAGAAGACGCAGGTTTTGCACCGCATCGCTTTCGCTTGCGATATTTCGCCTCTCGAAATCCTACGACAGCAATACCGACGTCACGGCTTCAGCTACCTTATGCTTGGAGGATGACATGCATCCCATATTGTTTCACCATAATTTCTTGGATCTGCGACCGAACTGGGCGGAAACGAACACCCTTTCCGTGTCTGAAGAGGATGGGTTTTTGCGCCGCTGGTGGCGTTCGACCATCCGAAGCTGGAAACGGCGCAAACTGATCGCGGCGATGCAAGCGTTGGACGATCGTGTGCTCAGAGACATGGGCATCTGTCGTCAAGACATAGAACGCATTGTAGACGCTTTCGATGATCGTGAACTTGGAATGGTTCCGCTGGCAGCGGATCAGAGTTCAACTGGTGAATATCAAGGCGCCGTTTGATCAGTGATTTGATGTACGCCATCGGATCGGGTCATTCTCCGCCTGTCAAGGAGTGACCCAATCCACCAAAAACGACATACATATCAATCCGAAAGGGCCAATCCAATGATGATTAGTAAAGTTGACTTTGAAGAACTGTTTCCACATTTGTTCTCATCCAAGTCAGGACCGGCAGATGACCGTCCATCAAGGGCTGTACCAGCATCTTCTATGGGTAACGCCAATGCGATGATGCCTGCCGCCGTTCTTTATGCACCGGTGTGGGCAGCATGGTCCATGCTGGCCAGTCTCGGGTCCATGGCTGGACCGAAAGGGGCGCGTGCCAAATAAAAACCGAGGCAGCACGCCTTTCCCGCAAGTCTCAGCTGTTCAGCTAAAAGGCCACCAATTCAGACCGATTCTGCCAAATACGCACGGTGACAAACGATGATCTTTGCCAGATTGCAGCGTTGGAGTAAAGTCGCTCTACATGGAGACAAAGACCATGACACGCTTGACGATCCTCGCTGCCATTGGGCAACTTCCGCAGGATGTTGCTGTCCTTCATCGCGCCCTTGAAATATCAACGGCGTCTCGGTCTGAATTACACCTTGTACACGTTCTCGATCTTCCCGGAGACGCCGCGGATCTGACTGACATTACCACCTTTCTGGGTCAGGCAGCCTTTGCGGCGCGCGACGTTATCGCAGGTGCCGTAGTCGAGCTGGGGACAGACCCTTCTGATGTTCAGATACACATTGAGTTGGGAACGCATGCTTTTCGACTGATCGAGGTATGTAGAGAGATATCGCCTGACCTGATTGTAATGCGTGCTCACCAAAGGGTGAAAATCTCCGAAAGATTGCTTGGCTCAACCACGGACAGAGTTATTGCCGCAACGCAGATACCGGTGCTCGTGGTGAAAAGGCCCGTTGGACGTCGATATGGCGGGGTCATGCTGGCCACCAATGGCAACGACGACGCATTGAAAGCGTCTCATTTTGTATCCACCCTTCTACCAGAAAACCAGTTGCACGTGGTCCAAGTCGTACAAATCCCGCCCCAACTCAAAGAAGCCATGTTGCGCGCCGGGTCCCAAACGGCTGAACTTGCGGCCTATCTGCGCAACCTGGCGAAGAACGCCGAGGGTCACTTGAAAGATCTGTCGGAAAAGAGCGGGCTGGGTGTCACGTCGGAGGTGTTGAAAGGCGACCCTGTAAAGACGCTGACACGCCTGTGCCGCCATCAAGACTTCGATCTGATCGCTCTTGGCCAAGGGCGATCCAGTCTGATCAGGCGCGCATTTATCGGCAGCGTCTCAAGGCGCCTTCTGCGGGATGCGGCTTGCGATGTATTGATCTGGAAACCGACGCCGATCGACACAACAACTTGATATTGGCGCCAAATATGCAGTTGGACCTTGTTACAAGGATTTCGAAGCAGATTTTGCCGCAATAAGGGTGTGATTGTGCTCGCAATCCGTGGCGATCTGTGACCCGAGACAACGCGGGTGTGCTGGCCGCTGACTACGACACATTCGACCACGAGACTTGGTATTTTCTAACAGGAGAAATGTCTTGGCTTATCTTGGAACCTACAACTCACCGACCGATCTGATGAATGAAAAGGATTTGAGCCACCAAGAAAAGATCGAAATGCTTCAACAATGGCGTGACGATAAGAAAGCCCTCCTGCGCGCGGCAAATGAGGGCATGCAGGGTGGCGACCCCTCGGACATTCTAAGGAAGATCAAGATAGCCCTGCAAGTTCTTAGAACGGATTCCAATCATTGAAAGCTGGTCGGTTGGCCTATGCAATGCTGCCTTTGAAACAAAAACAATAACTGAACGCGGGGACAGGAGTAGGTTCGAACAAAAGATTTGAAATGACCCGCACGGTTTCATCCTAGCTATTCCATCCTGTAGGCTCGGATCTTGGTAGGCTTGTCTATGGGGGTTGCTTACCCCGAGTTGGTCAAGCCCTGCGGCTCATACGCCAACCCGAGATCGCATATCCTCCGTGCCAGCCGGTTGACGACCCATTGCTCAAAGCATTGATGGCGGCCAGCACGCTAAAGTAGCGCAACACAACCGTGATCCATGCTTTCCTACGGCGCGGATTAGAGGCAAGTATTCGGCCTCATGAATGCCATCAGGAATCAACGAGATGGTGTCGATATCTTGTTTCTTCTACATAATCTGAATTATCGTAGATTGAGCAAAGATCAATCAAGACATGACTGATTGAGCATCCGATCGCGGACTTTTCATCGGTGCGTATTGCCAAGAACAAGCTGCGCTGTATCCGAAGACGGTTTAGAGCCGAAACTTCGTCAATGCCGCGATGTGAAGAATGTCTGCCTCCGCCACTGGCGAGTAAAGGGTTTGATGACAGATTTAGGTCTAAGCATCGTGGCTCGAAGGCAAAGCTTCTGCTCGTGAGATATCTCTGGTGGTGAATGGTCTGGCGGCACTTAGGTGCCGCCAGCCTCGTTCGCCAGCCCTAGTGGGCAAGGTCGAAGAACAGGATCTCTGCGGCTTTGCCCTGGTCAAAGGTCAGCGCACCGCTGCCGTCAATGGCGAGCCCATCGCCCTTCGACAAAGCGATCCCATTCACATTCAATGACCCATCAGCAACCTGCACCCAGCCTCTGCGACCAGAACGAAGCTCTGTGTTGATCCTCTGATCACCGTCCAAGGTCGCTGCATAGACACTTGCGTCTGCCTGGGTTGTCATCGACCCGTCGCGCCCATCTCGGGACAGGAACAATTTCAGCTTCCCGTTTTTGTCCTCGTACGACAGATCAATGGTGTCATATGCGGGCTTGGTGTTCTGCACCTCTGGCAGCAACCAGACCTGCAAGAACCGCATTTCATCGGTCGCAGATGGATTGAACTCGGAATGGGTCACGCCCGATCCGGCGCTCATATATTGAACGCCGCCCGCGCTGACGACGGATCCGTTGCCCAGCGAGTCCTTGTGTTCCAGCGCGCCACCTAACACGTACGAGAAGATCTCGGCGTTTTGGTGCGGATGCTGGCCAAACCCTTTGCCACCCGCGACAAGGTCATCGTTGATGACGCGCAAATTTCCAAACCCCATGTGCTTGGGATCATAGTAGTTTCCAAAGCTGAAACTATGCGCTGACTTCAGCCAGCCAAAATCTGCCCGCCCCCTTTCACTGGCGGGGCGAACGGTGAAACTTATGCCACCTTGTTGGGTGGTGTTTTGATCGATGATCATTTTATTCGTCCTTCGTTAGTTCCTTGCTCGGCCGCAGACACGACAGTCGCTTAGTCCGGCAAGGGAATGAATTCGTCGTTGTCTGTTGGCGGCAATTGGAAACGACCGTGTTCCCAGTCACCCGCAGCCCAAGCTTCCTTGGCGGCGTCGATCTTTTCTTTTGAAGAGGCGACGAAGTTCCACCAGATGTGGCGTGGGCCGTTCAGTGTCTCGCCGCCAAGCAACATCAATCTTGCACCAGCCGGGCCAGCTTTAACGGTGATCGCGTCGCCGGGACGGAACACCATCATCTGACCAGATTGAAAGACGTCGCCGGCGACTTCGATTGAGCCGTCAGTGACATAGATGCCGCGATCTTCATGGTTGTCGGGCATGGGCAGCATTGCACCGGCTTCCAGGATGGCGTCGGCATAGAACATCTCTGTAAATGTCTTGGTTGGCGCGCGTTCACCCCAAGCATTGCCAACAATAAGCCGCACCTGTTTGCCTTCCCCTTCTAAGAACGGCAGCGCCTCTTCTTTGTGGTGCTCAAAATCAGCCTCCATGTCTTCGGCTTCCTCGGGCAAGGCCACCCATGTCTGAATGCCAAACAGGCTGCTTGGCCCTTTGCGGGTCTGCGCGCTTGTGCGTTCCGAATGGGTGACGCCGTTCCCGGCGATCATCCAGTTCACTTCACCGGGATAGATCATCTGGTCCGTGCCAAGTGAATCCCTATGTTGGAACTCTCCCTGGTAAAGATAGGTCACCGTTGCCAAGCCGATATGCGGGTGCGGGCGCACGTCGATGCCTTGTTCGGTGATGAACTCTGCCGGACCCATTTGGTCGAAGAAGATAAACGGGCCGACCATTTGGCGTCTGGGTGACGGAAGGGCGCGGCGGACTTCGAACCCTCCGATGTCACGCGCACGTGGCACGATCAGTGTTTCGATGGCATCGACGCCATCCGCATTGGGACAGGTCGGTTCAATTGAAGGGTTCCAGCTCATTACGTGTTCCTTTCATCCTCGGTTCATGCTTCAGATATGGCACGCGTCGTCATTATCAGTTGGTCGACCGTGGCTTTCAAAAACTGCGCCTGCTGCTCGTTATTCAGGGTCTCAGAGGCATCAAATGCGCTGGCGCCATTCGATACGGCCACCTGATTTGGTACGACCGTCACGCCAATGTTCCCCAACATCATGCGCAACGGAACAAGCCCCCGCAAGCCGCCCAGCGCGCCGGGTGCAACGGCCCCAAGGGCCGCGACCTTGCCATTATAGGCCCAAAGGGGTGGTTCATCCTCAATATGCTTGCGTGATATCCAATCCAAAGCATTTTTCAACAAAGGCGAAATCGAGCTGTTGTATTCCGGCGAGGCGATGAACAGACCGTCATGATCGACAAAAAGCTGTTTCAGCCGCTTAGCATTTTCTGGCAGGCCGGTCTCTGCTTCGATATCGCCATTGTAGATAGGCATCTCGAAATCTTTCAGGTCGATCAGGGTGACATCAGCGCCCGCGTCTTGGGCAATGCTCGCAGCCAAGGCTGCGAGCTTCTTGTTTGTCGACGCTTTGCGCGCGCTTCCGGCGAACATAAGAAGTTTGGTCATGGATTTGGCTTTCTGCTAGAAGCGAGTGGTTTGTCTTAAGCTTTCAAGAGCTGTGGGATATATTCGTCGATCATCGGCAGTTTGCGCAGGGCAAATGCACCACCGCCCTGAAGGGCGACTGCCACGGCAAGAAGCACCAGCAGCACCGGGAATTCCCATCCGCCATTTGGTGCGCTGAACAGCCAGCCGTTGCCTGCATGGGCCCAGACCGAGCCGATCAACAGCGGCAATGACAGCAGCGCCGCCAAACGGGTGTACAGGCCCAGAATGATCGCGGTGCCGCCGACGATTTCGGCGAAAATGGTCAGATAGGCAGCGATTGCTGGCAGCCCAAGACTTTCAAAATAGCCGACGGTTCCGGGGATGGTGAAAACCAGCAGCTTCAAAAGGCCGTGGGCCAAAAGGATGCCGCCAAGGGAAACGCGAGTGATGAATGCGCCGTAGTTCGGGTTTGTAAGCTGTGTCATGTTCTTTCTCCAGATGGGTATTCGTTGTGCTGGAACTAAGATTGCATTTCAGAGTTCACTTGATAATACTGACATCTAGAAGATAACTCATTCCATTTGGTTGATAATAGCATGGATCACATATCCCGCATCGGCGTCTTCATTGCCGTCGTCAAAGCAGAAAGTTTCGCAGGTGCTGCGCGCGCGTTGGGCATCACCAGTTCAGCCGTGTCCAAGCAGGTGCAGAACCTTGAACAGGACCTGCAGGTCAAACTGCTGAACCGCACCACGCGGAATGTCTCTGTCACCGAGAAGGGCGCGGTTTATTATGAACGCGTGGCGCGTGCGTTGGAGGATTTGCAGGAAGCACAGGAACAAATCTACGAGTTGAAATCGCGTCCCCGAGGGCCGTTGAAGGTCAGTTTCCCGCAAAGCTTGGGCATCAAATACTTCCGCGAAACGATCGCGTCTTTCGCAGCAAAGTACCCAGAGGTGGAGTTGGACGTGAGCTTGGATGAGCGTTTCGTCGATATCGTCAACGAGGGGTTTGACCTTGCGGTGCGTATCGGGGCGCTTAAGGACACGTCACTTATCGCGCGGCGCATGGCCTCTTGTCCCTTCGTGGTATGTGCAAGCGCGAATTATCTTGAAACCCACGGCACGCCCGAGGAACCGGGCGATCTGGCACATCACAATATGCTGGCGTTCACGGGAAACACCGGGCTGCACGACTGGCGCTATCAGGACGCGACAGGCCAGATCGGTCAGGTCAGTCTGCGCGGCAATTTCAAGGCGGATTCCGGTGACATCTTGTGCAGCGCGGCCCTGCAAGGCGTTGGCATTGCCATTCTTCCCGTTTTCTACGTGGCTGAGCACCTCAAGAACCAAGCATTGCACGCGGTGCTGCCTGATTACGCGACATCGCCCAAACGCGATATCTACGCGGTGTTCCAGCCCAACCGCTTCCAGTCAACTCGACAGCGGCTGTTCGTGGATCATTTGGTTTCGACGTGTAAAAGACTTCCGTGGGAAAGCTGACACTGCAACATGCCAACTGTTGAATGGTCAAAGATCACCTTCACTTTATCTGAGACCGGCAAAAGCAGAAATATTACAACTCGCAAAATCTGGTGGCGGATATTGGAGTAATTTTAGCAAATGGCATAGAAGTCGCACGCCCCCAACACCCGTTTCTCATTCAATGAGTGTCAGAAATGGAGACAACGGACCTTGATCGTTCAAACCAGCAACGCCGCGTATGCCCCTTAGTGGTCATATAGAATGTTTGACGCAAATGGCCGCCCACGGCTTAAAGTCGCAGTTCATCCAATGTGCAGCATTTTCTGGTTCTGGCACTCTCACAAAGCAGACAAATCAGGCACTTGCTGCGCTGCCATCAAATTTCTGCCGTCATAGATCACAGCGAGCGGTCAAACTTACTGCTCATCGAAATCAAAAATTTCACAGCTTAGCAGCATGTCACCTAGCTTGAGTAAGCGCCGATCTTTGATGTGCTAAGTTTGTTGTTAACAAGAGCTTCAGCAAAGGTGACACCAGCCGCAACCCCGTCAATAACAGGAAGTCCGAACTCTTCGCTTAATTGTGCCATAAGATCGGCCATTCCGGCGCATCCCAAAACAATCGCCTCCGCGTTGTCCTGATCGATTGCCTCGCGGATCTCAGACCGGATTTTGGTCATGGTCGCCGGATCGCCCTCTTCAAGCTTTAGCACCGGAATATCTGTCGCGCGGACCCTCATGCATTTTTCAGCAAGCCCATAGCGCATCAGATTGTTTTCAAGCCCCGGAACCGAGCGCGACAAGGTGGTGATGACGCTGAACTTGGTCGCGATCATGCTGGCTGCGTGATAGGCAGCTTCACCGATGCCCAAGACAGGAACTGACACCATCGTACGCACCGCGTCGAGCCCGGTATCGTCGAAACAAGCGATGACAATCGCGTCAACATCCGGATGCCGCGCCACTTCTTCCAAAAGGCCCGGCACACATGTGGCGATGTCCAGAAACCCCTGAATACTTGCCGGTCCGCTTTGAGAATTAGTCGCTATGATCTCGGTATCTGGACGCGCGACAGCATTGGCCGCGGCCCCGATTTTTTTCGTCATTGAAGCGGTTGTATTCGGGTTTACGACAAGGATTTTCATTCTTGATCGACCTCGCCACCCAGATATGCAGCCTTGATGCGATCGTCGTGCAAAAGTTCTTTGGAAATGCCTTCGATCACGACTTTCCCGGTCGCCATTGCGTAGGCACGATGCGAAATACTCAGCGCCATACGTGAGTTTTGTTCTACCAGCAGTACCGACACCCCTTCGTCCCGATTGATCGCAACGATTGAGCGGGCGATGTCTTGCACAAGTTTTGGTGCGATCCCAAGGCTGGGCTCATCCAGCAACAGCAGTTTGGGCTTGGCCATCAATGCACGACCAATCACCATCATCTGTTGCTCACCACCAGACAGCGTTCCAGCTGCCTGACCATAGCGTTCTTTCAGTCTCGGAAAACGGGCCAGGATGCTGTCCAGCGTGTCTTGAATGGCAGCCTTGTCCGAGCGGGTGAATGCGCCCATCATCAGGTTGTCTTTGACTGACATGAAAGGAAATACCCGCCGCCCCTCTGGCACCATTGCGATGCCGCGCTTGACGATGCTTGAAGGATCGGTGCCGTCAACGCGTTCGCCTTCAAACGTCACGGCGCCTTTCACCGGCTTTGCCAACCCGGTGATCGCGCGCAAGATCGACGATTTCCCTGCACCATTTGCTCCGATCAGCGCAACGGTTTCGCCTTGATTGACATGCAGGGACACACCTTTCAGCGCATAGACATGGTCATAATAAAGCTCGACGTCTTTGAAATCTAACATGGCGGTCATGGTTTACATCCCGATCTCGTCATCTGCGCTACCCAGATAGGCTTCGATGACATTTTCGTCATTCTGGATTTCAGAGGGTGTGCCTTCGGCGATCTTCTCGCCAAAATTCAGGACCACAATCCTGTCAGAAATCTTCATGACCGCTGGCATATCGTGCTCAACCAGCATGACGGTTACGCCACGTTCATCGCGCACGGAACGGACGAGATTGACCATGTTCATGGTTTCATCATGGTTCATGCCGGCAAAGGGCTCATCCAGCAACAAGATCTTGGGGTCGGTGGCCAGGCCGATGGCGATCCCAAGCGCCCGCAGATTACCCTGCGGCAGGTTGCTGGCCAGTTCACTGGCGATCCCGGACATGCCGAGAAATTCCAGCAATTCATCGGCGTATTTACCAAAAGCGGCCACATCCTCGCGTGCCGTCTTCGTACCCCAAAAATACCCGGCAAGTGACGCCTTGGCCCGCAGGTGCTGCGCCACAACCACGCTTTCACGGACGGTCATGCTCTTGAAGATTGTCGTCTCCTGAAAAGTCCGCACGATGCCTTTGCGGGCAACGATATGAGGTTTCAGATTGGAGATGCGCTCGCCGCGGTAGAGCACTTCGCCTGACGTGGTTGGCGTAAAGGAGGAGATCATCTTAAACAGGGTCGATTTTCCCGCGCCGTTCGGTCCGATCACAGAGAGGATCTCGTTCTCGGCCACGTCAAATGTGATGTCGTTGTTTGCGACAAGCCCGCCGTATTTTTTGGTAACGTTCTTGACTTGGAGAAGGGGGCTCATTTCTTGCCCCCCTTGCTGAACCGCACGCTGAGCAATCCGTTGGGCAGGAAGCGGATCACTGCGATCAAAATGATCGAGTAGACCAGCAATTGATATTTCCCGAACTCAAAAAGCAGGTCCCAGCCAAAATACAGCACCAAAGTGCCGAGCATCGGACCAAAGACATAGCCTAGGCCGCCAAGGAAACAGTTGAGCATGAAATTCACCGAATCTGCGACCTGAAAACTGGACGGATAGACCGACTGCGCGATGGACCCGAACATTGCACCCCCGATGCCTCCAAAGAAGCTGGAGATCGCGAAGATCACAATGCGTATATAGGCGATGTTGACGCCGATCGAGCTGGCCAATTCTTCGTTTTGTTGCATTGAGCGGCAAAGATGTCCAAGGCGGGAATTTACCAACCGGTACAGCGCTGCATAAGTCACGATCATCAGTATGCAGGCGGTATAGTAGAAGGCTAGTTTGGTGCTTTCCATTGTGCTGAAGTCCGGGATCACCGGAATGCCGAAAAGTGACAGGCCAGAAGGCAGCGGTATGTTCGAAATCCCCTTGGCCCCATTGGTAATTGGAAGGGCAAGCGCCGTTAATGTGACAACTTGGGTCAACACCAGTGTTATCATTGCGAAATACACGCCGCGCAGCCGCAGAATGGGCAGGCCAATCAGTATAGCCACGACCGCAGCGAACAGGCCTGCCAATGGCAGCGATATCCAGAACGACCATCCGGCCTTGACCACAAGAATGGCCGAAACATAGGCCCCCATCAGCGCAAACGCACCTTGTCCGATATTGATCCGGCCAATGTAGAAGGTCAGCCAAACCCCCGCGCTCGCAATGGCCAAAAGAGCGACCGATGTCAGCGTGAAGTAGAAGTCCCAGCGACCGGTTGCGCCGATGACAAGTGGTACGCCGATGAAGATGGCAAACAGAAAGATTCCAACACCGATCAGCTGTTTTGCAGAGAAATTCGCCATGCCATCAACCCCACGGTTTGCCCATCAGGCCCTGCGGCCGGATGGCGAGAAAGATCATCAGCGAGACGAAGATCAGCAGATAGGTGATGTCGCCATATTGCGACAGGACAGCGAGGCCTATGGCCTCCATGAAACCTAGGATGACCCCGCCCCAGATCGCACCGGAAATCACTCCGGCCCCGCCGATCATCACCATCATGAACGCCTTGATGGATGTGGGTCCACCCATGCCGAGGTTCACGCCGGTAATGGTGACAAGCAAGCCGCCCACAAGGCCCGCCAGCATCGCCCCAAGCGCAAAGCCGATCATCGAGTAGCGGTCGACATTCACCCCCATCAACTGAGCCGCCGTCCGATCCTGAGCCAGCGCACGCAGGGCACGCCCGGTCTTGGTGTATTGCATCAGGCCGATAAAGGCGACGATTGACAAGATGGCGAGAAAGCAGATGAGTATTCGATCATAGGGCATGATCAGTCGGAAATCGTAGTTGAAGACGCCATCGACGATTTTCGGAACACCGCGCTGCTTTTCCCCGAAGATGATCAGGATCAAAGCATCCAGCAAAAAGGCTATGCCGGCGGCCAGAAGCATCGTGCTTTCTTCACGTGCAGAACCTCTGATCACCGGTGCAAACAGGTATTTTTCTATCAATGCTCCGAGGATCGCCAATGTCACGCATGACATGACAAGGGCCAGGACGAAGGGAACGCCCCACTGGCCATAGAACGTGTAGGTAACAAAACCACCAATCACATACATCTGCCCATGGGCAAAATTGAGGACGTTCATCAGGGCAAAGATCAGGGTCAGTCCAAGCGCGATCATCGCGTATTGTGACCCCAGGTAGACGCCATTAGCCAGTATCTGTTCCATCGAGGCTTTCTTTCAGTGAAGGGTCCCGGGCCAATTGTGGCCCGGGAAGTTTCTGCGCCGGACAAGCCCGACAGCAGGGAGGAAAGCCTAGTCGACTTCGGCGACGAACAGCGTCTCGAATGCACCGTTCTGATAGACATTCACCACCAAAGGCACCGCGACCTGGCGCTTCTGGCCAAAGGATGTTGTGCCGACATAGCGCAGCTTCGCATCAACATTCATATAGGGGTTCGGTGCCTCAAAGCTGTCCATGGTCGTCTTGAACGCCTCGACATCATCGATCGCTGCTGGATTGGCTTTCAGCGTCTCCAGAATGTACTCTAGGGCATAGACTTTGGTGTTGGACTCGTCGTTGTATTCGCCGAACATCGTGGTGTAGCGCTCCACAAATTCATTCATCATGGGCGAGGCCAACTCGGGTGTCGAAGCGCCGCCAACCGAGATGAACCCGTTTGCCAGATCCCCGGCACCCTCAGCCAGAACACCTGCGTCCTGCGCGGTTTCTGTCGAGATCAGACCCTGGAAACCCAGTTCGCGAGCCGAGCGGATCAGCTGTGGCGCGTTCGCAGGCGAGACACCGGACAGCACCAGAAGGTCAGGTTGTGTGCGCATCACCGGCGTCAGGACCGGCGTGAAATCCGTGGTGTCGACCTGATAGGTCACGTTGTCCGATACCACCTCAAGCCCAAGCGCTTTGGCCGCTTCCGCGCCGCCATCCCGCTGGCTGAGTGGGTCGGATTCATTCGCAGCGATGAAGGCAACGGTCTTGACGCCCTCGTTTTCCATCAGGTGTTTGTAAATGGCGGGACCGGACTGATAGTTGGCAACCATACCCAAAATGGCATTGGACGCCGGTGCTTGATACAGCGACTTGGGGAAAGCGTACGGGAAATACATGATCCCGTTGGATTCAGCCACTGGACGGACGGCCGCTGCACCGTCGTCGACATTCGGTCCAACGACATAGTGGATGCCTTCCTGAGCCATCTTTTCCATACCCGCAATTGCGCGCTTGGGGTCTTTCTGATCATCAAAAGACACGATTTCGATGTCATAGGTCGTGTCGCCAATGGTGTAACCGCCGGTCTCATTGATCCAGGCCGCGCGTGTTTCCATTGAGCGCTGGTTTGATATACCCCAGGCAGCAGCAGGCCCGCTGGTCACGCCAACAAAGCCGATCTTCAACACTGGGTTTTCAGCGAAGGCCGCTGTGGCCTGAAGCGCCGTAAAGGTCACAGCGGTCAGGGCTGCCTTCATAAGTGTTCTACGTTGCATTCTTAACTCCCGTTGAATTCTATTTCGGCGCCTTGGGCGCCATTCTTGGCCAGCAGTTAGATGGAGATCCCATGCATGCCGCTAGGTCACTTCACGATTGTTAACAATTCTTGTCAACAAATTTTGTTAATTGGTCGACAAGTTTCGACAGTTAGGCTTACACTTGCTTCAGGTTAAACCATGTCATTTACTATATGCTGCCTGATCAATCCGTATCGAAAGTCATCTTGTGCCCTCAAACCCTCAGAAATGCAGTGAAAACACAACAAAATCCCTGTCGGCACCCGATGAATCTTTGATCGTCGAGCGCATCTATAGGGCCGTCATGGAGCAACGTTTGGCGCCCAATACCAAGTTAAGCGAAGCGCGCTTATGCGAAGCCTTTGGCGTCGGACGCATGCGCGTCAGAAGGGCGCTTTTGCTGCTCTCAAGCCAAGGAATCATCCATCTGCATTCGAATCGCGGCGCCTATGTCGCTTGTCCGGACAAGTCAGAAGCGAATGACGTTTTTGCCGCCCGTATGTTGATTGAACCGCCGCTCGTTCGGCAGTTGGCCCATAGTTCCGGTGACATTGATCTGGCCCTTCTCACCGATCACATCGCACTAGAAGATGCTGCCCGTCAAAAGAATGAGCGGACCGAGATCATTCGACTGTCTGGCGAATTTCACACCAAACTCGCCCAAGCGACCGGAAACAAGTTCATCTCCCGTATGATGCGAGAGCTGGTCACGCGCACCTCACTGATTGTTGGCCTTTTTGGATCATCAGAAGGCGCAAGTTGCCCGGATGATGAACACAGAAAAATTCTGGCCGCGATCCAGTCCCAAAATCCGGAACAGGCTGAGCGACGGCTGATATCTCACCTCGAACACATTCAAAGCGGCCTAGATATGGGCGCGCGCCAGCAGAGTCAGGACGATTTAGCGACCATTCTTGGTTCGGCTGGATTGGATTGAACAGCTTTTTACCGAGCGGGGCTTAAACGTGCGACAGTCTTGCCCGCAAACAGCCCAAACTCTCCCTCAGCATAGGCAGAATATGCATCCGGAAACCTGCGACGGACACTGGTCGATCTGTCGTTCCTTGCCCCGGGCATCATCCGCAAAGTCCTCGACGCAAACTGCCCTTGGGCTAGACACCTGACTGGTAGGTGCGACACACACTCTCGGGTTATTGGCAAGATCAAGACACTCTGATCGAGACTCCCTGAACTTTGACGCCTGATAGTCGTGTCGCGAACAGCTCGACCTCAGGCTTTTTGGTTTACTAGAGGTTATTTGCGGGATGTGGACGGCCTGAGTTGAGTGGGCGAAACCATAACTCGCTGAAAAACTGCCACAACCTCAAGAGACAATCGCATCGGCTGTTTTTGAAGAATTGACTGGCTGTGCGTACAGTCTTGAGCGCGCCAGTCTCTCGCCGTTGTTCCCTGTTTACAGGGAAATAACAGGGAAACTGGCTTAATTTGGCATTGCTTGAGCTCATTTATGGCGTTCCAGCACTGATTTAAGGAGTGGGTACAATGGGTTAGCATCATGTTCCCTGTTTTGAAAAAACAGGGAAATATCATTCCGTTTCAGGGAAAGGCCTTTCAATAACAGGGATAAGTTCAGATGGAGTTCACAGCTGAATACAGACGGCAAGTTTGCCTGCACTGCTAGAAGCAACCAGGTCGCTGCCTTGGCATGGCATTCGACTCAACGTCTGCAAGCTTGTAATTCTTGAATGTTCATGTTATGTCCGCGTCGGGTAGTTTAACCCATAAAGGATGGCCGTGTTTGCACGGGCGTCCTTTTTTTGTTTCGGTGGCGGTTTTGTCGACCGAGTGGCGCAGCGTTGAGCAGGAGGTCAAAATGACCCGGAAGAATATAGAACAGATCGCGATCTGCGATCTCCAACCATGGGTCCGGAATGCGCGGACCCACTCAAAAAAGCAGGTACGTCAGATTGCTGACAGCATTGAGGCGTTCGGATTTACCAATCCAGTATTAGTTGACGAGCATCGCACGATCCTAGCGGGTCACGGCCGTGTGGCAGGCGCAAAGCTGCTGGGTATGCGCGAAGTACCATGTCTGCGACTGGATTACATGAACGATGACGAAAAGCGGGCCTATGTGCTGGCAGATAACAAACTCGCGCTTAATGCGGGTTGGGATGACGATCTCCTGGCCGCAGAACTCGGCGCGTTGATGTCGAGTGACCTTGAGTTCGATGTCTCGTTGACTGGTTTCTCCATCCCCGAAATCGATGGGATACTGGATACTGTTGCACCAGAAGAACCCGGAGATCCTGATGATGACATCATACCAATGGATGTACCTGGTCGGGTTCAGCCAGGCGATATTTGGCAACTGGGCCGACATCGACTGATTTGCGGTGACACCTTGGACACAGATGTGGTGTCCTTGCTCATGGAGGGCGAGGTGGCACAAATGATATTTAGTGACCCGCCATACAACGTGCCTATTGATGGCCATGTCGGAAACTCTGGCTGCATCCAGCACCGCGAGTTCGCCATGGCGTCTGGCGAGATGTGCCAGGAGGAGTTTACTGCGTTTCTGGAGACAGCCTTCCACAATCTTGCAGATCATAGCGCAGACGGCTCGATTCACTTTGTCTGTATGGATTGGCGGCACATGACAGAAATCCTAGCTGCTGGGCAAAAAGTCTATGACGAATTGAAGAATTTGATTGTCTGGGCCAAGGACAATGGCGGCATGGGGACGTTCTACCGCTCGCGACATGAGTTAATCTTCGTGTTCAAGAAAGGCACTTCGGCGCACATAAACAATTTTGAACTTGGTCAACATGGGCGATACCGCACCAATGTCTGGGAATATCGCGGCGTCAACAGTCGTCATGGCAATCGCATGGAAGAGTTGGCCCTGCATCCGACAGTAAAACCTGTGCAGATGATTGCAGATGCAATCCGGGATGTATCGGGCCGTGGGGATATCGTTCTGGATATATTTGGCGGTTCCGGTTCAACGCTCATTGCGGCAGAAAAGACCGGCCGGAAGGCTTATCTTTGCGAGTTGGATCAAATCTATTGTGATCGAATTCTAGCGCGGTGGGAGATCTTCGCAAAGGACGAGGCCGAACAACTTGTTTGCGGATGGCCCCGCACTGTTCAGGTTCAGGAGGCAGCCGAATGACGACAGGTAAAAACCCTCTTCCCTCAAATAATCATGCCTCAGACTATGAGGTCGGATATGGCAAACCTCCGACCGACACACGGTTTAAGCCGGGACAATCCGGCAATCCCAAGGGGCGGCCACGTGGGTCGAAAAACAAGCAACCGAAACTCAATGAAGAACGTCTCAAAGGCATTATTCTAGACGAAGCCTACCGCGATATCACGGTGCGCGACGGCGACCGTAATGTGACCGTACCAATGGCGCAGGCTGTGATGCGCGCTCTGGCTGTCAATGCGGTCAAGGGTCAACACCGGTCTCAGCGTTTGTTCGCGGAACTCTTGGGGTCAACGGAACGCGAAAACAAGCAAATGTCGGATGAGTGGGTTCAGACAGCGATTGCCTACAAGGTCGAGTGGAATGAGGAATTACAACGCAGAGAAGCCTTGGGCATCACACATTTGCCTGCCCCCCTGCCCCACCCTGATCAGGTCCGAATTAACTTCAAAACAGGCGAAGCCCGGATACAGGGGCCAATGATGAAAGAGGATGTGGTCGAGCTTGAAAAATGGCAGGACAAACGAGACATGTGGGCGCAAGAGCTTGTCGAGATCGACAACGATTTGGAAACCGAAGAGGACGAAGGCATCCGGAAACTCCTGCTCGACGACAAGGCACATGCGCAAAAGATACTGGGCATGATCAATCAGGTGCTCGACGCAATCGGCTATGCGTGAGGAACTCAATTCTCTGCCCGTTGCCGCTGAGTAATCTCCGCGGCAACGGGCAGAGAATTACTATTGCAGAAACGAAATAAATGGCCGCTCAGGATTGCCTTGGGTTCCTTGCAGGAAGCCGCGGCGAATGGCAGATTTGAGCCCTCTTCGACCTATGCTGCATTTAGTTCGAACGTCAGCTAGCTGCGATCTACTCTAGGGTATCCCGCCATGAGTGTTTTGGTTGAAAACCCACCACCTTCTTAGCCTTCTTGTTGGAAAAGAAGGTCTTGTTGGCGCCCATTTCGCCGCGCACTTCGACGCCCTGATAGAACTGCTGGATGATTTCATCCGACGTGATGCCAACCGACGTATCGTCATTTGCAACGTTGAACACTTCGTAGCCCAGCCCGTTTGCCTTTAGGCAGCAATCGACCATATGCCCCAGATCACGTGCATCAATATAGGCAAATATATTACGGCGGCGAAGGGCCGGATCCTCAACAAAGGCCGGGAACATCTCGGCATATTCGTGCGGTTCAATCACATTGTTGATCCGCAACCCATAGATGTCGGCACCTGTGCGTGCCTGAAAGGACTTTGCCGTCATTTCGTTGCAGACTTTCGACATGGCATAACTGTCATGAGGGACGGTTGGATGGGTTTCATCGACGGGTACGAAATCCGGTTTTAGCTCTCCGTCCGCAAAGCAGATGGCATAAGTTGTTTCTGAGCTGGCAAAGATCACCTTGGGAATGGCCAGCTTCGTTGCGGCCTCGAGCACATTATAGGTGGTCAAAGTGTTCTGGCGAAAACACTCGCCGTCTGTGCCTATCATGACGCGGGGGATGGCGGCGAAATGCACAACGGCGTCATAAGTGGGGACGCCGGTGCCCGCGTCCAGTTCCCCGAATTCGACGAATTGGGACATGGCCCCGATGACTTGCCCTGCGTCGCAAAGATCAATCAGCAATTCCGGACAGTCGAGCCCTGAAGGCGTTTGATCGACATTCACAACATGATGACCTTGCTCCAGTAAGTGCCGGATCGCCCATTTTCCCGCCTTGCCGCTGCCGCCTGTAAAGAGAACTCGCATATTAACCTCCGATTTGAACATGTATGTGCTGTCTTGATTTGATCGTGATGTATGCCTTTTGAACGATGGGCCTCACACGCAAACCGTTCAATCAGACCGTCATTCCAACGCTTGCCTGCATCATGAATTGCGCTCCGATGGGACGTGTGGCGGCCCCGATTGCACGAGCCTTGCCGCCGATGCTGCCGCCTTCGATACGGGGTTGGATCAGGCCTCGGGTGTCTTGGGTCAAAACGTATCGGCGGACGCGGCTGACAAGATCGTCACGAACGCTGGCAGGGAAGGCGCCGTCGATTAAGATCGCTTCGAAATCGATGACGGAACATGTGGACAAGGCCGCTTTGGCAAGTTCTTGGGCGGTTTGGCCCAGCCAGGGGTCAACATAGCGTGACAAGTTGTGCCAGCTTTCTGGGTCAGACCACAGCTGATGCGGATCAAGATCGACCTCGCGAAGGCGCAATTCTAATTGATGGATCGACGCCATATCGACCAACTGCATGCTTTCACCGTTAGGCCCGATGCTGCGCAGTGACCCAAGCGCGCCCGCATTGCCTTTGCGCCCTTCAAAGACCGAGTTGTTCAAGACAATCCCGCCGCCGATAAATGCGCCAATAAAGAAATAGGCGTAGTCCCGAAATTCTTTGCCGCGACCGTAGGTGTGTTCGGCCTGACAGGCTGCAGTCGCGTCGTTCAACAAGAGCACAGGCAGTTGCGTTCGCAACTGCGCTTCTGCCTTAAGGTCAATGCCTTCCCAAGGTGCGATTGCTGCTGACATGTCCATGGATGGGTCGGGCCAGTTCCACATCTCGAAGGGGGCCGCGATCCCGATGCCGCAAATGCGCTTGGCATGCTCGGCGTCCATCGCATCCGTTATGCTTCGCACACCGTCCTCAAGGAATGTAAAAATGTCGGCTGGAACGGGCACGGGGTATGTCAATTGCCGTTCTTCCCGCAACTCGCCATTCAAATCAATCAGCACCAGATCAGTCGACCTGCGCCCGATCTTGAGGCCAAACGAGAACACGCCATTCGAAGCCAATCGCATCGGGATCGACGGCTTGCCGACCTTGCCCCGCACAGGGTCCCCACGTTCGAGAATCCCTTCACCTTCAAGGCGTCGAAGGATACTTGAGACCGTAGGCGGAGATAGCGCGGCCAGCTTCGAAAGATCGCTTCCTGGCATCGGACCATTACGCTGCAACAGCGACAATAAGAGCCGTTCGTTGTGATCGCGAACGCCCTTCTGGCTTAGACCGGTGCTGATTGATCTGATGAGTCCATCTTCCATACCGTGCACCATAACAGCCATATAATGCAGGTAAACATATTAATAAGAAAACTTAACTAACTAATTGACAGATGATTGAGAATCACGTCTCTTAGGGTCAAGCGACGGGAAATACCGGTCGCAATAACGTCGGGGTGGAGGCTCTGACTCATTACTTGTCTGGGAGGACATCATGAAAAAGTTGCTCATCGGCACTGCTCTTGCTGCCATTACATCTGCTGGTTCCGCTATGGCTGACAGCCACGCCGTTTCCGCGTGCCTGATCACCAAAACGGACACCAACCCATTCTTCGTCAAAATGCGCGAAGGCGCAGAAGCTGCTGCTACCGAGGCTGGTATCACGCTTCGTTCCTTTGCTGGTCAGGTTGACGGTGACCACGAAACACAAGTGGCCGCGATTGAAACCTGCATCCTTGACGGTGCATCCGGTATCTTGCTGACGGCGTCCGATACATCATCCATTGTTGGCGCTGTTCAACAGGCACGTGACGCGGGCCTTCTGGTTATCGCACTCGACACACCGCTTGATCCGGTTGACGCGGCTGACGCGACATTCGCGACAGACAATTTCCTTGCAGGTGAGCTGATCGGCCAGTGGGCTGCGGCGCAGCTTGGCGACGACGCGGCAAACGCGAAAATTGCTATGCTTGACCTTGCTGTTTCCCAGCCGACTGTTGGCGTTCTGCGCGATCAGGGCTTCTTGCAGGGCTTTGGCATTGACCTTGGCGACCCTGACAAATGGGGCGACGAAGATGATGCGCGCATCGTCGGCAACGACGTAACAGCCGGTAACGAAGAAGGCGGTCGTACTGCGATGGAAAACCTCCTCGCCGTTGATCCAGAAATCAACGTTGTCTACACCATCAACGAACCGGCCGCTGCGGGCGCATACGAAGCACTCCGTTCCATTGGTCGTGAAGACGATGTTCTAATCGTATCCGTAGATGGCGGTTGCCCTGGTGTTCAGAACATCGCCGACGGTGTGATCGGCGCAACGTCACAGCAGTACCCACTGCGCATGGCGGCCCTTGGTATTGAAGCCATTGCGGCATACGCAGCTGATGGCACACTGCCTGAGAACACGCCTGGCAAGGACTTCTTTGACACAGGTGTTGCTTTGGTCACAGATCAGCCAGCCGACGGCGTGGAAAGCATTTCTGTTGCCGAAGGCACAGACCTTTGCTGGGGCTAAGCCAAACCTCCCGCATCTTTTCATAGGTGCAACACTAGGGGCGGGTAATTTTCCCGCCCCTTTTTCCAAAGCGGGATATGATCCTGCATGATATCCAATTCATCACAAGGGGATCGAACAATGTCTGGCAACGCCGACGATTTTGAAGCCGCAATCAAGCCACCCGCAGCAGATACAGTGGCTTCGTTCAGCGAACGCAAAGGCTTTCTCGCGAGGTTGCAACACGCCTTGCATGTGAACCCTGCACTTGTGCCGCTGTTCGTCCTCCTTGTTTCAATCATCCTGTTCGCGCTTTTGTTGGGGTCGAGGTTCCTCTCTCCCTTCGCGCTGACATTGATCCTTCAACAAGTGCAGATCGTCGGCATCGTTGCTGCTGCTCAGAGCCTCGTGATCCTGACCGCGGGTATCGACCTCAGCGTTGGGGCAATCGCAGTTCTGTCCAGCGTCATCATGGGGCAGTTTACGTTCCGATACGGTATTCCGGTTGAGATCGCCGTTGTAATTGGCTTGACGTTCGGGACGTTGATCGGAACGTTCAACGGCTGGCTTGTGGCGGTGATGAAGCTCCCGCCGTTCATTGTCACTCTCGGCATGTGGCAGATCGTTCTGGCTGCTAACTTCCTATATTCCGCTAACGAAACGATCCGTGCGCAAGACATCGAGGAAAATGCGCCTTTGCTTCAGTTCCTTGGGACGACTTTCAAAGTTGGCGCGGACGAAGCCGGGCGGGGCGGGGCCACATTTACCTTTGGCGTCATTGCAATGGTCCTGATCTTTGCCTTCCTCGCCTATGCTCTTAAGCACACCGCTTGGGGCCGCCACATCTATGCGGTGGGTGATGACCCAGACGCGGCACAGCTTTCAGGTGTGAACGTCAAATTCACGCTGATCTCTGTCTATGCTTTCACAGGTTTCATCTGTGCCATCGCAGGGTGGGCGCTGATTGGCCGCATCGGGTCTGTCAGCCCGACATCCGGCCAACTGCTGAATATCGAAAGCATTACGGCTGTTGTGATTGGCGGCATCTCTTTGTTCGGCGGTCGCGGGTCAATCATGGGGCCGCTGTTTGGTGCCCTTATCGTTGGTGTCTTTACCCTTGGCCTGCGCCTTGCCGGTGCTGACGCACAGTGGACATTCCTCCTTATCGGCGCGCTCATCATCGGTGCTGTCGCAGTAGATCAGTGGATCAGAAAGGTTTCAGCATGACTTTGATGGAAAACATCGCGAATGGGTCGATTGAACCCATCCTCAAGGGCCGCGGGCTGGTCAAACGCTACGGCAAAGTAACCGCACTGGATCACTGTGACTTCGATCTCTATCCCGGTGAAATCCTCGCAGTGATCGGCGACAACGGGGCAGGTAAGTCGTCACTGATCAAAGCCGTCTCCGGGGCCGTCATCCCCGACGAAGGGGAGGTGTTTCTTGAAGGCAAACCAGTCCACTTCACGTCCCCCATTGATGCCCGCAAAGAAGGGATCGAAACGGTCTACCAGACCCTCGCCATGTCACCTGCTCTGTCCATTGCCGACAACATGTTCATGGGCCGCGAAATTCGCAAACCCGGCTTTCGCGGCAAATGGCTGCGCCAATTGGATCGCCCCAAGATGGAGCAAGTCGCTCGTGACAAACTGTCAGAGCTCGGCCTGATGACGATCCAAAACATCAACCAAGCGGTCGAGACGCTATCGGGTGGTCAACGTCAGGGTGTGGCTGTGGCGCGAGCTGCCGCATTCGGGTCCAAGGTGATCATCTTGGATGAACCCACAGCGGCCCTTGGCGTCAAAGAATCCCGCCGTGTGTTGGAATTGATCCTTGATGTCCGATCGCGCGGCATCCCGATCATCCTGATCAGCCACAACATGCCGCACGTGTTCGAAGTCGCTGATCGCATCCACGTTCATCGCCTCGGCAAACGTCTGTGTGTGATCGATCCGAAAGATTACACCATGTCCGACGCGGTTGCGTTCATGACAGGCGCAAAGGAAGCGCCGGCCTGATTTCGATCAGACTTGGATCGCTCTGCGCCAATCGCCGAAACCGGTCATTGGCGCAGGTGCAGCGAATGCCTGCTTCGTCCCGCATTGCGGCCATATAGAGGGTTTGACGTAAATAGCCGCTCACGGCCCAAAGCCGACCTCCAACCGTTGATCGCATCGCTGCAGTGCGGCCCGTCAAAGCTGCCATCCGCTGCGACTGCAAAATTCCAGCACCAACGAACTCACACTGTGCGGACGGAGCGGACTTTCGCGCATTTGTCGTCTGGCTGTTTTCAGAGTTGCATCATCGGCTCGACCGTTCAGGCCGGAAGCCCTTCGATACTCTCAATGGAGGCAAGGTCGTTGTCCCAGTTCGCGCGACTGGAACAACAGATATGCGCGTTCGGTCGCATGTCTAAATGGCTGTCGAGCGACCCTGCCGGGACCACAAGCAATTCAATCTCCGGCTGGGAAACCGGAAGCGCTGACCCGCACTGAGAGCAAAAGCTCTTTACGTGGCATGACCCGGATAGCTGGAACGTCTTAATCTGTGATTCGCCTGAAACCCAGGTAATTTTGGCAGCGGACGAAAAAAGATTTGCCGAATGGGCTGAGCCACTGTCCTTACGGCAGCGGGCGCAATGACACAGGAAAAAGCTCTCAAACTCTCCCGATATGCGAAATTTTACTTCGCCACAGAGGCATTGTCCGGTGGTCGGATTGTTATCCATTTCCGCTCCTCTCGACAGAAAAGCCACGTGCAGCCAGTTGAATGCACTTCGATAGCCTTATGTATCCGCTTGTGGATCAAGGTCAAAATGGGCTCCAAGCTGACCTCGGATACGACGCAGCATCCTGTGATATGGTGGCATCGTCAACGTCGGGTTGTCGTTGTGGGAGGGCATGGCGGATCGGAGGATCAGTCATGGAAACACCAAACCTACCAGCCATTCGGGCACTTCGCCCTGCCTGGAACAAAGGCCGCATCGTTGGTCAAAAACGGCCGCTGAAGCCGAAGCATGTCTGGGCAATCCGTGTTCGACTTGAATTGGCCGAAAATCATCGCGACCTCGCATTGTTCAACATGGCGATCGACAGCAAGTTGCGCGGCTGTGACTTGGTGACGATGAAAGTCGTAGATGTAATGGCATCAGGTCAGATCAAAGAGCGCGCCTCCGTCCTGCAAAGCAAGACACAGAAACCCGTGCGCTTTGAGATATCCGAAGGTACACGCGCCTCAGTCGAGAAGTGGATGGAAGATGAGCTCATGATCGGCTCGGAGTACCTTTGGCCGGGTCGGTTCCATGAACGTCTGCACATCTCGACACGCCAGTATGCGCGGATCGTCCGCGACTGGGTCACTTCGATCGGTCTAGAAGCGAGCGCATATGGCACGCATTCGATGAGGCGGACAAAGGTGACCCAGATCTACAAGAAGACAGGCAACCTGCGTGCTGTTCAGCTTCTCCTCGGACATACGAAGATGGACAGCACGGTGCGATACCTTGGCGTTGAACTTGAAGATGCACTGGCGATCGCTGAGGCCATCGAAATCTGACGTAATCGGGCCGTCTTCACGGGCGGCCCAGACCGGCCATTGCCGATAAGGTCTATTGCTGCGGCGCAGCTTCACCAAACCAGACATTTGCATACTGCGCGCACTTGTGTCAGGCGGAAATGGCGGCGAAGCTGATCCCACGATGGTCAATAACGACAATACCGTAAGCTTTGAACAGATGAAGGGGGCGATTGGCTCGCTGATTTTCTTGTGGTCGCAGATCGAAAGGGAGTTATCGGACTCATTGGATGTGCTGCAGACTGACCACTCGTCGAAGCATCCTCACGGCATCGGCCGAAGGCTCGAACTCTGGTCTTATCAATTGCAGAACCGCAACATTCGACGAGAGCGGGCCGCAAAACTAGCCGAGGTGCTTTCGGCGCACCTCAGCAAATCTCTTTGCGTCAGGAACCAGATTTGTCATGGTCTTGTTGGGATCACCGCAAAAATTCGTCCAGAAGACACCGACGCTCACCTCACTGTAGAACTTGGTGGGAGGAGCAACAGCCTGACCTGGACGGAGCTTCAGGAAATGTTTGGGTGGATGTCACGCGCGGGCTGGCTCATACGAGATTTGACCACAGCCTCACTTGAACCAGACCACCAGGAAGCCGAAAAATTGCTTCTTAGCTGGCAGGATTTCCCACATCAAAAGTGACGGCCCAAAGCTGCCGTCCGCTGGCGTTCCCGTCGCCGCGGTGCAGCTTCCCCGAACCCGCCATTCGCTGCGGCTGCACGGTTGCGAGACCGGTAGAGGTCCGGGGTGCGGGACTTAGTGAGCTTTCGCTACTGCTACGCTAACGACCGCTATCGCGCTTCGTTACTCCCGCATGGTGGTCAGCGACAACGGCACCAACTTTAGCGGGACTGATCAATAGTTTTAGCCGGATACTTGGCTTACGTGTACCGACATGATATCCGTTCGGCTGAAGAAATGGCGAAATCCGTCGGGCGGTTAAGAAGTCATTCTTCCGCTGTATAATTAGAATGCCCACCCGAGAAGTAAGTTGAAACCAAAAATCCTCCTCGCTTGTGTATTCTCCCTCAGCTTGCTCAATGCACCAGGATTCGGGGCTGACCTCTCTGTTTGGCGGTCATCAATGATGTCTGGGTCCGAGAAGCTGGCATTCTACTCTCTTGTAAAAACCCGTCCCAAAGGCGCTGAGCGATATCTGATCAGTTTTATGAAACGTGACGGATTGGCGCATCGGAAAGGTGAATCACCTAGAAAGTTGGCGGCGGATTCCACAATCAAGCCACTTCTTGGGTATGATAGCAATCTGAACAACGGGCTACCCGGTTCCGAATTTGCTATTGGCGACTTGAACTTCATTGTTGATGAAGAAAGTGTTGCGAAAAAAGGAATAACTCTGGGAATAGCTGCGTCAGGCTACAGTTTATACAGTTTAGCACCCAAACAAACTGTCACATTCAAAATTGCGGCAAGCTATGAATATGCGCCGGAACATGATCTGGACAAAACAGGTATCAACGCCAGCACCTGCTTGCAGTCCCATGTCGCAAGATGGACATGGATAAACAGTTGCGGTGGCTATCGCTACCTCAAGAAAACATCCGAAACTGAAGAAAAGTATGCATCTATCAGAGGAACTCAGATGTTCTCATCAGTTCTCGGTCATCACGAAGCGAGCATTGCGTTCGAGAGAGGGTTTCGTGAAGATTACACAAAGTCTAGAGCCTCTTTCAGTTTGCTGAGTGCAGTGAAAGGGGTGGGCGCCGTCCATACTGGCATCCGATGGGGAGAACACATCGAGCAACGTCACACCACGCTAAGCGGGGCTAACATTACTCTGACCCGACCTGTCTTCGGAAAAACCACATCAATTTCGTTTGATTACAACCGAGCAGGGGGTGGCACACATTTTGGGCAACCCAGAACAGACCATACATATACTCTGATGGTGAGACGGCCAATAAACGAACACATCATAGCGAGCGTCGGTTATCAGTTTAACGATTCAAACATCGACCTCTACGAAGAGAATCAAATCCTGTTGGGCCTTGATCTGAAGGCTTGGCGCTTTTGATCTGAGTTGGCAGGGATCGTTTCAACTCAATCATGGACAAACATCGGATAGCTACTTCAGGGCACTTAGATGATCATCCGCCCTGCCGCGCTGCTCTCAAACCAACAGCCTGCGTTGACCAGATAATCGTCATTTCGATTCAAGGAGATAGATCTGCACAAGCCATTGCATAGAGATTTTTTTTGCAACGCACACTTAGCAAACTTGAAGATTGATGCGATTGGCGACGCGCCAAGTCGGAGTCGTATCAGGTTGACCGATCAACCATATATCGAATAGCGAAGGAACTGACATTGCTTAGGCATTTTGTCAGACCCCTCGCAGATTTCCGTCGAACGGGCCTTCTTATTGGCCAGCTACAAAAACTCCATTAACGCCCCCGCCTGAGAACGAGCCCTTCAGATGGCTGGCG
The DNA here is from genome assembly GCF_023016085.1 of Aliiroseovarius sp. F47248L. Taxonomy (NCBI): domain Bacteria; kingdom Pseudomonadati; phylum Pseudomonadota; class Alphaproteobacteria; order Rhodobacterales; family Paracoccaceae; genus Aliiroseovarius; species Aliiroseovarius sp. F47248L. The sequence continues at coordinate 362,633 of NZ_JALKBF010000001.1, read as the reverse complement.
GATGCCCCGTCCACCGAATCGTAGATTTGACCAGCAGCAACACCTTCAAAGATCAGCAGAGTAGGCGTAGGGGACTGATTGGGGCCAGCGACATCGCGTTCGATGTTGCCTGCCATCTGAGACATAAAGCTACCATCGTTGGCAATTTGACCATTCGTCAAATCTATCTGTCCGCGCAGTTCATAATTGTGGGGATCTTGATCCTTCCATGACGTCATGCTGCCTTCAATTTTTTGTGTATCGAAGTCTGCAGTGAGTTTTGCGTCAGCGGTCCCTTCGAACCCTCCAAAATCAGCCGTGGCGACACCATTATAGGTCGCTTTGCCCTGAAGGCTGCTGACATCACTCGGCGCCGTCAGGTCAATCTGCGCTGCGAGATCTCTGAACTCCGATGAACGGTCGAAGTTATCGTCACGAATCGACCCGCAACCCGACGTCAAAGCGACGGCCCCCAACGCCGCGATCACAGCAAAACGACGGCCAATTGAGTGAATTTGAGATATTGCTAAGTGCATATCCAACCTGCCTATTTTCCAATTAAGTTACGGTGCGAGAATGAACTTTTCTTCGGCCTCATGCTAGGATGTTTGGAGAGGATTTTCGTGGCACTGTTGCATTATAGTCAACCACTGGTAGCTGAAGGACAACGTAGTGTTTATTGTCTCGGAGTGGTCGAAACTCTTTCTACCTTTGTGCTTTGTGCAAACCGGGTTGGGAATCGCGTTAACATCCACTTGGGACACGCAAAAGAGACCTTATTGATGGTTCAGTTGCGCAGGACTTACCTGTCTGGCAGCAAACGCATTAGTCGAATATCATGATTGTCACGCCCAGCCGAAAATCTGTTTCTGCGACAACGAAAGCGTCTAACGAAGTGATCACCAACTACCTTGAGAGAATGCTCAAGAGCAACCAACAGCAAAGTGGAACATTTGATATTTCAAGCGCCATAGTCCGATGGAGAACTCCATATATTATTGTCACGGTTTTTGGTCGGGACTGAAGAAGCCGACATTCGGCCATAGCGCAGCATCGGTCAAAATGGGCTCGTTGCTGTCATCGGAGCACACGCAGCATCTTGGTGCCAGGGCCGTTCAGCAGCGGTGAGGGCGGCCCTTTGCTGACGTTGAGAGTGATCGGCGGTTAGGCTGTACCACTTCACAGAAGCTGACCTTCATTCAGAGTGCAGCAATCTCGTCTTCAAACCGTCAATTCTAGACCACAGAGGTCCTATCGAGGTGTTTCACTTTTTGGCAATTCAGCTAGAAAATGAGTTCCTTGATCGCCCACTCTACTCTAGACTTACCCACAAAAAGGATCGAGTAGCTTGGCACAGAAATCCGAAATTGAGTGGACAGATGCGACGTGGAACCCAGTTACGGGTTGCACAAAAATCGGCCCTGGCTGTGACAATTGCTATGCAGAGCGGTTTGCAGAACGCTGGCGCGGCATCGAGGGGCACCCCTATGAGCAAGGCTTCGATCTACGATTGTGGCCGTCTCGCCTAGGCCAGCCCGCGCAATGGAAAAAACCTCGCATGATCTTCGTCAATTCGATGAGCGATTTATTTCACAAAGACATTCCTAAATCGCATATCGACGCCGTTTTTGACGCAATGGAAGCTGCTGATTGGCATGTTTATCAGGTGTTAACAAAGCGTTCTTCACTAATGCGAAACTACGTCAAGACCCGTTACGAAGGCGCAAGTGTACCGTCACACATATGGCTCGGTGTCTCTGTCGAAGACAGCGGGCACAAAAGCCGGATCGAACACCTTCGCCAAATTAATTCTGACGCGCGGTTCATTTCGTTTGAGCCGCTGTTGGGGCCAATTGGCGAGGTGGACCTTTCAGGTATCGCATGGGCAATTGTCGGCGGCGAGAGCGGGCCTAGAGCGCGTCCTATGGAGGCCCCATGGGCAACCGAACTACGTCTCGCCTGTGAGCATTTCGACGTAGCATTCTTCTTTAAGCAATGGGGCGGTGCGCGACCGAAATCTGGGGGGCGGACCCTTGAAGGTGAAGAGTGGAATGGGTTCCCATGGCAGATTGTTCCCAAAGCGATCATGGCTGAGTTACAATAGTGAAAGAATTTAATGACCGCAGATGTAGAGCTTTATCGCGATCGAGAACAATCGTTCATCAAACATCAATTTTTGACTAAATACCTGCAAGCCGCAGCCTATAAGACGCTGCAAGGGCATTCGCAGACATTTAATTTCGTTGACGCCTTCGCTGGACCTTGGAAGGTATCCGACGAAGCGAAGTATTCCGACGCCTCGTTCGACCAAGCCATCAACACTCTCGAAGCTGTGCGTGCCGATCTCGGTAAAAATGGCGTCGCCGGTTTGAAAATCAGGTTTTGCTTCTGTGAACAGCGCCCTGACGCTGTTGCTCGTCTGCGCGAATACGCTGCTACGAAAAGTAGGTTCGAAATTCACATCTTCGAAGGTGCGTTCGAAGACAATTTGGACGGTATCGCTGCAAAACTGCCTGATGGTTTCACGTTCACATTTATTGACCCAACCGGATGGAATATTCGAAACGAAGAGGTGTTCCGCTTCCTTCGCAGTCAAGGTGGGGAATTCATGCTGAATTTCATGTCTGACCACATCAATCGTCACGCTGAGTATGAAGAGGTAGCGGCATCGTTTGGGAGATTCCTTGCAGATGCACAGTGGGCTGAAGAATTTGTTCAATTGCCCAGTGACTGGGGCAACGAACGAAAGATGCTACACCTGATGAAAGAGGCGATGCGGTCGCACAAAATCGCGACTTATGTTCCTGACTTCTCAATCATGGTGCCGAAGAAAGAGCGCGTGAAAATGCGGCTGATCCTCGGCACGCACAGCCCCAAGGGTCTTGAGGTCTTCCGAGACGTTCAAGAGAAAGTCGAAAAACAAGAAATGGAAATGCGTCACAACCTTCGCGAAGGCGACAATCCACAAATCAGTCTGTTTTCAGCAGAAGACGTTGCGGCGTTCCAGCAGGAGCAAAAGGGGGTTGGTTGCAAGGCGAACCGAGACATCGCAGAAACCGTTATCGTCGACTTCCTGCGAGGTCGTAGCCACGCTTTTCCTGGCCCAATGTTCAACATTGCGATGGAAACCGTTCCGATTAGGCGAACACAACTGAACAAGCTGTTAATGGACATGCGTCAGCGCGGCGTTGTCCACTTCGATCTTCCTGCGCGCAAGCGTGTGCCGCAGAAAGATACACAGATTGCTTTGGCTTAGCGTTATGGCCTTAAATTGTGATGGGACGCGGTGTTAATCAAGCTTCAATGCGCGAATAGCTCAATGGTAGAGCATTTGCGTCCCAAGCACGTGGCGATTGTTCGATTCCGTTTACTCGCTCCAATTCCCATAGTGCAGTCTTTGTACCGTACGACGAGGTCTTTGACATGCCTATTCTGAGCGACGATCAACTTGCGGCTTTGCTGGCGGAAAGCCGTATTACTGCCATTTCAGTCGACACCAGCATATTCGATCAAAAGCGTCTACAGCTTAACTCGGCATCAATGCAGGCTTTGGCCGGGTTAAAAGATCGCCCATTCGATTTTTTGCTATCCGGTACTGTCGCAAAGGAAGTCCTAACCCATCTTGAAAAAGCAGCAGCCGAAGCACTGCAATCAGCAAAGAAGTCGATTGGAAAAGCACTTTTTGCGTTTGAAACGAACCAACCTGAACGGGAGGCCTTACTTGCTCAAATTTCTGGTGGGAGAACGCCGCTTGAAGCTTCCAATCAGCGCTGGGACAAATATATCAAAGACACAGGTTGTGAGGTGCTCAACGATACGGATTTGGTGAGTATTGCGACCATCTTTGATGGTTACTTTTCTGGTGAACCGCCCTTCGGTTCGGGAGGAAAGAAAGCTGAATTTCCAGATGCTTTGGCGCTCAACGCCCTTGAACGAGTTGCAGTTGAACGCAACATAGGCATTCTGGTGATCTCAAAGGACGGCGACTGGAAAGAATTCTGTGAAAAATCTAGTCGTTTGTACTTGGTGCCCGAAATTGAACGTGCACTTTCCCTTATCACCAACGCTCCGCTAGGCCTAAGAACGACGATTTCGACATGGCTTCAAGAAGGCGAGGACAGCTTAGTAGAACTCCAGAGCGATATTTCTGCAGAAGTGGAACGTCTCGAATTTACCGCCAATGCCCACCCAACACATGGGGAAGTCGAATTGTATACTTGGGCGGGTGAACTCAAGAGTTTGGAGTGGCCCGGCGAAGATGAAATCGATTTCATCGAATTGCCGGAAACCGGTGATAAAGAAATTCTGAGAGTGGTTGTCAGTTTGCCTTTAAGCCTAGTGGTGAAGGTTCCTGTCGAGCTAAGTTTCTCGATCTGGGATAGCGTCGACAAAGAGTCTCTCGGGATGGGTGGTCGCATGATCGAAGTTGACGAAGAGCTCGAGGTGCGCACGACCGTCACGCTCGATGTGCATTGCTTTGGTACCGAGGATGAAGAAGTTGTGTTTGTGGAGAGTGAATTGGACAGCCTATATCACGAGATCGAACTCGGCGAAGTCGATGTCTACGATCTGCAAGACTTGTTTGATGTGAACGAAGAAAATTGACGACGGCGTGTCACAAGATATCAAATTCTGTTTTACTTCAATGGCAGCTTTGATGGCGCCGCGCCACTGAATCCCATGACGTAGCGAATGACCGCAATCCGCCCTTCTTCCAAAATCACTGGACTTCCGGGCGCCCGGAAGCGGTACTGGCTATACCCTTCACGCCCCTGCATTGCGGGGCTCCACGCAGTACGAGGCGTTGGATTGGTCTTCGCCTTCGCCAGTGGAGAGATAAGGTGGCCAAAGACAACATGCGAAAATCTGAACAGGCAATCACTACTATCGAACAACTAGACCGACCTAGATGTCTTGAACGCTGGCGAGAGGCATTCGGCAGGCCCCCACCCAAACATCTCTCGCCGCAATTCATGAAGCGGGTGCTGATCTGGGAGCTGCAAAACAAGGAACTGGGTCGGCTGTCAGTTAAGACCGCACGCCGCCTGCAACACATCGCATCGGGCAAGACACCGCTTGTGAAAGCCAAGCCGGGGTCGCATCTGGTTCGGGAATGGAACGGGCGGACCTATCAGGTTGAGGTGATCGATGGTGGCTACGTTTTGGATGGCAAAACGTGGCGATCTTTGTCGGCCATCGCCAAACATATCACCGGTGCGCACTGGTCTGGCCCACGCTTCTTCGGGGTTCAATGATGCGACGGGTTCGCTGCGCCATCTATACCCGCAAGAGCTCTGAAGAGGGTTTAGATCAAGACTTCAACTCTCTGGATGCACAACGGGAGGCATGTGAAGCTTATATTGCGAGCCAGAAGCATGAAGGCTGGGAGCTGCTGCCGGACCGCTATAATGATGGCGGCATATCAGGCGGTCATCTGGAGCGCCCTGCCCTACAGCGGCTGATGCTGGCTGTGGACGAAAAGCGCATCGATCAGATCGTGGTCTACAAGATCGACCGTCTGACACGCTCACTGGCGGACTTCGCCAAGCTGGTCGATCGGCTGGATGCGGCTGAGACGTCCTTTGTGTCTGTCACGCAGTCCTTCAACACAGCCACCAGTATGGGACGCCTGACCCTCAACATGCTGCTCAGCTTTGCCCAGTTCGAACGCGAGGTCACCGCAGAGCGCATCCGGGACAAAATCGCCGCCTCCAAACGAAAGGGTATGTGGATGGGAGGGAATGTTCCACTGGGCTATCAGCCAGATGGCCGGACACTGAAAATCGACGAGAGCGAGGCCGGAACGGTCAGGACCCTCTACGACCTCTACCTGAAACATGGCACCTTGAGGGACGTGAAAGATCGCGCGGAGAACTTTGATCTCAGATCCCGACGTCGTAAACGGGCGGGTGATCGGATATCGGGTGGAAAACACTTCGACCGCGGTCATATCCAGCACATCCTGAGCAACCCGGTCTATGCCGGGCGCATTCGTCACAAACGAAATGTCTATGAAGGACAACACCCTGCAATCATCGATCCGGATGTTTGGGAAGAAGTTCAGCAAATGCTTCAGAGTGGGGCCGCGGTCGCTCGCGGTGCTAAACAGAAAGCAACAAGATCTCCGCTGGCGCGCAAACTCTTTGATGAAACTGGTGATCGACTGACACCCAGCCACAGCCGCAAGAACGGCAAGCGCCTGCGCTACTACATCTCCCACCGGCTGGTGAAAGATCGGAGCCAAAAGCATCCGGATGCCTGGCGACTGCCAGCGGAGCAGTTGGAGGGGCTGATCGCTGATCTGGTCAAGAAGCATCTGCAGCGTCATGATGGTGTGCCGAGAATAGTAAGAGATCTGACCGCATCAGAGATTGCAGCCAAGCAACCCCTCCTGCAGGCCATTCAGCAGACCAATCAGTGTCTGAAGCTGGTCGCGCGCGCGGAGCTGAGCCCGGGAACTCTGATCGTTCGTTTGAGCCCAGGTGAACTCGCCACAACCCTGGAATGTGATTCAACCCGGATTAACACAGGTCAGCTTTCACTCACATCGTCATTCCGAATGCGCCGCCGGGGCGTCGAGTTGAAACTACATCTGGGTGACGCATCGCCTGAAGTCGACCTGACGCTCGTACAAAACATCGTCAAAGCCCAGAAGTGGTTGGCGATGATCATAGACGGAATGACATTCGCCGAGATCGCTGAAGCTGACAGCGTTTCGAAACGCCGCGTGCAGGATGTCGTCGATCTCGCAACGCTAGCGCCGGACATCATTGATGCCATTTCCAGTGGCGAACAACCCGATGGGCTCACCACTGACCACCTGATCAAATCTGGTGTTCCGACGTCATGGTCGGATCAGCACGAACAGTTCGCGAAACTGTAAACTGTACATCCCAATACTCTTCAAACTCGTACCGCCGGAATGGCAAACAGAGACTGCGGCCCGAAATCGACCGTAGTAATGGTCAAATCCGTGTCTCTTACTGATATCCGATGCGGCAAGCGTCGGAAATCACGCGACAATAGCGAGGCACGCACACAACGTCTCAAATCAGGGAAGTGTCTGGCTGGGGTGGTAGGATTCGAACCTACGGTACACTGTACCAAAAACAGTTGCCTTACCACTTGGCTACACCCCAGCAGTGCGCGCTTTCCTAGCCAAAGCCAAAGCAGGGCGCAACCCTAAAATGACCGATTATTGCCAGATTCAAGATTAGCAGATTGGACAGAGAGCAAAGCAATAACGCACCTGTCTTGACACACCGGTTGAACGGCGGGTCACATTTGGTTCTGCGCAACAAAGGAGTGGTCGTATTCACCTAAGACAGGCTCTTGTCGCAGGACGCGGTCAAAATCAGTAAAGACGTCTTGAAGATGCGCGTTGCTTTCGAAACTTTCGCATACCACCACTAAATTTGGTGTATTCGAGGATGCCCGAACCAATGCCCATGCCCCATTTTCAAGTTGAACGCGCGCGCCGTTGGCGGTCAGGATTTTGGTGATCTTCTGCCCCGCAATTGTCTCGCCTCGACGCTTCATTTGCCTAAAGACGTTGGTCAACCGTTCCACCACACCATATTTCTGATCGTCTGGACAGGCCGGCGATAGGGTCGGAGTGCACCAACTGGAAGGCAGTCCACCAACCAGATCGGAAAGGCGCATATTCGATTGACGTTCCATCAGATGGCACAATGCAACAGCCGCACGGAGGGCGCAGTCATAGCCGCGCCCGACCGGTGAACCGAAATAGATGTGACCTGACTTCTCAAAAGCGGCCAACGCGCCAGAAGCCCGGATCCTTTGTTTTACATGGCTGTGGCCTGTCTTGCAGTATTCGACCGTTGCACCAACTGACGACAGAAACGGGTCGATGGCGAACAAACCGGTGGATTTTACATCCACTAGAAAATGCGCCCCCGGCCGTGTGGCAGCCAGGTCTCGCGCCAGCAACAGCCCCAGCTTGTCCGCAAACACAGCGCTACCAATTTCATCGACAATGCCAAGCCGATCTCCGTCACCGTCCAGTCCAATGCCAAAATCCGCCCCACTTTCTCTGACTGCCACCCCCATATCGTCTAGCATCTCCAACGCTTCTGGGTTCGGGTTGTAGTGAGGGAAACTGTGATCCAATTGGCAATGTCGTTCGACCACATCGATGCCCAAACGGCGCAACAGCTCGGGCGCAAAAGCCCCGGCGGTGCCATTGCCGGTCGCGCACACCACACGCAGGGGGCGCGATATCGTCGCAATTGCCGTCAGATCGTCAAGATAGGCATCGCTGATAGCTGTAACCACATCAATCCGCCCCCCACTAACCAGATCGAAATCACGATTGAGGATAAGGTCTCGCAGTTCCGTCATCTCGTACATGCCATGGGTGCATGGGCGGTCAAACCCAACTTTGATGCCTGTCCAACCGTTCGGGTTGTGGCTGGCTGTCACCATGGCAACGGCACTCATGTCCAGATGGAACTGCGCGAAATAAGCCATCGGGGACAAGCACATACCAATGTCGCAAACCTGCGCGCCGGTCTGAACAAGCCCATCACTCAACGCATCCTTGACTGCGGACGAGTAGCTTCGATGGTCATGGCCGACAATAACCTTTCGCCCCACGTTTCGGCGGGCCACTTGGGTTCCAAATCCCATCCCGACCGCAATCATTCCTTCCAGGTCAATATCGTCAGGGTATCGCCATCGCGCGTCGTATTCGCGAAATCCGCTTGGGCAAATACGCATCAAATACCTCTTAGGGGGCGGTTTTTGGCAAGCCGATCAAAGGCAGCCAGATCGGCAATCAACTGCGCCATTTGGTCAAGTGGCACCATGTTCGGTCCATCCGATGGGGCGGTGTCAGGGTCAGGATGGGTCTCGATGAACACCCCAGCAATCCCCAAAGACACCGCGGCGCGAGCGAGTACTGGCGCATATTCGTGTTGCCCCCCCGACGCGAACCCTTGCCCGCCCGGCATCTGAACAGCGTGTGTTGCATCCATGATAACCGGATGGCCCAGCGTCGCCATCTGGGGAAGGCTGCGCATGTCAGCGACCAAGGTGTTATAACCGAAAGAAGTGCCGCGCTCAGTGAGCATCACTTGTGCATTGCCTGAGCTTGTAATTTTTCCGACCAAATGTTCCATGTCCCACGGTGCCAGAAACTGACCTTTTTTGATGTTGATAGGCTTGCCGGTCCGCGCCGCGGCAATCAGAAGATCAGTTTGACGGCACAAGAAGGCAGGGATTTGCAGGACATCCACAACCGCCGCTACTTCGATACACTGATCCGGCAGATGAACATCGGTCAGAACAGGCACATCCAACTGTTCTTTGACCGCTGCAAGCACCGAAAGCCCTTCGGTTATTCCCAACCCTCGTGCACTGGAAAGTGAAGTACGGTTTGCCTTGTCGAAAGACCCCTTGAAGATATAGCCTAGCCCGTTTTCGCCACAGACCCGCGCCATGTGTTCGGCGATCCGAAGTGCATGATCGCGGCCTTCCAACTGGCAAGGGCCGGCGATGATGGTCAGAGGCCTGGCATTGCCCAATAGCACGCCCCGGACGCCTATATCCCCCATCTTAGGACGACACCTGTTCGCGTAGGATCGATGCCGTGATCGACGCCATCAGATACAGACCTGAAAAAATCAGGAACGCGAGCAAGGTATTTTCAAAAGATCTTGGATATGTCGGTTCATCCGGTGCAACCGGACGCACACCCAATTCTAAATAGCGGGTCTGTTTGTTGACTTCGATACGTGCCGTTTCCAACTGCTGCAGCGACTGCTGCATCAAGGCAGTGCGCGTTTCCAAATTGGTCATCGCAATCCGCAGACGACCGCTGACGGACGCCAGTGATCCGTTCTCGCCCCCTGCTTCCGTCAACCTGCCTCGCAGCTCAGCAATCAAGGTTTCAAGACGTCCAATATCACCACGCAGCCCGTCAACCCGCGCTCTGTTCGGACGTGTGTTGTCCAACAATTGTTGTAACGTCAGGCGTTTTTCCTGCAATTGGCTTTCAAAACCCGTGATCTGTGTCATCAGGGCTGACGCGTCAGAGGTCGCGTCAAATACACCCATCTCTTCCTGAAGGCGCAGGACTTCGGCCTGTGCTTCCAGCATATCAAGCTCGGCTTTTTCATAGCTGGTGACTGCGCCTTCCATTTGATCCTCGCGCAGCCGTTGAGTCATATCATCAACCCGCTCTTCGGCATAGGAAATCAACACCTCAGAAAACTGCGCGCTTTGTTCTGGCGTGGGCGCGACAACCTCCATCTTGACGATACCTTCGGTCGGGTCGAAACCGATTTTTACGTTTTTCTTATAGAGCTTATATGCCGCTTCATTTGTCGCATCAGGATCAAGACGCTGTATCGGATCAATGCTTGGATCGGCAAATACAGATTTATAACCAATATCGCCGTCCAGCCTAAGCATCGCATCGCGCGATGTCAGATAGCTTTGAACAGTAATACTATCCTGCGACGTCGCCAAGCCCGACCCGGCAAACAGGCTGCCCAGTCCACTGCCCCCTGCCCCATCAGCCTTCTGAATAACGAATTCTGTTTTTGTCGCATACATCGGCGTGGCGTATTTATAGTAGTAGACCCCCGCGATGATGGTCGGCAGGAATACGAAAAACGCAAGACGCATAAATAGCAGCCGAAGCTTTCGCCGCCGGCGGCGCGCAATATCAAGCTGGATTTCTCGAATGGATCTGGCGCGATCAGCGTCGTCATATACATGGTTTGCCGGAAGGTTAGGCATGGGGCGGGTTTGCGGCAGATTACTGGACGAACCACCGCTGAACTTCCCGCCACCATCAGCGCCGACCAGTTCTAGTAAATTGGCTCGTTTAAACGGATCGATACCCGCTTTTCGAAGTCGATAGACCGCATCAAAATCGCTGTCGACTGCTACACCGTGTTTCTGTGCGACGCGGCGTGCCATCCTTAGTTGGCGACTGGTCAATCCCTCTTTTTTTATCGTTTCAATGGCTGTCAATGAGTCATCGTCAGGCGCGCCTTCATTCGACACAGCATCCGTTGAAGTTCCTTTTGACACGAACCCTTCCTTTGGAAAGCCATCTTCGGCCGGTGACTGGGCCAATTGCTCCATCGGGTTCGGGGTGCGCGCTTGAGCCGCAGAGGAGCCAGACCCAGTTGCAGTCGCACCAGACTGCCCAGCGGCAGCTTGCACGCGTTGGGCAAAGACATCCTTTTCGGCACGCGCAGGATGGGAATGCGACGCGCGTTTTGTTCTGCTTATGCGAAATTTCTTAGCCTTGGGTTTGGTAGTCATAAAGCCGTTTCGCTTCTTCCAAAGTTTCAAACATATAGAACTGCCCATCCCGCAGAACTGCCGCCGACTGGCAGAATTTCTCTAGTGTTTCGGCTTGGTGAGACACAATGATCACCGTCGAATTGACCAGTCTTTCGCGCAGTACATCACCGGCCTTGCGGTTGAACTGGGCATCTGTGCTTTGCGGCATCCCTTCATCGATCAGGTAGATGTCAAAATCCAACGCCAATAGCAGCGCAAACGAAAACCGCCCCTTCATCCCGGCGCTGTAGGTCGCGACGGGGAAGTCGTAGTATTCGTCAAGTTCGCACAGCCAACGTGTGAATGCCTCGATGTAGTCAGGGTCGAGGCCATAGATTTTTGCAATGTAGCGTGCATTTTCTTTGGCGGATAATTTCCCGAGGACGCCACCCATGAACCCGAGCGGGAAGGATATTCTGCAACCCCGGCGGATCTCACCCTCATCCGGTTTTTCAAGTCCCGCCATCATATTGATCAGCGTGGTCTTCCCCGTCCCGTTGGGTGCGAGAATGCCCAACGACTTTCCCAGATCAACCCGAAAGGACACATTGTCCAAGATGACTTTGCGTTGTTGTCCCGTCCAGAACGACTTACTGACATTATCGAACTCGAGCATTGGGTGCCCCGGCACTGCTTTCGCCTATCGCTTGTACACAAGCTTTCTTAACGATGCGCTATAATTGCTCACTTAGGCATCATTATGTCGAAGATCACGTTCCAACATCAAGGAAATATGGGGAATTATTTCGGGATGGTCCCCGAAACCGCCAGCAGGCGTGTCTCCGGCCCCAGGGGGCCGGAGGGAAGAGCGTCAGCCCTCTTGTTTCTGCACCTTGAAAACTTTTCCTGCGGCGAATGACAGGAAGACGGCTCCAAAGCTGAACAGCGCACCCATCTTGGCGGCGTCTTGCACCGGTCCGGGCGCAAAGGCGACCGACGCGACGAACAGCGATACGGTAAAGCCGATGGCCGCCACGAACCCAATTACGATCAGATCAACCGACCGCATTCCGGCAGGTAGCCCAAGCCGCATGGGATAAGCCGCAAGCCACCCCATGATAAAGATACCAACGGGTTTCCCGATGATCAGACCGGCCAGAACCAACCATGTAGCCTCGGAAATCGCTCCGAATTCCACTCCGGCATTTAACAGGCCAAAGAAGAACAGAACGATGTCGACCGGAATGGCCAACCCGTGCTCCATATCGTTCAGTATGTCGTGCAAGTATCTTTCAGCCTCAGCAAAAATACCGAATGCGCGATCGGCGTGCGGAATGGCCGGAATGACAGGCAAAAGCCCTAGCGCGGGGTGAATGCCCGCTTGTGCAAAGCCAAACCAGCTCAGACAGCCCGCAATAGCATAGGGATACCATTTCAGGTTTTTACGCATCCAGGTCGAACGTGGGCGCAATTGGTCGCCACGATCCATGCGCCGCGGCAGCCAGTTGAACAAAACAAACGCAGCGGCCGATGCTGCCACCGAGAGCAGCAGCCAGATTGGAGCGAGTTCACCCGAGGGATAGAAAATTGCCAGAATAATCAAACCTGCAGCATCGTCAGCAATAGCCAGAAGCAGCAGGAACCGTACCGCCGGGTGGCCCGCCCCGAAAACCATGCGCCCGACCAGATAGCTGAACGCAATATCCGTTGCGGTTGGAATGGCCCAACCCCGCGCAACCGCATCGAAGGTTGTCGAGCCAAGGAAGTAAGCAATGCCCAGATAAACGGCGATCGGGCCCAGCATGCCACCAGCTGTGGCAACCAGCGGTGTCGCTGCCTTTTTGCCGCGCAGTGATCCATTTTCAAGGATCACAGCCTCCCAAACCTCTTTACCGGCGATGGCAAAGAACAACGCCATCAGCACATCGTTGATCAGGTAATGGAAGGTCACCACACGTTCGATATCACCGTATTCGAAATGATGCGCCGCTTCTCCATAGGCTTTTTCCCAATAGCCAATGTCGATACCAATCGTCGAGTTGAACCACAGCGGGTATTCAACGAAATGGTGATACGAGTGCGGATCAATATTGGCCCAGATCAGCGCCAGAATTGCGCCACTGATCAGAAGGATCGAGTAGGTCGTGATGAAATTCCATACGCGATACATATGTTGCCCCGTCTAGTTCCTGTTTTACAAACAGGCCGCGTCCCGGCGATGAAAGGCTGGGCGCGACCTTTGTTTTCGTTCGTTTCAGGAAATACTTCAACTGGGCTCAAACAACAATGGTCGAGCGTAATATCTGTTTCATTGCGACATCAGGCGGCCAACCCCCAGACCAAACCAGCTGCAATGGCACCGATCATGGCCAACCCAAGATAGGCGACAAACACGCGGGGCTTGACCAGGGCCCAGACTGCAACTGCGGCCGGGATACAGCTGACACCGCCTGCAATCACAAATGACATGGCCGCACCGTTCGACATACCTTGTTCCAGCAGTGCCGCCACCATTGGCACAGCGGCATAACCGTTCAGATAGGCTGGCGCTCCGACAAGGGCGGCCAGCAAGATCGGACCGATTCCCGTGCCTCCCAACACTTGCGCGACAAGGTCAGCGGGCACATAGCGCAGCATCAGAGCTTCGAGCATATAGGCCAATAGCAACCATTTCGACAGGAACAACGCGTTTTCAATTGCCGTTTTCTGAAAGGTCGACCGGCGCACCTCATCTGTCCAGAACCGCCATTTGACGACACCGGAGTAAATATCGGCTCCCGATCCAGCGCCACAGCCCGATGATGAGCAGCACGCAGGTGCCGGGGTATTTTTTAGCGGATCTGAAAACAACGCCGATTTGGCCAACGCTTTTACGGTAAACCCACCAAACAACCCTATCGACACCGCCGCGATGGTTTTCGCCACGGCAAAGCCGGTGCCCAATGTGCCTGCTGTAATGGCAAACATCGCCGGGTCCATCAGGGGCGAGGACAGCCAGAAGGCCATGACCGCGCCTAAAGGGGCACCAACCGCCAGCAAGGCCGCGATGAAGGGGATTACCTCGCAGGAACAGAAGGGTGACAAACCACCGGCAAACGCCGCCAGTACGATCATTCGGGTCTCGCGCCCCTCGAAGGCACGGGCAAGAAGGTTTTCCGCCCCCGTCGCCTTTAGATAGGCCACGGCAAGGATCGCAAACAGGATAAATGGCGCTGTGTGCATCAGGGCTGTCAGCGCAAATGCGATCGTTGGCCAGACTTCATGCGGCGCAAACAGGGCCAAAACGGCCGGGATCAACAGGATCGCCACCCATGCCTTATCGACGTGCCAACGTTTCGAAGGCGATTGCGATTGCGTCGTCTCAGCCATGATCGTGGCCCTTTCCATCTGGACAATCTGCGCAGCATTCCGACAAAAGATAGTCAGACAGCGCGCGCATCACATCATATTCAGCCGCCGCGCATATAATGCTACGGCCTTGTTTTTCTTGCGTAACCAACCCGGCCGCCGCAAGGATTTTCATATGGTGGGTCAGGGTTGAACCTGTTACTCCACAGCGTTCGCCCAATGCACCGATGGGCAATCCCTCTGGCCCAGCGCGCACTAAAGTGCGCAAGACGGACAGGCGGTGTTCAGACCCGAGGGCAGCAAATTGCGAAGAAGCAACGTCGACATTGAGTGGTTCGAGAGATTCGTATTTCATATTTCTAGAAATATAGAAATGTTATTCGGACGCAAGAATTATTTCGATAAATGTCGAAATGTTGCACCCTTTGCCCGGCAGCCCTAGCCTGAGGCCATGCCCAGTTTGACTGATGACATCAAGGCCTGTCGCCTGTGTGCCGACCGTTTCGCCGCGACACAGACCGCCCATTCCCCCCGCGCGGTGGTTTGGTTCCAAAAGGGGGCAAAAGTGCGCATCATCGGGCAAGCGCCAGGAATGCGTGTGCACAAGTCCGGCCTGCCCTTCGACGATCCGTCGGGAGATCGTTTGCGAGATTGGATGGGGCTGAACCGCGACGCCTTCTATGATCAAACCCGTATCGCGATCACACCGATGGGGTTCTGCTTTCCAGGCTACGATGCAAAAGGGTCGGATCTGCCACCGCCCCGAATTTGCGCGGAAACCTGGGCTGAGCACGTGGATAAGTTTCTTGAGGATACGCCCCTGACGCTTCTGGTCGGGGGCTATGCACAGGCACGGTATCTTGGACGTGGCAAGGGCGTGACAGAAACAGTCAAGGGCTGGCGCGATCATGCGCCGCGCCTGTTTCCCTTGCCTCATCCGTCGTGGCGCAATACGGGGTGGTTGAAGAAAAACCCTTGGTTCGAGGCCGAATTGCTGCCGGCCTTACAATCTCAATTGACCGAGGTGCTTTCGAATTCAAGCGCAAAGGACGCGCCATGACTGAGACGACCCACCTTGATGACGCCCACGTCGCAATGCAGGCTAATCTGGATGATGACGCGGCACGGCTTCGGTTCTATGAGCGCTTAGCGGATGGCGAACTGTTTCTTCTGCTGACCGAAGAGCCGAACGACGATGAAATCTCGCCTGATCTGTTCGAGCTTGAGGGCGCAACCTTCGCCCTTGTGTTCGATCGCGAGGATCGGCTGGCAGAATTTGTTGGCACACCTGCCCCCTATGCCGCCCTTCCGGGCCGCTTGGTTGCCAATATGTTGGCGGGACAGAATATCGGTCTGGGCGTCAACTTGGGTATAGCACCATCCTCGATCCTGATCCCGCCGGATGCGATGTCATGGCTCGCCGACACGCTGAAATCCGGACCGGAGCAGGTCGAAGCGCGCATTGCCGAAGTTCATGCCCCTTCCGCACCCGAGGCCCTGATTTCGGCGCTTGGCGTCAAGCTGGCCAGTGCGGCTGGGTTGGCAAGCTATGCCTGTTTGGCAGGCGTCACTTATGCCGATGGGCGAAAAGGGCATCTGCTAGGCTTTGTGGATGCCGCTACCGGTGCCGAGCACGCCTTGGCTGGGGCGGCAAATGAAGCCCTGACGTTTTCGGGGTTAGAAGCAGGCGAAATGGATGTGGGGTTCTTTGCCAGCCACGATCAGGCGGCGGGGAAACTTGCCGCGCTTGGGATCAGGTTTGATTTGCCAAAACCCAAACCGCAGGAACGGCTGACACCAGTTGCGCCCGGCTCTGACCCTGACAAGCCGCCTATTCTGAAATAGCGATGGTGGCGAAAGCGTCCGACTGATGTCGAGCGCTCTTACCGCGATCAGTTTTTGGTTATCTTTTTCTCAAGCGCGTCCAGACGAGATTTAAGCGCCTCGTTTTCTTCGCGTGCTTTCTGCGCCATCGCGCGCACAGCATCGAATTCTTCGCGGGTCACGAAATCACGATCTGCCAACCAACGGTCCATCCAGCTTTTCATCGCCGTCTCGGCCTCATCCTTAGCACCTTGAGCCACGCCCATGGCGTTGGTCATCAATTGAGACATATCATCCAAAATTTTATTGCGCGTCTGCATCGGCATCTCCTCGCTTGTTGGGAACTATATGGGGATTTCCGATGGCAGAGACAAGGTTGACTTGCCCCGCCGGACAGGGTCAGGAATGCGGCATGTTCTTGGCTATCCCATTTCCCGCCATTTCGCCCGAGATCTTCTCGGTCGAGATCGGCAGTTTCACCTTCGCCCTGCGCTGGTATGCGCTGGGGTATCTGGCCGGCATCGCGCTTGGCTGGTGGATCATCGCACGCGCGATTTCAAAGCCCGCGCTGTGGCGCGGTGACGTGCCGATGACGCGATCACATCTGGAAGACCTAGCCACATGGGCCATCGTTGGCATCGTTCTGGGTGGTCGGCTGGGCTATGTTCTGTTCTATGATCCTGCGCATTTCCTGCAGAACCCGCTGGACATTCCGAAGGTCTGGACCGGGGGCATGTCGTTTCACGGCGGCTTTCTTGGCATCATAACGGTCACTTGTCTGTTTGCCCGCAAACACGGGATCGCCGTGGCCAAGCTGGCAGACCTTATGGCCATTGCCGCCCCGATCGGCATCGGGTTGGTGAGGATCACCAATTTCATCAATGCAGAGCTTTGGGGCCGTCCGACCTCAGCACCCTGGGGTGTCATCTTCCCGGGTGAAGCAGCGCAAAGCTGTCCCGGTTGGGATGTCACACTTGGTGCCTGTGCCCGCCACCCCAGCCAGCTTTACGAAGCGATACTTGAGGGGCTCTTGCTTGCGGCAATCCTTCTGACATTGGCATTCCGCCGCGGATGGTTGAAACGACCTGGGATGCTGACAGGACTGTTCTTCTTGGGCTACGGGCTGTCGCGCTTTATTGTCGAGTTTTTTCGGCAGGCAGACATGCAGTTCATTACCTCCGACAATCCGTGGGGTCACGTCATTCGGCTTGGCGATTGGGGATTGACCATGGGGCAGACGTTGACGCTTCCAATGATTGTGATCGGGATTTTCACGATGATCTGGGCCGCCCGGCAAACATCATCCGCTGCCTCCCCATGACTCCGCTGGCCACGATACTGGCGCGCCAAATCGCCACCACCGGACCGGTCTCGGTTGCAGACTTCATGGCTGAATGTCTGATGAACCCGGGACATGGCTACTATGCCACTTGCGACCCATTTGGCACAGCTGGCGATTTCACCACAGCCCCCGAGATAAGCCAGATGTTCGGAGAGCTTTTGGGGTTGGCCTTGGCACAGGCTTGGTTGGATCAGGGCGCACCAGCCCCCTTCACACTGGCCGAGCTTGGACCGGGGCGTGGCACCCTGATGGCAGACATCCTACGCGCAACCAAGAATGTGCCAAGCTTTCATGCTGCCCTTCAAGTGCATCTGGTCGAAGTCTCTCCGGTGCTGAAAGACGCACAGGCCAAGGCGCTCACCCCATATACCATCCATCATCACGACCATGTTGACACCCTGCCGGACGCACCGCTTTTCCTTGTTGCCAACGAATTTTTCGATGCCCTGCCCATTCGCCAGTTTCAAAGGGATGGCACAGGTTGGCGCGAGCGTCAGATCGGGCTGGAGGATGACCGCCTGACCTTCGGTCTGACCTTCCCCCTACATGTCCGCGATATCGAACACCGGTTGGACGACACGCGCGACGGCGACCTTGTCGAGCTTTGCCCCGCCGCGCCTGCTATCATGGCGCAGATCGCGACGCGTATCGAAGCACATGGTGGCGCAGCACTGATCATCGACTATGGTGATTGGCGGTCAGTTGGTGACACGTTGCAAGCTGTTGCGTCGCATGAACATGTTGACCCGCTGGCCAACCCTGGCGCGGCGGACCTGACCGCCCATGTAGATTTCGAAGCTTTGGTCCGCGACGCTGCTCCGCTTTCCCCACATCTTCTGACCCCTCAGGGATTGTTTCTAGAGCGATTGGGTATCACTCAGCGGGCCCATACATTGGCCGCAAACCTTACCGGCGGCGCGCTGGACACGCATATCAATGCACACCGGCGCTTGACGCACCCGGATGAAATGGGGACGCTCTTCAAAGTGCTGGGCCTGACTCGTGCAGATGCACCTGACCTGCCCGGCCTCACCCGAAAACCCAACCAAGCTGACCCCGCATGACCCTTGAAATCATCACTTCAAACGCTCTGGCTCCTCTGAAGCATGGCTTTTTTACCCGCCGGGGCGGAGCATCATCCGGCGTTTATGCTGGCTTGAATTGTGGCAGGGGAAGTCAGGACCAGTCCGAACTTGTATCGATCAATCGCACCCGCGTGGCAGACGCAATGGGTGTTGAATGCGACAGTTTATGTGGCGTGCACCAGGTGCACTCCCCAGATGTTGTGACTCTGGACGGACCCTTCAATGGCGCTACCCCCGAAGCGGATGCGCTGGTTACGGCCACACCCGGCTTGGCCCTGACGATCCTGACTGCTGACTGCCAGCCGGTGTTGTTTGCCGATCAGGCTGCAAAGGTCATTGGCGCGGCCCACGCTGGATGGAAGGGCGCACTTGGCGGCGTTCTTGAGGCGACGATAGACGCGATGACGGCGCTGGGTGCGACCCGCAGCAGCATCACCGCCATCATTGGGCCAACGATCAGCCAACGCGCCTATGAGGTCGGTCCAGAATTCTTTGACAGTTTCATGATCGAAAACCCTGAATATGGTCGTTTCTTCGCGGGCGGTGAAGGGGATCGTGCGATGTTCGATCTGCCGGGCTTTGGTCTTCACCTGCTGCGCGAGGCCGGAGTGGCGCACGCAGAGTGGGTAGGACACTGCACCTATTCCGACCCGGACCGTTTCTATTCCTATCGGCGCAGTTGCCATAAGAAGGAAGCGGATTACGGTCGTTTGATTTCAGCCATACGTCTTTAGAAACTTGGCGCGCAGATCAGGGCGCTGAGCCTAGCCGGGCTTCAAGCACATCAAAAGGCACACCAGGTTCGTCTTTCGCACCTCGAATTACCAATGAGGTTTTTACCGACGCCACGTTTTCAGCTGCTGTCAGTTCCTCGGTCAGGAAAGTCTGGAAGGTGGACAGGTCCGGGGCCACGCATTTCAGCACGAAATCAACTTCGCCGTTCAGCATGTGACATTCACGAACCAGCGACCAACCCCGACATTGGTTTTCGAACGCTGACAGATCGGCCTCGGCCTGACTGACAAGCCCGACCATTGCGAACACCTGCACTTCGAATCCAAGCGCGCGTGCATCAACATCGGCGTGATAACCTCGGATCAACCCTTGCTCTTCCAGCGTTCTAACCCGCCGCAAACAGGGAGGCGCAGAAATTCCCACACGTTTGGCCAGTTCGACATTCGTCATACGACCATCCGCCTGAAGCTCGGCGAGAATCATGCGATCGATTGGATCAAGTTTACTTGCGGTCATAGATGAACCTTTTTGGGTGGGCCCACTGATCCCGGTAGAACCAGAGTTTTCGTTGGAAATTGCGCAGAGATTACCGCCCAGAGAATGAATGCGCAACAATCTTTCGCCTTCGCGCAACATAATTTCTGCATTAGTACATGCCCGCACATTCCATCGTCACGCTTTTGGAAGTGGACACGGGCTTTCCACCGGCGGCAGGTCACCTTATATGCGTTGGGAACCCAGAATACTCAAGGAACGTTGCATGTCCGAACCACGTAAAACAAAAGTCCTTATCATTGGCTCAGGTCCGGCAGGATATACCGCCGCAGTCTATGCGTCGCGCGCTATGCTGGAGCCGATCCTTGTGCAGGGCATGGAACCCGGCGGTCAGTTAACCACCACGACCGAGGTTGAGAACTGGCCCGGCGAGACCGAAATTCAAGGTCCTGACCTGATGGTCAACATGGAAGCCCACGCAAAAGCCGTCGGCACCGAGATTATCGGCGATCTGATCACTGATTTGAACCTGTCCAAGCGTCCGTTTACTGCTACCGGTGACAGCGGCACGATCTATCAAGCCGATGCGGTCATTCTGGCGACAGGCGCCCGCGCCAAATGGCTGGGTCTGGAGAGCGAAGAGAAATTCAAAGGCTTCGGCGTGTCTGCCTGTGCCACCTGCGATGGTTTCTTCTATCGTGGGCAGGAAATCGTCGTTATCGGTGGTGGCAACACGGCGGTCGAGGAAGCTCTGTTTTTGACCAACTTCGCGTCGAAAGTGACGTTGGTCCATCGCCGCGACGAGTTGCGCGCTGAGAAGATTCTGATCAACCGGCTGATGAAGAACGAAAAGATCGTACCGCTGTGGGATCACACATTGGAGGAAGTCGTGGGCGACGAAAACCCGCTGGGTGTAACCGGCGTGCGCGTAAAGCACGTCAAAACAGGCGAGATCACCGAGATCCCGGCCAAGGGCGTCTTTATCGCCATCGGTCACGCACCCGCGAACGAATTGGTCAAAGATGTGCTGGAAACCCATATGGGCGGATACGTGGTGACAAAACCGGACTCGACCGCGACGTCGATCCCCGGGGTGTTTGCGGCAGGAGACCTGACCGACCACAAATATCGACAGGCCGTGACCTCGGCTGGTATGGGCTGCATGGCCGCACTTGAGGCTGAACATTTCCTCGCTGAACAAGAATGATATCTTACACCGGCAGTGTCTATCGCCTGATCTTCACTGATCAGAATGCGACATTGCCGGTGCAATCCCCCGAAGGGCGCTTTCACCATTCTGGCCAAATGGCCATCTATACATCGCTTTCACCTGAAGGGTGCGGCGTCGCGATCAAGCGCTATCTGACACCTGATGACGCGCCGCGCCACATCGTGCCGCTTGAGGTCACACTTGAACGTGTTGTGGACATTCGTGGGCCGTCAGCAGCCTCGGCGGTTTGGCAAGACAGTCGGGCTGCGGGTCATCCCGCGCCGACGTGGGCATTTTCGGATCAAGCCCGCGAAGATGACGCGCAAGCCTTGATGTATTCCTCGCGGTCCCGCCCGGACTTGACTCATCTGACCCTGTTTACAACCGCGCCGGATGCGGTGCGCTTGGTTGGGCAGTCGATCTCGTTTCCCTAGCCACCCCGCCGCGTTGCTCTTGAGCCACGGTCGGCAATTTCACGTGCATTCGCATGTTTCTGCTTTGCGTTTGCCGCAAACCATGTAATGCGTTCACGCGTGAACACTCTTTGAGTCGCGAGCTATGACGTCGCACCTGACAAAAACCACTTCTGCCGAGGAAGATCAGATCTTCCGACTTCTGCGCCAGCTTGATCTGGCGCCGGATGCGTCGCAGCGCGTGACCGCAGAAGCGATTGGGATTTCGCTGGGACGGCTGAATGCGCTGTTGCGTAACTGTGCCGAACGCGGCCTGATCAGGGTCAGCGAACGTGCAGGCCCCGACAAGCGCCCGCGCTTTGCTTACACCATCACCTCTCAGGGAGCTGCCGAGAAGGTGCGCCTAAGAGATAAGTTTCTTGCCCGAAAATTCGCCGAATACGACGCCCTACATGCCGAACTGACCGGCACTTCCAGCGGTCTTTCGCCTTTAAAACACAGGACACATCCGATGCAGAACAACCTCTCACCCATCCCCGAGCTTTATGTCTCATACGAAAGCGCGCAGAAACTAAAAGTCGAAGCTGGCGATCTGATCAGCCACGACCTGAGCCCGCGCCAGACTTGCGATCTGGAGCTTTTGATGAACGGAGGGTTCAACCCGCTGAAAGGATTTCTGACAGAAGACGATTACAATGGCGTCGTTGACAACATGCGCTTGGCAGATGGCACATTGTGGCCGATGCCCATTACGCTGGACGTGTCCGAAGATTTCGCAAACTCGATCGAAATGGGACAGGACATCGCCCTTCGCGATCAAGAGGGCGTCATCCTGGCGACGATGACCGTGACCGATCGGTGGGAGCCGAACAAATCCTACGAGGCCGAAAAGGTCTTTGGCGCCGATGACGACACGCATCCGGCGGTGAACTATCTGCACAACGTGGCAGGCAAGATCTATCTGGGCGGGCCGATTGTCGGCATCCAGCAGCCTATCCATTATGACTTCCGCGGTCGTCGCGACACGCCGAACGAGCTGCGCGCCTATTTCCGTAAATTGGGCTGGCGTCGTATTGTGGCGTTCCAAACCCGCAACCCGCTGCACCGCGCGCATCAGGAACTAACCTTCCGCGCGGCAAAAGAAGCGCAGGCCAACCTGTTGATTCACCCCGTCGTCGGCATGACTAAACCGGGCGACATCGACCACTTCACCCGTGTGCGGTGCTACGAGGCTGTGCTGGATCAGTACCCCGGCGCAACCACGACCATGAGTCTATTGAACCTGGCCATGCGCATGGCAGGCCCCCGCGAAGCGGTCTGGCACGGGCTGATCCGCAAAAACCACGGCTGCACCCATTTCATCGTTGGCCGCGACCACGCGGGCCCCGGCAAGAACGTGGCCGGTGAAGATTTCTATGGCCCATATGACGCCCAGGACCTGTTCCGCGAGCATCAGGACGAAATGGGCATAGAAATGGTTGATTTCAAACACATGGTTTATGTGCAGGACCGCGCGCAATATGAACCAGCTGACGAGATTTTAGACAAGGACGACGTGACGATCCTGAACATCTCGGGAACCGAACTGCGCCGTCGTTTGTCGGAAGGTCTGGAAATCCCGGAATGGTTTAGCTTTCCCGCCGTTGTGGAAGAACTGCGCAAGACCAAACCACCGCGCGCCGAGCAGGGATTCACCGTGTTCTTCACCGGCTTCTCAGGCTCGGGAAAATCCACCATCGCAAACGCACTGATGGTCAAGTTGATGGAAATGGGCGGACGTCCGGTGACGCTGCTGGATGGTGACATCGTCCGGAAAAACCTGTCGAGCGAGCTGGGCTTCTCGAAGGAACACCGTGACCTGAACATCCGACGTATCGGGTATGTCGCGTCTGAAATCACCAAAAACGGCGGCATCGCCATCTGTGCGCCCATCGCGCCCTATGCCACCACCCGCCGTGCAGTGCGCGAAGAGATCGAGCAGTTTGGTGCTTTTGTCGAAGTGCATGTCGCCACCTCGATTGAAGAATGCGAACGCCGTGACCGTAAGGGTCTTTATAAGCTGGCGCGGGAAGGCAAGATCAAGGAGTTCACAGGTATTTCAGACCCTTATGACGTGCCAAAGAACCCGGAACTTAGCGTCGAGACAGAAAATGTTGACGTGGACAACTGTGCTCACCAAGTTCTTTTGAAGCTTGAGAACATGGGTCTGATTCGCGGCTAAAGCCTTGACAAGATGGAACGCAGAAAACCCGGGGAGATCCCCGGGTTTTTCATTGGCTTGGCTGTTTGGTTCGGATCAGTGGATCGAAACCGGCGAAAAATCATTCTGGCGGGCGAGCGCATAGGCCAGATCGCGGTCAACTACCAATGCCAGTTGCTCTCCGTCCTCGCGGTGCACGGCATAGAGCGTGTCCGCCCCATCGGCCTGTTCACGCGCTTCGTCTTGAATGGAATCCGGTAGGTCGTCGATTGCGACGGCTTTCACATAGACGATGTTGCCAATCTCGGATTGGCCAAATGGTAGTTTATGGTTCATCAGCTCACCCCTTCTTGATCTGGATCGTCTGCACAAGACGCTCCGGCTCGGCGCGTTCAAGATCAATATGCAGCAGTCCGTTTTCCGTGTGCGCCCCTTTGACATCGACGCCATCGGCCAGCACGAAGCTTTTCATGAATTGGCGTCCAGCGATGCCACGATGCAAGAACACACGCTCCTGCCCATCGTCGCTTTGCACACCGCGGATCACCAGCTTTGCGTTTTCGACTGTGATCGACAGGTCGTCATCCGCAAACCCCGCCACAGCAAGTGTTATGCGATACGCCCGGTCACTGACCTGTTCAATATTGAAAGGGGGATAGCCGTCCTTGCCCGATTTCGCAGCCTGTTCGACCATGCGTTCAAGCTGTTCAAATCCCAGCAGAAAGGGATGGGTTCCCAAGTTCATCTTTGTCATCGACACGTCCTTGAATAAGCGACACGTTTGCGGGCCCCGCATGGGCGACCCTGTCAAAAATATGGGGTGTCCGGTAAAGGGTTGCAAGAGGCGGCTTTTCCTTGGCTATGCGGCACGCTTGACGCTAAACTGCCCGTGCACCTGCCCCAGAAAGAACGATCCGCATAAATGAGCAACGCCAAAGAGATGAAGACCGAAGAGGTGCTTCGTGTGGAACTTGAAGTCTTTCGCGCCGAACACCGAGATCTGGACGCCGCCATACACGCACTGGAAGAACGCGGCATGGCCGATCAGTTGCAACTGAGGCGCCTGAAAAAGCAGAAGTTGTCGTTGAAGGACAAGATCGCCCGGATCGAGGACAAACTGACACCAGACATCATTGCCTGATTGCATCACGGCCCCATCCCCTTATAAAGCGGGCTTCCAAGACGCGAGGTCACCATGACAGTTGTAAAAGTCGGGATCATTATGGGCAGCCAATCCGACTGGCCCACAATGAAAGAAGCTGCCGCAATTCTGGACGAACTGGGCGTTGCCTATGAGACAAAGATTGTCTCGGCGCACCGGACCCCCGATCGGTTGTGGAACTATGGCAAAACGGCAGCGGACCGCGGCCTTCACGTGATTATTGCCGGGGCTGGAGGGGCCGCGCACCTACCCGGCATGATGGCGTCAAAAACACGTGTGCCGGTTGTCGGTGTGCCGGTCCAAACCCGCGCCTTGTCCGGGGTCGACAGCCTGTATTCCATTGTGCAGATGCCCAAAGGCTTTCCGGTCGCAACGATGGCCATAGGCGCGGCTGGTGCCGCGAATGCTGGGTTAATGGCAGCTGGTATCCTTGCGGTATCGGACCCGGCGCTGGCCGACCGGCTGGACGCCTGGCGCGCGGCGCTGTCCGCCTCGATCCCGGATGAGCCGCAAGATGACTAAACCCCTACCCTCTGGTACCACGATTGGTATTCTTGGTGGCGGCCAGTTGGGTCGCATGCTGTCAGTCGCTGCCTCTCGCCTTGGCTTCAAAACGCATATTTTCGAACCGGGTGCGAACCCGCCCGCTGGGCATGTTGCTGACCGGGTGACAACCGCCGACTATGATGACGTCGCCGCGCTTGAAGCCTTCGCCGCATCCGTTGACATCATCACGTATGAGTTCGAGAACATCCCCACTGCCGCGCTGGACCTGTTGGAGCAGCACCGAACC
This sequence comes from Aliiroseovarius sp. F47248L, assembly GCF_023016085.1. NCBI lineage: Bacteria > Pseudomonadati > Pseudomonadota > Alphaproteobacteria > Rhodobacterales > Paracoccaceae > Aliiroseovarius > Aliiroseovarius sp. F47248L. Next base: position 336,788 of record NZ_JALKBF010000001.1, on the reverse strand, counting down.
ATACGTCCGGGCCGCGAATCGCTGCGCGTCAGTCAAGACCGGCTGACCGAAAAGGACTTCCTGTCCGGACTGGGTCTGCGCGTTGCGCCCTATGAAAACGTTGAAACGGTTAACGAACTTGAAAGCGCAATCAATTCGGTCGGCACACCGTCCATCCTTAAGACACGACGGTTTGGATATGATGGAAAAGGACAATCCCGGATCATGTCCACGGATCAAGCCGACCAAGCTTTTTCTGACATGAAGGGTGCGCCGTCGGTTCTGGAAGGTTTCGTGGAATTCACCCATGAAGTCAGCGTCATTGCAGCCCGCAGCACCGATGGCGATATTGCTTGCTTTGACCCAGGCGAAAACGTCCACAAGGATGGCATCCTTGCCACCACGACTGTGCCTGCGCGTCTGACCAGCGCGCAACGCACCGATGCGGTCTTGCTGGCCGCGAAGATCCTGAACGCTTTGGATTACGTTGGCGTCATGGGAGTAGAGTTTTTCGTTACATCTCAGGGTCTTATCGTCAACGAGATTGCCCCGCGCGTTCACAATTCCGGCCATTGGACCCAGCAAGGATGCAGCGTGGATCAGTTTGAGCAGCATATTCGCGCGGTTGTCGGCTGGCCACTTGGTGATGGAACACGCTTTGTGGATGTCGTGATGGAGAACCTGATCGGTGATGACATGAATAAAGTTCCCGACATTATGCTCGAACAGAATGCAGCCTTGCATCTATATGGCAAGAACGAGGTCAAACCAGGTCGGAAAATGGGTCATGTGAATCGGGTGACTGCGGGCGCGAAATAGAACATCTTCAACATTCGGCACTGCAAAGACCTTCGGGCATCGTTCTGTCCATTATCGACAAAATGCAAACAGCCACGGATGTGTAAAATGTCAGCATTTCCCGTGTGAGCTGAATCAGCTGTGGGCATAGCTGGCATGGTCACAACGCGATACTAGATATGTCACAAAAATGTGTTTCATACCCCAAGTTTTGTGGCTAAAGAACAAATGTCGTTGTATTGTCTGTTGGTGGATTATCATGTTTCGCTGTTCTTATCTTTCCAAAACCTTCGCCTGTCTTTCATTAGTACTGGTGTCCCATACAGCCACTGCCGGGAACCTGTCCGACCCGGTCATTGAGACCCCTATCCAGAACACTACATCCTATGATCCTCCGTTCTGGGAAGGTGCCTATGTCGGAGGCACACTGGGCTATAACTTCAGCGGCGGTGATCGCATAGGCGTCACACAAGGATCTGGCAACAGCTTCAACCTTGGAAACTATGAGAACAGTGGCTGGGCGGGCAGCTTGCGCGCTGGTTATCGCTGGCAACTAGATCGTTGGGTTTTCGGGCCCGAACTGGCCATCGAAGGCGGAAAGATCGAAGATACCTTCACGTCGAACGGCTATAGCGGGTCAACTTCAATGAACCACGCGCTGTCCGTTCGCTTGAAAGCCGGTTATGTCTGGCCGGTGCTGAATTCCATTATCTATGGCACAGTCGGCGTATCTCGCGCCGAATTCGACTACAGCGCAATGGGAACGGGGGCGTCTGGCCCCATAGCCATCAACGAAACCTACGCAACCAATGGGTATATCCTGGGTGTGGGCATCGAACAGCCACTGACCAAACGTCTGTCGTTAACGGGCGAATACGAGTACATGAACTATGGTAAAGACACGTTGTCGGACGGGTTGGGGAATAATACTCTTGCGACACCTTTGTTCCACAGTGTTAAGGTCGGCCTGAACCTGAGGTTCTGACCAACAGGCACATCACTAGGCGGTGCGCCGAAACGGGCGCAAAAATGCGCCAAGGATCAACGAAACCAAAAGCCATCCCCCAACAAAGCCGATTCCGGCGCAAAGCAAACCATCGGCTGTAACAGGGATCGCAGGTCGAAAGTCTTCCCATGTGCGCTTGGCCAAATCCGTATCGCGGAAATGCCAGACCTTTGCCAAGCGCGCCATCGGTTCGGTGCCTTTCAGCGCAAGGTAGGCTGAGTCCAGACGCTCGTAACGGGTGAAATTGCGTCTCATCTGGTCGCGTAGATTGTCCTGAAAGCTGGTTCCGCCCATTTTCTCCAGAGCTTCGTCGCGGGTGTATCCTGCTGCTTTAGCAGTGAGCTCGAACCCGGTCGTCACAACCTGCAATTCGGTTCGTGCGCCTGAAAGACGCTGCATATACTGCTGTGTAAATTCGGGAAACTGGCTCATCACCACCGCGCCTGCGAGGCCGCCTATCATTGCCAACGTCCGGATCATTTATGTCACCTGCTCGTTTGTCGATTGAAAACAGCCTTCCAAAGCCGAAGGATCAGGTCAAGAGGCGCTGCCTTTATGTCATCAAACGCTGAAAAAACGGCGCACCAGACCGGGGCGCCGTTTCAATACATTATCAGATCGGATCAAAGCCCATGCACGCGGTGCGGTTCGAATGTCTTAATCACCTTCGCCACGGTCGCTTCCGGTGCCAGTTCTTCGCTTTCGCCCGTGCGACGACAAGTCAGTTCGACAACGCCGTTTTTCAAGCCCCTCGGACCCACGGTGATACGCCACGGAAGGCCGATCAGATCCATCGTCGCAAACTTGCCGCCTGCCCGTTCATTGCGGTCGTCATAAAGCGGCTCCAACCCGGCGTTTGTCAGTTGCTGATACAGCGCCTCGCAAGCTGCATCGGCCTCGGCGTCGCCTTGCTTAAGATTGACAATCCCACAGTGGAACGGCGTCACGCCCTCGGGCCAGATAATACCTTTGTCGTCATGACTGGCTTCGATGATTGCACCCAACAGTCGGCTGACGCCGATACCGTGCGATCCCATGTGCACCGGCACTTGGTTTTGATCCTTATCGACCACGGTCGCGCCCAGTTTGTCCGAATATGTGGTGCCGAAATAGAAAATCTGACCAACCTCGATCCCGCGCGCAACGCGGCGGCGCGCTTCTGGCACCTTGTCGAACGCAGCGGCGTCATGCGTTTCGTCCGTACGGGCATAACGTGATGTGAATTCGTCCATAACCCCCTGACATTGCGCCACATTGTCATAGTCGATATCGCGGTCGCCAAATGTCAGATCGGTGACTTCACTGTCATAGAAGACTTCGCTTTCACCGGTTTCAGCCAATACCAGAAACTCGTGCGTGTAGTCGCCGCCAATGGGACCTGAATCTGCGCGCATCGGGATTGCTTGCAAGCCCATCCGTTCATAGGTGCGCAGATAGCTAACCAAATGGCGATTATAGGCGTGCAGTGCATCCTCTTTCGTCAGATCGAAATTGTAGCCATCTTTCATATAGAATTCACGCCCCCGCATCACGCCGAAGCGCGGGCGGATCTCGTCGCGAAATTTCCACTGAATTTGATACATGGTCAGCGGCAGATCTTTATAGGAATTCACATTCGCACGAAAAATGTCGGTGATCATTTCTTCTGCCGTTGGCGAAAACAGCATGTCACGCCCGTGACGATCCTGCATCCGTAGCATTTCTTCACCATAGCCGTCATACCGCCCGCTTTCGCGCCACAAGTCCGCGGACTGGATGGTCGGCATCAACATTGGGATGTGACCGGCGCGAATCTGTTCCTCGTGCACAATGTTTTCGATCTTGCGCAGGACCTTGAAGCCCAATGGCAGCCAAGAATAGATGCCGGCAGATTGTTGTTTGATCATACCGGCGCGCAGCATGTAGCGGTGGGAAACGATCTGCGCCTCAGAAGGGGTTTCCTTCAGAACGGGCAGAAAATAGCGGGACAGGCGCATGTGGACCTCTGTTCAATCACGAAAACGTCCCATGCGGTCTATGACATCAACGCGGACGGGGCAATCATACAATGGTTCGCTGATTGGTTTTCGCGTCTGGTCGCGATGGTTCAAATGGCACTGTAGGTCCGCTAGATCGACCCGCCGACGCTGATTGTGATCTTGGTTTCCTGATCCGGGGAAACATCGCCACCGCTATACTTGAGGCCAGCCTTGGTTTCGCCCGAAATACTGATCCCCGGCTCGCGGGGCTCGTAATCATGGCCCGTGCAGGCCGATAGAAAAAAACAAGCCAGACTGATCGCAACAGCTATGCGCATCGAAAACCTCTTTGATAGGCCGGCCACCACCGGTCTGGCCAATAATTCACCCAATACAGGGCAGGAGCAAGAGCGAACTTACAAGCCAGCACATTAGAGCCCCCTGCGTCCTGCACTTGAATTGCTATCCAAGCTGGGCGACATAGGAAGCAGTATCTTAAGGAGCACAAATGGCGTTACCCGTTCAAACGCAGGTGAAATTCTGGTCGGTCACCATCGCCGTCTTGGCGTTCGCCCTTTGGTATCTGGGCGACGTGATCATGCCCTTCATACTGGGTGGGGCCATCGCATATTTCCTTGACCCGGTTGCAGATAGGTTAGAGGCCGCCGGCCTGTCTCGCGTTGCGGCGACTGCGATCATCTCAATCTTGGCGATCTTGTGCTTTGTTATTGCATTCCTAATGGTGGTGCCGACTTTGGTTTCGCAATCTATCGCCTTAGCCGACGCTGCGCCTAAATTGTTAAAGCAGCTCGAGAGTTTTCTGACCGAGAACATACCGTCGTTGATGGATGAAGATTCAACCCTGCGCCAATCCTTGGGCAGCCTTGGTCAAGCAATCAAGGAACGCGGCGGAGAACTAGTGGGAACAGTTGTTAGCTCTGCCATGGGGGTGATCAACATTGTGATCCTATTGGTCGTAACACCGGTCGTCGCCTTCTACATGCTGCTGGATTGGGACCGGATGGTGGCCAAGATTGACAGCCTTCTGCCACTTGATCACCGCCCAGCAATCCGCCAGATAGCCACTAATATCGACCGCACTTTGGCCAGTTTCGTTCGCGGTCAAGGCACAGTTTGTCTGGTTCTTGGCACCTACTACGCCGTTGCATTGATGGCTGTCGGATTGCAGTTTGGAATGGTCGTCGGCTTTATCGCCGGGTTAATCACATTCATCCCCTATGTGGGCGCCATCATCGGTGGCACCTTGGCGATCGGGCTGGGGCTGTTTCAGTTCTGGGGCGAATGGTGGCACCTTGGGGCGGTTGCAGGAATTTTCATATTCGGTCAGTTTTTCGAGGGCAATATCCTCACTCCTAAACTGGTTGGCAGCTCGGTCGGACTGCATCCGGTCTGGCTGTTGTTGGCGTTGTCGGTCTTTGGCTCTCTGTTTGGGTTTGTCGGTATGCTTGTGGCCGTCCCGGTCGCCGCCTCGATGGGCGTTGTTGCCCGGTTCTTCATCGGGAAATACCAAGAAGGGTTGCTGTACAAAGGGTTGTCCACGCAAGAGATGGGCGACGAAAGCGACGCAGAATAATGGCCAGACAATTGACATTTGACCTGCCCGCTCATGCGGCGCAGGGACTGGAAGATTTTCTTGTCACACCGTCCAACGCGAATGCGATGGCTGCCGTTGACGCTTGGCAAGACTGGCCAAATCGAAAACTGGTGCTGGTCGGAGCCGAAGGAACTGGAAAAACGCACCTGACCCATGTGTGGGCCGGCATCGTGGGTGCCAGGATCATGGGTGCGGCCGACCTGACTGGCACAGACATTCCAACACTGGCAGGTCAATCGGTCGCTGTTGAAGATGCTGACCGGATCGCTGGCGACGTTGTTGCGGAAACTGCTCTTTTTCACCTTCATAATCTGGTTCTGGCCGAGGGTGGGTCGCTTTTAATCACGGGGAATACAGCGCCATCCCGTTGGACGATCAACCTGCCCGACCTCAGAAGCCGGCTGGAGGGCACGACGCTTGCAACGTTGGATCCACCTGACGACATGTTGCTGTCTGCCGTTCTGGTCAAGTTGTTTGACGATCGCCAAATCGCTGTTCCCGCCAATCTAATCGATTATCTTCTGCCGCGCATGAATCGCTCACTCGCGGCAGTTGCGGAGCTGGTCGATCAACTGGATCATGCCGCCTTGTCCGAAGGTCGCCCTCTGACACGAAATCTAGCGGCCCGTTTTCTGCATGATGAAACGGGGTCAGAGACATAACGTCATCTTCCCGTCACATCTATGCGTGTTAGAGTGTGACTATGAACAAGACCAACACACCACAGATTCCGCTTGCGGATTTCCTTGCCTCGGCGTTTCCTACCCCGCAGGAATTGCCTCTAGAAGACTTCGAGGGGCCACGCCGGTTTTTCAATCGTGAACTCAGCTGGCTTGGCTTCAACTGGCGTGTGTTGGAGGAAGCGGAAAATGCCCGCGTGCCTTTGTTGGAGCGGTTGCGCTTCCTGTCGATATCGGCTGCCAATCTGGATGAATTTTACACCGTCCGTGTGGCTGGCCTTCGTGAATTGGTCCGCGAAGGAGTGACCACGCCCGCCGCCGACGGCCTTAGCCCAACCGAACAGTTGAAGCTGATCGATACCGATGCGCGTGCCCTAATGGCGCGTCAACAAAACGTGTTCGAGCAATTAGCGAGCGAGATGCAAAGCCAAGGCATTATCATCTGTCGTCGCGATGATCTGACCGAAGTTGACCGCGGCTACCTGGACAAAATATTTCTCAGCCAAGTGTTTCCGGTCTTGTCTCCGCTGGCGATTGACCCGGCGCACCCTTTTCCGTTCATCCCGAACACCGGATACACTTTGGCTTTGCAACTCGAACGCAAGTCAGACAAGCAAAAACTGAAAGCATTGCTGCCGATCCCACAGCAGATCGACAGGTTCGTCCCCCTGCCCGCCGAGGATGGTCATTACCGCTTCCTACCCTTGGAAGACCTACTACTTGTATATCTTGATCTGTTGTTCCCCGGCTATGTCGAGAAAGGGAATTGTGCCTTCCGGATTCTGCGCGACAGCGATCTTGAAGTTGAAGACGAAGCCGAAGATTTGGTGCGCGAGTTCGAAACCGCTCTGAAACGGCGCCGACGGGGTGAAGTTGTGCGCATGAAAATCACCAAGGATGCGCCATCCGGGCTGCTGTCGATGATCATGCGCGAACTGAAAGTAACCGACGACGAAATTGTCGAGGTGGACGGCATGATCGGCATGGCCGATCTTGGCCAGCTTGTCCTGAAAGATCTGCCTGACCTGCTCTGGCCCAGCTTCTCGCCCCGCGTTCCCGAACGTGTGCAGGATCATGACGGCGATATGTTTGCCGCCATCAGGCAAAAGGACATGCTGCTGCACCATCCCTATGAGACCTTTGACATGGTGGTTCGCTTTCTGCATCAGGCAGCACGCGATCCAAATGTGGTCGCGATCAAACAGACGTTGTACCGCACCTCGCATGACAGCCCGATTGTATCCGCTCTGTGCGAAGCAGCAGAAGACGGAAAATCCGTCACCGCGCTTGTCGAATTGAAAGCACGGTTTGACGAAGCCGCGAACATCCGTCAGTCACGGCGTCTGGAACGGGCAGGTGCGCATGTAGTTTATGGATTCATCAACTATAAAACTCACGCCAAAATCTCGACCGTTGTGCGACGCGAAGGCGATGAACTGGTGACATACACGCATTATGGCACCGGCAATTATCATCCGATCACTGCACGTATCTATACTGACCTCAGCTTGTTCACGTGCGACCCGGCACTGGGGCGCGATGCCACGCGCGTGTTCAACTACCTGTCCGGCTATGCCGAGCCGCAATCGCTCGAAAACCTTGCCATCTCCCCGCTCGACCTGAAATCGACCCTGATCAAACGCATCAAAGCCGAAGCGGCCTATGCCAAGGACGGCAAACCTGCCGAAATCTGGGCAAAAATGAACTCGCTGGTCGAACCCGATGTAATCGACGCGCTTTATACTGCGTCGCAAGCTGGCGTAAAAATCAGTCTTGTGGTGAGGGGTATCTGCGGCTTGCGACCAGGGATCAAAGGCTTGTCGGAAAACATCCGGGTGAAATCCATCGTCGGCCGCTTTCTTGAGCATTCGCGCATTGTCTGTTTTGGAAACGGCTACGGGCTTCCATCGAAAAAGGCACGGGTTTACATGTCGTCCGCCGATTGGATGGGGCGCAATCTGAACCGTCGTGTGGAAACACTGGTCGAGATCGAAAACGCCACAGTCAAGGCGCAGATCGTAAGCCAAATCATGGCTGCGAATCTTGCCGACGTCGCCCAAAGCTGGGTGATGCGATCTGATGGCGGTTTCTATCGCGCGGATCTGACCACCATTGAACGACCGTTCAACTGCCACCGGTTCTTCATGGAAAACCCGTCGCTTTCGGGTCGTGGTTCAGCCGGGGCGTCTGACGTACCGGAACTGACCCATTCGGAAGATTGATCGCGGGCGGGCACCCGGCTAACCTACCAACACCAAACGGGGGACAATCTATGGACGGACGCGGCGAGGCCAGTGACGATTGGGGGCCATTTGGACGTCCACTGTTTGATGATCCATCTGTACGGGCACTGCGGCGTATCGGAGTGGTAGATATCGGATCAAACTCGGTCCGTCTGGTGGTGTTTGACGGCGCCGCACGAAGCCCAGCTTATTTCTTTAACGAAAAAATCTTGTGCGGCTTGGGCACTGGGTTATCAGAAACCGGACGCCTTCATCCTGAAGGTCGCGTCCGTGCACTTGCTGCCATCAAGCGCTTTCAAAGACTGGCCGATGGAATGAAGATGCCGCCTCTGTCTGCCGTTGCCACAGCAGCCGTGCGTGAAGCCAGCGACGGGCCTGATTTTTGTGCTGAGGTGCTGCGTGAGACTGGGTTAAACATATATGTCATAGACGGCGAGGAAGAAGCCCGCTTTTCCGCGCAGGGTGTGCTGCTGGGCTGGCCTGACGCCAACGGGCTGATGTGCGATATCGGTGGCTCGTCGCTTGAACTGGCCAGTATTTCTGGCGGACAAGTGGGCAAACGTGTGACTTCGCCATTGGGTCCGTTGAAGTTGGCAAGCGTTCCCGGCGGAAAGAAAGGTCTGAAGGCCGAGATTGCGCGCGTGGTTCAGCAACTTGCCGATGATATGGGAACGGATCACAAGCGCCTGTTTCTGGTGGGCGGTTCATGGCGGGCTATCGCGCGGTTGGATATGGAACGACGCGGCTACCCGCTGACCGTTCTGCATGAATATCGCATGACGCCAAAATCCCTTGCTACTACATTGAAATGGATTGAAGAGGTTGACCTTGACGAGGTGCGTCAACGCACCGGAACATCCTCTGCCCGGATGGCGCTGGTGCCCATCGCAGCGCAGGTGCTGAAACGCCTTATCCGCGAGTTTCGTCCGAAAGAGATTGCTGTCAGTTCATTCGGCATCCGCGAAGGGTTACTGTATCAACAGATGCCCGAGCGGCTGCGTCGGCGCGACCCTCTGATCGAAGCCTGCTATGCCGCCGAACAGAAAGATGCCCGTATTCCAGGCTTTGGCAAACGCCTTTTTGCGTTTCTGCAACCTGTGTTCAAATCTGCCAAAACCAGTGAACTGCGGCTGATCAAAGCCGCCTGCCTGCTGCACGACGTAAGTTGGCGCGCTCATCCCGATTACCGGCATGAGGTCTGTTTTGACAACGCCACCCGCGCAAACCTTGGTGGGCTGACCCATCAGGAACGCGTTTTCCTGGGCTTGGCCTTGTTACACCGCTACAAGAACGCGCGTGCAGGATCGCGGTTCGAACCGTTGTTCGGAATCCTGTCAGAAAAGAATATCAACCGCGCCGAGGTGCTCGGTAAAGCCATGCGTTTCGGTGCGATGCTGACTATGAAAGACCCGACGAAGCTTGCTTCTTTGAAGTGGTTTCCGAAGAAGCGTCAACTTATCCTGACATTGGACCAAAGCGGGAAGGATCTGTTTGGCGAGGTTGCACAATCTCGCTTCACCGCGCTTTCAGACGCGCTTCAGGCTGAAGGCATCGTTAAGTTTCGGCGTTGACGCGAACCTGTGAAGCACCGCACCTAAAGCTCGGTTTCACCCGGCGGCGGCGTGTTTCCGTCATCCAGTGGGATACGCCGTCTGATTATGATGTCCCCGTTTGGTAAGGTCTCAGGCGGGTAATAGGCGTTCAGGTCGTCAAAACGCTCGACCAACTCAGCCCAGCCTTCGGCCCATTTGTCGGCCATAGGCTCCACTTCTTTGGCCAAACCTTCCAACAACAGTTGAAATCCCCGGTTCAGAAGATCTGCGCCCTCCGACAGCTCAGGGTTGTCAGTTGGTGGGGTAACCTTGCCCTCGGCCAGTGCCGGGGTGGTCAGACTTGCGATGGCAACCATGGCCAGCGCGGTGGATTTTGCAATCTGTTTCATGTCCTACATGTAGGCGTGTTCCGGTCGATGTGAAGCCTATGGATCGAAGTCAATCGACACTGGAAAGTGGTCTGACGCCGTCAAAAGCGCTTCGCGAAGTTTGGGTGCACCATAGCATTCGGGGTCATCAAACGGGTGCCAAATCCGCCATTGTGGCGATTTGGCTGCCAAATCAGGAGACACCATTATGTAATCTAGGAGGGCCTGAAGATACCGCCGTTCCTTGGCGATATAGAACCGGGACGTGGCTGGGCGGGCGCCAGACTTATGGGTCAGAATCATGCGCGCATGCGGATCATACATGCAGATCGCTTCTTCTTCGCCCATCACAATCTCGACACCAGATCGGCCAAATAGTTTCTCGTAGTCATCCAACCCTGGACCATCATTGAAATCGCCCAACACGATCAATGGATCACCAGCTTGGAGATGTGCGTCGACCCGTTGGCGAATCCAAATGCATTGCGCCATTTGTTTACGGCGATTTTCGATGGCAAGACGCATGACATCGCTGGGCCCATGCGCGCCATGCGGAGCCTTAGATTTGACATGCACCCCGATCAGACGCATTGACTTTCCGCTTTCGCGATGGGTCAGGTCCACCTCCAGCGGTGGTTTTGAAAACACGATCGGTTCCGGTGACGCATCCGTGTCCAAGTCAAGCTGGAAAGTTGTATCAAACCGCGGTGCGATGATCCCTCCGACATCCCCTTGCGGATCATGACGGGCCGAAAACACATCCGGATCATAGAGCAGTGCGATTTCTTGTTGTGTATCGTTGGCAAATCCGATCAGTGCCTTACGGGCACGCAAATCAAAAAGTTCTGCGAAGCCTTCAAGGGCAATTCTCGTGTCACGTCGCCTATTCTGATCAGGGGCTTCAATCACCATCACAGCATCCGCGTCGAGCACCTTGAACACGATTCCTGCTGCCTTCAACTGCGCTCTCCGCGTGACATCGCGTCGCCCGGACCATTGTTCATCGATTAGCGGACGACCTTCATCATCAAACAGCGAATTGAACCATTCGACATTGTAGGTCGCAATGCGCATCAGCCCTGCCCTTTGCTGATCTCTTCCCAAGCCCGATTGACTGCAATCAAACGTTTTTCCGCTAGTTTCACAGCCTCTTCCGGCACGCCTCGGGCGAACATTCTGTCCGGATGGCTTTCGCGAACCTCGGCGCGCCAGACCTTTCGGATGTCGTTCAAAGACATGTCCGGAGTGACCCCCAGAACATCGTAGGGATCCGGGTGTGCATCGGGCACCAGCCGCGACCGCAAGGCCTTGAACTTGCGTGGCGAGATACCAAAAATCTCGGAGACGTGCTGAAGAAAATCGTTCTCGGCGGGGTGATATTCCCCGTCAGCAATCGCGATGTAAAACAGCCCCTCCATCAAGTCGCAAAGTGCCGGATCGTCCGGCCCAAACATTGCTGCGACCTTTTGAGCATACAGTTCGAATCCGGCGACATCCGTCCGCGCCAGATTGAACAACCGCGCCGCGTTCTTCTCTTCGCTTTGCGGGATGTCGAAGACTTCGCGAAAAGCAGATACCTCGTCCCGCGTCACCAATCCATCGGCTTTGGCCATCTTTGCGCCCAGCGCGATTACCGCAATTGCAAACCCCGCCGAACGTTCGGGGGGCGTGCGCAAGTTGGCAAATACGTCAGACAAGCTTTCCCCCTTGGCAAGGGCAGACAAAGCATCAGTTATGCGAGACCAGATGGACATGCGGCACTTGTTACACAGTCCAGCATCCGAAAACGAGCAGAAAGCGCGCAGCTAGCGGATTGTTTTATGTGCCAAAGCACTGGGCTGCTTGTCGTTTTCCCTGCTTACTTGTCTTGATTTTCCGCCCGAAAGCACCATCTTTCACCAAATAAAACAAAAACAGTAGGGATACGTGAATGCTCCTAAGGATGTTTGACCGCTTCTTTCGCCATGATGCATCGGGGGGCGTGCTGCTGATGCTGTCGGCAATCGCAGCCATGATTGCCGCCAATTCGCCCGTCGCGAGTCAGGTCAACGATATCCTAGGGGCCAAGTTCTCAATCCTGATCAATGATCAAGGTCTTTCCAAGCCGCTGATCCTTTGGATCAACGACGGCCTGATGGCCATATTTTTCCTGCTGATCGGTCTTGAGTTGAAACACGAGATTCTCGAAGGCAAGCTGCGCAATCCGCGTGATGTCGTTTTGCCCGGCATGGCGGCTGTGGGCGGCATGGCAGTTCCCGCAATCATTTATGCGGCGATCAACTGGTCAAGTCCCGAAACACTTGGTGGCTGGGCCATTCCAGCGGCAACGGATATTGCCTTTGCGTTGGGAATACTTGCGCTGATCGGGACGCGAGCACCTGCGGCGTTGAAGGTGTTCCTGTTGACACTCGCAATCTTGGATGACTTGGGTGCGATCATCGTCATTGCATTGTTTTATACAGCCGAGCTGAAGGTCGAATACCTTATCTATGCGCTGGTGCCACTTGTCCTGATGTGGTGGTTGAACATGCGTCAAATCCACCGGATCGCACCGATCCTGATGCTGGGGATTGTTCTGTGGGTACTGGTTCTGAAATCCGGCGTTCACGCAACGCTTGCGGGGGTGGCGACAGCCTTTTTCATTCCAATCAAAGATCGCTGGGGAAAATCCCCTCTGCACAGTCTCGAGCACGCTTTGGCGCCATATGTGCTATTTATGATCGTACCGATCTTTGCCTTCGCCAATGCCGGTGTCTCGCTGAAAGGTATGTCGCTGGAGGCGTTGTTCGCACCTATCCCGCTTGGGATTATCGCAGGGCTTGTGATTGGCAAGCAGATTGGTGTTGTGGGATTAACCTACCTGACAGTTAAATCAGGATTGGCACGTCTGCCGCATGGGGTGGGTTGGATACACATCTATGGGGTATCTGCGCTGGCCGGTATCGGTTTCACCATGTCGCTGTTTATTGGCAGCCTCAGCTTTGCGGACCAAACCCTGATGAACGACGTTCGTCTGGGCGTGCTTGTTGCCTCGGCACTGTCTGCGGCGATTGGGGCAACGGTATTGGTGATGGCGGGCAACCCGGTCCGCGAAACGGACAAAGCATCGGCTGAACCGGCCTAAAGCTTCTTCTGCATCAGCACTAGGTCGTGCCACTGGCCGAACTTGTATCCTGCATCTGCCACGCGGCCCACTGTGTCAAAACCGATGGCCGCGTGAAATGGTTCTCCATCCGGATTTGACGCCGATACGCCCGCAATCATGGAATGCACACCTTGATCGCGCGCGGCGGTTTCCAACGTCAATATCAATGCACGGCCCAACCCGCATCCGCGAGCGGATGGCGACACAATGATTGAATGTTCCTTGGTATGGGCATAGCCCACACCAGTGCGGAAGGGGAACAGCGCCGCAAATCCGACCACCTGCCCATCATATTCTGCAACCAGAAAAGCATCGTAGACACGAATTGCATTCGCTACGTCGTCTGGCGATTTCTCGACTGTGTTGAATGTGATCAACGTTTCGCGGATTGCGAGGTTCCAGAGCATCAAGATGGCTGGAATGTCGGCCTGGGTCGCAGCGCGTATCATGGCAGTTCGATCAGCCCATTCGCGGTGTCCAGCCACGCGGTTAGACCCGGCGCACCTGTGTGAACGGAAATTCGGCCATCGGCGACCAGCGGGGCAAGTGCGACCGCAAGAGCCTCGGCCTCTGGGTGGGTGATTTCCAGTGCGGCAAGGCGCAGCCCGTGGTCGGGCAGGTTGGGTGCGGGTTGCCACCCCTTCCAGCTTAGTAACCCTGGTGCACAGCCTGAAAACGGCAGCCGCCCATCCTGTGGAATCGCCATATCCCAAGCATAGTCACCCCGTTCCAGCGCAATGGCATTCCCCATCCCGTCTGGTGCCCGGTGCAATGCGTCGTACAAATCCGGCACCCGCAGCGCCCAGTTGGTCAGGCGCGCAGGTCCGGTGAAATAATCCAGATCGAACCACCTTGCACGACCGGGGTCGGGCGCATCCGGGTTGATCGCGATGACTTCCAGATAGGTGGATGGACCCAGCGACAAAAGCGCATTGTGGGTGCCCATGAGCGGGTGTTCTCCTCCCCCCGCCATGGGCACCCCCAGCAGGTCCTCAAGACACGCAACGCCTTCTGTCAGCGTAGCGGAGGACACCACAAGATGATCAATCTCTCCCAGAGCCAAAACTCTCTCCTTCCGGTCTGGGACGACGCTGGCGGGAAATTCCGCCAGCCGCAAGTGTCTTGTCGATCAGGCGCGGGACTGGCGCACCAGTTTCAGGATGTCCTGCGCGGCATTTGGAATGTTCGTCCCCGGGCCAAAGATCGCCTTCACACCGTTTTCATAAAGGAAGTCATAGTCCTGCTGCGGGATGACCCCGCCACAGATTACGATGATATCTTCGGCCCCATGTTCTTTCAGCGCGTTCACCAATTGCGGTGCCAAGGTCTTGTGAGCCGCAGCTTGCGAGCTGATGCCAACAATGTGCACATCGTTGTCGATGGCGTCCTGCGCGGCTTCGTCTGGGGTTTGGAACAGCGGGCCAACGTCGACGTCAAAGCCGATATCAGCAAAAGCGGTTGCGATCACCTTAGCGCCTCGGTCGTGCCCGTCCTGCCCCATTTTGACCACCAGCATACGCGGGCGGCGGCCTTCTGCCTCGGCGAATTCCTCCACCGATTTCTGGATCGCGGCAAAGCCCTCGTCGCCTTCGTATGCCGCACCATAGACACCAGCGAGCGTTTTCACCTCGGCGCGGTGGCGGCCGAATTCTTTTTCCATAGCCATAGAGATTTCTCCGACTGTTGCGCGCGCGCGCGCAGCTTCCACAGCAGCCTCAAGCAGATTGCCGCCTTCCTTGGCGCGGCGCGTCAGTTCGGCCAAGGCAGCCTCACATGCGGCGCCGTCCCGCGTCGCGCGGATTTTTTCAAGACGGGCGACCTGGCTTTCGCGCACGGCCACGTTGTCCACATCCAGAATCTCGATCGGGTCTTCTTTTTCCAATCTGTGCTTGTTCACACCGACGATGGTTTCCTCGCCTCGGTCGATCATTGCCTGACGCTTGGCAGCACTTTCTTCGATCCGCAGCTTGGGCATGCCTGACGCCACCGCCTTGGTCATGCCGCCCATCTCTTCAACCTCTTCCATCAAGGCCCAGGCTTTGTTGATCAACTCATCGGTCAGCGCCTCGACGTAATAAGACCCGGCCAGAGGATCGACCACGTTGGTGATACCGGTTTCTTCCTGCAAGATGATCTGCGTGTTGCGCGCGATCCGGGCTGAGAAATCTGTTGGCAGTGCGATGGCCTCGTCCAGCGCGTTGGTGTGGAGCGACTGCGTGCCGCCCAGCGCCGCCGACATCGCCTCATATGCCGTGCGGATCACGTTGTTATAGGGGTCTTGTTCCTGCAAGCTGACGCCCGAGGTCTGGCAGTGCGTGCGCAGCATTTTCGAGCGTTCGGATTTCGCATCAAAATCAGTCATCACGCGATGCCACAGAGTGCGGGCAGCACGCAGTTTGGCGGCTTCCATGAAGAAATTCATACCGATGGCGAAGAAGAAGGACAGGCGACCCGCGAACTTGTCCACGTCCATGCCAGCCTCGATCGCCGCGCGCACATATTCGCGACCATCGGCCAGCGTATAGGCGAGTTCCTGCACCAAGTTCGCGCCCGCTTCCTGCATGTGATAGCCGGATATCGAGATCGAGTTGAATTTCGGCATTTCGTTGGACGTGTATTCGATGATGTCCGAAATGATGCGCATAGAGGGTTCAGGAGGGTAGATATAGGTGTTGCGCACCATGAACTCTTTGAGAATATCGTTCTGAATAGTGCCAGACAGCAGCGCCTTGTCGTGCCCCTGCTCTTCACCCGCCACGATGAAATTCGCAAGGATCGGGATCACCGCCCCGTTCATCGTCATCGAGACCGAGACCGTGTCCAGCGGGATGCCATCAAACAGGATCTTCATGTCCTCGACGGAATCGATCGCAACACCGGCCTTGCCGACGTCGCCAACAACACGCGGGTGGTCGCTGTCATAACCGCGGTGCGTTGCCAGATCAAAAGCGACGGATACGCCCTGCTGACCGGCGGCAAGGTTGCGGCGATAGAAGGCATTTGACTCCTCAGCGGTAGAAAAGCCTGCATATTGCCGGATCGTCCATGGCCGCCCTGCATACATCGTGGCCTTTACGCCGCGCGTAAATGGGCCGAAACCGGGCAAGTTGCCCATATGGTCCAGATCCTGAGTATCTTCAGCTGTGTATAGCGGCTTGACCTCGATGCCCTCCAACGTGTTCCACGTCAGGTCATCCAACGCGCGACCGCGAAGTTCTTTCTCGGCCAGTTCTTTCCACTTGGCTGTATCGCTCATCACGTCATCCTTTTCGTCATGTCTTATCGGCCTGCTTCCGCGGACCTTGTTCCATTGAACTGCCCGTCATGGCGCGCCCTCGACCCGCAATTCTGCGGCGCCGACAACGCGTGGGGCGAAGTCTGCAATCTGTTTCCGAAGCTCTGAGGCGGCGCTTGGGGTGGTGGCATAGAAGCTGACAATCTGCCCCCCAAGAAAAGCGCGGCCGCCGGTATAGATCAGGGATCCCACCTTGACCCAATCGTCTCCGATTCCGTTGTCGATCCAGCGGTCATAGATGATGGCAAGCTCGACCCCGGCATCTTTTACGATTTCATCGGCCCAGCCGTCTTGTGGATTGTCCAATCGGGTCGACAAAGCGCGATACGAAGCCAACCCCCATAGATCCAGAACATAGTTCGGATTGTTCCACGCCACGTACCCCAGATCGTTCACTGCGACAGGCTTCTGATAAACCTCTTTTACGAAAGTGCTCATGTTGCGCTGCTGTGAATAGATACCCAGCGCGCCATATTTGCCGTTTTGCACCAGCCACGTCCCGTAGGAGACCGCCAGATAGGCGAAACCGACCAGCAAAAGCATACGCGCCGATTTCATGTTCTCGGCCCGGAACAATCCCAGCAGAACCATGCCGAAGACAAAGCTAAGTGCATACAGCTCGTACCGATTGAACCAGCCAAACTGGCCCAGCAACAAATGCCCGGTTCCCGCAAACACCGCCCCGGCCAACAATGCGCGTGCCTTGCCGTCCACACGTGGGAGAGCCACAGCCGCGATCACCACGGCAAACAACATCACGATGGCCTTGTCGGACAAGAGCAACTGGGTCGCAATCTTCACCGGCAGGTCAAACAAGCTGAAGCGACTGTCCTGCCCGCCCCCAGCCAGCTTTGCCATCACCGAGTTTGGTAAGGGCTCCAGTCCAAGCGACATCAAGAACGCCATGAACCCTGCAACCAACGCCAGCGCGACCGCAAACAGCGACAGGCCAGTTTTCCACCGCCCGGTCATTGCCAGCGCCAGCGCTGCACCGCCTGTAACTGCCAGTCCTTCAAACCGGATCAGTGGGCCCAAAATCATACCTGCAGCCAACAGCCAATGCAGACGACCATCTTCGAAGTTTTGCTGCAATCCCCGCAGCACTGCCAAACCAGCTAGAACGTGCAGGGTATGTTCCATACCCACTTGCGCAATGCCTGCAAGGTTGAACGCCAAGGGTCCAAGGATGGCCATTGCAAGCGCAAGGCGTCGATCTAGAACGGCATTCCGAACGATGCGCCCCCAGAGAACCGCGCATGCGACCAACGCAATCACATTCCAAAACACAGGAACATAAGCGTGCACATCTGACCCCACGAAAGGAACCAGCAACAACGGGTAAATCGGAGACGACGCCGCCGAGGTGTATTCACCGGGGTTTACGCCATAGCCGCCCGCTGCGATCTGCTCTGCCACGGCCAAATGGATATAGACATCGTCCAGCGGGAATTCGAATGCACCCACCAGGGCGTAGGCCATTGCCTGCACCAACAAGAAGACCGCCACGCTGACACCGACCGCCACAGCGGGTTCATGGCGTCGTTCGCGTGTCATCGTGGCGGTCATGCTCATTTCTATTCGAACTCCATGATCACTTCGTCAACCGCCAGGCTGTCGCCCGCGGCCACGTTGATCTTGGTCACGATGCCTTTCTTCTCGGCGCGCAGGATGTTCTCCATTTTCAT
Organism: Aliiroseovarius sp. F47248L; assembly: GCF_023016085.1. NCBI lineage: Bacteria > Pseudomonadati > Pseudomonadota > Alphaproteobacteria > Rhodobacterales > Paracoccaceae > Aliiroseovarius > Aliiroseovarius sp. F47248L. The sequence goes on along the minus strand of NZ_JALKBF010000001.1, from coordinate 318,463 downwards.
GGCTTCGATGGTGCAAAGTGCCTGCCCTTCCTGCACTTCCTGACCAGCATCGACATCAACTTTGACCATCAAACCCGGCATCGGGCACAACAGCATTTTTGAGGTATCAGGCGGTAGCTTCTCAGGCATCAAACGGGCCAGTTCAGCCTGACGAGGGGTACGCACATGAACCTTCAGATCAGCCCCACGCGACCGCATGCGGAAGCCCGCAGTGATCTTGTCCACCTTCAGAACAAGCGGCTCACCACCAACACTCAGAAGGGCTAGACTATCACCCGGTGTCCAATCAGATTTAACGCGCAGTTTTGAACCATCGTCGAACTTGACCGTCGACCCTTTCTTGTCCGCCTTGATCTTGACCGCAAATTCGACTCCTTGGAGTGTCACGACCCAGTGCTTGCCCACTTTGCGCTCGTGATTGTCCATGCGGCCCGTAATGCGTGTGCGTCGTATCTCGGCAACCCGGTGCATTGCGGCAGCAGAAGCGGCGATGCGCTTAAGCACGTCTTGCCCCAGTTCGACACCCTCAAACCCTTCGGGATATTGCTCCTCGATAAAGGCAGTCGTCATATCGCCCTTAATGAAAATCGGGTGATCCATAACAGCCGACAAAAACGGCAGGTTGTGTCCAATACCTTCGACTTCAAAACTGTCCAGCGCAACCCGCATAGCTTCGATCGCCTCGTCCCGAGTAGGGCCCCAAGTGCAAAGCTTGGCGATCATCGGGTCGTAATACATCGAGATCTCGCCACCCTCGTATACGCCAGTATCATTGCGCACCGCGATGTCACCAGACGGCGCATCACCTTGCCACTTGCCGTTGTCTAGCAAGGGACCTGCTGCGGTTTCAGCAGGCGGACGATAGCGCGTCAAACGGCCTATGGATGGCAGGAAACCCCGATAGGGATCCTCAGCATAAAGACGGTTTTCAATCGCCCAGCCTTTCAGCTTCACATCCTTTTGGCTGATCGACAGCTTCTCACCAGCTGCAACCCGGATCATCTGTTCGACCAAGTCGACCCCAGTGATGAGTTCGGTCACTGGATGTTCCACCTGCAAACGGGTGTTCATCTCAAGGAAATAGAAATTCTTGTCTCCATCGACGATGAACTCGACCGTCCCGGCAGACGCATAATCCACGGCTTGTGCCAGTGCGACCGCTTGCTCGCCCATTGCCTTACGGGTCTTTTCATCAAGGAACGGACTTGGCGCTTCTTCAACAACCTTCTGATTGCGGCGCTGAATCGAGCATTCGCGTTCGCCCAGATACACACCATTTCCATGACTGTCGCAAAGAACTTGGATTTCGATGTGTCGCGGTTGGGTTACGAATTTTTCGATGAAGATTCGATCATCCCCAAACGAACTGGCAGCTTCGTTCTTTGACGACTGGAAGCCTTCGCGAGCCTCGGCATCATTCCACGCGATCCGCATGCCTTTGCCGCCGCCGCCCGCAGAGGCTTTGATCATCACTGGATAGCCGATTTCGTTCGATATTTTCACGGCCTCGTCTGCGTCTTCGATAAGCCCCATGTAACCGGGCACCGTCGAAACATCCGCTTCCTGCGCGATTTTCTTGGACGTGATCTTGTCGCCCATTGCCTCAATCGCACCAACCGGCGGTCCAACAAAAGCGACACCTGCTTCAGCCAATGCCTCGGCAAATTTTGAGTTCTCAGAAAGGAAACCATATCCCGGATGCACGGCTTCTGCACCGCTATCCTTGATTGCCTTCATAACCTTGTCGATGACGATGTAGGACTGGTTAGCGGGCGGCGGGCCGATATGCACCGCCTCGTCCGCCATCTTTACATGAAGCGCATTCTTGTCAGCGTCCGAATAGATGGCAACCGTCTGGATACCCATCTTTCGGGCGGTCTTGATCACGCGGCAGGCGATTTCACCCCGGTTTGCAATCAGGATCTTCTTGAACATGTCCTGTCCCTTCCGTTCATGTATGGGCGCGACGGGCTGATCCCTCGCGCGAATTGGCATAGAAAAGCCCACCGGGATCGGTCCCGGCGGGCTGTAAATCGTTTGAAGTGCCGTGCGAGACGGCAGGTGTATCAGTTACAGATGCGCATACCGACATCGTCGCAAAGCGCACCCGCGCCCGCGCCGATAACCGCGCCTGTAAGAAGGTTACCGCTGGCCGCTTTCGCAACCACCGCGCCTGTGGCCGCGCCAACACCGGCGCGTTGAAGATCGTTCCACTGGCATCCTGCCAGCACGACAAGGGCTGCGGCCCCCACGAGAAGTTTGCTGATCTGCATTTTTGACTGCCTCTGGTTGTATTGTTTATTACACCCAGTTTGCCTTGATTTGCAGGATTTCCAAAGCACAATTTTGTCGCCTGCCCGGCAGAACTGGTGCAATCGGCAAAAAAGAGGCCCGGTTCAGTTGCTAATGCAGTGAACCGGGCTGAAGAAGGGGAAGGGTAATGGTTTCGACAAACCATAGCGGAAAACGGGGATATGCTTTCCGCTTGAGATTTAGATTGGCACGCTTTTCCCGCGTTACAAGAATGTGTTGCGACCACATCCACCATTTGGGCTGGATTCTGCCGGTTCGATGTATGGGCGGGCGGGTTCATGCCGATCAATCCTCAAAAACATCCGGAAATGCGGCGGTTGCACGGTTCACGTCGATCACCAGAAGAGCTTCGTAGCTTTCAGGGTCGAACGGATCTTCGGCCGCAATTACCTCGCGCCCAAACAACCAAGACAGGCGTCCAGCATCCAAATTCCCACGTTCAAACGGCTGATCACCAAAATAATTCCAAAGTGCGCCCATGAAGCCCACATCAGCCCGGCGGTCAGCTGGTCGGCGGTCAGCAAAGCGTTCCCGAGCGATCAGAGGTGTTGCGCCAGATTTATTCGGCCGGCGTATTGTAAACTGATAGTCCGAACCCGGAAGCCGCCCCGGAAAACCCTTATGCTTCGTCATATACGGCAAAGCCATCAGAACCCCTCCCAAACACACATGCCGCTTTCGGGGCGATAGGCCTCAAAGAACTGTGTCGCGTCCGGATCCGTCATGCCGTGTTCAACGACGCGATCGGACAGAACAATGATGATTTGGGCGGGCATCGCAATGCCCGTGTTCACCATTTGCGGCAGAACATAGTCTTGGCACAGCGTTGCCATATCTTCTTCTGCCTGCATAAACTCTACATCCCCGCTATCACGGGCAATGCGCGGAGCTAGGAACCGAACCCGGATCGCGGTGCCAACGGCGCTGTCTTCACCTTCGATCACATCAAGAAACATAATCTCTTGCCCGGATGGCACATTGATCTTTGTGCCTGTTTCAAAAAAAGCATCAGTGGACCCTGCCGCGACAGGCGCGGTCAGGGATAGAGCAGCGGCACATACCGCCACCCCAACCAAGCCCAGTGGGCCGTTATGCTTTCCTTCGCATGTCATTCTCAAAGCGGGATATTGTCGTGTTTTTTCCAAGGGTTCTGAAGCTTTTTGTTACGCAAAGACGCAAATGCACGACAGATCCGCATCCGCGAAGACCGCGGCTGTATCACCTCGTCGATGAAGCCACGTTCGGCGGCAACGAAGGGATTGGCGAACCGTTCTTCGTAATCCAGCGTGCGCTGCGCGATCTTCTCGGGGTCACTCAGTTCGGAACGATACAGAATTTCTGTCGCACCTTTGGCCCCCATCACCGCGATCTCAGCCGTAGGCCAGGCATAGTTGAAGTCGCCGCGTAGATGTTTGGACGCCATCACGTCATACGCACCGCCATAGGCTTTACGGGTGATCAGTGTGACCTTCGGCACCGTCGCTTCACCATAGGCAAACAGAAGTTTCGCACCATGCTTGATCACACCGCCATACTCTTGGCTGGTGCCCGGCAGGAAGCCCGGCACATCGACCAAGGTCAGAATCGGAATTTCGAACGCATCACAGAACCGCACGAAACGGGCCGCTTTGCGCGAGCTGTCAATATCCAGACATCCTGCCAACACCATTGGCTGGTTGGCAACCACGCCGACGGTTTGACCTTCCAGTCGCACGAACCCGGTGATGATGTTCTTGGCAAAATTTTCCTGAATCTCATAGAAATCACCTTCATCGGCCAGCTTGGCGATCAGCTCTTTCATGTCATAAGGCGCGTTGGCGTTGTCTGGCACCAATGTATCAAGACTTTCATCGAACCGCGAAGGATCGTCAAAGAAAGGTCGCGTGGGGGCTTTGTCGCGATTGTTCAGTGGCAGGAAATCGACAAGACGACGAATTTCGGACAACGCTTCGACGTCGTTCTCAAATGCGCCGTCTGCGACCGACGACTTCTTGGTGTGAGTCGATGCACCGCCAAGCTCTTCCGCAGTCACCACTTCATTGGTTACAGTTTTCACAACATCGGGTCCGGTCACGAACATATATGAGCTGTCTTTGACCATGAAGATGAAATCGGTCATCGCCGGTGAATACACAGCGCCGCCCGCACATGGCCCCATGATCACTGAGATCTGCGGCACGACACCCGACGCCATGATGTTGCGTTGAAACACCTCGGCATAGCCCGCCAACGACGCCACGCCCTCTTGAATGCGCGCACCACCTGAATCGTTGATACCAATCACTGGCGCGCCGTTCTGCATCGCCATGTCCATGATCTTGCAGATTTTTTCCGCATGGGTTTCCGACAGTGATCCACCAAAGACCGTAAAATCCTGACTGAAGACATAAACCAGTCGCCCGTTGATCGTGCCCCAACCGGTGATGACACCGTCGCCTGCCGGCCTGTCAGCCTCCATGCCAAATTCGCTGCAGCGATGCGCCTTGAACATGTCGAACTCTTCAAACGAATCTTCGTCCAGCAGAAGCTCGACCCGCTCACGCGCGGTCAGCTTGCCTTTTTGGTGTTGACTGTCGATGCGCCTTTGTCCGCCCCCAAGGCGGGCAATCTCGCGGCGATCTTCAAGCTCCTGAAGGATATCTTTCATCTGGCGGCACTCCTTGATTTCGAGGCAAAGTAACGCTTAACCACCCATCCTGAAAGAGAAATTGGGCGAATTTGCAAACTTATTGCAATGTAAATATTGCAAATTGAATAACTGCAAATCCTGTCACCTCGGGATGGACAGTCTGGCTGCCCAAGCCTAGCCATGACACATGTCGTCAAAACCCGCATCCCGTTTTTTGGATTCATCCACACCACCGCATGTCTTTACGCTGACATTCGTGGCCGCAGCGGCGACCTTGTCGATGAATGTCTTTCTGCCGTCCCTACCCGGCATGGCGCGCTATTTCGACACCGACTATCGTATCGTGCAGCTGTCGGTCGCCTTGTATCTTTGCGTCAACGCGTTGATGCAGATAGCCGTCGGCCCCTTGTCAGACCGGTTTGGTCGTCGCCCGGTGATCATGGCGGGGTTTGCCATCTATATCTTTGCGACTCTTGGCTGCATTTCTGCGCCCACAGTTCAAATCTTTCTGGGCTTTCGGATGCTTCAGGCTGCTGTCGTTGTCGGAGTTGTTCTGTCCCGCGCCGCGATCCGCGACATGGTGCCCGGCGACCAAGCGGCATCGATGATCGGATATGTGACCATGGGCATGTCCATCATCCCGATGATCGGTCCATCTATCGGCGGCGTTCTGGATCAAACCTTTGGCTGGAAGGCCAACTTCTGGCTGCAGGCAGGCGCGGGTGTGGCTGCGATCCTTTTGACTTGGCGCGATCTGGGCGAAACGATCACGCCACAACCGGGCGGGTTTAGCGCCCAGTTCCGCGCCTACCCATCCTTGCTAACATCACCACGTTTCTGGGGCTATTGCGCCTCGGCGGCACTGACCTCGGGCGCATTCTTTGCCTACCTCGGTGGCGCACCTTTTGTCGGCAGCGAGATTTACGGCATGAGCCCAGCGCGTCTAGGGTTGTTCTTTGGTACACCTGCTGCGGGATATCTGGTGGGAAACTATATCTCAGGGCGCTATTCCATGCGGATCGGATTGACCAGCATGGTGTTTTGGGGGGCCATCATTACGGCTGCCGGCCTGACAATCTCGCTTGCACTTTTCCTGCTTGGATTTGGGTCCGAGTATGTCTTTTTCGGCTTCATGACATGGGTTGGTGTCGGCAATGGTATGACCCTTCCCAACGCGACATCAGGGATGATGAGCGTGCGACCAGAGCTTGCGGGCAGCGCCTCGGGACTCGGTGGCGCATTAAACATCGGTGGCGGCGCAGCCTTGTCAGCCCTAGCAGGATGGCTGCTGGTCCCCGGATCAACCGCGATGCCGCTTCTGCTTCTGATGCTTGCATCTTCAGCCCTGGCTGTCGTTGCCATCGTTCTGGTGATGCAGCGCGAAAAGCGGTTGAATCTTTGACGCACGGCCTTTGCAAATGGTATAAGGGCGCATTAGCAAACTCTGCAAATCTTCGAAAGGAATGCCCTGCGCATGGCCACCCAGAAGCTCTATGCTGGCGTAAAACTTCGTGAAATTCGATCACGGCTTGAACTGACCCAGAAAAATTTTGCCGAAAAACTGGGTGTCAGTCTGCCCTATTTGAATCAGATGGAAAACAACAACCGGCCGGTTTCAACCGGGGTGGTCTTGGCACTGGCGCAGGAGTTCGGCTTCGACGTGGCCGAATTGTCGACTGGTGATGCCGAGCGTCTGGTCAGCGATATGCGCGAAGCCTTCGCCGACCCAGTGTTTTCGGACGTACCGCCATTGGCAGACCTCAGACTTGCAGCCTCTAATGCACCTGCGCTTGCCCATGCGTTACTGGAGCTACACCGCGCCTACCGAATGGGTCACGAAAGACTGGCGTCACTCGATGAAAACCTTGGCACGGTTGATCATGGCTCCAACGCGAGCCCATGGGACGAAGTGCGCGACTTCTTTCACTATTGCGACAATTACATTGATGCAGTGGATCGCGCGGCTGAACATTTCGCTGCCAACGGAAGATCTCGTGGGTTGGACCCTGCCCAAATGGCCGAGACCGTATTGGCAGACCGTGGGATCAAGCTTGAACGGGTCGATCAGGATGCGATGCGCAGCTATGACCCTGAAAGCCGGGTACTGCGCCTGTCCACGCGCCCACCCCGGGCAACGCAAGAGTTTCAGTTGTTGATGCAGATTGCATTACTTACCCAAGATGCGCTGTTAGAGGCCACCTTGGATTTCGCGCGCTTCCAGACCGACGAAGCCCGCTCCATCGCCAAACTTGGCCTTGCCAATTATTTCGCAGGGGCTGCCAGACTGCCCTATGAGCAGTTTCTTGCCGCAGCGCATGAGACGCGCCATGACCTTGAACGACTGGCAGATCGTTTCGGGGCATCCATCGAACAAGTGGCCCATAGATTGTCCACGCTTCAAAGACCCGGTGCAAAGGGTGTTCCCTTCTTTTTTGTCCGCGTTGATCAGGCCGGTACCATTACCAAACGCCACTCGGCCACACGACTTCAGTTTGCGCGTTTTGGCGGAGCTTGTCCGCTATGGAACGTACACCAAGCCTTTGAAACACCAGGACGTTTTCTACGTCAGCTTGCGCAAACACCAGATGGGGTCAGATACTTCTGTTTGTCACGGAACGTATCGAAATCAGGCGGCAGCTTTGACGCCCCTGTGCGTCGCTATGCAATAGGACTGGGTTGCGAAGTAAAACACGCCGGCGCCTTGGTCTATGCCGACGATCTGAATGTTACGAATGACGCTGCTTTTGAGCCGATAGGCGTATCCTGCCGCATTTGCGAACGCCAGTTCTGCCACCAGCGGTCAGTGCCGCCCCTTGAACGCAAACTGCAAGTCGATCCATATTCACGCGGCACACTTCCCTACGAGATCAAACGATGAATAAATTTCCGCTACTAGCCGTTCTGACGATCTTCGCTTTTTCTGCGCTGCTCGACACTCCAGCAAAAGCTCAGTCCGCACAGACGTTGCTTGAGCGCCGCGTGTTCTATCAATTCGATCCGGCATATGCCAACCCGAAACAAGTTGACAAGCGTTTGGAAGAACAACGATTTCACGGTTTGATTTTGTGGGTTGGGCAACCGAAGCCCGGCAAGCCGACAATTCTTTATCTACCAGGATCTGGTGGCAATCTCGCCATTCGACGCGGCAAATTTCCTTGGTTTTTGGACAAGGGATATGGTGTCGTCGCCATGTCCTATCCCGGAATGGGCGGCAGTAAAAGTCTTCCCAGCCGGAAGCGCATTCAGAACTTAGCCAATCAACTCTACAAAGACCTTCCGGCAATCGTCGGCAACAGTCCAACCATTCTGTGGGGGGAAAGCCTGGGTACAGGTGTTGCGTTAGAGATCGCAACCCACAAAGTGGGCCGACAACGTCCGCCACTTGGGATCATCCTACAAGCACCCTACACGTCTCTGGTAGAACTAGTGGCTTATAAAAACCCTGCGATGCTACCGTTGTTTCGAAACCGTTCCGACCTCTGGCCGTCGCGCCAGTCGGTCACGAGAACCAAAGCCCCATTGTTTGTGATGCATGGTGGTGCAGATACCACCATCCCGATCGCGATGGGGCGCACAATCTTCAAACTCTCGCCTAGCCCGAACAAGGTCTTCGTCACGCACCCCGATGCTGGCCACAAAACGATTTGGCGGAAGGATGCCTTGGCAAAGATGCGAGAGTGGATCGAAGCGCTCTACTAATGCGCTTCGACTTTTCTTCGACGCCCACTGGAACTGATATCAGCGCGCGGTTTTAACACACCATTGCTCCGACCTGATGGGTCAGGCCCTATGGCAACGACAACCCGGCCTAGACCGCTGTCAACATTCGATAAATCTGATCCTTCAGGACAGCACGTTTTTTGCGCATTTCCTCTTCGTTAAACTGATCGGTCGGTTCGACATTGGTTTCTGCGCGGTGCACGGCACGATTCAACTCGTGATATTCATCGGCCAGTTTGGCGAAATGAGCGTCTGAAAGCTTCATCTCGGCCATTTTTACTGCCAGTTCCGGAAACTCTTCTTGCAGTTCGTGAGGGGTGTGAGACATTCGCGACTTCTCCTTTTTTCTTGGTTCGTCACTAGGTTGCGCGCGTTCATCACCCACCGCATTGACCCGGATCAAATCAGCAGCTGTTACCGTTGAGAATTTTGCCAATCGGGATGCATCCAAGGGGCATCATTTGACGCGGGAAGTCGGCGACCCAGAATAAGGTCTGATGCCTTTTCGCCCACCATGATCGACGGCGCATTCAAGTTCCCGTTGGTAATGCGCGGAAAGACTGAACTGTCCGCTACGCGCAATCCATCCACGCCGATGACCCGTAGTTCGGGATCCACCACGGCGTTCGGGTCATCACCCCGTCCGATGCGGCACGTGCCACATGGGTGATAGGCGCTTTCGGCATGCTCTCGGATAAATCCATCTATCTCGTCATCGGTTTGCAGAGCATTGCCAGGCTGGATTTCATGCTTCACGTGATCTTTGAACGCGTCTTGTGCAAAGATTTCGCGGGTCAAACGAACACAGGTGCGGAAGTCTTGCCAATCCTGTTCGGTGGACATGTAATTGAAGAAGATACGCGGCGCTTCGTTCGGGTCGGCCGATTTCAGTGTGATTTCCCCGCGTGATGGTGACCGCATGGGGCCGGTATGGGCTTGAAAGCCATGTCCTTCGGCGGGTGCCGTGCCGTCATAGCGCACGGCCATGGGCAGGAAATGATATTGGATGTCGGGGTATTCGACACCGGCACGCGACCGGATGAAGGCAGCACTTTCAAACTGGTTCGACGCGCCTAGCCCCGTCTTGGTGAACAGCCATTGCGCGCCCAGAATGCCTTTCCAGACCAAGTTCCAATAGCGGTAAAGCGTGATTGGTTTCTGCGCCGCGTATTGCATATAGACTTCAAGGTGGTCTTGCAGATTCTGACCTACGCCTGCGCGATCGGCAACCACTTCAATCCCGTGTTCGGCCAAATGCGCCGCGGAACCGACGCCCGACAGCATCAACAATTTGGGAGAGTTGATCGAACTTGCAGCGATGATCACCTCGGCTTCTGCGTGGATGACATCGATCTTGCCGCCTCGCTCAACCTCAACTCCGATGGCGCGGCCATCCTTGATCACAACTTTGCGGGCAAAGGCCCGGATCAGTTCGCAATTGTCCCGTTTCAGTGCCGGACGAAGATATGCATTCGCCGCCGACCAGCGTCGACCTCGCCAGACGGTTTGCTCCATGGGGCCAAAGCCTTCCTGCTGCTGACCGTTATAGTCCCCAGTCACTGGATAGCCGGCCTGCGTCCCGGCTTCTACAAAGGCGTGGAACAACGGGTTGGCACGGGGGCCTCGTGTAACATGCAGCGGCCCGTCTGTGCCACGCCAGCTTGCGTCCCCTCCATGGCCACCGTCATGCCAGTGTTCCATTCTTTTGAAATAGGGCAGAACATCTGCAAAGGACCATCCATCAGCACCACTTTCAGCCCAATGATCGAAGTCCTTGGCATGTCCACGGACATAAACCATGCCATTTATCGAGCTGGATCCACCGATCACTTTGCCACGGGGCGTCACCAACCGACGCCCACCCAGATGCGGTTCAGGTTCGGTCATAAAACCCCAATCATACTGGCGCATGTTCATTGGATAGCTCAGCGCGGCGGGCATCTGGATGAACGGTCCCGCATCTGTTCCACCGTGTTCAATCATCAAAACCTTTTTACCAGCCTCAGCCAGTCGGTAGGCCATCGCACAACCCGCGCTACCTGCGCCCACAATAATGTATTCTGCTTGCATGTTTGTTCCGCCGTAATTGGGACGCTTATTCCCCACGGGGGAACCGCTGACCTTCTTCCAATGTGTCCAGGTTCATGTGGTTGCGCATGTAGCGTTCCGACGCTTTTTGCAGGGGCTGATAATCCCATGGGAAATAAGCGCCATTGCGCAACGCTTCATAAACCACCCAGCGCCGCGCTTGGCTTTCGCGCACTTCCGCATCATAAGCAGACAAGTCCCAACGGGCTTCTGACTTGGCGCGCAGGCTGTTCAACGTTCCCAAATGTGCCGGATCATCCGCAAGATTGTTCAATTCTAGCGGATCATCTTCAATGTTGAATAACTGATCGGGATCTAGCGCGCAGCGGTTATATTTCCACGGTCCATATCGTAAAGAGACAAGCGGGGCATATGACGCTTCTGCAGCATACTCCATCGCGACGGGGCTTTCCCGTTCCTCGCCCCTGGCCATAGGCACAAGTGTTTCACCATCCACCCATGGCTTCACTTCATCCAGTGAGATGCCTGCCAGATCGGCCAAGGTCGGAGTCACATCTAGCGTAGATACTGGCGCAACAACCAACCCGGGTGTTAACCCTGCCGCAGAGATCATCAGGGGCACCCGCGCCGACCCTTCATAGAAGTTCATCTTGAACCACAATCCACGTTCGCCCAGCATGTCGCCATGGTCTGACACGAACAGGATGATCGCGTCCTGCCGTGTGCGCTCCATGACGTCCAGCATCTCGCCAACCTTGTCGTCCAGAAACGAGATGTTGGCGAAATAGGCCCGACGTGAACGACGGATATCCTCGTCTGTGATGTCGAAACTGCGCCAATCGTTGGCGTCAAAAATCCGCTGCGCATGGGGGTCGTGATCACCGTAGTCCATCGCGGGTACCTTGGGTAAAAGATGCTCGCAATCCTCATACAGATCCCAATATTTGCGCCGAGCCACATAGGGATCATGCGGATGGGTGAAGCTGACCGTCAGGCACCATGGCCGGTCGTCATGCCCTCGCGCCAGATCATAGAGTTTAGCGCAGGCGTTATAAGCGACCTCATCATCATATTCCATTTGGTTCGAAATCTCGGCGACGCCGGACCCGGTGACGGACCCCATATTGTGATACCACCAGTCGATCCGCTCTCCGGGCTTTCGATAGTCAGGTGTCCAGCCAAAATCGGCAGGGTAAATATCCGTGGTCAATCGCTCTTCAAACCCGTGCATCTGGTCGGGGCCGACGAAGTGCATCTTACCCGACAACGCAGTTTGATAGCCTGCCCGGCGCAGGTGATGCGCGTAAGTTGGAATGTCGGACGCGAATTCGGCTGCATTGTCGTAAACGTTGGTACGGCGCGGCAACAGGCCAGACATGAAACTGGCTCGGCCCGGCGCACAAAGTGGGCTGGCGGTATAGGCATTCTGGAACCGGACCGAACGTTCAGCCAGTCTCTTCAAGTTTGGAGCATGCAACCAATCCGCGGGACCGTCAGGAAACAGAGTTCCGTTCAACTGGTCCACCATGATAATCAGGATGTTTGGACGGGTCATTCGTAGGACTCCAATATGACATCAAGACAGGCTAGAACCCGGTCGCAGGCACGAGCGCCGCTTGGCGCTTCCTCGCGCAAAGCGTGGCGGATATAGAGACCGTCTATCATTGATGCCAGCGTGTCAGCCACGTCATGCGCATCGACGCCAACAAACGGGCGCAACGCATGAACCAGGTTGGAGTGCAGACGATGCTGATACACGCGCAAGAGCCGGCGCGCGCCATCATTGCTTTGCGACAACACATAAAAATTCAACCAAGCCGAAATGACTTCGGGCCGGAAGTTTCCGGCTTCGAAATTCGCCCGGATGATCGCCTCGACACGGTCACGAGGTCCGGTTGCGCCAAACAGAGCTGCCCGCACCTGCGCCCCATAGACCGACAAGATATGGCGCATCGCGGCCAGAAAGATCTGATCCTTCCCACCGAAATAGTGATGCGCCAAAGCACTGGACACACCGGCCCGCTTGGCAATTTGGGTCACGGTGACATCCAGACTGCCTGCGCGCCCGATCTCGTGGATCGTGGCTTGCACCAGCGCACCGCGCCGGATCGGCTCCATTCCAACCTTGGGCATATCTCCTCCAATTCCAGTATCTCGGCAGGATTGCGTTTTTTTAATTGACTCGTCAATCAATAAAAAGCAGCGTCTGTGTCCAATGAAGCTGGTTTCACCCGTGTATCCACTACGTTAGGGTTGGATGAGCGGTTCGGGGAGTCCCGGACCTTCGGTCAGAAGAAACCGCACGAACACATAGGGAGCGAACAAATGAACCTCAGAACAACTTTATCAGCCATTGCGCTTACGGCCGTAACCAACGCTGCATTTGCAGATGGTCATTGCAACGAAGTCGTATTCTCGGATGTCGGCTGGACTGACATCACCGCCACGACTGCAGCCACGACAGTTGTGCTGGGCGCACTGGGATATGACACTGATATCAAGGTGTTGTCAGTGCCCGTCACCTACACATCGATGGCCGAAGGCGATATCGATGTGTTCCTTGGCAACTGGATGCCCACGATGGAAGCCGACATCGCGCCCTATCGCGAGGCAGGCACAGTAGAAACCGTGCGCATGAACCTTGACGGTGCAAAATACACGCTTGCCGTAAACAAGGCCGCGATGGATATGGGCATCAAAGATTTTGCTGACATCGCAGCGCAAAAGGATGCACTGGAAGGCAAGATTTACGGCATCGAGCCGGGCAATGACGGCAACCGCCTGATCCAATCGATGATCGACGGCAATGCGTTTGACCTTGAGGGGTTCGAGGTTGTCGAAAGCTCGGAACAAGGGATGCTGGCACAGGTTGCCCGCGCCGACAAAAAAGGCGAGCCGGTCGTTTTCCTTGGCTGGGAACCCCACCCGATGAACGCCAATTTCGACATGGGTTATCTGACCGGAGGCGACGACTTCTTCGGTCCCAATCTGGGCGGCGCACAGGTCATGACAAACACCCGCAAGGGGTATGTAGAAGAATGCCAAAATGTCGGCAAGCTGCTGCAAAACCTTGAGTTTTCGCTAGCCATGGAGAACGAAATCATGGGCGCGATCCTGAATGACGGGGAAGACCCGGCCGATGCTGCCAGCGCTTGGCTGAAAGCCAATCCTGACGCCTTCATGGCGTGGCTGGATGGCGTGACCACGGTTGATGGCGGTGACAGCGTTGCCGCTGTCAAAGGGGCTCTGGGTCTGTGATCTAAGGCTCAATCAAAGGCGCGCCGGGGTTTCTCCGGCGCGTTTTTTTGATCTTACCCTTTTTTGAAAAAGGCGAAGCATGGACTGGCTGACCGAAACGAAGATCCCCGTAGGAAAGACCGCCAAACGGTTGTTTGACTGGCTTCAGGAAACGGGAGAGCCGTTCTTTGACTGGCTCAGCTGGCTGATGGAACTGCTGATCGACGGTATTTTATGGGTGTTGCAAACCCCGCACCCTTTGTTGGTGACGGCGGTTTTCGTGGCCATCACGTGGCTTCTACAACGGAACTGGAAAACTTGCGCGCTGGTGCTCTTTGGGTTCCTGTTCATTCTTAATCAAGGCTATTGGGAGGAAACGACTGAAAGCCTGACGCTGGTCCTTTCAGCATGTGTGGTCTGCATGGCCGTTGGCACTCCCATCGGGATTGCCGCCGCCCACCGCCCGCGCCTGTTTCGCGCAATGCGTCCAGTGCTGGATTTGATGCAAACGCTGCCGACTTTCGTTTACCTGATCCCAGCGATTGTTTTTTTTGGTATCGGCATGGTGCCCGGCCTGATCGCGACCGTGATCTTTGTGCTGCCGGCCCCAATTCGCCTGACCCATCTGGGCGTCAGTTCCACCCCACCCGCCTTGTTGGAAGCTGCCCAGGCCTTTGGTGCTACGCCGCGACAAACCCTATGGAAAGTCGAGCTGCCTTATGCGCTGCCGCAGATCATGACCGGCCTGAATCAAACCATCATGCTGTCATTGTCGATGGTTGTCATCGCAGCATTGGTCGGGGCCGATGGTCTGGGTGTGCCCGTCGTGCGGGCATTGAATCAGGTGAATACTGCCCTTGGCTTTGAAAGCGGGTTCATCATCGTGGTCGTGGCCATCATGCTTGACCGCGTTTTGCGAGTGGAACGTTAAGATGACACAGATCACCAAGCCAAGTGAAACCGCAGGCGTTGCCGTCAAATTCGACAACGTCTCGATCGTGTTCGGGCAATCGCCTGACAAAGCCCTGCCATTGATGGATCAAGGCCTGACCCGTTCTGAGATTCAAGAAGCCACCGGCCAAGTCCTGGGCGTGCACAATTGCTCGCTGACAGTTCAAGAGGGCGAAATTCTTGTGTTGATGGGGCTGTCCGGGTCGGGCAAATCAACTCTTCTACGCGCAGTGAATGGGCTGAACCCTGTTGTGCGGGGTGCGGCCCATGTCTGCGACGGCAACGTCTTGGTTGATGTGACCCACGCCGACAAGAACACACTGCGTCGCATCCGTGCACGTCGTGTGGCGATGGTATTTCAACAGTTTGGTTTGCTGCCATGGCGCACCGTGCGCCAGAATGTCGGGCTGGGGTTAGAACTTCATGGTGTGTCCGCCGCCGATCGAAAAGACCGGGTGGACGCTCAACTTGAGATCGTGGGCTTGTCAGACTGGGCAGACCGCAAAGTCGGCGATCTGTCTGGCGGGATGCAGCAACGCGTCGGCCTTGCACGCGCATTCGTCACGGAAGCCCCAATTCTGCTGATGGACGAACCTTTTTCTGCGCTTGATCCTTTGATCCGCACCCGGCTTCAGGACGAGTTACTTGAGCTGCAACAAAGCCTGAAACGCACGATCATTTTCGTCAGTCACGACCTGGACGAAGCGTTCAAGCTAGGCGACCGGATTGCGATCATGGAAGGTGGGCGCATCGTACAATGCGGTACACCTCGAGATATCTTTACGCACCCTGCCGACGACTATGTGGCGGATTTCGTTGCCCACATGAACCCGCTGGGTGTTCTAACCGCGCGGGACGTCATGACCGACGAGGACAGCACAGCCCCCACCAGCGTCGATGTGCGTGATCGTGTAGCAAAGGTGATGACGGCACTGGACGGACAGGCTGAAGTCTGCGTCACCGAACGCGGCAAACCGGTCGGTCGGATTACCTCGGATGACGTGATGAAACGCTTGCTGGACCCGCGCGGCGACAGTTAGCAAAATCGCACTTCAGTCGCTGGCAATGCAGTAACGCAACTGGGGCTTCTTTCCGACCGCTTTTTGCGGGCAAGCGCCAGCAGGTAAAGCACCGGCATTGATCTTACCCAAATCGGGTACGATAACAACCTCGTGCGCATAGCCGAAAGGACGGGCCTGAAGCGACCAACCCGAAAGCACTGGCGCGCCATCTGTGGACGACACAGCGAGATGACGATCATCTTTGGGCATCCACAACCAATAGCTCCGGGCGCGCAGTTTTGAATGGACCTGCCCAACCTTCATCCAAACCCCATCGCCTGCCAGTTTCGAGCATACCTCGGCCCGCGTCACCGCACGCTCAGCGCCATTCTCGCCAGCAATTGGATGCCACCCAATCACACGATCACAGAAGGTAACGTCGCCACTGGGAGTTTCCGTTTTGGTGGTTTGGCAGCCCGCCAATGCGATTGACGTCAAAATCACGGCGGGAAGGGTAAATTGGCGCATGTCAGTCCTCTGGGCAGGTCCCTGAAGCCTATAGCACTCCTATAGCGGGTCAAGCAGAGCCATTTGCCGGTTTGAAGGCCGTGCAGTTTTCGGCCGATCTGTTTCGACCCAATCCCTCCTGACAGTATGCTGTCAGGAGGGGTGTGCGACACAGGCTCATCAACACCAACTAAAGGAAAATATCATGGATACCCAACCCCTTGTTGTATGGACGGAAATTCCAGTAACGAACCTTGAGAAAGCCGTCGCATTCTACACCGAGGTTTTTCAATGGAAGATGGCAATTGACGACACAGGCCCCAATCCCCTGGCCAATTTTTCCAGTGACATGACAGGTGTCGGTGGCCATCTTTATGCCGGAAAGCCCGCCACTGATGGAAATGGTCCGACCGTGCATATCGCGACACCCGATAAGCTGGAAACCTGTGCCAAACGGTGCGAAATTGCTGGCGGAACTATGACAGGCCCGATCATCGAAATTCCGCCGGGCCGTTTCCAATATGCCACCGATCCTGACGGCAACTCGATTGGATTGTTTGAACCGAGAGGATAGTCTATGCGCCGCGCCGACCGCCTGTTTCAGATTGTCCAACATCTTCGGGGCGGTCGCCTGACCACCGCGCGTGATCTGTCCGAAACGCTCGAGGTTAGCGAGCGAACAATCTATCGCGACATCGCGGATCTGATTGGATCAGGCGTCCCTATCGAAGGCGAGGCTGGCGTCGGATATGTGATGCGGGCGGGATATGATATCCCGCCCCTGATGTTCACGCGTGACGAAGTAATGGCCGTGATTGCTGGCACCCGTTTGATTGAACGGATGGGTGGGGCATCCATGGCGAAGGCAGCAACGGAAGCCTTGGTGAAGGTCAGGTCTGTGTTGCCCGACAGCCTTGGCGCGCAAGCCGATCGGGTCGAAATCCACGCCGGGCCAAACCTGATGCCATCGGAACGTGATAGGCATTTCATTGATCAGATCGAGGCAGCCATAAATGCTCGTTTGCGCCTTGCCTTGAGCTATGTCGATGAAGGCGCGCGGAAATCTACGCGTGTCGTTCGCCCGCTTGCCTTGTGGCTGTGGAAAAACGGATGGTGCGTTGTCAGCTGGTGCGAGCTGCGCGAGGATTTCCGCATGTTCCGTATCGACCGGATCGAAGGGTTCACAATCGGCGAACGGTTTCGGGAAGAACGCGACAAAAACCTGCCTGCGCTTTATGCGCAATTGGCTGAACGCGGTATTGACCCCCGGAAATAGCGGTCAGTGCGCTTCGGCCCAGTTCATGCCGGTTCCCGCGTCGACGATCAGCGGTAAATCAAGTTTGATCGCCGGCTCTGCTGCACCTTCCATCACGCCGCGCACAACCTCGATGACCTCTTCCACAGCTCCATCTTCAACTTCAAAAATCAGTTCGTCGTGGACCTGTAACAGCATCTTCGCAGGCATTTTTGCAATTGCATATGGCATTCGGATCATCGCGCGACGAATGATATCGGCAGCGGTGCCTTGAATTGGTGCGTTGATCGCCGCGCGTTTGGCGAAGCCTGCATGGGGGCCTTTGGCGTCGATCTCGGGTGTGTGAATCTGGCGTCCGAACAGGGTTTCGACACGTTTGTGTTCCTTCGCAAATGCGACCGTATCGTCCATGTATTTGCGAATACCGGGGAAGCGTTCGAAATAGCGATCAATGAAGCCCTGTGCCTCGGCTCGCGGGATGCGCAGGTTACGGGCCAGACCAAATCCTGAAATGCCGTAGATCACACCGAAATTGATGGCTTTGGCTTGGCGACGAATGTCAGGTGTCATCTCGTCCATTGGCACGTCGAACATCTCGGAAGCGGTCATTGCGTGAATGTCTTGGCCATTGCGAAACGCCTGCTTCAGTGCATCAATATTGGCTACATGAGCGAGAATACGTAGTTCGATCTGGCTGTAGTCCAGGCTGATCAACTTGGTGCCTTCCGGCGCGACAAAGGCTTCGCGGATGCGACGCCCTTCTTCCGAGCGGACGGGAATATTCTGCAAATTCGGATCAGTTGACGCCAACCTGCCTGTGTTTGCACCGGCGATGGAATAAGACGTATGCACGCGGCCCGTCTCCGGGTGAATATGGTCCTGCAACGCATCGGTATAGGTGGATTTCAGCTTTTGAAGTTGACGATAATCCAGAACGCGCGCAGCAAAGTCATGTTCGGTCGCCAGGTCTGCCAGAACATCCGCCGGTGTTGACCATTGGCCCGACTTGGTGCGCTTACCGCCCTCAAGCCCCATCTGGTCAAATAGAATCTCGCCCACTTGTGCAGGGCTTTGCACGTTGAATTCCTTGCCTGCAATCTCGTAAAGCTCGGCTTCATATCCCGCCATTTTTTGGGCAAAGGCGTTGGACATGCGCGATAGCACATCGCGGTCAACCTTGATGCCGGTCATCTCCATCTGAGCCAGCACAGGAACCAGAGGGCGTTCGAGGCGCTCATAAACACGCGTCACATGGGCGCTGTGCAGACGTGGTTTCAGATAGTGCCACAGCCGAAGAGTGATATCGGCATCTTCGGCCGCGTATTTCACCGCATCCTCGACCGGAACGCGGTCAAAGGTGATCGCCGATTTTCCTGTTCCAAGAAGCGATTTGATCGAGATCGGCGTATGCCCGAGATATCGGTCAGACAGCGTGTCCATCCCATGATTATGAACCCCGGCATTCTGAGCATACGACATCAGCATCGTGTCATCTATCGGCGCAATATCAACGCCATAGCGCGTCATTATCTTCGCATCATATTTCATGTTCTGCCCGATCTTCAAAATTGCGGGATCCTCAAGCACGGGTTTCAGAAGGGCAAGAACCTCGTCCAGTG
This sequence comes from Aliiroseovarius sp. F47248L, assembly GCF_023016085.1. Taxonomy (NCBI): domain Bacteria; kingdom Pseudomonadati; phylum Pseudomonadota; class Alphaproteobacteria; order Rhodobacterales; family Paracoccaceae; genus Aliiroseovarius; species Aliiroseovarius sp. F47248L. The sequence goes on along the minus strand of NZ_JALKBF010000001.1, from coordinate 299,182 downwards.
ACATTTGCCCGTCGGCCAAGTCATCACTGCCAAACAAATCATCTGTCTGACTGGTTTTGTGGATCAGAGGAATATAGCAGGCCTCGCCCGGTTCGACTGCCAGAGAGATACCAACCAGTTCCGCCCGCATTTCGTCCAACCCAGTGGTTTCGGTGTCAATGGCTACATATCCGCGCCCAACAATGCGATCTACCCAGGCCTTCAATGCGGTCGCATCTTTCACCCACTCATAGCGCTCGGGATTGATCTCGGGCATCTCGGGGGCGCTTGCGTCAACGTTTGGCTCAACGCTCTTGATCTCTGGCGCTTCCACATCGAACTTCTTCGCGACGCGATTGGTGAGTGTGCGGAACTCCATGTCGGTCAAGAAGTTTAGCAGCGTCTCGGGATTGGGTTCCTTCAATTCCAACTCATCGAAGGGCAGATCCAACTCCATGTTATCGTCCAGTTTCACAAGGTCGCGGCTGATGAGGATTTGCTCAACATTGTCGATCAGGGTCTGGCGGCGTTTGGGTTGTTTGATTTCACCCGCCCGCTCAAGAAGTGTGTCCAGATCACCAAACTCATTGATCAAAAGCGCCGCCGTCTTGATCCCGATCCCCGGCGCACCGGGTACGTTATCGACACTATCACCGGCCAGGGCCTGCACATCCACAACGCGGTTGGGTCCTACGCCGAACTTCTCTTCAACCCCCTCAACTCCAATGCGCTTGTTCTTCATTGGGTCGAGCATTTCGACCCCGCCCCCGACCAGCTGCATAAGATCCTTGTCAGACGACAGGATCGTGACACGCCCTCCCGCTTCGTTGGCACGTTTGGCAAGCGTGGCGATGATGTCGTCCGCTTCGAACCCTTCTTTCTCGATGCATGCGATGTTGAAGGCGCGAGTGGCATCACGGGTCAGCGGGAATTGCGGCACAAGGTCTTCAGGCGCGGGGGGGCGATTGGCCTTGTACAGCGGATACATATCGTTTCGAAAACTCTTCCCCGAATAGTCGAAGATCACGGCCACATGGGTCGGAGCGTCGGGGCCGGTGTTATCCTCAATAAACTTGAACAGCATGTTACAAAACCCAGCGACCGCACCAATGGGCAAACCGTCGGATTTGCGCGTCAAAGGTGGCAGTGCGTGGTAAGCACGGAAAATGAAGGCCGACCCGTCGACCAGATGCAGATGACAACCTTTTCCGAAGCTCATCGGCCCCTCCCTTGTATACGAGCGCCCTCAGACGCAAAAGGCCGCGTGGCGTTTGCCCGCGGCCCGTCTTTCTGACCGGATTGCAGCGTTTACGCCGCCTTGTCCGAATGATCCTTGTGGACATATTTGCAATCGCAATAGGGACATTCTACCCAGCCATGTTCCTGCGGAATTTGCAGATACACACGCGGGTGTCCCAGCGCCCCTTCGCCGCCGTCACAGGCGACCTTATAACTGTCCACAACTTTGGTTTCGGGCGGAGTCTGGGTCATCACGGACACCTCGTTCATTCGTTTTGCATCATGATACCAGCACCGCGTATCTCTGCAAGGCAGAACCGATCAATCGCCAGCGCGTTTCAGCATCCGACCCAACAGGCGTCCGCCCAAAATATGCGTGTGGAAATGTGGCACTTCCTGCACGCCGTCTTCGCCAGAGTTGGCGATTGTGCGATAGCCCTGCCCCTCATCCCCCGGTGCGATACCCAGTGCCGCGCAAACCTTGCCAATCGCGCGGGTGTAACCAGTAATTTCGGCATCCGTCGCAGAGTTCGCGAAATGATCATGGTTCACATATGGTCCCTTGGGGATCACCAGCACATGAACGGGTGCTTGTGGCTGGATATCACGAAAGGCCAGGGCAAATTCATCCTCGTAAACTGTATCGTTTGGGATTTCTCCGCGAAGTATCTTGGCGAAGATGTTCTGGTCGTCATAGGAATAGGGCATGTTTGTCTCCTGTCGTTAAACCAGATCGGGCCATCAGTCGGCGAAAAGGTGGTCCAGCTCGGCAATCTCTTTGGCACGATCTTCGGTGATCGACAAAAACCGCGACAATGGCACTGTATTTTCGTCAACACTGGCAGATTCGCTGATCCGGTACAGTTCTGTAAAACCCGCATCGCGGATTTGTTCACTTTCGAAAGCGACATCGGAACGGATCGTGGGTAACAATCGATTGATGGCGTCCCGTGGTGTGTTGTCACCCGCCAACCCAACGCGCTTTGCATGGCCAAGTAGATAGTCATCCGTGAAGTCACAGTGGACTTCCAGCAAACGGGTCGTTGACCTGTCCGAAAAGAAGTCCTGCAACAGATCAAGGTTGTTGGGGTCCATGCACACGACCAACCGATTGGTATCGTGGTAGTCAAACAGCATCCGCATCAGCGCCCTGCGGTGCCGGGTGCGTTTGCCCATCCGCGATTGAATGCCGCCCAGATCAGGCATCGGACAACTTTCTTCGTCGAACAGGTATTCAATCACGGGTAACCCAGTGACCTCGGCAATTTTTTGCAAAAGCCGTTTGCCGACATGCCACTTCTTGGACACGATGATCAGCAGCTCCCTATCCCGTCCAAGGCTGCTTTCAGCCTCCCAAAACCGCGGGGCAAACCTTTGCCCGATCCGGCCACGGCCTGTCAGGAACTTGAACAGGCTGCGCCCTTCGTTCGAAATCTGGAACGTGACACCTTCGGCAGCATACAGATCCCCAAGACGACGTTTCAGCTCGTGCGCCTCCGGGCTGATTTTCCTGGCAAACAGAAAATCTTGGCTGAGCAGCAAGTCATAATGATCGTCATAAAAGGTCACCGGCATGCCGTAGTCGGTGAACATCAGAAACGTTGGGGTGCGCGACCGAATTTCCCCTTCGGGCACCAAATGCCGCACCAAGGTCTGAAAGAAGGTCTCGTCTGGGATCCAGGTGGTGCGAAAGAATCGCATGACATCCCTGCGCTTACGCGTGAATTCAACGATCCATTCAACCGTACGCCGCCTGAGACACCACCACTGACTTCCGATCATCACTTGAACGTCTTGCGGAATGTCCCGTGTGAGCCCAAGCTGTTTTTGCAGGTTGAACGCAGCATAGAACCTGCGCTTTTGGGTACGTTCGTTAAAGAAGTGGCGATAGATCAGCCGCTCTTCTTTCATACCGGTCTTGATCCAGTCACTTTCGAAATAATCGAAGCTTTCGATATAGTCGACATCCGAGGAATCGAGAAAGTTATGCGTATACTCTGCAGACTTGATCGCCATACAATCGCCGGACACCATGTAGAAATGTGTGGCGCGTGGAAAGTCATCCAGCGCCGCCTCAACCGCATTCAGAGTTGCTTGCACCAATGACCATTCACCCCAGCCGCACTTGATGCGTTTGCGCGCGAAGGTGACGTTTGGGTTATCTGCAAGTGCCTCGCGAATCTGCTGATAATGCTCGGGATTGGCACTTGCATCGAAATGAATCGACATACAATCGCCGACGGCAGTCAGTCGCGTTGCCTGATTGATAATTGCGTCGGGGTCCTTGTGGCACAGAAGAATGAAGGCAATTTTGGCCATGGTGTCGTCACAAAATCCTTGTAGGCACGAAGACTGCAGCCATTGATAGCGTGAAAGACCATTGAATAAACAGTGTTTCTTTGCTTTTTTCTGAACGGTATAGCTGTGTTCTGTTCAATCGGTCGTTGTATGGCCTCGGAGGTATTGAGTTAATGGGATTTCCCGGCACTTGGATGACCGAAAGCGAAAGCGTTGTGTATCGGGTCGTGCCCAAATGCGCTTGCTCGACCATTGGCCAGATCATGTACTATTCCGATCACGGCCGTTTTTTCGATGGTGACATCCATGACAGCACCGATGGACTGCACAAATGGGCGCAGGATGCTTCGCAAAAACTCATCGAAGACAACGTACTGGCGCATTCAAGCTATGCGTTCACCTGTGTTCGCAATCCTTATACGCGGATCCTGTCCAGTTTCTTTGACAAGATTTGCGGCATTCAGCGCAATGGCCGCCGGTACCGTGGCAATCTGGTGCCGCTTTTAATCCAGAAATACGGTATCGATGTAGGCGATCCAGACAACGGGTTTGAATTTGATCAGGTGAAAAGCTTTCGACGGTTCCTGCTGTTTGCCCGTGACACTATCCGGTGGCGACGTCCGATGGACCCTGACATTCATTGGTCAGCAATGTCTGGACACGTGGCAACCTTCATTGCCAATGGTGGACGATATGACAACATCGTCTGGACCGAACGGTTCAATGATGGGATGCAGCAAGTGCTTGACGCAATCGAGACGCCGCATTCCGTAACTTTGTCCGACATTCCACGCTTCAACGAAAGCGAAGGGCACGGCCCGAAGCGTGCCCACCCGGTCGAAGATTATTTCGACGATCTATCCATGCATCTGGTCTATGAAATCTACAACCGTGATTTCGACTTGTTCAAATATGATTTTGAAAACCCTGCCAACAAGATGCCCATCGGCGAGGTTGATCTGGACGAGGTGCACGCCAAGCTGGGTGATTGACCCGATCAGACCAGCCCATTGTCGCGCAGCAGCGCCAACAAGTTACGGTCGGCACGTGGCCCGATATGGCGGATCACCTCACCTGCAATGGTACACCCCATTTCGCCGCAAGTGCGCATGTCGGCACCATTGGCAAGACCGAAGAGGAACCCAGCTGCAAAACCATCACCAGCCCCGGTGGCATCGACGGGCACAATCCTTTCGACAGGCACATCCACACGCTCGCCATTTGCCAAGATCGCAACACCGTCGCCTGATCGGGTGCATACCACCATCGGGCAAATCGCGGCGGTTCTAGCGATTGCTTCTTCCATGTCATCAGTTTCAAACAGGGATTTGATCTCGTCTTCGTTTCCTATGACATAATCCAAATCGTGTTCGATCAGTGATAAGAAGTCGTCCCGGTGCCGTTCGACGCAGAAGGGATCGGAAATGGCGATGCCCGCAAGCCCGCCTGCGGCGCGACAAGCGCGAGCCATGGCGATGAACGCCTCTTTTCCCTTGTCCTTGTCGAATAGGTAACCTTCCAAAAACACAATCTCGGCGTCAGCCGCGACGTCCGGGTCCACATCGTCGGACCCCAGCTCAGCGGAAATACCCAGATAAGTATTCATCGACCGCTCACCATCAGGCGAGACAAAGATCATTGACCGCGAGGTCGGCAGCTCTCCACCCGGCACCGGAGGATTGATGAACCGTGTGCCATCCATCTCCATCGCGTCCGCATAGAAACGACCTAACGCATCATCATGCACCCGCCCGACGAACCCGGTCGGCAAGCCCAGCTTGCCGATGCCTGCCAGCGTGTTTGCGACGGATCCGCCGGCCGCCTGCTTGCGTTCTTTCATCGCGGCATACAGCACTTCGGCCCGATCGCGTTCAACCAGTTGCATTATGCCTTTTTCGATCCCCATCAGCTCAAGAAAACTATCATCGGCCACGGTCAACACGTCCACTACGGCATTGCCGATGCCAACAACCTTGTACTTTTTCGTCATATATTCTTGTCCTCGTAGGGGCATAGATCCCGGATAATACAGTTTCCGCACATTGGCTTGCGCGCCTTGCAGGTATAGCGCCCATGCAAGATCAACCAGTGATGGGCATGTTGTTGATAGTCAGCTGGAATGTTGTCTTCGATCGCGCGTTCGACCGCGTTCACGTCTTTGCCCACCGCTATTCCGGTACGGTTACCGACACGAAAGATATGCGTGTCAACCGCCTGCGCGGGGACGCCCCACCACATATTCAGAACCACATTTGCGGTCTTGCGCCCGACCCCCGGCAGCGATTGAAGCGCCGCGCGGGAATTCGGAACAACACCGCCGTATTCCTCAACCAGAATGCGGCTAAGCTTGATGACGTTTTTTGCCTTCTGCCGGAACAGACCGATGGTCTTGATATGTTCAATCAACCCATCTTCACCAAGGGCGAGCATCTTTTCGGGAGTATCGGCGATTTTGAACAGCGCACGTGTCGCTTTGTTGACGCCGACATCGGTAGCCTGCGCAGACAGCGCCACGGCGACGACCAGCGTGTAGGCATTCACGTGCTCAAGCTCGCCTTTCGGCTCTGGCTCGGCCGCGTGAAAACGCTCAAAGATCGCGCGGATCGGGTGATATCCCAGTTGTTTTGCCATGCCGTTCCTATGCCTTTTTCTGACCTCTCCGACAAGGCGGTTCCCTCATGATTTCGAACGGATGCGCACTTTCCGGGTCGCTTTACACTGGTAATCTGCGCCATTCTGGTACCGTAGAACAAGCGAGGCCGCCATGACCCTTCAGGAAGATAGTTATCATTACAACGTTATCCGCCGGGCGATCGACCACATCGATGCGAGCGACGGAGAATCTTTGTCGCTTGAGGCATTGGCCGCCAAGATGGATATGTCGCCCGCCCATTTTCAACGTGTTTTTTCACGCTGGGTCGGAGTGTCACCGAAACGTTATCAACAGTTCCTAACGCTGGGCCACGCAAAGACGCTTCTTCAGGATCGTTTTTCGACGCTGAAAACGTCCCATTCGGTTGGGTTGTCCGGGCAAGGGCGGCTACATGACCTTTTCTTACGATGGGAAGCGATGAGCCCTGGCGCATATGCCGCTGGCGGTGATGGTCTGACCATCCATTGGGGATGGTTCGACAGCCCCTTCGGCCCTGCTTTGGTTATGGGTACGGACAAGGGTATCTGCGGATTGGGTTTTGCGTCTGAGACCGGACCGCAAGTGGCCATGGCCGACCTCCGATCCCGCTGGCCCAATGCCAAGTTTCAGGAGGACCCAACGAAGTTAGCGCCTTGGGTAGATCAAGCATTCGATCAACGCGGCATGACGCCTCTGCACCTGATAGGTGCCCCGTTTCAGATCAAGGTGTGGGAGGCGTTGCTGTCCATACCTTCTGGCCACGTAACGACCTATTCGCAAATCGCCGAAACCATCGGATCCCCACGGGCCGTGCGGGCTGTCGGCACCGCCGTTGGGCGCAACCCGGTCAGTTGGTTGATTCCGTGCCATAGAGCGTTGCGTAAATCCGGCGCTCTCGGCGGCTATCACTGGGGCTTGCCGGTGAAGCGCGCGCTGCTTGCATGGGAAAGCGCCCAGACCGAGGATGCGGCAAGCGCCTGATTTCTGCGTAGTTTCGCCGACAAACGGGCTTGTTATTCGATATCAATCGTCATTCATGTAAGACAAACGCGAATAACAAACCTGAGGAATGCAGTATGCACGCTAAACGCTCAATCTTAATGCTCGCTGTTGTTGGTGCACTGGCCACAACGGCCTGTACATCACCGACACAGAGCCCGACGAGCAACATGGGCCCGCGCACCCAAAACGGTGCGGCAATCGGTGCCATCGCAGGCGGCCTTCTGGGCGCGACCCGCAAAGGCGACGGAAAGCTTGGCAAAGCAGCCGTTGGCGCGGTGATCGGCGGCGTGGTCGGTGGCGTCATTGGTCAGCAGCTTGACAAGCAGGCGGGCGATCTACGCCAGTCGATCGACAACGATCAGGTCAAGATCGTGAACACCGGCAACGAACTGATCGTGACATTGCCGCAAGACATCCTGTTCGCCACCGACAGCGCCGATGTCAGCTATGCGCTGCAATCCGATCTGCGTGCGGTGGCCGACAACCTGCGCCAATACCCGAACTCGGTGATCGAGGTCGTCGGCCACACGGACAATGTGGGCAACGCCGATTATAACCTGTCTCTGTCCAAGCGACGGGCTGCATCGGTGGCGTCTGTTCTGACGTCGAACGGCGTTCCGACGTCTCGTGTTGTGACTATCGGTTATGGCGAAGATCGTCCGGTTGCATCGAACCTTGATGCATATGGCCGTCAACAAAACCGCCGAGTTGAGATTATCATTCGTCCGATCCGTAACTGACCGGCCAATCGTGAGGGGAAGAAAGCCGGGCATGTGTCCGGCTTTTTTCATTGAGGCGCTGCCGCAAATGTGGTCATATTATATGACCAATTCGCGCGCAGGACACAGAATGCCATTTCAAAAAATAGCGGCAGGTAAGCTGTCACAATCCGTCGTCGAACAGATTGAACTGTTGATCTTGCGTGGCATCTTGCGCCCGGGCGAACGCTTGCCATCTGAACGGGATCTCTCTGATCGGATGGGCGTGTCGCGTCCTTCGTTGCGTGATGCGATTGCGGATCTAGAAGACAAGGGTCTTTTGGCGCGCCGGGCTGGTGCTGGTATCTATGTCAGTGACAGTCTGGACAGTTCTTTCCCGCCCGCGCTGGTTCAACTTTTCTCGCGTCACGACGAGGCAGTCTATGACTACATTGCGTTTCGCAGAGATATGGAGGGGCTGGCTGCTGAACGGGCCGCGAAGTTTGCATCCGATACAGATCTGAAAGTGATCGCAGAACTTTTTCAAAAGATGGAAGGCGCACCCGAGAGTCAGGGTGCCGATCTGGACAGCGACTTTCACATGGCAATCATCGAAGCCAGCCACAACGTGTTGATGGTTCACATGATGCGCGCCATGTATGACCTGTTGAAACAAGGAGTGTTCTACAGCCGCCAGGTGGTTATCCAGATCACCAATACGCGCCTTGACCTGCTGGAACAGCACCGGGCCATTAATGACGCGCTTCAAGCCCGCGATCCCGTGAAAGCTCGGGCGGCCATCGAGGCGCATATGGATTTCGTGACTCAAGCTTACTCCGATCTGCGCCGCGCAGATCGCAACGAAGAGGTCGCACTCCAACGTCTGACCTATGAAAAAGAGCGCACATAGGCGCGCAACACACCGAACGTCACCCAACAAAAAACCCGACCGCAGGGGCCGGGCTTTCTAACTTTCATTTAGCCTACGGCTTAGTGCAGCTTGGCTTCGACCGTCTTGATCGCATCGTCGATCAGGCTGTTGCCTTCGGTCGCCGTCATCTGCTTGGCGATCACATCGCGCGCCGCAGCCACCGCGACCTGAGCGGCGGTGTCACGCACCTCTTTCACGGCGGCAGATTGGGCCGAAACGATCTGGTCTTCTGCGGCCGCAAGACGACGCGCGATCGAGGCTTTCAGATCCTCTTTCGCAGCGGCCGCTGCATTGGCTGCTTCTTCCTTCGCATGGGCGACAATACGATCTGCCTGCTTGGCGACTTCTTTCTGCTTGCGCTCATAGGACGCCAGAATGGTCTGCGCCTCTTCCCGCAAGGCGCGCGCCTCTTCCAATTCGGACTTGATGCCGTCTGCACGGTTGTCCAGCTGAGAGCCAAGCATATTGTGAATGCCCATATAGCCCAAGAAGGTGATGAACAGCAGGAACGCCAGCATCACGACGGTGTTGGTGTTGGCCAGATCGGCCCACCCCGTATCACCTGCTGCAAATGCAGGCATGGCGATTACGGAGAACAGCGGAGCAAGAGTAAATGTCTTCATGTTTTTACCCTTTCATCCGCGATGTCACCGCAGCGGTGATAGATTTGGCATCAGCTTTGTAACCCAAAGAAGCGAGAATTTCCTTCGCTGTATCCTTGGCTACAGCTTTCACACTGTCCACGGCACCGGCGCGAATTTCCGCAATCGCGGCTTCACTTTCGGCAGCCTTGGCCGCAATCTCTGCGTCTGCCTTGGCGGCAGCGGCATCAACCTCGCCCTGAATATCGGCGCGTGCTTCTGCAACAATCTTGTTTGCTTCTGCACGAGCGTCGGCCAGCGCCTTGTTGTAAGCGTCTTCAGCTTCAACAGCTTTCTGCTTCAGCTCTTCAGCGGCTGCCAGATCACTAGTGATCGTGCCCCGACGTTCCGCCAGCACAGCCTCAATCCGGGGCAATGCGACCTTTGTCAGGACCAGATAGATTACGACCAGCGTGACAACGAGCCAGAAAATCTGGTTCCCGAAGGTCGAGAAGTCCAGTTGCGGCATGCCGGCGGCTTCTGCGCCACCATGTGCACCGTCCGCGGTCTGTTGCGTATTACTTGCCATGTCTTATCTCCAAACCGGATTACTTGGGGCGAAACACCAAAGGCTTCGCCCCCGCGTAAGGATGGTTCAGGTCTTAGACAGCAAACATCAGCAGCAGAGCAACCAGGAACGAGAAGATGCCCAGGGCTTCTGCAAATGCGATACCGATGAACAGGGTCGCGGTTTGTGCGGCAGCTGCCGACGGGTTGCGCAGAGCACCGGCCAGGAAGTTACCAGCAACGTGGCCCACACCGATAGCGGCGGCACCCGAACCGATAGCTGCCAGACCTGCACCGATGAATTGACCCATTTGAGCGATATTGCCTTCCATTGTGATTTCTCCTTACGTTGGAATGCTTGAATTAGGATTGGTGAGCGGGCTGCAACCGTGGCTTAGTGCGACGGATGCAGAGCGTCTTTCAGATATACGCAGGTCAGGATCGAGAACACGTAGGCCTGGATGAAGGCTACGAGCACTTCGAGCGCATAGAACGCTGCGATTGCGAGGATTGGCAGGAAGCCGAACAGCCCCAGAGCTGCGGCAAAGCCGGCGAAAACCTTGATCACCGCGTGGCCGGCCATCATGTTGCCTGCCAAACGAATGGAGTGGCTGACGGGGCGCACGAAATAGGAAATGATCTCGATGATGGCTAGAACCGGGCGCAGCGGCAACGGTGCGGCCGAAACCCAGAACAGTCCAAGAAAACCAACGCCGTTCTTGACGAAGCCCAGCACGGTCACGAAAACGAACACGATCAAGGCCAGCACCGCGGTAACAGCGATGTGGCTGGTGGCGGTAAAGCTGGTCGGGATCAGACCAAGGAAGTTGGCGAACACGATAAACATGAACAATGTCATGATACCGGGGAAGTATTTGACGGCGTCTTTGCCTGCCACGTCTTCAACCATTTTGTAGACGAAGCCATAGGCCAGTTCAGCAACCGATTGCCCTCGCGTTGGCACAATAGCGCGGCCACGCGACCCGACCACCAGAAGCAGCACAATGCCGACGATCGCTATAACCATCCAAAGAGTCTGGTTGGTCGGTGTAAAGGTGCCAAGATGGTCACCACCGAACAGCGGTTTGATCTCGAACTGATCCATCGGATGAATGGCCAGACCCGGATGCTCGGGTGCAAAAATCAGGCCCGACAGAAGCACCAAGGCCAGAACAACAAAGAATGCAATCTTGATGATCGGGCCGCCACCCTGTTTTGCGCTTTGTTCAGCCACGTCCGTTACCCTCTTCTTCTGCGGCATTCTGCGCGTTTTGCGCGTCTTCCGCTTTTTTCTGCATCTGGGCTGCAGTCGAAAGCATGACCTTCATGCCTGCCGCAAAACCCAACATCATAAACAGCACCATGAAGATGGGTTTTGTGCCAAACAGCCCGTCTAACCCGTATCCGATGCCAAAGCCGATCAACAGACCGACCGTAAGCTCTATGACCATCTGCCAGGCGAAGGACGCCTGGTTATAGGCCTCGTCCCCGGTTTTTTTCTGCTTCTCCTCACCCTTCGCCTCTTTCAGGCGCGCCTCGAGCTGCTGTAGGCGCTCGCGATCGGGTTCGTTGGACAAGGAAATGCCTCCGGTGACGGTTGCTGCATGTGCTAAGGGTTGAAACGCTTTGAGTCAACGGCGTTTAGCGCGAACACCCAACCGCCTAATATATTGATATTTATGAATTTTAGTCGTCGCCAGCTTTCGCCATAGCGCAGCCTGCCCGTTTCGGGTGCTGATTGGCACCAAAACCGCTTATTCAACCATCTGGTTGACGATTGAAACGCCCGGACGTAACCCACAGGTATGAACACTCGTCTTGATCTTGCCTTTGCCGCACTGTCCGACCCGACCCGACGCGCCATTCTGACCATGCTTCTTGAAGATGACATGGCGGTCACCGATGTCGCAGAGCCGTTTGAAATGTCGCTGGCCGCAATCTCAAAGCACCTGACAATCCTGACCCGCGCCGGGTTGATCAGCCAGGAAAAGCGAGGACGGGTGAAGTGGTGCAAACTGGAACCGGATGCCCTGCGCGAAGCATCGATCTGGATGCAGGGGTTTGGGCAGTTTGAGCCTGTGAACCTTGACGCGTTTGAGCGGTTTCTTGAAACCGAACTACGCGACGAACAAACCAGTTAAGGCAAGGACAAGCCCACGTCTTCCTTCGCCCATTGCCGAGCAGCGGTTTTAAGCTGCGTCAGAATGGCCTGCACTTTTGTCGACCGATGAAGGTCAACATGTGTCACCAGCCAAAGATGCGATATCCACTCTTCTTTAGGGGGCACGACCTCAACCAGTCCGCCCAATGCGCCTCGCACCGCAAAACCTAACCCTGCCCCAGCGATCAATGCCTCGTGCATTGCAAAATCGTCGGACACTTGAAACCGCACATTCTCGGCCGGAATGTTCTGTGCAAGCCATTGCATGAACGGCGCGCGGGAGTTCAGATCACCCGTTCCGATGAAATGATGATCGGCCAATGTCTCTTCGGTCGGCAAACCGTGCTTGTCGATATAGGATTGCGCAGCATAGAGGCCAATGCCCACATTCAGAAACGGCTGGACCACATTGTCAGGTTCTTGCGGCGCCGTTCCGGCACGGATCGCGACATGTGCCTCGCCATATTCGAGTTTGAAAATCCTTGGGCCGGTCAAAAGCCGCACACGCAATCCGGGATAGCGGGATTGAAACTCGGTCAACACTGGCGCGAGCCGAGCTGAGAACCCCGGCAGAGCGGTGATCACCAGATCGCCGGTGACGTCATCGCCCTGCCCCTTCAATCGTCCCTCAAGTTGGGTGAACTGGTCTTCGGTCACTTGTGCAATCCGCGCAAGATCGGATCCCGCCTCGGTCGGCGAATAGCCGCGTGCGTGGCGTTGAAACAGTTTGACGCCAAGCCGGGCTTCAATGGCATCAATATGACGAATGACCGTTGCATGATGGATGCCCAACACTGCTGCTGCTCCACTGACCGTGCCTGCCCGCGCGACATGATAAGCTGTTCGGATTTCGTCCCAGTGGTTCATCGGGTCCTTCAATCTTTCTGTGCGAATTCTAACAGATACTGTTAATTTGTGCAGATTGCGTTTTTTTTTGCAAGTCCACATATCTTATCCAAAGCAATACTGGAGCACTACATGACACATATCCTTCGCATCGACAGTTCCGCCCGGGCGGACGGTTCAATCTCTCGCGCACTGGCTGATAAAGTGATCGCCAAGTACTCCGACGCCACCGTCACCACACGTGATCTGGCGCAGGGCGTACCGCATCTGACGGCTGCATGGACCGCCGCCACCTTCACCCCACCCGAAGCGCGGACGGAAGATGACAACGCAGCACTGGACCTGTCAGATCAGATTGTGGCCGAAGTTCAGCAAGCCGAGCTGATCGTGATATCTGCGGCGACCTATAACTTTTCGATCCCGTCCACATTGAAGGCATGGATTGATCAACTGGCTCGCGCAGGCGTCACATTTCGCTATCGCGAAGACGGCACACCCGAAGGTCTTTTGACCGGAAAGCGTGTGATTGTTGTGACCGCCTCTGCTGGAACTCCGGTTGGCGCGCCACATGATTTTGCAACACCCTATCTGAAATTTATTCTCGGCTTCTTGGGCATGACAGATGTTGATTTCATCTCGGCAACCGGGCCGGATGGTCTTTCTGAAGCGGATGCCAGTATCGAAAAACTGGCAGCATGACTTAGAATGGGGTGTCCAATGCGGGCACCCTTTTTACTCTATTTGATAAGAATCGCCCGGAAATCATTGACATTGGTGCCTGTCGGCCCTGGTGAGAACAGATCACCCAACGCATCGAATGCCGCCCACGCGTCATTTTGTGCCAACAGGGCAGACGGGTCGTGACCCAAAGTTCGAAGCCGTCCGGCAGTCTGGCCATCAATAAACGCCCCAGCGTTGTCTTCTGATCCGTCAATCCCGTCGGTATCTGCCGCTAGGGCAGTGAACCCAGTCAGGCCATCGCATGTGATTGCCAGCGACAGAAGGAACTCAGTATTTCGGCCTCCGCGCCCGGCACCTTTCAATGTTACAGTCGTTTCGCCGCCTGACAGCAAAACGCAGGGGGCACTGAACGGTTGATTGCGCATCAACACCTCACGCGTCATAGCGCCGTGCATCTTCGCCACCTCACGCGCCTCTCCTTCTATTGCGTCAGACAGAAGAACTGCGGGAATGCCCAGCACCCGCGCCCGTGCAGCAGCGGCTTCAAGGCTCAGGCGCGCCGAAGCGACAACGTCCACCTGATGGCCACCAAAGGCGGGGTCTGACGGCGACGGTGCTGGATTGGTCCGTATATGCTCCACGATATGAACGGGCACATCAATGTTCCACGACGAAATCGCTGCAAGCGCCTGCGCTTGATCTGCGTCGTCGGGAACCGTTGGACCAGATGCGACCTGCGACGGGACATCGCCGGGCACATCAGATACGATCAGACTGACGACCTGGGCGGGAAAGGCGGCCATAGCCAATCGTCCACCTTTTATCCGTGACACATGCTTACGGATCGCATTCATCACCGAAATCGGTGCCCCAGACGCCAACAGCGCATCGTTCAGTTGCTGCTCATCTTCAAGCGTCATCCCGTCGGGTGGCGCAGGAAGTAATGCAGATCCACCCCCCGTGATCAGTGCGACGACAAGATCGTCCGCACCCAACCCGCTGACCGAATCTAACAACGCGACCGCGGCCACAAGCCCAGCGGCATCGGGCACGGGGTGTGCGGCTTCCAAAACACGTATGTTCTGACATGGCGTAGCGTAACCGTAACGCGTAACAACGACGCCCTCGACCGGCTCGCCCCATAGCTCTTCAAATGCTGCTGCCAGTTGCGCGACGCCTTTACCCGCACCGACCACCACGGTTTTACCCTTCGGTTTCTCCGGCAAATTTCCCCGCAGAACTGTTTCTGCGTTTGCAGCGGTGATGGCCGCATCGAACAGATCTGTCAGAAAGGCTTTGTCATCAGGATCAAGCATGGCGCGACCATAGCCTTGCGTCGGATTGACAGGCAAGCGGATTGCAAGCCGATCCGGCGACGAGCAGTCGTTCGCAAAATGTGCGTGAGATATGGTGCGGTCGGTGGGACTCGAACCCACACGAGTGTTACCTCACAGCGACCTCAACGCTGCGCGTCTACCAATTCCGCCACGACCGCAAGCCCAGGCTAGGTGACGCGCTTCATATCGAAGGGGTCTTGGGATGTGAAGCCAAAAAATGCGAACCCAAGATAATTCAGGATGCATTTTGACAATGCCACAAAGCGGTGCCAAATGAAGCCTATGAAAGCCTTACCAGATATGCCCCCTGTCAGATGGGAAACAGCCGAAACATTGGTCGACTACACAGCCGCCGTTGCGCGTATGGAAGCACATGTCGATGCCATGGCGCGTGGTGAGGCGGGCGAGATGATCTGGCTTCTGGAACATCCGCCACTTTACACAGCAGGCACATCTGCCGACCCGAAAGACCTTGTGACACCTGACCGGTTTCCAGTCCACTCGTCAAAGCGGGGCGGACAATACACATATCATGGACCGGGCCAACGCGTTGCTTATGTGATGCTGGATGTGGGCAAGCGCGGACGCGATGTGCGCGCATTCGTTGGTGCGCTTGAAGAATGGGTCATCGACACGCTTGCCGAATTCAACGTCACCGGTGAGCGGCGCGAAGGCCGTGTCGGCGTCTGGGTCGTGCGTGATGACAAGCCCAAAACCGCTTTGGGCCAATCGCCCGAGGACAAGATCGCTGCCATCGGAGTGCGCCTGCGCAAATGGGTAAGCTTCCACGGGATCTCGATCAATGTTGAACCGGACCTGGAACATTTTTCGGGCATTGTGCCGTGCGGCATCTCTGAACACGGCGTGACCAGCCTTGTAGATCTGAGTTTGCCTGTCACCATGGATGATGTGGACAATGCCTTGCGTCGATGTTTTGATAAGGTCTTCGGCCCTGCCGGCAAAAACTAGCCTGAATGGCCTCCTATATACCCTGCGACAGCTCGCCATCTTTCAATCGGGTTGCAATCACTGCAGGGTCCGCACAACAAAGCGCATAACGCGTGAAATAGACATATCAAGAGGACCAACATGAAGACGATTCTCTCTTCCGCAGCTATGATTCTTGCTCTTTCGGGCACAGCCTTCGCAGAAGGCGACGTCGCCAAAGGCGAAAAAGATTTCAAAAAATGCAAATCGTGCCACGGCATTGTCGATGACAGCGGCGAAGCACTGTTCAAAGGCGGTAAGACCGGCCCGAACCTTTACGGTGTAGTTGGCCGCCAGGCTGGCACCGTTGAAGATTTCAAATACGGCGATTCCATTGTTGCTGCAGGCGAAGCCGGTTTGGTTTGGACCGAAGAACTGCTGATGGAGTACATCAAGGATCCCAAAGGTTTCTTGAAAGAACACACCGGTGATTCCGCAGCCAAGTCGAAGATGACCTTCAAATGGGGCAAGCCCGAAGACATCGTTGCCTTCCTCGCCACCTTCTCGCCTGAAATGTCGGGCGAAGGTGAGGCCACTGAAAGTGAAGCGACTGAAAGCGATTCGACCACCACCAACTAAGGCTTATCAGCGACAAGGCTGATTTTTCGCTGAAACGTCACGCCCTGCCCGGTAATTATCGGTGCGGGGCGTATTTTTTTTAAGCAATGCGACCATTGCGACATTGCCCGTCCCCCCGCCTCATATTACACACGTTAAAAAGCCGGGTGAGGTTTTGCCTCGCTTTGGTCACGTTAACCCTAAAGGGAGGGATACATGGCGGACGCAGCCATTCACGACCATGACCACCACGATGATCGCGGGTTCTTTACCCGGTGGTTCATGTCGACCAACCACAAAGATATCGGGATCCTGTATCTGTTTCTGGCCGGACTGACGGGTTTCATTTCGGTCAGCTTCACCGTTTACATGCGGCTTGAGTTGATGGAACCCGGTGTTCAATACATGTGTCTTGAAGGTGCGCGTTTCATTGCAGACGCCGCCGCAGAGTGCACGCCCAACGGCCACCTCTGGAACGTGATGATCACCTATCACGGCGTTCTGATGATGTTCTTCGTGGTCATCCCTGCCCTGTTCGGCGGGTTCGGTAACTATTTCATGCCGCTGCAAATTGGTGCACCGGATATGTCCTTCCCGCGGATGAACAACCTATCGTTCTGGCTTTACGCCACGGGTGTGGCTCTTGGCGTGGCTTCGCTGCTGGCGCCGGGTGGAAATGACCAACTTGGGTCTGGTGTCGGTTGGGTTCTGTATCCGCCGCTGTCCACGACAGAAGGTGGGTATTCGATGGACCTTGCGATCTTCGCGGTTCACGTGTCGGGTGCCTCGTCGATCCTGGGTGCGATCAACATCATCACAACATTCCTGAACATGCGTGCCCCTGGCATGACGCTGTTCAAAGTGCCTCTGTTCGCGTGGTCGATCTTTGTAACGGCATGGCTGATCCTTCTTTCGCTGCCGGTTCTGGCAGGCGCAATCACCATGCTGTTGATCGACCGTAACTTCGGCGGGACGTTCTTTGACCCGTCAGGTGGCGGCGACCCGATCCTGTATCAGCACATCCTGTGGTTCTTTGGACACCCGGAAGTGTATATCGTGATCCTGCCCGGCTTCGGTTTGATCAGCCACGTGATCGGTACATTCGCCCGCAAACCGATCTTCGGCTACATGCCGATGGTCTGGGCCTTGATCGCTATTGGCTTCATCGGCTTCGTCGTGTGGGCGCACCACATGTACACCGTTGGCATGTCGCTGACCCAGCAGTCCTATTTCATGCTGGCCACGATGGTCATTGCGGTGCCGACAGGCGTTAAGATCTTCTCATGGATCGCGACGCTCTGGGGCGGCTCGATCGAGTTCAAGACACCGATGCTGTTTGCTATGGGCTTCTTGTTCCTGTTCACCGTGGGTGGTGTGACGGGCGTCGTGCTGTCGCAAGCAGGTGTCGACCGCGTCTATCACGACACCTATTACGTTGTGGCACACTTCCACTATGTGATGTCGATTGGTGCGGTGATGTGTATCTTTGCAGGCATCTATTACTGGATCGGAAAAATGTCCGGTCGCCAGTACCCTGAATGGGCCGGCAAGATCCACTTCTGGACCTTCTTCATCGGTGTGAACCTGACCTTCTTCCCGCAACACTTCCTAGGCCGCCAAGGCATGCCCCGTCGTTACATCGACTACCCGGAAGCATTTGCCTACTGGAACAAGATCAGCTCTTACGGTGCGTTCCTGTCTTTCGCGTCATTCGTGTTCTTCATTGGCATCGTGTTTTACACGCTGTTCAAGGGCAAACGCGTGACCGAAAACAACTACTGGAACGAATATGCGGACACGCTGGAATGGACCCTGCCCAGCCCACCGCCCGAACATACCTTTGAAATCCTGCCCAAGCAGGAAGAATGGGACAAAGGTCATTCGCACTAAGCGGACCTGAAAAACCAAACAAGGCCCGGACATTGTCCGGGCCTTTTCCTTTCACAGGTTTGCATAACGTTGGACTACTCGGCCACCGGAAGCGTCAGTTTAAATCGCTTATGCCCCCACCCGTCGACGCTGGTCCGCGCCCGGATCCAGATCACTTCAGCCCCCTTCGGCAACGAAACCCCCGATAGGCTTCGGGTGAACGGCTGCTCATTCGCGTGCGGGTGCTGCAGCACACGAGTGCCCTGCGTATCGCCAGCTGTATTCTCGACCCGCCAACCGTCGGCATAGTCATCCCATCCGGTTTCAGCATGGGCGATTGTAACTGAGATATTCCAACCAGAGCCGGAAGAAGATGCAGTCGCATCAACAATCTCGGCCTCGTGGGCAATGGCGGGTGTGGCTGCGCAAAGCAGGCCAATCCACAGATGTCGCATCATACCGTTCCTTGCATGTGATAGTGTTGAGTGTGCCCCGCCAACGCGACTTGTGCCAATCACGTCTGGGCGAGCGGTGTGACGGGACACCATGGCGAAACGCAGACCAAACTCCAGCTTTTTCTCTTGCGTCATCAGCCTGCACGGGTTTTTCATAGGCGTTCTTGAACCGCAGAAAGCCAGCCCCGATGCCATACGAGTGGATGCCAGTCGACGCCCCCGGGGGCCCAAAAGCAGAGCTGCACATATGGCCGTTCCGATCCCTGCCGCGTCGCGGATTTGTATGGATCATGGGGCTGGGCTTTTCGCTGATGCTGATCCCACTTCTGGCTCTGTTAGGCACGGCAACGCTGTGGTGGCTGCTGCCGTTTGCATTGGGAGCCATGGGGGCTCTGTGGTTCTTCATCGAGAAAAGCTACAAGGACGGCGAAATTCTGGAAGAACTGCTGATCTGGTCGGATCGAATTACCCTGACCCGGCACGGCCCGGGGCGAAATGTCCAGCATTGGGAAGCGAACACATATTGGGTCACAGTCGAAATGCACAAGAAAGGAGGACCTATCCCAAACTATGTGACACTGAAAGGAAACAACCGTGAGGTCGAGATTGGTGCGTTCCTCTCTGAAAAAGAGCGTCCAAAACTGTATGAAGAACTATGCGAGGCTCTGCTACGTGCCAAATCATATGGCTAGGTTGACACGACCACCGCGACGCAGACCTAAAGTGGTCGCTCGTAATACCTTATCAGATGATCCAGATAAGGTGTTTCTTGATGATAGGGTGTGCGTTCCTTGAAGCCCAGCTTCTCGTACAGGCCTGACGCTTCAACCAAGGCGCGGCCAGTGTCGAGGCGGACGATTTTATGTCCATCCTTCCGGGCCTGCTCCATCAGCGCCAAAGTCAGCAACTCTCCAGCCCCAAGCCCGCGCGCTTCATGTGTGACGAAGACACGCTGAATCTCGGCCACGCTTTCTTCCATCCTGCGCATCATGCCACAGCCAACCGCTTTGCCATCCTGATATGCGATAAGCAGATCACCGTGTGGACGGGCATGGATCTGTGCAAACCCCGTCACCAGATCGTCAATCTTGTTCGGGTCGTATTTCTTCTGGATGTTCTCTCGTTCTTCCGGCGATCTTTCGAACAGAAAAGCGATGTAGCCAAGAAACAGTTTCGCAACGATTTGCGTATCTTGTGGAAATCTGGCGCGTTCGATCTTCAGCATTGTTTGGGTATCTCGTTTATCAGACACAACCATTATACCCAAGTGGCTGGAAAAATTGCTCTAAAGCTGGCAAAGGCTGATTTACCCCAGCTTTTCTTTCACCATTGGCCCGACTTTACCAAAATCCATCTGTCCGGTGAATTTCGCTTTCAACGCGCCCATGACCTTGCCCATATCCCGAATGCTGTCAGCACCGACTTCGGTAATAGCTTCGGCCACAGCGGCGTCCGTTTCTTCTTCGGACAGTTGTTTTGGCAAAAACTCTTCGATCACGACGATTTCTGAGCGCTCCTTCTCGGCCAATTCAAGCCGCCCGCCTTCTTCATAGGCTCGCGCGCTTTCCTGCCGTTGCTTTACCATCTTACCCAGAATGGCCAAAACGTCGGCGTCCGTGATTTCAACCTCTTCGCCCGTACCACGCATGGCAATATCGCGATCCTTGATCGCAGCGCTGATCAAGCGAAGCGTCGATAACCGCGCCGCATCCTTGTTTTTCATCGCCGTCTTCAGGGCGTCATTTACCCGGTTGCGCATGTCCATGGGTTCATCCATCTACAGTGTCCATTACGAAGCTCGCAACTTATCGAAAAGCGAAGAGGCATTCAACCGGGGTTGAAACCTTGTAACCCATTGATAAGTATAAATATGTAAAATTGACCTTCCAACCTGCTGCCCCTTGACCCGGCGGGCCAGCACATCTAGTTTCGCGCCAATTTGTCGATCGGGAGTCGCCACATGTCCGCTGCCACCGCCCAAGTCCAAGCTATCGCCAAACCCACAGCCTGTCTGGCCCTTGCCGATGGGACCATATTCTATGGCCATGGGTTTGGCGCGACCGGCACAACTACCGCCGAGCTGTGTTTCAACACCGCCATGACGGGGTATCAGGAAATCATGACCGACCCGTCTTATGCCGGTCAGGTCGTAACCTTTACCTTTCCGCATATCGGCAATGTCGGTGTGAACCCCGAAGATGACGAAACAGGCGAACCTGTCGCCGCCGGGATGGTCGTCAAATGGGATCCAACCGAGCCGTCAAACTGGCGTGCCACCGAGCGACTGATTGATTGGCTTGAAAAACGTGGCCGGATCGGCATTGGTGGTCTGGACACCCGGCGTCTGACCCGGGCAATCCGTCATCAAGGCGCGCCACATGTTGCAATCGCCCACGATCCGGACGGCAATTTCGACATTGAAGCATTAATCGCTGAAGCCCGCGCATTTTCGGGGCTGGAAGGGCTGGACCTCGCCAAGGAAGTTACCTGTGCACAAAGCTACAAATGGGACGAGATGCGTTGGGCCTGGCCCGATGGCTATCCCAAACAGGACAACCCGCGCCACAAGGTCGTAGCGCTGGACTATGGTGCAAAACGCAACATCCTGCGCTGTCTTGCTTCGGCAGGCTGCGACGTTACGGTTCTGCCCGCAACCGCCACAGCGGACGAGGTGCTGGCCCTGAACCCTGACGGCGTATTCCTGTCCAATGGGCCAGGCGATCCTGCCGCGACGGGGCAATATGCTGTCCCGATGATCAAAACCATCCTGGACACCACGGACCTTCCGGTTTTTGGTATCTGCTTAGGGCATCAGATGCTGGCACTGGCACTAGGCGCGCGGACGATCAAAATGAATCACGGCCACCACGGCGCAAACCACCCGGTGAAAGACAAAGACACCGGCAAGGTGGAAATCACGTCGATGAACCACGGGTTCGCCGTGGACACGGCCAGCCTTCCCGACGGCGTGGTTGAAACCCATGTATCGCTGTTTGACGGGTCTAACTGCGGGTTGCGTATGGAAAATCGCCCCGTCTTTTCGGTGCAATACCATCCCGAAGCCAGCCCCGGCCCGATGGATAGCTATTACTTGTTTGAGCGGTTTGCCCAAGCCATGGACGAACGGGCCTAGATCGCCTCAAGTTTCGCACAAATTTGCAGTATCAGCCTTTGGTTAACCCGTCATTAACCAAAGGGTCGACATGGTCGTTTGGTCCAACAAACCAAAGAGCACTCAGATGCAAACGGCCAACCTGCGACTTGTCCAACCTGACACCCTGAACTCACCGCAGGTTGTCGCCACGGCGAACACGCGGCAACAGACACGCAAACCGCTTGGGCAAATACTTGTCGAGATGGGTGCGGTAAGTCCCGAAAACCTTGCCATGGCGGTGTCGCTTCAAGCGCGCGAAGATGCGCGGTTTGGCGACATTCTCCTGACGCAAGGCTGGGTGCGTGAGGCGGATCTTTATGCAGGGCTGGCGCTGCAATACGGGTGTCAGATTGCTGATCTACAGCATGAGCCGCCAGATGTGCGCCTGATTGACCAATTAGGCGCAGCATTCTGCATCAGGAAAGGTATCGTACCTTGGAAAACGGTTGGTGGCGCGACGGTCGTCATATGTTCGCGCCCGGATGAATTCTTAGAATTATCACTAGCTTTTCCCGCCGATTGGGGGCGCTGCTTTCTGGCGATCGCGCCAGAGGGCGACATCCAAGCCGCACTGGTGGCAATGCGGCACCGATCACTGACGATCCGTGCCGAAACGCGCGTCTCTGAGGCGGAAAGCTGTCGCGGATGGCGGGCAGGTTCCGTCGCGCGAATGGCCGCTGCGCTGGTGATCGGACTATGCGCGGTTTTCGTTATCTCGACATTCGCAGGCTTTTTAACGTTGGTGATCTGGGCGGTTTTAACTTTGCTTTTGAACTCGGCTCTCAAAGGAATTGCAGCCATTCAATACTGGCGCAACGGCGCGGCAATGCCACCAAACCCATTGAAACCCGCATCCAAGCATGGGTTTTTGAAACTACCCACCGTTTCCATCCTCGTGCCACTTTACAAAGAGCGTGAGATTGCCGGGCGTTTGGTGAAACGCTTGGCGCGACTGTCCTATCCAAAGGAGTTGCTGGACGTGTGCCTTGTAGTCGAGGAAGACGACACCCTGACACAAGACACCCTTGCGCAGGCAGGCCTGCCGCGCTGGATGCGGCAGATCGTGGTGCCGCGCGGGGTCGTGAAAACCAAACCGCGTGCGATGAATTTTGCGCTGGATTTCTGCCGAGGTTCGGTGATCGGCGTCCATGATGCCGAGGACGCACCAGACTCCGACCAAATCCACAAGGTGGTGCGCAGATTTGCCGAACGCGGCGCTGACGTGGCCTGCCTTCAGGGCAAACTGGATTTCTACAACGCGCGCACCAACTGGTTAAGCCGTTGTTTTACTGTTGAATACGCAACATGGTGGGGCATCGTGCTGCCGGGTGTCGAACGGGCCGGTTTTGCTATACCGTTGGGCGGCACCACCTTGTTTTTTCGCCGTGATGCGCTGGAAGAATTGGGACGATGGGATGCACATAACGTCACAGAGGACGCTGATCTGGGCATTCGTTTGGCACGGCATGGCTATCGGACTGAATTGATTGACACGGTGACCGAAGAAGAAGCCAACTGCCGCGTGTGGCCATGGATCAAGCAGCGTTCGCGCTGGATCAAAGGCTATGCCATGACTTATGGGGTTCACATGCGCGCGCCCCGCAAATTGCTGCGTGATCTGGGCTGGTGGAAATTCCTGGGCTTTCAGATTCTGTTTTTGGGTAGCCTGTCACAGTTCCTGCTGGCACCGGTTCTGTGGACATTCTGGGCGTTTCCCTTGGGACTTCCCCACCCGTTGCGTGGCGTGATGCCCAATGAGCTTCTGATCATCCTTGGCACCGTCTTCATGGCGACCGAGTTGTTAACCATCACTGTAGGCATTCAAGCGGTCAGCAACGCCAAGCTGCGTTGGCTACGGTTTTGGGTGCCGACCTTGCACTTCTATTATCCTTTGGCATCCCTTGCCGCGATGAAGGGGTTTACCGAGATCGTCACAAAGCCGTTTTACTGGGACAAGACCCAACACGGCAAATTCGACGAACCCGATCTCAACGCAGCTATTCCCCCGCCATTGAATCCAGCTTGATCCGCGTCTCGAACGCTTTTGAAATATGTGTCTTCAGCGCCGTATGTGCCGCCGCCTGATCCCGCGCTTCAATCGCGGTGACGATCGCGTCATGTTCGGATATCGCTTTTTCACTTCGCCCTTCGGCGGCCAGTGACGTCGTCGCCAGCAGGGCCATCGTCCGATGAACCAGATCTAGCTGTTGCACCAGATAGCGGTTGTGCGATGCCAGGTGCAGCTGCTTGTGAAAACGCCTGTTTGATCGCGACAAGGCGGCGGGATCAGACAGGCGTTTGCGATCTTCGTCGACCATTTCGCGCAGCACGCTGATTTCTTCCGGCGTCGCATGTTGAGCGGCCAGTGATGCGGCCAGACCCTCTAGAGCCGAACGCACTACGTACAATTCAGCCAGTTGATTATGGCTGAGCGATGCAACGATTAAGCTGCGTCCGTCCCGCGTTAAAAGCGACTGGGTCTCAAGCCTTTGCAAAGCCTCGCGAATCGGTGTTCGCGACACCCCGAACCTGTCGGCCAACTCGCTTTCCACCAGTCTGTCACCCGGTTTGTACGTACCGGTATCAATCGCTTCGAGGATCAGCTCGTAGGCGTCTTTTTGTCCCTGCTTAACGTCTGCCACCTTGTCCTCGTCCATCCTTCGGGCAATTCACTGCGTTACCTAACCATGCACTATTGATCAAAGCAAACACGAACCGGGCCACACACTGTCGCAGCCTACCCGAAATTGTCGCCTTCCCCTTTCCTCTGCCTGTCAAGAACGGTAGCGTCTCGCTATGGTGAAAGATCATTTTTCTCACGTCAGCGCCTGGGTTTTTGACCTAGACAACACGCTGTACCCTCCCCACGCGCGACTGTTCGATCAGATCGAGATCCGAATGACCAACTGGGTGATGCAAGAACTGCGTGTGGATCGACACGAAGCTAACCGCCTGCGTCAACACTATTGGAAGACATACGGCACCACGCTTGCTGGCCTGATGCGCGAACACGGGGTGGATCCCACGCCTTACCTACACGATGTCCACGATATTTCGATGGACCATCTCGAGGTTGACCCGGCTCTGGCCGACCATATCCGTGCGCTGCCCGGTCGCAAGATCGTCTATACCAATGGCTCAGCCCCCTATGCTGAACGGGTGCTTGCCGCGCGCGGATTGGTCGAGCTGTTTGATGCGGTTTACGGTGTCGAACATGCAGATTTTCATCCCAAACCTGATCGTGCGGCATTCGACCGTGTCTTCGCCCGCGATGGGCTGGCACCAGAAATTGCCGCGATGTTCGAAGACGATCCCCGCAACCTTGCCGTTCCACATGCGTTGGGAATGCGTACCGTTCACGTCGCGCCAGATGCGATCCATGCCAATCATATTCACCACCACACCGACAACCTGACCACATTCCTGCGCCAGCTTGTCGATGCCGCCTTCCCAGCCGACCCAAAGGAATGAGCCATGACGGACCACAGCGCTGATATCTTCATCTCAGGTGGCGGCATTGCCGGGCAAGTGACCGCGGCCGCCTTTGCCGAGGCCGGGTTTAAAGTCATCATGGCCGACCCGTTCACACCTGTTGTCACCGCTGACGACAACAGGTCCGATCTGCGCTCTACCGCGTTCTTGCAGCCTGCACGTCAATTGTTTGACCGGATCGGATTGTGGCCCCTATTAGAGGCTCATGCGAAGCCTTTGGACCAACTGGCCGTGATCGACACGGTCGGCTGGTCACCAGAAATTCGTGATCGCCGGGTGTTTCAGTCCGATGACGTGGGCAGTGAACCCTTTGGCTGGAACCTGATGAACTGGGTCGTGCGACGCGAAATCTGGGGCTACTTGCAAGACGAGCCGCGGATCAAAGCACTTTATGGCACCGGCTTTCGGTCGCTCGTCCAGCGGACCGGCGAAATTATCGTGACATTGACCAATGGCGACGTCATCCGTGCCCGGGTGGGAATAGCGGCGGATGGTAAATTCTCGCCCCTGCGCGAGGCGGCGGGGATATCTGTCTCGACCACACGGTATGGGCAGAAATCTCTAGCCTTCACGGTCACGCATGATCTGCCGCACGACAACATTTCCACCGAGATCTATAACGAGGGCGGCCCGTTCACCATAGTGCCTTTGCCTGACATTGACGGTCAGAATGCATCGGCAATTGTTTGGATGAATAAAGGGCCACGCGCGGTCGAGCTGATGAACATGCCCGTCGCTGAGTTCGAGGATGTGATGCACACACGCTCAACTGGACTTCTGGGGCGAATGCACCTGCAAGGTCATCGTTCAGCTTGGCCAATCATTACCCAGACAGCTGATCAACTGACATCTGGTCGTATTGCTGTGGTAGCCGAGGCCGCGCATGCTCTACCTCCCATCGGCGCGCAGGGGTTGAACACATCACTGAATGACGTGATCGCATTGCTGGACGCAGCCGAGACAGCCCCAGATGCGCTGGGTGATGCTGCGATGATGCAGGCCTATACCAAAGCTCGCACCAACGATATCGCACGGAGGGCACGCGTGATTGACCTATTCAATCGTGTTACCCAGTCAGGGGATGGGGTCATGCAGGCGGTGCGGCTGATCGGGCTGAAAGCGGTGCATGATGTGGCCCCGATGCGCAAACGTGTGATGCGTGCCGGGTTGGGACCAAAATAATGTAAGCTGCGGCATGCCGACGCACAGCCGGATTGTCGCATGTTTTTTTCTGTGCGTGCGAAGGATACCCATACGAACTCGCGAACAGGAGATACAGACATGACGACCCAGCAAACCCCCGAACAAAAAGCCGCCGAAGCGCGTGCAGAGAAAATCACTTTCGGTATTTTCGGCGCGATTGTGTTGGCACTTGTGCTTGGTTTTCTGACAATGGGCCTGACCGGAGTTGGGCTGGTTGCAGTTGCCACGGTTCCGGTGATCTACCTATTGCTGATCATGATGGCGGGCGGCAAAGGCTGACGCCCGCGCATTCACGGCTACAGAACTTTCGAAAGAACCTCATCCAGACGGGCAACGCTCGCGTCCACGTCATAAAGCTTGTCGAGGCCAAACAGCCCCAGACGGAAGCTGGAATAGTCGTCGCCCTCGTCGCACATCAACGGTACGCCCGCAGCGATTTGCACCCCTTCGGCCGCAAAGGGCTTGCCCGCCTTGATATCCGGGTCGGACGTGTAGGCCACGACGACCCCCGGCGCGGTGAACCCATCCGCCGCCACCGATTTGATCCCCTTAGACGCCAGCAGCTCTCGCACCCGACGACCCTGTTCCCACTGTGCCTCGCGAAGTTTGTCAAAGCCGTATTCCTTGGTCTCCAGCATCGTGTCGCGGAAGGCGCGCAGGGCATCCGTGGGCATCGTCGCGTGGTAGGCATGGCCTCCGCTCTCATACGCCTCCATGATAGAAAGCCATTTGCCCAGGTCTACCGCGAACGAAGTCGAGGTCGCCTGTTTCGCCAGATCGCGGGCGTTTTCATTCATCATCACAAGCCCGGCCGAGGGTTGCGCCGACCACCCCTTTTGTGGGGCTGAGATCAGCACATCGACGCCCGTGACTTTCATATCAACCCAAGCGCAACCGGACGCGATGCAATCCAGCACGAAGATGCCGCCGACCGAATGCACGGCGTCCGCAACGGCTTTCAAATAGTCATCCGGCAGGATCATGCCGCTGGCGGTTTCCACATGTGGGGCAAAGACCACCTCAGGGCGTTCATCCTTGATGCGGGCCACCACCTCGTCAATCGGGGCGGGGGCGAAGGGGGCGTCGGGCGCATTGCCGACGCGGCGGGCCTTCATCACGGTTTCGTCTGACGGGATCGATCCCATCTCGAAAATCTGGCTCCACCGGAAGGAAAAGAAGCCGTTGCGGATGACCATGACGCGCTTGCCAGTGGCGAACTGACGTGCGACGGCTTCCATCGCATAGGTGCCGCCACCGGGCACGACCGCGGCGGCATCAGCATTGTAGACCTCTTTCATTGTGGCCGAGATATCGTTCATCACGCCCTGAAAGGCTTTGGACATATGGTTCAGCGACCGGTCGGTGAAAACAACTGAAAATTCAAGCATCCCATCTGGGTCGATATCAGGCAAAAGGGCTTTCATGGCAGGCTCCGGTCATAGGTTCCAGGTTGGATTCACCGTGACCCAAATTGGTCCGGTTTGGAAGGCATCAAATCGGCCCCATCCGGCGTTCTTCAGACAAAAGCACATTAGCCTCAACATCCCCAACACCGGGAAGCGTCATTATCCGGCGCCTTAATACCCGTTCGAAATCAGCAATGTCGCGGGCCACCACGCGCAGGCGGTAATCATACATCCCTAACACATGTTCAACCGTCTGAACTTCGGGGATGGCCGACACTGCACGTTCAAAATCTTCCAGACCAACGCGTCCCTTGGTTGCCAGCTTGATACCCAGAAAAACCGCCACGCCAAAGCCCAGAGCCTCGCGATCCAGATCCAGCCGCCGCCCTGCAATGATGCCATTGTCGGTCAGTCGTTTGATCCGCCGCCATGTGGCGGGTTGGCTCAGCCCGACATCGCGCCCCAACGCGCCCGCCGATTGGGTCGCATCTTGTGACAATGCCCGCAACAAGGCGCGGTCGATATCGTCGAGTTCAATCACAGCGGTAAAGCCTCATCTGATTTGATCCGAGCCACATGCATCAGGGCTTCGATATCCGCGATATGAGGCAGCGACAGGAGCTGGTCGCGATAGATTGCCTGATAATGCGCCATGTCGCGGGCGATGACGGAAAGGCGCAGATCAACTCGACCCAGAAAGGTTTGAATCTCGATCACCTCGCGAATGTCACGCGCTGCGGCGATAAAGTCGTCAAACGCGCGGGTTTGCGTCTTGTCCAACGTGATGCGCAGGCTGACTTCGACCGCGTAGCCCAGCGCACGCCAATTGATGATGGCGCGCGGACCTCGCAGTATATTCTGATCCCGCAACCGCTCGATCCGGCGCGCCAGTCGCGATGTGGACATGCCCGTAAGCTCGGCAAGGTCTGGCAGGGCCATGGAGGGATCGGCCTGCATTTGTCTAAGAATACGTCTATCTGCGTCATCTAGCATGATATTTTCACTATCATTGTGTTTGGCGAATTAAAACTAACAAATTGATTGTGATTTCTGCTGCTTTGCATCTCGCTAACACATCAGCCTTCCTTATGCTGCCCGTCAGAACAAGATACATAGAAGGAGCGCCAAACATGCGCGTTTATTATGATCGCGATTGCGACATCAACCTGATCAAGGACAAGAAAGTGGCCATTCTGGGCTATGGCAGCCAAGGTCACGCGCACGCGCTGAACCTGCGCGATTCGGGTGCGAAGAACGTTGTCGTCGCCCTGCGCGAAGGATCGAAATCCGCCAAGAAGGCGCAGTCCGAAGGGCTGGAAGTCATGGGCATCGCAGAAGCCGCAGCCTGGTGTGACCTGATCATGTTCACCATGCCCGACGAATTGCAGGCCGAGACCTACAAGAAATACGTACATGACAACATCAAGCCGGGTGCCGCCATCGCGTTCGCCCACGGCCTGAACGTGCATTTTGGCCTGATCGAGCCGAAAGAGGGCGTAGACGTCATCATGATGGCCCCCAAAGGTCCCGGCCACACCGTGCGCGGCGAATACCAGAAAGGCGGCGGTGTGCCCTGCCTTGTGGCGGTGGATACCGACGCCACCGGCAAGGCGCTGGAAATCGGCCTGTCCTATTGCTCGGCCATCGGTGGTGGGCGTTCGGGCATCATCGAAACGAACTTCCGCGAAGAATGTGAAACCGACCTGTTCGGCGAACAAGCTGTCCTGTGTGGTGGTATCGTTGAACTCATCCGTTGTGGCTTTGAGACTCTCGTCGAAGCCGGCTACGCACCGGAAATGGCATATTTCGAGTGTCTGCACGAAACCAAACTGATCGTTGACCTGATCTATGAAGGCGGCATCGCGAACATGGATTACTCGATCTCGAACACTGCCGAATACGGTCAGTATGTCACCGGCCCGCGCATTCTGCCCTATGAAGCAACCAAGAAGGCGATGAAAGAAAGCCTGCAAGACATCCAGTCTGGCAAGTTTGTGCGTGACTTCATGCTGGAAAACGCTGTCGGTCAACCGACCATCAAAGCCTCGCGCCGTGCCAATGACGAACACCAGATTGAAGTCGTCGGCAAGAAGCTGCGCGACATGATGCCCTGGATTTCGGCAGGCAAACTGGTCGATCAGGAAAAAAACTAAATCTGGCAATTGTCAGCAAAAGGGCGGCCATTTGTGCCGCCCTTTTTCGTGGTTCAATCTGCAAACGCTCCGACGTAGCAGTTTCCAAAAACATTGTCCCAGCCACCATCATAGCTGCCGCGCCGTGCTTCGGCATTTTCTCCCCAAGCCTCCCAACCGGAATGGGTCAGGGTCACGCGTGTTGCACCTTTACCCAGCCTTTCGAACGCCACATCGACACGAGTCGGCGCATCTGCATTATTGCCCGGATGCCAAGTCATGGCGAGTTTGCGACCGGTGACAAACTCCAACACCTTACCCCAATCGGTGCGAGTACCATCGAACATGGTTTCAAAGACTGCGCCACCTACGCGCGGCTCAATAGTAACCGCAAGCGCCGCTTCGCCCTGACCAGCAGATACTGCGTGACCATCAAGCGGCCACCACGACGAGGTCTGGTTCACGAATACATCAAATGCTTGATCGGGGTCACAGGCTACGTCCACTGTTTTCACAATTGGATCAGTCATCTAAGCCGTCCTTTCGGTTAATTTCTTCAGCAAAACGATCCATGACATTGGCCCAATGCCGGTCCAGCCACATCCGCAGTTGTGCAATCCCTTCCGGGCGCACCGCATATATTCGGCGCGCTCCTTCCACGCGGCACATAACCAGACCCGCACCCGACAACACCTTTAAGTGCTGTGACACAGCTGGGCGGCTGACGGGCATACTTTGCGCCAATTCTCCAACTGGTCGCGGTGCGTCCGCGAGCGCTTCAAATATCTGTCGTCGAGTGGGGTCCGCGAGTGCGGCAAGTGATTCTTGGTAAGTCATTACTTACCGTAAGCTAAAACTTACGAATATTCAATTTCATCGGATGACATCGTAAACTTCACAGGATATTTGGAATACATGACAGACAATCCCTCCCGTCTTGATTGGGGCGGCGTTATCGTTCTTGGCCTGATCTGGGGCGCAACCTTCATGGTCGTGTCCATCGCTCTGGAAGGCTATGGCCCCGTGACCGTCGCAACCGCCCGCACGACGCTGGGCGCGGTCGCGCTGTTGGCTGCGATGATCGCCACTGGGCGCAGCTTTCCGCGTTGGAACCGCACATTGTGGAGCTACATCTTCTGGATTGGTCTGCTGTCGACGGCCCTGCCTTTCGTTCTACTGAGTTGGGGGCAACAATTCGTGCCGTCTGCTTTTGCCGGATTGTCCATGGCCGCCATCCCATTGATGGTGTTGCCGCTTGCACATTTCTTCTCGGACGAGCCGTTGAATTCACGAAAATTCATCGGCGTCTCATTGGGGTTTTGCGGGGCTTTGGTGCTGATTGGGCCGGGTTTGGCACAGCTTGGCCAAGGCGCCGAACCGCTGGCCCAACTGGCCTGTATCGGCGCCGCGCTGTGTTATTCTATTGCCTCCATTTTCACACGGCGCTGCCCACCGGTCGACCCGGTCACTCTGGCCGCACTGACACTGGTCGTGGGGTCTGTCGTCCTGTTGCCAATAATGCTTGCAACGGAAGGTGTGCCTGGGTGGTCAGGTTCACGATCCGGGTTTGCGATCATCGCATTGGGGCTGGTTCCGACAGCACTTGCAACGTTGCTAAGAGTTTCGATCATCCGCAGCGCGGGATCCGTTTTCATGACGTTGGTGAACTATCAGGTGCCCGTTTGGTCAATGGTGTTCGGAGCTTGGGTCTTGGCCGAGGCGTTGCCCCTGCGCTTCTTTGTTGCCCTGGCAATGATCCTGACAGGACTGGCCGTCAGTCAATGGTTTAGCCTGCGTAGAATGTTATTCTCCACCTGAAGCCCCAGTATTCGCACAATTTGTGCTAGAATGTATGAGGGGAGGAAATCACATGGATCGTCGTCAACTTATATCCGGCGCAGTTGCGAGCACACTTTTTTCACCGGCAATCGGGAATGCCACGATCAAAGATCGCGACCGGCGTGCTTTAACCAGTCACATTGAATTCAGATTTTCTGGCCGCACAGTGCGGCCTACGGTTCTTTTGTCGCTGATCGAGGGCCGGCCAATTGGTTGGCAGTTGAACCGCGAGATGCATCACTATCCGGTTCGGGGATCGCTGTTGAATTCACTGGGAAAGGGTGTTTTGCGTCAACCGCTGGAAACCCGGATCAAAACCGCAAAGCCAGCAGGTGATGTTTACTTATACGGTAGCGTTCTGGCAATCGACTCGATTGCGCCAAGCCCTTTGCCCAACCTTTGCAGCGTCACCCACAATGACACCGAGTGGCAGATCAAGAAGCGCCCCAAACCGTTACGATTGCGCAATCTTCCCGGAGTCGGGCGCTTGTTCAGAACAAGGGTAGGTCGATCTTTTGCTACTCGCGACGAATTGGTTGTGTTTCTAACACCGACGCTATTGACGCAACCGGCCAACTGATGGGCGACGCGGCTTAACCCGCCGCCTCGACCTCGGCCACGATGCCGTCGACAACTTCGGTCAGCAATACGTCATCTTCGCATTCTGCCATGACACGGATCAGGGGTTCCGTGCCCGACTTGCGGATCAATAAACGCCCTTGACCGTTCAGTTTCGTCTCGGCGTCCGAAATAACGGCTTTCACACTGTCTGCCTCAAGTGGCGTTTGCCCCGCGGAATAGCGGACATTTTTTAGAAGCTGCGGCACAGTGTCGAACACCTTGCACAGCTCGGATGCAGGTTTGCCGGTTTCAATCATACAGGCAAGAAACTGAATGCCTGCCAACAGACCATCGCCGGTCGTCGCGAAATCGGTCATCACGATATGGCCGGACTGCTCGCCACCCAGATTGTAACCCCCCGCACGCATTGCTTCCACGACATGCCGGTCACCAACTTTGGTGCGCAATAGGTCTAGTCCTTGCGCTGTCATGAACCGTTCTAGCCCAAGGTTCGACATCACGGTCGCGACCAGTGTGCCGCCCTTCAATCGCCCCTCGCGCGCCCAATGGCTTGCGAACAAGCCCATGATCTGGTCGCCGTCTGCAACCTGTCCTTTTTCATCAATGATCATGATGCGGTCGGCGTCACCATCCAGACAGATGCCCAGATCGGCCCCGGTTTCGACAACAGTCCGCGCGGCCAAAGCTGTATCGGTCGATCCGCACCCTTTGTTGATATTGGTGCCATCGGGTGCCACGCCCACCGGAACGATCTCGGCCCCCAGTTCCCAAAGAGTTTCCGGCGCAGTTCGATAAGCGGCGCCATTTGCGCAGTCGATCACGACCTTGATTCCGGTCAGACGCTTGTTTTCCGGGAAGGTGGTTTTGAGGTATTCGGTATAGCGCATCCGACCTTCATCGATCCGCTTGGCGCGTCCAATATTCTGGTTTTGCACAGGTTCGACACCATGATGCACAAGGCTTTCGATGTCCGCCTCATCTTCGTCCGACAACTTAAACCCGTCGGGGCCGAAGAATTTAATGCCATTGTCATGATAGGGGTTGTGCGACGCAGAAATCATGATCCCCAGATCCGCACGCATCGAATGGGTCAATCGCCCCACGGCAGGGGTGGGCACTGGACCAAGCAACAACACGTTCATCCCGGTCGAGGTCAAACCCGCGGTCAGCGCATTTTCCAGCATATAGCCCGACAATCGCGTGTCCTTGCCGATGACGACCCGGTGACCGTTCAACCCATCTCGGCGAAAGTGGCGGCCAGCGGCCGCGCCCAGTCTCAACGCCATCTCAGCGGTCATCGGCCAACTGTTCGCCAGCCCGCGCACGCCATCGGTCCCGAATAGTTTGTCAACCACTGCTCAATTCTCTCTTTTTGTCATCGCCTGTTGCAAGCGTATGGCCTGCCGGGTCTCATAAGTGTCGTGGACCCTTAGAATCTGCGCTCCGTTTTGCACGCCGTGCAAAGCAATCGCAAGCGACCCTGCCACGCGGTCTTTTGCCTCGGCTGCCTGACCGATGGTTCCGATGAACCTCTTGCGGGACACACCCAAAAGGATCGGCAGACCCAGATCGTGTAACAGCGACAGGTTTCTGAGCAAAGTCACATTGTGTTCCAAAGTTTTACCAAACCCGATTCCGGGGTCGGTCACTATCCGCTCACGCGCAATACCACAGTTGGTGGCATAGGTGATCCGTTCTTCGAGAAAATCCATCACGTCGAACAATACGTCGTTATAGCGCGGGTCGGTCTGCATGGTGTCTGGCCGTCCCTGCGCATGCATCAGACACACCGGCACATCGCGTTCGGCAACCAGATCGGCAAGCTCGGGATCGAAAGTAAACGCGGCCACGTCATTGACCATATTGGCGCCAGCATCCAGTGCGGCCTCGGCCACGCGGGCTTTGCGGGTGTCGATAGAAATTGGCGTGCTGATCCCGGCGTCGCGTATCGCTGCGATGGCGTTTGACGTGCGGCGGATTTCGTCATCCTCTGGCACCTCGTCTGCACCCGGTCGGGTGCTTTCCCCGCCGATGTCCAGAAGGTCGACATCCTGTGCCATCTGGCGGGCGCGGGTCACGGCGGCGGCCAGAGTGGAGTGATCTCCACCATCGGAAAAACTGTCCGGTGTCACATTCAAAACGCCCATGATCCGCGGGCGATCCATCACCAGATCGCATATTGGCGCTCGAGGCAGAGACAGCCGGGATTGCTCCTCCGACGAGCATTCCGCTAACGGTTTCCGAGTGACCAAAGCTTTGCCGCAGCGCACAAACACTTCGTCGAACCACAGATCGGTGGACCCGGCCAAAGATCGCCCTTCAAAGGGCGCACCAGATCGCGGAATAGGTTGCAAACGCGCGATCATGGTAAATCCGCCAATGTGCTTTGGCCCCGACCAACCCTGACGACCGTCTTTGCCCCCATCACATCGGCCAACCATTGGGCCAATTGTTGTGGTGCATCATCTCGCGGACCATCCACGGCATCCAGAACCAGCTTCGAAGGTGCCCAAACGCTGATCTGGTTGTTTTTCATCCCCCAATCCAGCTCAGTCCGTGTGCCAACCACGACGCAGCGCGGGTCTTTGGCGGACAAACGCCAAGCGTTTTGTTCGATTTCCAGAAGGTTGATATGATGTTGGGCGGTCTTGTCATTTACCCGCGGCACATGGGTGCCGGCAGGGCCAACACAAAGAACGAAAGCGCGAGGGTCTGAGCCGAGCCGATTCAGAAACTGGGGGAAATTTGGGTCAGTGAAAGCGTCATTCTCAAGAAAGATCACGTTCAAATCTGGCACAGAACTCGTATCGCGCTTAGACGCCTTGGCTTCGCGCGAGCGAACAATCTCGACCCCAAGATTGCCTGGGCCACGATCCAGCTTCTCGATCCGCACGAAAACACGAAGCGGTTGTGGTTCCGCCAAAATCCGTTTCGCAATTCGTTCCGCCAGAGTTTCGAGCAGGTTCAGACGTTCCGCTGCAAGCTCGACCGTAATTGCTTCGGTGATGGTGTCATAGGACAGGATGTCATCCACATCATCGGTCTGTGCGCCGGCGCTTGCGGCGACCTCGACAACGACGCTGAAGCAAAGCCGTTGCGTCATGTGTCGTTCGGATTGAAACGCCCCAATCTCAACCTCGACCACATGATCACGCACGGAAATACGGTCAGGCATAGGGGATTGTTTCGGCTGCGACGCAGCGCGGTGATCCAATGACCCAAAGGCGTCGGCGGTTTCGTCTGTCATTGTGACCCTCTTCAAAGATGCGGTCACATTGCCCTTTTTACAGGTCTGATTGCCAGCGCAAAACGACACCCGCATCCCAGCGCGCGGAACAGAGATGGCACATTAGCGATAGAACCGGTGCACACCAATTTTCGCCGTGCGCGTTAACCGGCTGGCCCAAACCGGTGCGACAGCAGTCGTGTGGTAATGCGTGGCCCCATGGGTTAAAGGCCGATCAATCCCGTCAATCATAACGCGCGCGACCTTGCCCAAACGTGCGAACATGGCTTGTTCGCGGATCACTTCAGGATGGCCATCACATGTGAACGTGAACTGACAGGCATATTTTCGTCCCGTGCCCTGATTGATCACACCACAAACCGAGTTGGGATAGCGCGGGTGATCCACCCTGTTCATGATGACCTCTGCAACCGCGAACTGACCCTTGATCGTTTCCCCACGCGCTTCGAAATACAGAGCTTCGGTCAGGCAGCGCCATTCTGCGTCCTGTTGGGGTTTGGGAAGCGTCGCCAGCCATTTGGTCGAATATTTGGTTGCCAGCACTTCATTTGGCGCATCGTTCTTGCGTGAGGAGGGTAGAGTGCTTAGCGCAGCAATGCGGTCTTCGGCCATGGCTTCGACGGCCGCACGATCATGCAACAATAACGCACCAAAAGGGTTGGTAGTCGTCTCAGCGGCAGCAAAACCCGCACTGATAAAAGGTGCCACGGCAAGGCAAAGCCGCACTGCCACCTTCTGAAGAAGTTGGAACATTCGTAATCCCCCACACCGGAAAACGTTTGAATTCTTGGCGTCTGGGTACAAAAAAAACGGGCTTCGGTCCAGTCAGGCAAGGTGTCACAGGTGACAACCCGTGTTGAAAACCGCCACTCAAAGCGCCATTTCAAACCGTTTAATTATATTAATTCAATCGGTTAGGTCAGCATCACTCATGCAACCCTCAAGCGCAAGATGGGCGGCAGCCAAGCGCGCGATAGGCACGCGGAATGGGGAACAGGATACATAGTCAAAGCCCGCATCACGACAGAATCGGATTGATTCCGGGTTCCCACCATGTTCTCCACAGATCGAAAGGGTCAGGTCATGGTTCACATCCCGTCCGCGCGATGCACCCATCTGCAACAGCTCACCGACCCCATCGGCGTCCAGCATGTGAAACGGGTCTTCTTCGTACACACCCTGTGCCACATATTCACCCATGAACCGCCCTGCATCGTCGCGCGATAAGCCATAGGTCATCTGAGTGAGATCATTGGTGCCGAAGGACATGAATGCCGCGTGCTGTGCAATCTCGCCCGCTCGCAATGCGGCGCGAGGCGTTTCGACCATTACCCCCAGCCGATAGGTGAAATCGGACCCGGTTTCGATACGAACCTCGGCGGCCACGGCGTCGACCCGCGCCTTCACCATCTCGACTTCACGCTTGGCTGACACCAGCGGGATCATCACCTCAGGAACCACGGGATCACCAGATTTCGACGCCTCGACCGTCGCTTCGAAAATGGCGCGGGCTTGCATGTCGTAGATTTCGGGCACGGTGATGCCGAGACGCACACCGCGCATCCCCAGCATCGGGTTGAATTCACGAAGACCTTCTACTCGCCGTTCGACATCACGCAATGGCAGATCAAGCGCCTCGGCCAATTCGCGCAACCCCTCTCGCCCATGGGGCAAAAACTCGTGCAAAGGGGGGTCGAACAGGCGAATGCATACCGGTAAGCCCTGCATGATTTCGAATAGCTCTGCAAAGTCGGCGCGCTGCATCGGCAACAGTCGATCCAGTGCGGCCCGGCGATCATTGGCGTGATCGGCAAAAATCATCTCGCGCATGGCTAGCAGACGGTCATCGTCGATAAACATGTGCTCGGTCCGACACAGGCCGATCCCCTCGGCGGCAAACATCCGGGCATTACGTGCATCGGGCGGTGTGTCGGCATTTGCCCGCACCCCGATATCGCGAAACTCATCTGCCCAGGCCATAAGCGTCTGGAACCCCTCGCCCAACTCGGGTGGCAACATGCTGACAGCGCCGACATAGGCATAGCCAAGCGCGCCATCTATGCTGATCACGTCCCCTTCGAAAAACTCGCGGCCATCCCGGGCGATCAGCTTGCGCTGCTTACTATCAAGCGTCAGACCTTGCGCGCCGACAACACAAGGCAGTCCCAATCCACGCGCAATCACCGCTGCATGGCTGGTAATGCCACCCCGAACCGTCAGAATACCCTTGGCCGCGTGCATACCGCGAATGTCCTCGGGGCTTGTTTCGCTGCGCACCAGAACACAGTTTTCCCCCTGCGCCGCCATCGCCTGGGCGGCGCGCGCGTTGAACACGATTTTGCCTGTGGCCGCTCCCGGACTGGCGGCAATTCCCTTGGCAAACCGGTCGCGTCTGTCCTTCGGGTCGAACTGGCTGTGCAGCAATTCGCTGAGTGCGCGCGGCGGGATGCGCAAAACGGCCTCTTCACGGCGGATGATCCCATCATTTGCCAGTGAAACCGCGATGCGCACATTGGCACGTTCGCTGCGCTGAACACGCACAGCATCAAGGATGAACAGTTCCTCGTTGTCGATGGTGAACTCGATCTCCATCTCTTCGCGCAGACGGGTCCGGCACAGATCGCCGTATTTCAGAAGATTGGCAAAGTTGACCGGCAGCACCTCTTCGAT
Source organism: Aliiroseovarius sp. F47248L (assembly GCF_023016085.1). NCBI lineage: Bacteria > Pseudomonadati > Pseudomonadota > Alphaproteobacteria > Rhodobacterales > Paracoccaceae > Aliiroseovarius > Aliiroseovarius sp. F47248L. The sequence goes on along the minus strand of NZ_JALKBF010000001.1, from coordinate 260,636 downwards.
GGACCGTCCGCGCGGGTCTTTTGTCAGATACATGACATCGCGGTCTTCTGCATCAGCAAGCGCATCGCGCCCTTGGCTTTTACACAGATAACGCCCGCGAATTTCACTACGGCCGGTCTGTCCATTGACGAACTGGATAACACCCGATCCACAGGTGTTTTGACCGACACCCAAAGCCATTTTTTGGACCACCAATCCCAAGCCGGCATCCGCTGGCGCCCCTTTTGCCTGCCGCAGTAGCCGGGCCGTTGTACCCTCCCATGCCCGTGCCATCGAGCGCAGGATTTCGGCCAACTGCTCTTTCGGATCCTGTGGAAAATAGTTTTCAGTTTCCTCCTCGTAAAGTCCAAGCGCGGCACGCAGAGCGTCCGAAGATGGAGTCGAGAAGGTTTCAAATTCATCAGGGTCCAGCCGACCAACATGTACGGCATAGGATTGGATGAACCGAAGATACAATGCGTTGGCTGCCGTTTCCCCGTGCGATTTTGTTAGCTTGGCATGAACCGCGTCATTCATGCCAATGTTCAAGATCGCGCCGGGACCGCCCCAATCAGGATCTTCCGATGATGGCCGGACCGAGACCAGCGGATCAGGGCCAAACAGTGCAAGCATCGCCTCTAGATCCGGCATGTTACCGGCAGAGATACCGTGAACAGCTTCAAAGCTCAGAGCAACTGTGCGCGGCACAGGCATGTCCAACCGGATGAGGCGTTGCAGGCATTTCGCCCGCCCGCCATGTCGGGCATTTTCTATTGCCGCTGTTGGCGTGATCTCTGAGAAGGCCATCGTACCCACTTTCTGCGCTGCAGCACTGCTATCGCAAAACACCATAACGCGCGCGACGTATCGCACAAGTGCTAGGTTGACGGCACACCGCGTGACAAAATCTGGCGTGATGGCGCTGGGGCAGAGGGGTTACCATCCCATTTGTGGCACCAGCGGTCTAAACAACTCAGCCTTCGATGCGAGACAGATCCGCGACACCCGCACAAATCATGCGAATGCGCGACAGCAGGTTCAGACGATTGCGGCGCACCACTTGATTATCTGTGTTGATCTGAACCGCTTCGAAGAACGCATCAATGGGTGCACGAAGATTGGCCATTGCCTGCATGGCAGCGGAAAAATTCTCTGCGTCCATCGCTGGCTTGATCGCGGCTTCCGCTGTGTCCAGCGCGGCGAACAACGCCTTTTCCTCATCCGCTTTTGCGAATTTCACGTCGGCACCGTAAGAGTACTCAACGCCGTCCTTCTCCTCCGCCTGCGCCAGAATGTTGCTGGCGCGTTTGACACCTTGCAACAGGTTCTCGCCGTCGTCAGTGGACAAAAATGCACTCAGCGCCTCGGCGCGTTTGACCAGCAGGGTCAGGTCGTCGTTGCCCGGCATGGCAAGACAGGCGTCGATCACATCATGACGCACGCCTTTATCCCGCAGATAAACCTTCAGCCGGTCGTGAAAGAAACCCAGAAGATCGCGAGACGTGTCAGGCAGGTTGTCCTTGACCTCTTCCAGATGTTTGGACAAATCCCCGTCAAAATGATCCAGAACCGTTCGGATAGCTGCACCAAAAACCCCGTGATCAGCAATTTCATTGTCCAGATCACGTAGCAAGGCCGCGCGCACAGTCCCGTTTTCGTTCAAAGCAATCTCGTGACGCAACAACTGGGCATCGAACAGCTGATCCAGCGCGATGCGCAGGTCATTGTCCAACACCAACCGGATCACCCCCAGCGCCGCGCGGCGCAGTGCAAACGGATCCTTCGACCCTGTGGGCTTTTCGTCAATCGCCCAAAAGCCAGTCAGCGTGTCCAGCTTATCGGCCAGCGCCACCGCAACAGACACGGGCGCTGTGGGCACGTCATCCGAAGGGCCAAGCGGCGAGTAATGCTCGACCGCCGCATTCGCGACTTCGACCGAGTATCCAGCAGGGGCAGCATAATACTTGCCCATCAGGCCTTGAAGCTCGGGGAACTCATAGACCATTTCGGACGACAGATCGGCCTTGGCCCAGCGCGCGGCCTTCTCAGCCAAGTCTGGGGCGGCATCTACGGAAGGCGCGATCGCACGGGCAAGTTGCGCAACCCGCTCAATCCGCTCGCCCTGCGTACCAAGTTTGTTGTGGAAGGTAACATTGCAGAGGCTGTCCAGCCAAGACGACGCACCAGCTTCGGCGACACGCAGATCATTCTCCCAAAAGAACTTAGCATCCGCCAAACGGGCCGACAGCACCTTCTGGTTGCCTGCCAAAATGGTGGCCCCATGATCCGCTGTTTCGCGGTTGGCGACGGTCACAAACTTCTCGATCAGGCCCGATTTGGGGTTCTTCACCGAAAAGAATTTCTGATGCTCGCGCATGGAGGTTTGTAGCACCTCCGGCGGTAAGGGAACGAACTCCTCGGCTATATCACCCATCAGGACAACAGGCCATTCGACAAGCCCCGCCACTTCGGCCAGCAAGCCTTTATCCTCAACGATTTCCAATCCCTGAGCGAACGCTGCATTTTGTGCTTCGGCCCAGATATGATCGGCGCGCTCGTCCGGAGACAAAATCACTTTGGCAGCTTTCAGCTTCGCCTCGTAATCCGCAAAGCCGGACACGGCGAAACGTCCGGGCGCCATGAAGCGATGCCCTTCAGTGGTGTCGCCAGCCTTGATCCCATCAATATCCAAGGGGACCACATTTGCGCCCGCCTCGTCCGACAAGATGCATAGAATCGAATGCAATGGACGCACCCAGCGCAGGCTGCCCGCGCCCCAGCGCATGGCCTTGGGCCAGGGGAAGTTGCGGATGGCGGCATCCAGAACTTCGGCGACAATGTCGGTGGCAGGGCGACCTTTTTGTTTGATCAGCGCGAAATAGACCGGTCCTTTCGGCGTGTCGCGTTCTTCCAACTGCTCACGGGTCAGGCCCGCACCGCGCAAAAACCCCTCGATCGCCTTGTCAGGCGCGCCGACTTTCGGCCCCTTTCGTTCCTCGCGTGTATCGGGCGACGTGGCCAACAACCCTTCGACAGCCAAGGTCAGACGACGTGGCGTGGACAGCGCGGCAGCACCCGCATAGGTCAACCCCGCCTCGACCAACCCATCGGTCACAAGCTTTTTCAGATCATCCGCGGCGCGTTTTTGCATGCGCGCAGGGATTTCTTCGGAAAAGAGTTCAATCAGCAGGTCGGGCATATCGTTCACTCGCTGTATTTTTGGTTCAGCTGGTGCCAGGCATAACCCCGGCCATCGGGAAAGATCGCAACCACGCGGTCCACCCCGTCCTGAATGTCACGTTCGCCAAGAAAGGCGATGGCTTCACCGGCTTCCAGCGCAGCACCGATCTGGTCAGCATCGAAACAATCGAACCAACCGGGCGCAGTCAAAGGTGTTGCCTGTTCGTAAGTCTCAAAAGTCTCGGTCAGCATCGCAAGGCTCATGGTGGTGGTGAAACACCCCCGGAACCGAAGCGGTGAGCTATCGGCATCAATCCCTTGAAAGCTGTCATAGAGCACGGCTTCTGGTTCGCCCGTCACGACATTCGTCATACGCAGTTCGGTGTTCAACGACACGTCGTCGTAGAACGCATAAAGCTGCAGCCAATAGATCGCAATGCCTGCGACAAGTGCCGTTACCACGATGAATATCCCAATGATCCTGCCGCTCACGCCGCGTCCTCGTCCGTCCAGCCACCGGCGCGGGTTTGCACAAATGCATCCGCACACAACTTGGCCAGCGTTCGCACCCGCCCGATATAGGCCTGACGTTCGGTGACTGAAATCACGCCGCGCGCATCCAGCAGATTGAACAGATGGCTGGCTTTGATGCACTGGTCATAGGCGGGGTGGGCCATGACGATGCGCTTGCCGGTTTTCGGGTCAATTGGACCCTGGTCTAGAATGGCTTTGCACTCTGCTTCAGCCTCTTCGAACTGCTTTAGCAGAACATCCGTGTTCGCCACATCGAAGTTCCAGCGCGCGTATTCTTCCTCGGTCTGTTTAAATACGTCGCCATAGGTGAGTGGGATCGGCGCGGAGGGGTCGTTGAAGGGCATATCCATAACATGATCGACGCCAAGGATATACATCGCGAGACGCTCAAGCCCATAGGTCAGTTCGCCTGAAACCGGGTGGCAATCGTATCCCCCGACTTGCTGGAAATATGTGAATTGGCTGACTTCCATACCGTCGCACCAAACTTCCCAGCCTAAGCCCCAAGCCCCCAGGGTCGGGCTTTCCCAGTCATCTTCGACAAAGCGGATGTCGTGCAGATCGGCGTCCACACCAATCGCAGCGAGTGACCCCAGATACAGATCTTGCAGGTTGGGTGGGCTGGGTTTGATCAGCACTTGATACTGATAATAGTGCTGCAACCGGTTCGGATTCTCGCCATAACGTCCATCGGTCGGACGGCGCGAGGGCTGAACATAGGCCGCCGCCCAAGGCTGAGAGCCAAGCGAACGGAGCGTGGTGGCCGGGTGGAACGTGCCCGCGCCGACCTCCATGTCATATGGCTGCAAAATCGCGCAACCCTGCTCGGCCCAGTAGGTCTGAAGCCGCAGGATGATCTCTTGAAAGCTCTTTGGACGCGTGTCGCTGTTGGCCATGGCCCTGCCCGTCTGGTCGTTCCTGAAATATCAGCCCTCAATAGGGCCTGCCCCCCAAAGGGTCAACGCGTGAAAGCGCCGCTTTTTAGCCCAGTCTGGCAACAGGCCACGGGGTTTCGCGCAAAAATTGATGAACACGCTGGACCCCCCGCGCAAAACTGTCATATTGCCTCCCTGTTATTGACCACATCCGGCGGAAACGTGTTATCTGCCCGGAAAATTTCCAGCCACGCCGCGAAGGCCACGAGGATCCATGACGAAACGCATTGCTGCTGCCCTTTTCACCGGACTTGCGACCAGCTTGATCAGCCTGCCGGCGATTGCCCAACAGACACCTTCAGTGCCGTCCGGAGAGCAGGCCGACAACCTCTTCTGGATCCAGATCGAGGCGCAACCGACGCTGCGCAAAGCCGAAGAGCGTGTGCGTAACTATGCAGCCCGCCTGGACGGCGTGAACGGGTTTCGTATCGGTGGCAACTGGTACGGAGTCATTCTTGGCCCCTACACCGAAACGGCAGCGAATATTCAGCTGCGATCCCTCAGAAACGGGGGGCTAATCCCGCGGGACAGCTTCATCACCTATTCCAATAAGTTGCGACAACAGTTCTGGCCGGTCGGGGCCAATGCACTGAACACGGACCCGCTTGAAGCTTCTGACGCAGCTGAAGCCGAAACGGAGACAAACCAGACGCCTGCACAGGGGGATCAGATCGCATCCGTGGCTCAACCCGACGCGCCCCCCATCTTGACCGAACCCGAACCGCCGCGCGATGAAACCCGGCGCGAGGCATTGGATGGCGAACGACTTCTGGATCGCGACCAGCGCAAGGCGTTGCAGGTCGCGCTGCAATGGGAAGGGTATTACACTTCGGCCATTGACGGAGCGTTCGGCGCAGGCACCCGACGCTCTATGGCCGCGTGGCAGACCGATCGAGGCTATGATCCGACTGGAGTTCTCACGACCCGCCAGCGCGAAGAGCTTCTGGCAAACTTTCAGGCGGTCATCGCATCGTTGGGTATTCGACCGTACGAGGATGCTCAGGCCGGAATTTCGATCGCCATCCCCGGCGCGATGGTCGAGTTTGCTCGCTATGAAGCGCCATTTGTACATTTCGACACCAAGGGCGACAGCGGCGTGCGCGTGGTGCTGATCAGCCAGACCGGTGATCAGGACACGCTTTATGGCCTCTACGACATTCTCCAAACGCTTGAGATCGTGCCAGTTGAAGGACCGCGCGAGCGCAAGAAAAATTCGTTCACCATCGAAGGTACAGACGGCGACATCACGTCATACACCCAAGCACAACTGGTTGATGGAACGGTTAAGGGCTTCACTCTGATCTGGCCGGTGGGCGACGAGAAGCGCCGCAACATGGTCTTACAAGACATGAAGGCAAGCTTTGCATCGCTGGGATCGCAAGCCTTGGCAGACAATGCCGGGTTGGACGCGGCCACCCAAAGCCTTGATTTGCTGTCAGGGCTGGAAATTCGCACGCCCGAGATGTCTCGGTCCGGTTTCTATGTGGATGCCAAGGGAACGATCCTGACAACAGCCGAAGCCGTCAAGGGATGCGACCGTGTCACTGTGAACGACGACTATATCGCCGATGTCTCGGCTCTGGACGATGCGCGGGGTCTGGCGCTTCTCACACCGCAAGACCCGCTGGCGCCGCTGGCTTATGCCGCGTTCCTGACCGTAGACCCACGATTGAAATCTGATGTTGCGGTCGCGGGGTATAGCTATGAAGGTCGGCTAAGTGCGCCTAGCTTGACCTATGGCAGCCTGACAGAATTGACCGGCTTGAACGGTGAAGCAGAACTGAACCGGTTGACCCTTGCGGCACTGCCAGGGGATGCCGGCGGACCGGTTCTGGACGCGGGCGGCGCTGTGATGGGAATGCTCCTGCCCAGTCAAGTTTCGGCAGGTCGCTCACTTCCGGAAGGTGTCAGCTTTGCGCTGGATGCCGCATCGGTCACGTCCTTCCTTGCTGAAAACGGTGTCACACCTGACGCTAAAGATGCCGGTACGTCGATGGACCCGGTGGATCTGAGCGCCCAGGCCGCTGACATGACGGTTCTTGTCAGTTGCTGGAAGTAAACGTTCGGTTTCTGTTGTGACCAAGGTCGCCCGAAGCATCGGCTGGGGCGACTTATCCGCGCCAGAATTTCACTGTGAACAAGACATATACGGCCAAAAGCTCTAGCCGACCAATCAGCATTGTCAGGGCCAATATCCACTTTGCGGTGTCGTTCAGACTTCCGAAGTTTCCTGCAGGTCCAATAATATCGCCAAGGCCGGGTCCAATGTTAGCAACGGCAGTTGCCGCGCCTGAAACAGAAGTGGTGAAATCTAGTCCGGTCATGCCCAGGATCACCGCCACAATCCCCAGCGTCACGACGAAAAACACAAAAAAACCCATGACCGAGGACAGCACCTCGTCATCGACACGACGCCCGGCATAGCGCGGCGTAAACAGGCCATGGGGCGAGTGGATCGACCGGATTTGTGCTTTGATCGACGAAAACAAAAGCTGGTAGCGGAACACCTTGATCGAACAAGCAGTCGAACCCGCGCACCCACCAATCAAACCAAGGAAGAAAAACACGACCACTGGGAAAGCACCCCACAATTGATAATCTACACTGGAATACCCTGTTCCGCTGATGATGGACGTGACGTTGAAGATGCCTTCGCGAAAACCGTGCTCCAGGTGATCACCGTTGGCAACAAGACGATAGATGGTCATCATCAGCGTGATCGTGAAGATGATAATCAAATACGTCCTGATCTGAGTATCTCTCAGTATGGGCCGTGCTGTGCCACTAAGCAGTTGGATATATCGAACAAATGGCAGGCTGGCCAAGATCATGAACACCGCCGCAACATATTCCGGCACGCCCTGAAACGCGCCAAATGACGCGTCTGTTGACGAGAACCCTCCGGTCGATAGGGTCGTCATGGCATGGTAAATTGCCTCGTATGGAGGCAGCCCGACAGCCACGTACAGAACCGCACAAGCAACTGTTAAAAGAAGGTAAATCTGACTGATGCGGCCGGCAATCTGAGCGGCGCGTGGCAACACTTTTCCCATCGTGTCAAAAGCCTCGGACCGGAAGATTTGCATCCCGCCCACACGCAATTCGGGCAAGAAAACCATGGCAACCACGATGATACCAATGCCACCATACCACTGCAAAAGCGCCCTCCAGAACAACAGCCCTTTTGGCATATCGTCTAGCCCTGAAAGGACGGTTGCTCCTGTGGTCGTCAAACCCGACATCGCTTCGAAAAAAGCGTCAACCGGGCGAACACCTACGTCGGATAAAACAAAAGGAATCGCCCCGAAGATGGGCAGTGCCAACCAGACACCTGTGGTCAGTAGAAAGGTCTGCTGAATCGACAGCCCCTTGCCGACGCCATTGGCCGTGGACAACGCCATCGACCCGCCAATCAGCGTTGTGATGACCGCACTTTCAAGAAAGACCGCCCAGTCTGAGCTGCCATAGAATAGATCGACGCCCATGGGAATCACCATCGTGACCCCAAGGGCAGCAACCAAAAGGCCCGTGACATAAACGACAGGTCGCAGATCAAACATGGGCGCAGGGTTGGCCCCACGCGCGTAAACTGTCAAGGATCAGTTGCGGCCAAGAGATGCTTGGCCGATGCAGTGTGATAGTTCCGTCCGGCGGGTCAACTGGCTGCTTATCCCACGTGGAACAGCGTTGAAAACAGCTTAGGGTCAAGACTGTCGGCCTCAAAGGTGGCGCCTTCTGTCAGGATCGACACCGCATCATGGCTGTGTAGGCTTTCCTGATGACTGGCAACAACGCGGAAGTCTCCTATACGCGCGTCCTTTTGCAGGTGTTCACAAAACAAGCGCGCTGCGTCTTCGACAAAGATCGGATTGGCGGCATTCAACTCAGCAAATGCCTGTTCATCCTCGCGTTTCACCATGACCTGCGTTTCCGTCGGAACGGCAGCACGGCACAAGTCAATCAAATCCTCGAACCAAAGCGTGTGGTTGGGCTGATGTATTTTCTCAACCGAGATACGCGCCACCGACCGTTGCGAATGAGGCGTGGCCAGTTGACCGCGCCTCTGGCGGGCATGTTCCGAGAGCTCAAGCGAACAGGGGCAGGTTGAGCTATAAACATAGTCTAAGTGCATGAACTTGCGCCGCGTGCCGCGATGTTCGACCAGTTCCAGCGCAATGTCGTAAAACTGATAGCCAGACAGCCCAGACCGCAGACTTTTGACCCGCGCGGGGTAGGAAAAGCGCATTTCGATCCGTGCGTCCAAGCTTTCCAGATCAGTCTTGTAGTCGTCCAGAGCGGCCTCGATCACATCGAAGCTGAAGGTTTTTTCGGCATGGGCATAAAAGCTGCGCATGATGCGCGACATATTGATGCCTTTCTTTCCCGCCTCAAGGCTGACCGTTCCAGTGACCGAAGTTTCAAGCGTCACATCCGCGCCGTCACGGGTGTGATAGCGGATCGGCAAGCGGAAGTTTGAGATGCCCACGTGTTGAATATGCCGTTTCGCCCCTTGAATAAGGCTGGCAGGACCATTTTGCAGGTCGGGCATCGATGCTTTATAGGCTGCATCGGGTGCAAAATCGACCGGGTAGTCGCGATTGAGGTCGGGATAGTTCGGCAGTTCGGCACCCGGCAAAAGACGGGCTATGGCTGGGTCTAGCTTTGCAACCTCGACCGGGTCCGCCTTTGCCGCCCAGTTGCGCAAAACGTCCAACGCATCACGCGCTTCATCCGCATTTGGAGCCTTACCGCCCCTGCGCTTCATCTGGTTCATATCGGACCCTCCGACCCTGCCGCACCCTAACAACATAAGTGTGTGACAAGAATTTTCCAAACACGATGCTCAGATGCGACCAATCAGGCTGCGTTTAGGCCTTGTTTCAGGTCAGCGATCAGATCTTGCGTGTCCTCAAGCCCGATGGACAAGCGTAGTAGGCCGGGGGTGATCCCCAACAGCGCTTTTTGATCGTCCGGCAGTCGCTGGTGCGTAGTTGTTGCCGGATGGGTCACGATGGATTTAGCGTCACCAAGATTGTTCGAAATGACGACGATTTGAAGCGCATTCAGAAACCGAAAAGCAGCTTCTTTTCCGCCTGCCAGCTCGAGCGCCAATACGGTGCCTGCCCCACCAATCATCTGACGCTCGGCCAGAGCCTTATCGGGGTGACTGTCCAGAAGCGGATGCACTACACGAGCAAGTTTTTCATGCCCTTCCACGGCGCGGGCAATTTCTAACGCGGATGTGGCCTGCGCCTTTACACGCAGCTCCATCGTCTCCAACCCCTTCAGCATAACCCATGCATTAAACGGGCTCATCGCACCACCTGTGTGCTTCATAAAAGGTTCCAGCGTTTTGCGGATGTATTCCTGAGTGCCCAGTACGACGCCGCCCAGACAACGCCCCTGCCCGTCTACGTGTTTGGTGGTGGAATAGACAACTACGTCAGCGCCCTGCTCTATTGCTCGGCTGAACACCGGTGTGGCAAAAACGTTGTCCACAACAACCAGAGCACCAACATCATGGGCGATCTTGGCAACCCCTTCGATATCGATCACGTCAAGCGCCGGATTGGAAACACTTTCGAAAAAACAGACTGCAGTGTCGGGGCGCACGGCCGCGCGCCACGCGTCAAGGTCGGTGCCATCAACAAGTGTCACTTCGACCCCGAAACGCGCAAGGATATCTTCTAAAACATAAAGGCAGGATCCGAACAAGGCTCGACCGGCGACCACGTGATCACCCGCTTTCAGCACGGACATCAGAGCCCCGTTGACCGCCGCCATGCCCGAGGCAGAGGCAAACGCATCCTCGGCCCCTTCCAGCGCCGCCATACGATCTTCAAACATTGCCACAGTCGGGTTGCCGTAGCGGGCATAGATAAACTCTTCACGACTGCTTTGGATAAAGCGTGCCTCGGCCTGTTCGGCACTGTCGTAAACAAAGCCCTGCGTCAGGAAGATCGCTTCGCTGACTTCGTTGTATTGACTGCGACGGGTGCCGCCATGCACGGCCATCGTCCGTTTCGACCAACCTGATTTAGCCTCTGTCATCGCGCGTTCCTTTCGCACAAAAAAACCCCCACCGCAAAATGAGCGTCGGGGGCGAAGCTGCGGGGAAAGATGCCCACAAGGTCCCTGACCTCTTTAGCAGTATATTTTACGTGGCCCGCAATCCGGTGAACAAATCGCCACGCGTTAGCCCTAGCGTCAGTTAAGAATTGCGTCAAGGGCGCAGCTGTGAACCGCTCGCCCGAATGTGAACCGCCTGTCTGCCTTGCCGACTTGCCAATCGACCACAGCCTGTCATCCTGCCCGCAAAGAAGGAGACACGATATGTCAAAGCCTATCGAGCTTTATTATTGGCCCACACCCAACGGGTGGAAGATATCCATCGCGCTGGAGGAAATGGAGCTGCCCTACGACGTTAAACTGGTGAATATCGGCGCAGGGGATCAGTTCGAACCTGACTTCCTGAAGATCGCTCCGAACAACAGAATGCCTGCGATCATTGATCCAGAAGGACCAGACGGCGCGCCAATCTCGATTTTTGAAAGTGGTGCGATCCTGCAATATCTGGCGCGCAAGACCGGCACGTTCTGCGGCGAGACCGAGCGGGACCGGATCGCGGTCGATCAATGGCTTATGTGGCAAATGGGCGGGCTTGGGCCCATGGCCGGCCAGGCGCACCACTTCCTGAAATACGCACCGTCGATGGAGCCACCCAACGACCTGCCCTATGCCAAAGATCGCTATCGCGCGGAAACCGCTCGGCTTTATGGCGTGATGGACCGGCAGCTTGCCGACAATCGCTATCTTGCCGGAGACTTCTATTCCATCGCCGACATAGCATGTTGGGGCTGGGCGTCACTTTGGGAAGGGCAAGAGCAAACACTCGACGACAAACCTCACCTCGCCCGCTGGCTGGACGAGGTAGGCGCGCGACCTGCTGTGCAACGAGGACGCGCCCTGGCATCGGAAGAGCGGAGCAATCTGCAAACTGACAAGAAAGCACAGGACGTTTTATTCAAACGATAGGGGCGGCTTAGCGCAAGGGTGTCAGCCTTCGCTGGCATCCTCTTCCGTGCCGTATTTCTTGAACAATCCCGCTTGCGTCATGAAGAACGCAAACATTGCCAGCGGCAAGCCGAAGGTCTTGAAGTTGACCCAAGCATCAGTGGACATACTGCGCCAAATCACCTCGTTCGCAACGGCGAGGCCCAGAAAAAACAGCGCCAGACGCTTGGTCAAGATCATCCAGCCCGCGCGTTCCAGCGGCAGGGCGCGGTCCATGACGGCCTCAAGATAACTGGTGCCACGCATCAGCCCGAAGCCCAGAATACCCGCGAATAGAGCATAGATCATGGTCGGCTTCATCTTGAAGAACCGTTCGTCGTTAAACCAGATCGACATACCGCCGAAGCCAACCACCAGCACTAGCGTCACAATCTGCATCTTCGACAGGTGGCCGGTGATTTTCCACATTGCCAAGGTGGCAAGCGCCAGAACCGGGATGAAAAGCGCGGTCACGGCAACAAATCCCGAATATTCGGTGCCACCCACCATAAAGCTGCGATCTTTCAGGAATGTGTAGGCCACAAAGAACAGGATGATGGGGCCGTATTCCAAAGCTGCTCTGACGGTGGGGTTTGCCTGTTTCTCGGTCATGGTGTCTCCTTATCCACCCATCTCGACTATCACGGCGCCGACGGCGATCAAAGCCATCATCGCCACGCGGCGCGGGCCGACGCGTTCTTTCAGCACAAGCCAGCCGATTAAGGCGGCAAACACGGTTGAGGTTTCGCGCAGCACCGCCGCTTCGCCCACGCTGTCCAGACGCGTCGCCAACATGATCGACCCGAAGCTGAAATAGGCGAGAAAGGCGCCAAGAACGCCGCGCCCCATCAAGGGGCCAAGAGCTGGTCGCTCCGGCATATTCCACCACCGCAAGCCCGCGATCACCGGCATGAAGAACCCGTCGATGAAGAAAAACCACGCAAGGAAGGTAAATGGGTTGGCGGTCGCGCGGATACCATAGGCGTCATAGGTGGTATAGGCCGCGACAAACAAGCCGGTCACAACCGCCATCGCCAGCGCCGGTTTCAACTGCGCGCGACCCATCTGCCAATGGCGCAGGTTATAGATCGCCAGTGCAAAAATCCCCGTCACCAGCGTTGCGACGCCAAACCACTGCACAAAAGTGAAGTGTTCACCAAACAACAGACCCGCGCCAAAGACCGTGAACAGAGGGCCAGTACCGCGCACGACGGGATAGACCACCGTGTATGACCCCAAGGCATAGGTGTAACTTTGCGCCAATTTATATCCCACATGGATCACGAAAACGACGGCGAAGATCGGCCACATATGTGTCTCGGGCCACGGGACAACGAACAACGCAAAGGGCGCTGCAATCACGCCATAAGACAGATCAATCGCGCCACGCGAAAGCCACGGATCATGCCGCCCTTTCTGTAACGCGCCGAAAAGCGCATGTAGGAACGCTGCGAACAGGGCGAGTATCAATGCAAGCTGATGACCGGCTTCAGTGCCTTCCAGCGATAGCAGCCAGTCGCTCATAACCCGGTCTTACTCGGAGATGCCGATCAAGGCGCGGGCGAATTCCTCGGGGTCAAACGGGGCCAGATCGTCGATTTGTTCGCCCACACCGATGGCATGGATCGGCAGGGCAAACTTGTCCGCCAAAGCAACCAGTACACCACCTTTGGCGGTGCCATCCAGTTTGGTCATCACCAATCCAGACACGTCGGCAAGTTTCTGGAACGTGTCGACCTGAGACAGAGCGTTCTGCCCCGTGGTCGCATCCAGAACCAGCAGCGTGTTATGCGGCGCGGTGTCGTCTTTTTTCTTAATGACACGCACAATCTTTGCCAGCTCTTCCATAAGATCGGTGCGATTTTGCAATCGGCCTGCCGTGTCGATCATCAGAAGGTCAGCACCGTCAGCTTCGGCTTTTGTCATGGCATCAAATGCCAATGAGGCGGGGTCCGAACCTTCGGGCGCAGTCAAAACAGGCACGCCGGCGCGATCACCCCAAACCTGCAACTGTTCGACCGCAGCCGCACGAAACGTATCGCCTGCCGCGATCACGACCTTCTTGCCCGCCGCTGTGAACTGGCTTGCCAGCTTGCCGATCGTCGTGGTCTTGCCCGCGCCGTTCACCCCCACAATCAGTACGACCTGTGGGCGTTTGGAATAGAGCGGCATCGGCACAGCGACGGGCTTCATGATGCGTGTAACTTCGGAAGCGAGCACCGATTTGATCTCGTCCACCGACAGTTTTTTGCCGAAATGGCTTTCCGAGATGTTGGCCGTTACGCGCATCGCCGTGTCGACGCCCATATCGGACGTGATCATCAAGTCCTCAAGGCTTTCCAACATGTCGTCATCGACGGTGCGCCGTACAACTTTCTTGGCTTCGCGCCGTCCGAACATGCGACCCAGAAGGCCCGGCTTGGCGGCGGGAGTTGTTGCAACCTCGGCGGCCACATCCAGCGGTGCCGGATCGCGTTGCGCAGCGGGCTGGCGTTCGGGTTCGGGTTCGGGTTCGGGTTCGGGTTCGGGTTCGGGTTCGGGTTCGGGTTCGGGTTCGGGTTCGGGTTCGGGTTCGGGTGAAACTTCCGCGACCTTTTGCTTCGCTTCAAGATCCCTTTTGGACTTCGTACCGTCGTCAGGCTCTGCCAAGGCTTCGATCGTATCCTCAATCTCATCAAGCTGTTCATCCAATGACGCGTCAATGCTGTCCTCAGGCTCAACCCAAGGCTCCAACGCTTCGGCAACAGTCGCCTGTTCGGGCGTCACCTCATCCATATCGGCGATGAGGGTTTCATATTCTTCATCGGCGGCTGCTTGATCAAATTCAGGCTCAGGCTCAGGCTCAGGCTCAGGCTCAGGCTCAGGCTCAGGCTCAGGCTCAGGCTCAGGAATTACGTCATCTACGGCGGTCTCAATATCAACGACATCCGGCGCGGCGGTTTCCACCACCTCGTCTTGCGTCGCTTCAACCAGTTCTTCTTCGCCGCCATCCTCGACGATCGCCTCCAGCCCATCTTCAATTTTGGATGACGATTTGAACAGACGTTCCTTAAGTTTCGAGAAAAAAGCCATGTGCGCCCTCTTGATCGCTTTCTATCCACCTAAGCCACATGGTGGGCGGATGGAAGAGGGCAGCATAGGCGTCAGCCCTGCAATCCGCCCCAAAGAATCAACATTTGTCCTGCTATGTAGAACGCCCATATCGCGTATCCGGCCTTAAGCCGGTGGTGGTGCGTGTCAGACATACGAAACAGGTTGATGGCAAGGATCACATCCGAAAGGATAAACAACCCGGCACCAACCACTGTCCATCCGAACGGAATGGTCAACGCAGACAGGCCCATCACGCCAATAATCACAACATAGATACGCACGGGCCATTGAAGATGCCCGGTATGTGTGGCCAGCCAAAGTTCGGTCGACATCATCAAGCCAACAAGGACGATTGCGGAGATGGGGGCAGATGAAAACGCGTCCCACACCTGGGTGCCCGATATGCCCAACAGATGCAGAATATACGCCAGATGGGCCAGTGCGAAGGCGGACAATCCATATAAAAACGACGCGTCCCCATCGCGCGACAGGCCGAAATCCCCCAGCGCGGACAGAAACAAACCCGCTACAAGATACGGCCCCAAGCCCGCTACGAATGCGGCAATTGCGAAGGCTAACAGCGGTATGGTCTTGATTACCGACCGCGACCAAGACGGTTGTGACGAAGTCAGGGGAAAATACGCGGCGGCAAAAAACAGGCCCAAAAGGATCGGCAGGTTGGTCATGTCGTATCCTTGCACCAAGCCGTTAACTTAAGATGGTTGCTCAATGCCCATCACATGCCCGCCCACGCACGCGGGTCAAGCGTGATGTCGGAAGAACCGTTCTTCGCGTGCCTTAGATTTCGTCCGGGAAGTGCTTCATGGTCATAAGGATCGGGTTTGGCGCCGCCTGTCCTAAGCCACAAATTGACGCATCCTGCATCACTGTACACAGCTCTCCTAGCAATGCCTGATCCCAGTGGTCGGCTTGCATCAGCTTCACAGCTTTTTCACAGCCAGACCGGCAGGGGGTGCACTGGCCGCAGCTTTCATCCTCGAAAAACCGCAGCATGTTCAGCGCGGCGTCGCGCGCACTGTCTTTATCCGACAAGACGACAACCGCCGCGGATCCGATGAAAGTGTCATGTGGTTGTAATGTATCGAAATCCAGTGGGATGTCATCCATCGACGCGGGCAGCAGACCTGATGAGGGGCCACCCGGTTGGTAGGCCTTGAAGCTGTGCCCGTCGGCCATACCCCCGCAGGCGTCGATCAGATCGGTGATCGTAGACCCGGCGGGCAGCAGGTAGACACCCGGATTGGCGACGCGTCCCGAAACGGAATAACTGCGCAGCCCCGTGCGGCCATTTTTTTCGACCGAGGAAAGCACATCGCCGCCCTCGCGCAGGATGCGCGTCACCCAATGCAGGGTTTCCACGTTGTGCACCAAGGTCGGGCGGTCGAAAATACCCACCTGCGCCACGAAGGGCGGGCGGTGACGCGGAAGGCCCCGCTTGCCTTCGATCGATTCGATCATCGCGCTTTCTTCGCCGCAGATATAGGCCCCGGCCCCGCGGCGCAGGTCGATATGGCCCGGCGCGACGATGCCCGCCTCCTCCAGCGCCGCAATCTCGCGCCGCAGGATTTCCAGCACGGCGGGGTATTCGTCGCGCATGTAGATAAAGCAGGTCTCGGCCTCGACCGCCCAGGCAGCGATCAGCATGCCCTCCAGCATAAGATGAGGGGTGCGTTCCAGATAGTAACGGTCCTTGAAAGTCCCCGGCTCGCCCTCGTCGCCATTGACCGCCAGATAGCGTGGGCCATCATTTGCGCGCACGAAGCCCCATTTCTTGCCAGACGGGAACCCGGCCCCACCAAGCCCGCGCAGACCAGCGTCCAGCACTTGGGTCTGCACAGCCTCCCAATCACCACCCTCGCGCAGGTCTTCCAGTTTGGCATAGCCTCCAGCGGCGCGATAGGCCGCCAAGTCTTCATAGCCAGGCAGCTTGGTATGAGTATCACCCGCCGCAATCGCCGCCTGCACCTTTTCGGGCGTGGCATGGTCGATGTGGTTATGGCCAAGTTCCAAAACAGGCGCGGTATCGCAACGTCCCATGCAGGGCGCGCGCACGACACGCACCTGATCCGCGTCCAGCCCGTCTTCTAATGCCTTTTGCAGCGCCTCGGACCCTGCCAGTTCGCAGGATAGGCTGTCACAGACACGAATGGTCAAGGCGGGCGGAGGTGTCTCGTCTTCACGCACCACATCGAAATGGGCATAGAAACTGGCGACCTCGTAAACCTCGGCTTGGCTCATCTTCATCTCGTTCGCCAGCGCGCGGAGATGGGCGGCGGACAGGTGGCCGTGGGCGTCCTGGATCAGGTGCAGAAACTCAATCAACAGGTCGCGACGACGCGGACGGTCACCCAGCAAAGCCCGCACTTCATTCAATGCAACAGGGTCAATCTGGCGGCCCTTTGGCTTACGGCGCCCTTTACCTTTGCCCGATTTCCAGATGCCTTTTTTGTCGTCCAGCGCCATGATCAACCCCAATGTGTTATCGCCCCACAATAAACAGCGCCCCAACGCCCGCGCCATCCAAAAACGACATAGATGTGGCGGATTGCGTATCTGAGCCGTTTCCACGATATTTCGCCAAAGCCCCACCGGTTCTGTAAGCGGAGCGCTCATGTCTGGTATTTTATCACATCCCTTGAAGGTTTACGCGTTTGCGAGCTTGACGCCCATCGTGCTGATCACGCTTGCAGCGCTTTTCGGTGGCTGGTTTGCAGTCGCAGCCCTGACCTATATGACGCTGCTCGCCTATGTCTTGGATGCAATTATTGCACGTGTTTCACCGGCTTTGGATGAAGACGAAACGGCCGATGACGCTGATCTGTTGTCAGCCTTTCTTGCGATCTGCCACTTCGGCTTACTCTGTCTGGTTGTGTATTCGCTTGGCGGCAGGATGCAGCACAGCCTTGCGGCAACCGCTTGCACGTTCCTTGCCGCCGGGCTTTTCTTTGGGCAGGTGTCAAACGCGAATGCGCATGAATTGATCCACCGCAGCAATCGCATCCTGCGCACGGTTGGCCGATGGGTCTATATCTCGCTTCTGTTCGGTCATCACGCATCGGCTCATCCAAAGGTTCATCACCGATGGGTGGCGACCCCTGACGATCCCAACACCGCCGAGGAAGGCGAGAGCTTCTACGATTTTGCCCCTCGTGCATGGGTCGGATCTTTCATCGCGGGGTATGAGATGGAAAAGCAAGACCTTGCACGCCGCCAGCGGCCAGGTTTGAACCCCTATTACATCTATGTTCTCGGGGGCCTGCTAATGATGGCTGGGGCACTGTGGATCGGCGGAGTTGGCGGTTTTCTGATTTATCTTCTGCTCTGTCTTCATGCTCAGATGCAGTTGCTTTTGTCAGATTACGTCCAGCATTACGGGCTTCTACGTGAAAAGCGTGCGGACGGTGACTATGCCCCGGTAGGTGTGGATCACAGTTGGAACACACCACATTGGTTTTCTTCCCATATGATGCTAAACGCGTCGCGCCATTCAGACCATCACGCCCATCCGATGCGGCCCTATCCCGCGCTGACACTACCCAATGCGGACCAAGCCCCCATGTTGCCGTATTCGCTGCCGATGATGGCGACGATCGCACTGATCCCGCCCCTGTGGGATCGTGTAATGGGGCACGCATTGCGCAAATGGCAGGCTCGGGCCACACCAACACCTTAGAGAGCTGACCACAAACAAGGCACACGTCCGGGGAACAATCGGCGCGTTTCCCCGTTGCGATGTTAGCGCACCCATATAAGGTGAGCACCATTACACCCCAATGGAACAAAAGACCGCTTAATAGATAACAAACCCTTGACAGCCCAACGCCATATTTGTGCTGGCCAGACAGTAATCCATCAACAAACCCATAGCGATACAGGGCATACGACCCTATATTGGCTTTGAAACTGCGACCGAGAAAGGGCCCCGATTGTCTGAAACCGGACTACAAAAGACCGCTTTTTTCGTGCTTGTCGCGTTGATCCTCTATGTTTCCATCACAGGGGGCGCGTGATGTCACAGCGTTACGGAGGCGAATTCAGCCCGAAATCTTCTGATCGCAATTCCGACACTCGACCTGACGCCGGGTCAGTCGAACGTGCGCCTTACCACGGCAAGTCCCGCTCTCGCGCAGGGGGACGTGTCAACCTGTTGTTTCTTGCGCCCCTTCCGCTGGCCCTTTTGGCGTTTTTCCGCGATCCCGGGGACCTGATCTTGCGGCTGCTTGCGTTTGGCGCGTTGATCGCAGCCGCATGGCTGACCCGCGAAGGCATCTTGGCGCAGGAAGAATATGACGCTCGGAAAATCGCACGCCGACCAGCCATTCCACGCAAATTGTTTGGTTCGGCCATGACGGGGGTTGGTCTGTTTCTGGCAGGCTCAGTCGACGGCACACCTGTCATCGCGACAGCGCTCGGGCTTCTGGGGTTTGGTCTGCACATGTTTTCCTTTGGGCTAGACCCTCTGAGTGACAAAGGCATGGAAGATGTGGACACGTTTCAAACCGACCGTGTGGCCCGCGCTGTCACCGAGGCTGAAAAACACCTGCGCGCGATGAAAGAGACCATAGACCGCACCAAGGATCGTCAACTTGAAGGGCGCATAGACCGGTTTATTGCAATTGCGCGCGACATGTTTCGCACGGTCGAAGACGACCCTCGCGATCTGACCGCAGCACGAAAGTTTTTGGGCGTTTACTTGCTGGGCGCACGTGATGCGACGACCAAATTCGTTGATATCCACATGCGTGATCCCGGCAGCAACGCGCGCGCGGACTACGAGGCTCTTCTGGATGATCTCGAAGCCAACTTCGCCGCCCGCACTCAACAATTCCTGAACGACAACCGCACCGACCTTGATGTCGAAATCGAAGTTTTGCGCGAAAGACTTGCGCGCGAAGGCGTGCGAACCGAGTAACTTGTGAGGATTTTCAAATGACCGACACAACCCGCCAGAAGGCCGAAGCCGCCCTGAAGGATATCGAAGAAGTGACAGCCGTGGTGCTGCCGGAACCGTCAAACGCATTGGTGCCGTTAGAAAAAGCCAACAAAAAAGTCAGCGCCGCTATTGAGAAGCGCATGGCTGAAATCGACATGGAAAATACCCAGTCAATCATCGAGTTCGGATCCGCCGCCCAGTCCGAATTGCAGGTGATCAGTCAGGATATGCTGGCCGGTGTGCGCAACAAAGATGTTGGTCCAGCCGGTGACAGCCTGCGCAACATCGTCACCACAATCCGCGGCTTTTCGATCAGCGAGTTGGACATGCGGCGCGAACGCAGCTGGTGGGAAAAACTGCTGGGTCGTCTGGCGCCAGCAGCGAAGTTCATGGCGCGCTATGAAGATGTTCAGGGGCAGATCGATAAAATCACTGACAATCTTCTGGGGCATGAGCATACGCTTTTGAAAGATATCAAATCGCTCGACAAGCTCTATGAAAAGACGCTGGAATTCTATGACGAACTTGCGCTGTATATCTCGGCGGGCGAGGCCAAGCTAGCCGAGCTGGATAACACCGTCATCCCCGCCAAGGAAGCCGAAGTGGCCGACGCGCCCGAAGATCAGGGCGTGATCAAAGCTCAGGAGTTGCGTGACCTGCGCGCCGCGCGGGATGATCTGGAACGCCGAGTGCATGACCTGAAACTGACACGCCAAGTGACGATGCAGTCGCTGCCTTCTATCCGGTTGGTGCAGGAAAATGACAAGTCGCTGGTGACAAAGATCAACTCGACCCTGGTGAACACCGTGCCGCTTTGGGAAACCCAACTGGCGCAGGCCGTCACCATCCAACGGTCGGCTGAAGCTGCCAAGGCGGTGAAATCAGCCACCGATCTCACCAATGAGTTGTTGACCGCCAATGCCGAGAACCTGCAAGAAGCAAACCGTATGGTACGCAAGGAAATGGAGCGCGGTGTCTTTGACATCGAAGCCGTGAAATCCGCCAATGCCACTCTGATCGCCACGATCGAAGAAAGCCTGGCGATTGCCGACGAAGGCAAGGCTAAACGCGCTGCAGCCGAGGAAGATCTGATCAAGATGGAAGCCGAGCTGAAGGAAACGCTTGCGGCCGCTACATCGCGCGGCACAGCATCGGCGCACAACATGGCAAGCTCGGTTCCGCACGGATAAACTGGACTGCGAAAGGGACAGAATGCGGCGATACGCCCTGAAAATGGCAACCGGAGCGCTGGCGGCAATGCTGGCGCTGTCGGCATGTCAACCGTCTGGACCCGGCGCGACGGGGTTACCTACATCGCCGACACCGAAGCCAAGGGCAGCCTCAATCCCCGATGTGCCAAGTGCTGAAAGCAAAGCGTTGACCTCCTATTACGCCAGTGTCCAGCGCAGTTTGCTTACACAAGGACTGTTACGCACCGATGGCGGCGGCGCTGATGTTCCGTTCAGTGCGGCCATGTTGGCCCGTAACTTTGAACGCATCGCGTTCTTTCAAGAATATTCAGCCTCCGGAGGGCGCTTGATTGCACGCGAGAATGCCTCACACCTGACGCGTTGGGAAAAACCAGTTCGGGTATCAATCCAGTTTGGGTTGTCTACACCGAACGAAAGAAAGGTGCAGGACCGCGCAATTCTGTCCAGATACGTGCGCAGATTGGCCCGCGTCACCGGCCACCCGATTAGCATGACCAATGGCGTTGGCAATTTTCACGTCTATATCCTGAACGAGGATGAACGCAGAGCCTTTGGACCGGAACTGCGCCGGGTCGTGCCCGGCATCAGCGCACTTAGCCAGCGAGCGGTCCTTAACATGCCCCGCGATACCTATTGTCTCGTTTTTGGGCGCGACCCGGCCAATAACGGACAATTCGAACAGGCGGTGGCTGTGATCCGCAGCGAACACCCCGACCTGATGCGAACCTCGTGCATCCATGAAGAGGTCGCGCAAGGCTTGGGCTTGTCCAATGACAGTCCTGTCGCGCGCCCGTCAATTTTCAATGATGACGAGGAATTTGGTCTGCTGACCACACATGATGAAAACCTGCTTCGCATGCTTTACGATGATCGGCTGCGGCCGAACATGACCGCAGATGAAGCCCGACCGATTATCCAACAGATTGCCGCCGAATTGACCGGCGGTGCAGTATGATCGACACCCCAAGGAGGGAGCGTAACTATGGGAATTCTTGATTTTCTAACCGGCGAGTTTATCGATGTTATTCACTGGGTGGATGACACCCGAGACACCATGGTCTGGCGGTTCGAACGTGAAGATCACGAAATCAAATATGGTGCCAAGCTGACGGTGCGCGAAGGGCAGTCGGCGGTGTTTGTGCATGAAGGTCAACTGGCAGATGTGTTCACGCCGGGTCTTTACATGCTCGAAACCAACAACATGCCGATCCTGACGACGATCAACCATTGGGATCACGGCTTCAAATCGCCATTCAAATCAGAGATCTACTTCGTCAACACGACCCGTTTCAATGACCTGAAATGGGGCACTAAGAACCCGATCATGTTGCGCGATCCCGAGTTTGGTCCCACCCGTATCCGAGCATTCGGCACCTACAGCGTGCGTGTTTCTGACCCGGCGAAGTTTCTGGTCGAAATCGTCGGTACGGATGGCGAATTTACGATGGACGAGATCAGTTATCAAATCCGTAACATCATCGTACAGGCGTTCAGTCGCGTGATTGCAAGTGCAGGCATCCCGGTTCTGGATATGGCCGCGAACACGGCCGATCTGGGCAAGCTGATTGCCGCCGAAATCTCGGGTATTGTCGCCGAATACGGCCTGATCATTCCTGAATTCTATATCGAAAACATCTCACTTCCCCCAGCTGTTGAGGCTGCATTGGACAAGCGCACGTCAATGGGCGTGGCAGGAGATCTGGGCGCGTTCACGCAATATTCGGCTGCAGAGGCGATGACAACCGCCGCGCAGAACCCAAATGGCGGCGGTGGTATGGGCGCAGGCCTTGGCATGGGGATGGGTATGGCTATGGCTGGACAAATGGCACAGGCCGGTCCGTGGGGGGCTGCGCCTGCGGCGCCCGCGCCTCAGGCGCCGCCACCACCACCGGTTGAACGTGTCTGGCACGTGGCCGAGAACGGTGAGACAAAGGGGCCATTCTCCAAAGCCGCGCTTGGTCGTATGGCTGCTTCTGGCGGTCTGACGCGCGATACTCATGTCTGGACCCCCGGTCTGGATGGCTGGAAACGGGCCGAAGATGTGGCAGAGCTAGCGCAGTTGTTTACCGTTCTGCCACCCCCACCGCCCAGCTCCTGATTTTTTGGGCGGCACCCGCGTCGCCCACCTCTTTCCTCTGCCTGAATGACGAGGCCGACCCGGATGGCTTATCCGCGTGAAGACACACAAGCGCCGCTGGAAGAACACCGCTTTCCCTGCGACCAATGCGGGGCGGATTTGCGGTTTGATCCCGAACGCAACCTGTTGACCTGCGATCACTGCGGCAATGAACAAGCAATTGATGATCGGCCACAAACCGTACCAGTCATTCGTGAACTGGATCTAAAACGCGCCCTTTCCGAACAACTGCCGGAGTCCGAGACCGAAATCACGCGCGTTGTTACGTGCCCGAATTGTGCGGCTCTGATTGAATTTGATGGTGAAACCCACGCCACGGAATGCCCCTTCTGCGCGACGCCGGTCGTCACCGATACAGGTGCGCATCGACGGTTCAAACCCAAGGGGCTTGCCCCATTTGAGGTCAAGGAACGCGATGCGCACAAAGCAATGACCGATTGGCTGGGGCGGCTGTGGTTTGCGCCAAATGGGCTGCGCGAATACGCGCGCAAGGGGCGGCGCATGTCTGGGATCTATGTTCCCTACTGGACTTATGACGCCGACACGCGTACCACGTACAGCGGCCAACGCGGCACGGTGCATGAACGTGTGAGAACGGTATCGGTCAACGGTAAAGAGCGCAAACAACGCTCGCAAACTGTCAGGTGGCGCCCTGCATCTGGGAAGGTCGCGCGGTTCTTCGATGATGTATTGGTGCTGGCGTCACGCGGATTGCCAAAGAAATACACTGATGCGTTGGAACCTTGGGATCTATCGCGACTAGAGCCATATCGACCCGAATATCTGGCTGGATTTCAAGCCGAAGGCTACACCGTTGATCTGAAGCAAGGCTTTTCCGAAGCGCGCGATTACATGAACCGGATCATCCTGCGCGACGTGAAGTTTGACATCGGCGGAGATCGGCAGCGTGTCACGTCAATGGACACCAAGATGTCCGACGTGACCTTCAAACACATTCTTCTGCCGGTCTGGCTGGCGGCGTACAAGTATCGCGGCAAGACTTATCGGTTCGTGGTGAACGGACAAAATGGGCGGGTGCAGGGTGAACGCCCCTATTCCGCTTGGAAGATCACTTTCGCCGTCATTTTAGGGCTGATTGTAGCTGCAACAATCGGTTATCTGTCGGCCCAAAGCCAATAGGACCGCATCATGCAATATGATGATTTCACAGCGCTACTTGGCGCTCGGCATTCCTGCCGCGGGTTTCGCTCCGATCCGGTATCCGCAATCAAAATCGAGCAGATCCTGACCGCCGCGCAGAAAGTGCCAAGCTGGTGCAATGCGCAGCCATGGCAAGTCGACATCACGGTGGGCGCTGAAACAGACCGTCTACGCACAGCACTGTATGACCATGCGATGACCGCGGCTCAAACCCCCGATGTCCCGTGGCCCAGCGCCTATACAGGAAAGCATCAATCCCGGCGCAAGTCCTGCGGCTTGCAACTTTATAAAGCTGTTGGCGTGGCTCGGGGCGACCGGGCCGCGTCGGCTCAGCAGCTGATGGAAAACTTCCGACTGTTCGGGGCGCCCTGCTTCGCCTTGCTAACCGCTCCGGCTGAGCTTGGTCCCAATGCCTATCTCGATTGCGGCGGTTTCATCACAGGCTTCACGTTGGCGGCCACATCACTCGGTCTGGCTTCGATCCCGCAAGCAGCTGTGGCGGCCTATGCTCCGTTTTTGCGCGAATGGTTTAGATTGCCTGATGACCGCATCATTCTGAGCGGAATATCGTTCGGCTATCCCGATAAAACACACCCAGCGAACGGTTTTCGCACCTCGCGTGCGCCGATGGATGAGTGGATGCGTCTACACGGACAAGAGGACGAGACATGAAAGCCCTGATCCAACGCGTCAGCGAAGCCGCCGTTCAAGTTGATGGGGTTCAG
This sequence comes from Aliiroseovarius sp. F47248L, assembly GCF_023016085.1. Lineage (NCBI taxonomy): Bacteria > Pseudomonadati > Pseudomonadota > Alphaproteobacteria > Rhodobacterales > Paracoccaceae > Aliiroseovarius > Aliiroseovarius sp. F47248L. Next base: position 235,674 of record NZ_JALKBF010000001.1, on the reverse strand, counting down.
ATCGGTCAGACCGGGCCGGGCCTGATGATCCTTGTTTGCGCGATGGAGGGCGACACCGACACCAATGCAAATGCGTTGGCTGCCAAGATCGCAAAACTGCGCATTTTCAAGGATGATGCTGGTAAGATGAACCGCTCGTTGCTTGATACAGATGGTGGCGCTCTTGTGGTCAGCCAGTTCACGTTGGCCGCCGATACCTCGCGCGGGAACCGTCCTGGATTTACCTCCGCTGCCAGCCCCGCAGAAGGGGAACGGCTCTACAATCACTTTGCAAATGCCTTGCGCAAACTTGGCATTCCCACAGGGCAGGGACAGTTCGGGGCAGACATGAAAGTCTCGTTGGTGAATGACGGGCCGGTGACGATCTGGATGGAACTCTAAGCGCCGAAACAGATCAGTATCCTGCTTCGCGGTCGACCAGATGCAATAAAGGCTCGCCTGCCTCACCTCGTCTGATATTTTCGACAATAACTCGAGCGGCCGAGGCAGGGCGGGTATCCGCAGCAATATGCGGCGTAACTGTCACTTTGGGATGCGCCCAATAAGGGTCATCAGCAGGCAAAGGCTCGACCCGAAACACATCGAGGGTCGCATGGCCAATCTGCCCACTGTCCAGCGCGGCCAGCAATGCCCCATCGTCGATCAACGGGCCACGCCCCGGATTGATGATCACCGCACCATTCGGCAGCCAACCCAAACGCTCGGCGTTCAGGATATTCTCGGTCGCCGGTGTCTTGGGCAAAAGAAGAACTACAATTTCCGCGCGGGACAAAACATTGCGCAAGCCCTCGTCTCCGCTAAAACAGTCAATGCCTGCAATGTTTTTTTGGCTGCGGCTCCAGCCACAGACTTTGAAATCCAACGCCCGCAGTGCCTGAGCCGCCGCAGCCCCTAACGCCCCAAGACCCAATACTGCAACCGTCCGGTCGCGCGCCAGAGGCGGGGCTGGTTGGTGCCAGATCGGATCGGTGCGGTGAATATACTGATCCATCCCAAGATGGTGACGCAGAACGTGGCCCGTGACCCATTCGGTCATCCCTTGGGTCAGGCCGTCATCGACCATCCTTGCATAGTGTTGCGTCAGGGTTGGGTTGCCCACCACCTTCTCAACCCCGGCCCATAGTCCAAGCACCGCTTTCGCGCGGGTGTACGGTGTGAAATCCTGCAACGGGCCGTTTGGGGCATATACGATGTAATCTACGTCTTCAGGTGTTACATCGGCCGAAACGTTGGCAGTAATATGCTGCTTGGCCAGAGCTTTGCGCAGCTCCACGTCATAGACCGACCACAGTTTCGGGTTGCCAGCATATAGGACGTTCACTGTCACCGTTTCTGCCTCGCCCGATGCACATGCGCGCTTTGCACGAGTCCGAAGCCCACCAACAGAACCAGCATCGCTGATCCGCCATAGCTGACCAGCGGTAAGGGTACACCAACGACTGGGGCAAGGCCCATCACCATCGACATATTAACCGCGAAGAACAGAAAGAACGTGACAGCAACACCAAGCGTCAGAAGCGAACTGAAGCGATCCTTGTTTTGCAGAGCAGATGCGACACAAAACGCAAGGATCAGCACATAAAGCGCCAGCAGGGATACACCACCAAGGAACCCAAGTTCCTCCGCCAATGTGGTGAAAATGAAGTCCGTCTGCTTTTCGGGCAGAAAGTTCAGCCGTGATTGCGTGCCTTGCATGAAGCCCCGCCCGGTCCATCCCCCTGACCCCAACGCAATTTTCGACTGGGTGATGTGGTACCCTGCCCCCAACGGGTCGGACGACGGGTCAAGAAACGTGTCGATACGGCGGTATTGGTAGTCTTTGAGAAGCTGCCAATCGGTGCCGCGCGACATGAACACAGATGTCACAAGACCAATTCCCGCCGCGATAACTGCACCAAAATACCAAAGACTGACACCGGCCAGAAACATGATGGCACCACCACCCGTAAGCAAAAGGATCGACGTGCCAAGGTCCGGCTGTTTCAGAACCAATGCCGTAGGCAGCAGGATCAGGATGATCGGCAACAGTACCCAAAAAGGGCGCGACACCTTCTTGATATCCAGCCAGTCATAGTAGGCGGCAAGGATCATCACCAATGTGATTTTGGACAGCTCGGAAGGTTGCAAGCGAATAAACCCTAGATCAATCCACCGTTGCGCACCCATGCCCGTCGAACCCACGAATTCAACCAGGATCAATAAAACCAGTGAAAGGATATATCCCAAACCCGCCATGTTGCGCCAAAACCAGATCGGCACCATCGCGATTGCGAACATTAAAGTCATGCCCAGGGCAAACCGCTTCATCTGCGCTGCGGCCCACGGTTCCATGCTGCCCCCAGCCACGGAATAGAGCATCAGGAAACCCATCGACGCTACAGCGGTCAAAAGCAAGACCAGAAACCAATTGACGTAAAGCACCTTGCGCAGACCCGCCGGCACGTATTTTACATTATACTCCAGATAGCTCATGCCTGATCGTTCCGATCTACAAAGCGCTCAGCGGGGGGGCGGCTCAACATCTCCTCGATCTCGCGTTGGCGCGACCGAATGGTGCCACGTTGGCTGGAAGGATAGGCCTCCAGCGGCGGTTCGCCTTCGTAAACAGTTTGCAGCAGGATATCGCGTGCAATCGGGGCGGCGGCTGTTGACCCGCCTCCGCCATGCTCAACAACCACAGACACCGCATATCGCGGCGCTTCGGCGGGGGCATAGCAGACAAAAAGCGCGTGATCGCGACGGTTCCACGGCAAGTCTTCGTTGCGTGTAACACCGCGCGCGCGTTCGGCCTTGGTGATGTTGCGCACCTGACTGGTGCCGGTCTTGCCAGCCATGCGCAGACCATCGGCCACGATCTTGGATCGCCCACCTGTGCCACGTTTGGCGTTCACCACCTCGTACATCCCCTGCCGAATGAATTGCAGACTGTCTTGCCCGATGCCAAGCGGTCCGCCGTTCAGGATGGGTTGCTCGACCCCATTGATTGCGCGCACCACACGTGGAGAGATAGATTGACCCGTTGCGATCCGCGACGTCATCACAGCCAGTTGCAAGGGCGATGCCAACACGAAGCCTTGCCCGATTCCTGCATTCAGACTGTCGCCGATCACCCAATCCGCCCCGCGGGCTTCTCTTTTCCATGCTTTATCCGGAACCAAGCCCTGAGCGACGGCTGACAAGGGCAGATCAAGACGATCGCCCAAACCAAGACGCCGCGCCATTGCCGCGATCTTCTCGATCCCGACCCGTTGCGCAATCTCATAGTAATAGATATCACAGCTTTCGCGCAGGCTTTTCACTAGGTCGACCTTGCCGTGCCCGACGCGCTTCCAACAGTGGAACCGACGTTTGTGCACCTCGACATGGCCAAGGCAATTCACTGTTTCTCCGACGCCGATCACGCCCTCTTCCAGCGCGGCCAGCGCCGTCACCATCTTGAAGGTCGAACCGGGCGGATACGTGCCCTGTGCCGGTTTCGCCGCGAGCGGTCGATACGGATCATCCAGCAGCGCCTTGTAATCCGATCCTGAAATTCCGCGTACAAACTTGTTGGGGTCAAAGGATGGCGTTGACCCAATGGCCAACACGTCACCGGTATGCGTGTCCATCACGACCGCAGCTGCGCTTTCGCCTGCCATCCGCGCCTGAACATATGCTTGAAGGTCCGCATCAATGGTAAGCTGGATATTGTCCCCCGCTTGCCCTTCTTCGCGCCCCAGCTCACGCATCTCTCGCCCGACGGCATTCACTTCGACCTCGCGCGTGCCGGCAGAACCACGCAATGACAGCTCCAATTTCGCCTCTACACCGCTTTTGCCAATCTGAAAGCGCGGGATTTGCAGAAGCGGGTCGGGGTCTTCCAGCTTGCCCAGGTCATAGTCGGACACCGGACCAACATAGCCCACCACATGTGCAAAATCGGAGGCACGCGGATAGATGCGCGACAAGCCGACTTCGGGGGTGATGCCGGGTAGAACGGGCGCGTTAATCGCTACCTCTGCGACGTCTTCCCAAGCGACGCGATCCGCCACTGTAACCGGCACAAAAGAGCTGCGCCGCTTCATCTCTGTCAAGATACGCTCGACCTCTTCATCCTCGATCCAGATAATTTTTCGAAGCCGGTTCAATACTTTGGCTGGATCACCCGCATCTTCACGCACAAGAACAATGCGATAGTTCTGTTCGTTACCCGCAATCAATTTTCCATTGCGGTCGTGGATCAATCCCCTTGCGGGTGGGATCAGCTGAAACTTGATACGATTTTCTTCGGCGAGCGTGCGGTATTCATCGGTCTGATCGACTTGCATAAACCGCATTCGCCCAACCAGAAGCGCGGCAAAGGACACTTGTAAGCCACCCAGAAACAACCCCCGACGGGTGATGCCCCGGGCACTTTTTTCGGTATCAATTGGCGATCGTTTCATGACGCTTGCCTTGTGATTGCATCGTCCCCGGGCTGCAGTTTTTCCACACCCAGCAGAAAGACAGACACAAAGACCACCAACGGATAGACCGCAGCCGTCGAAATGAGTTGCATCAACTCCCGCCCAAATGGCACCTGATCGACGAAGAACACAGCCAACAGAACGCGTTGCCCAATCAACATGGCGAACAGGGTCATGGCGACAAGCCCCCATTCGACAAGGAAATGCTGTTCGCGCAGTCCGGATTCGCGACGACGCAGGAATTCCGATCCTGCGACGACCATCAGAGGCCAGACGCCCGGGACACGCAATAATAGCATATCCATCAGGAAAAACAGAACAGCAACCAGCAAGACCGGCACATAGTCGGGGCGGCGTAGCACCCAGGCAAACGTGAAGGCTAACAGGATATCTGGGCCGGGAAACCGCCCCGGCGTCAGATCAATCGGCAAAAGGCGCGCGAACAGCACGACCGCCGCGATTGCGGCAAGCGCGATCGAAAACAGCCAGCGCATGAGGGTAAGATGATCTGTCATCCGTCCGTCCCCCCTGTCGCCGGCGCTTCGGCTTGCGCCTCTGGGTCCGTGCTCTCTAGGGTTGGTTCTGGAAGCGGGGGAAGTGCGGGCGTCGAGACGATCAACGCCCCGTCGTCATCCACCTTCTCACCGGGATGACTGCGCAGAACCCGAAGGAATTCCAATCTTTCATAGTCGGCTGATAGTCGGACACGCAAACGTCGATCGGTGCCCATTGCGACATGCCCAACCAAAAGCCCTGCTGGGAAAACCCCGCCATCGCCCGATGACACGACACGATCGCCGGGGCGCACCTTCTCGGGAGCCTCCAGAAACTCAATAGGTGGCGCAGCCGAGTTATCGCCCACTAACAAGGCCGTCTGGCCTGACGGCTGGACGATGATCGGCACACGGCTGTTGCTGTCGGTCAAAAGGATCACGCGACTTGTTTTCTGACCGACACCCGAAATACGGCCCGCCAGTCCCAGCCCATCCGTCGTGGCCCAACCGTCAATGATCCCGTCACGCGCGCCTATGTTAAGAAGCACCGATTGGCGAAACGGCGACCCGCTGTCGGTCAACACGACACCGGTGACATAGGACAATTGTGCGTCCAACCGAACGTTGTTCAGGTTTAAGAGCTGCGCGTTTTCCTGTTCCAGCTGAAGGGCGGCCTCTTTCCAGGCTTTCATCTGCTGCAGCTCGCGGCGTAATTCCTGATTCTGCTCGTAAATTCGCTGATAAGATTGAAAATCCTCGACCATACCAACAAGTTTCGTGACCGGCACCAGAGCCCAGTCAAAGCTGGGCACTACGCGATCCACCAGATTAGCGCGAAAGCGTTCCACCCGCGGACTATCGATGCGCCAGATAAGGAAGACCAAAAACAGACACAGCATCAGAATCCCGACCAGCAGCCTGCGCAGCGGGCGGGCATAGATGTCGCTCTGATTGCTCTTTTTTGCCAAGATGGCCTCCGCTCACACTGGACGAGACCAGCCCCAACGATACGGGGCGGGACAGTCAGCTGTCGTAGTCGATGACGTGGCGCAGTTGCTTTTCAAACTCCAGCGCTTTGCCAGTTCCCAACGCCACGCAGTTCAGGCTTTCATCCGCGACCGAGATCGACAAACCGGTCTGTTCACGCAGCGCAAGGTCCAACTCGCCCAGAAGCGCACCACCACCGGTCAGCATCACGCCACGGTCAACGATATCCGCCGCAAGATCGGGCGGGGTGGCTTCCAGTGCGGTCATCACCGCTTCGCAAATTTGCTGCACGGGTTCGGCCAATGCTTCGGCCACCTGTGCCTGAGAAATCTCGGTTTCTTTGGGCACGCCGTTCAACAGGTCACGCCCGCGAATTTTCAGCGACGCGCCGCGCCCATCGTCCGGCATACGAGCCGTGCCGATTGAGGTCTTGATCCGTTCTGCCGTGGTTTCGCCCACAAGAATGTTCTGCTGACGCCGCAGATAGTTGATGATCGCATCATCCATTCGGTCGCCGCCCACGCGCACCGAGCGCGCATAGACGATATCGCCCAACGACATTACGGCCACCTCGGTGGTACCGCCGCCAATGTCGACGACCATGTTCCCGGTCGGATCGGTGATCGGCATACCGGCCCCAATTGCAGCAGCAATCGGTTCGGCAACCAACCCGGCCTTGCGGGCACCAGCCGAGATCACGGATTGGCGAATGGCACGTTTCTCAACCGGGGTGGCACCGTGGGGGACGCAGACTATGATTTTCGGCTTCGAGAATGTTGTGCGTTTGTGCACTTTGCGGATGAAATGCTTGATCATCTCTTCCGCGCTGTCAAAGTCGGCAATCACACCTTCGCGCATGGGCCGAATGGCTTCGATGGAACCGGGGGTCCGGCCCAGCATCAGCTTGGCGTCTTCACCAACGGCCAGCACCTTTTTGACCCCGTCCTTGACATGGTAGGCAACGACCGAAGGTTCGTTTAAGACAATTCCCTTGCCCTTCACGTAAACCAGTGTGTTCGCCGTTCCAAGGTCAATTGCCATGTCCGACGAAAACAGACTCGAAAACCCAACCATTACTGCCTACCCCGCTTCAATACCCTTATGGTCCGCGATTCCCCAAATGGGCGCAGACCGATGGATATATAAGGGTCGGCACGCTTGGGTGAAAGACCTAATACGCATTCACAAGCGGCTTATTGCTTAGATGGAAAGGCTGAAATTGCGTTATTGCAAGAAGCATTCATCTGCTTAACCGTGGGTCGGCCAGACCTTGTGCTCATCGTCAATGATGAAGGCATGTGCATGGCTATGCCCGTGACCGTGATAAGCTTTCATGTGCGGGTGATCAGGAGGCAGGTGGGGATGGCTATGTTTGACGATCCGTTCGGTCGTGGAGGGCCAAAACCTGATCGCGGCGAGAACGCCCAGCGCGCCCATCCCACCAAGCATAAGAAGTGAAACCGACAAACCCGCAACTTTACCGACCCAACCTGCCAAGGGATAGGTCACAAGCCAGCACGCATGAGACAGAGCGAACTGCGCCGCAAAGATTGCCGGACGATCCTCGGAATGGGCCGAGATGCGCAACAACCGCCCAGAAGGTGTCAGGATCGCCGAGTAAAGCCCGCCGATCAGCGCCCAAATTGTCAAGAAAATCCCCCAAGAAGGAAGCGACGCGCCCCAACTTAACGCGGCGAAGGCAAAGGCCAAAGCTATCAGCGCAAATGCGGACGGCACCATCACATCACGTTCTCGCGCCCGCTTCAGCACGCGAGGCAGTAAGATCGCTGCCAGCATCGAGCCACCCCCAAATGCCGCCATAGCGACACCCAATGACCGCTCTCCCAACCCGTATTCAGACCGGACCAGCACAACCGAATTGACCAGAACAAAAGCCCCAATCGAAGCGGCCGTTAGGTTCAACGCCAATAGACCGCGCAATCGCGGTGTCGCAAGATATATCCGACTGCCGCGAGTCAGCCGATCTCGAAACGGTCTTTTTTCCGCAGACTGTTCACGCTGAGGAAGCGAGGTCCACGCCACAAGAGCCGCTGAAACCAGAAATCCTATAACAGTGCCAACGAAAAGCCCGTGGAACGAGATTACCAGCAAAAGCAATGCGGCAAGCGTTGGGCTGAGAAGGTTTTCAAGGTCATAGGCTAGACGCGACAGGGAAAGCGCCTGCGTGTAGTCGTCTTCATCCGTTAGCACATCAGGGATGGTCGCCTGAAACACCGGCGTGAAACTGGCTGACGCAGTTTGTAGCATAAAAATCAGAAGATAGATCTGCCAAACCTCGGTAACGAATGGCATAGCCAGCGCTACCGCCGCACGCACCAGATCGGCACCGATCATAACTGCTTTTCGCGGCAGCCGCTCTGCAATCGCAGCCAGAACCGGCGACAGTCCGACATAGGCAACCATCTTGATCGTAAAGGCCGTGCCCAGAACAGCGCCGGCTGCATCCTCTGCCAGCTTGTAGGCCAGAAGACTTAGAGCGATCGTCATCAACCCGGTGCCCAACAACGCCACCACCTGTGCTGTGAACAGCGTGGCATATGTACGGTTGGATAGGGCGCGTATCATACGGGCGAGTGTAGCCCCGCCCGTATGTTGGTCAATGTTTCAAACGCCTTCGGGCTTGGTTTTCTCGCGCCGCACCAACAGGTTGTTCAGCGCGTTCACATAAGCCTTGGCGGATGCCACCACCGTATCGGTGTCGGAAGACTGACCGGTGACGATCTTGCCGTTTTCCTCCATCCGGACGGACACGGTTGCCTGTGCATCGGTCCCTTCGGTCACGGCGTGCACCTGATACAGTTGCAGGCGGGCGTCATGTGGAAACAGCGCCTGGATCGCATTGAACGTCGCATCGACCGGCCCGTCGCCGGTGGCGGTTTTCTGGTGGTCCACGCCGTCGATTTCCAATGTCAGGTCAGCGGATTGCGGTGCCTCGGTCCCGCAGATCACCCGCAGGAACTTCACCTGAATGCGGTCATTCGCGGCGTCCGTCCCGTCGCGCATCAGAGCAATCAGGTCGTCGTCAAACACCTCTTTCTTGCGGTCTGCCAGTTCCTTGAACCGCACGAACACGTCTTTCAACTGGTTGTCACCAATGTCAAAGCCCAACTGGTTCAGCCGGTCGCGCAGCGCAGCCCGGCCCGAGTGCTTACCCAAGACCAGACTGGTTTCAGACAGACCCACATCTTCGGGGCGCATAATCTCGAACGTCTCAGAATTCTTCAGCATGCCGTCCTGATGAATGCCGCTTTCGTGGGCGAAGGCGTTTTTGCCAACGATGGCTTTGTTGTATTGCACGGCAAAGCCCGACACTTGCGCCACGCGACGCGAGATGTTCATGATCTTGGTGGTATCCACGCCTGTGTCCCACGGCATGATGTCGTGGCGCACTTTCAAGGCCATCACGACCTCTTCCAGCGCAGTATTGCCCGCGCGTTCGCCCAGACCGTTGATGGTGCATTCAATCTGGCGCGCCCCAGCCTCAACCGCCGCCAGCGAGTTCGCGGTCGCCATGCCCAGATCGTTGTGACAATGAGTGGCGAAGGTTACCTCGTCTGCGCCCGGCACTTTCTCAATCAGCATGCGGATCAGATCGGCGCTTTCACGCGGGGCGGTATAGCCCACTGTGTCGGGAATGTTGATCGTTGTGGCGCCCGCTTTGATCGCAATCTCAATCACCCGGCACAGATAGTCATGCTCGGTGCGGGTGGCATCCATCGCAGACCATTGCACATCATCCGTCAGATTGCGCGCGTGAGTCACGGTTTCATGGATCAGATCCGCCATCGCGTCTTTGGTCAGGTTGGGAATTTCTCGGTGCAGGGGCGAGGTGCCGATGAAGGTGTGGATACGCGGCTTGGTGGCATGCCGCACAGCTTCGGCGCAGCGGTCAATGTCTTTAAAATTCGCGCGGCTCAGCCCGCAAATAACCGAGTTTTTCGACCGTTTCGCAATCTCGCTCACCGCTGCGAAATCGCCCTCGGACGCAATCGGGAAACCAGCTTCGATGATGTCGACGCCCATGTCGTCCAGCATCTCGGCGATTTCCAGTTTCTCGTCATGTGTCATGGTCGCGCCGGGGCTTTGTTCGCCGTCACGCAAAGTTGTGTCGAAAATCAACACGTGATCCGATGTGGTGGTCATAGTCTTATCTTTCAGTAGAAATGTCTTAGCCTTGGTGGCCCGATATCGGGCCGGTTCGTGGCGCGTATGGCGGATCCCCTGAGCGGTCGCGCCAAAACGGCACGCTCAGAGGCGGCTAAGAAGAAGCAGAAGACCCAGCGCGGGGCCCGAAGTCGTGATATGTTTCTGCATTGCCATAGGCGCGACTATAGGGCGGTATTTGTCGAGATAAAGCATTTTATCTTATTAGCTGGGTTAAACCTAGTTGGCAGCGGCGTCCGTACTTGCCTCGGCCGCGGCTGCCCCGGCTGTACTGTCAAGTTCTGGCGCAGGCGAAGTTGTGGCTGCCCCGGCAATAACACCGTCTTCCCATGTGCCATCTTCCTGACTGCCATCAGCACGGGTCACAACGCCTTCGCCATGACGTTTTCCTTTTTGAAAACTGCCTTGGTAGCGGTCGCCATTGGCATAGATCGCCACACCCTGCCCGTGAAACAGCCCCGACAGCCATTCACCATCATACGAAAACCCTTCGGCAACAGTGTATTTGCCCTTGCCTTCACGCAACCCCCCAACAAACCCACCTTCATATGTCGCACCATCGGCGAAGACTGAGCGGCCTTGCCCGTGCGGCTGACCCGCTTGCCATTCCCCAATGTAGGATGTTCCATCCGCTGTGGTTAAACTGCCCTGCCCGTCATAAAGCGCATCTTTGAACATGCCGTCATAAACGGTGCCATTGGCATAGCGGGCAACGCCCTTGCCTTCGATCACGCCAGCTTTCCATTCACCTTCATAGGTGTTGCCGTCAGGATAGGTGATCATGCCCGTACCGTCAGCCAGTCCATCGCGAAACTGTCCCTCGTAAACCGAGCCGTCGGGATAGGTCACTTTGCCCGCACCTTCGATCACACCAGCAACCCAATTGCCCTCATAGCGATAACCGTCAGTACCTTCGAATACGCCTTGGCCTTGGCGCTTGTCATTTTCGAAGCTCCCTTCATAGCGGTCACCGTTGGTATATTCGACCACACCCTGCCCCTGACGGGCCCCCGCTTCGAAGTTTCCGGAATAGATGTCACCATTGGCCTGTTTCAGGATGCCTTCACCCTGCATCTGGCCCTTTTCCCACGTGCCATCGAAAATCATACCATCCGCTTGGGTCAGAACACCTGTGCCATGACGTTCGCCTGCGCGCATCTCACCATCATACGACGAACCGTCAGCATAGGTTGAGGTGCCGCGCCCCTCTTTCACGCCGGCGACCCAGTCACCTTCGTAGACATAGCCAGTCGGGCTTTGCAGCCGCCCCTGCCCGTGATGCATGGCGTTGCGAAATCCGCCTTCGTATTTGATGCCGTTGGCATAGATCGCCAGCCCCGATCCGTTGATCTTGCCATCCACCCAATCACCCTCGAAGGTCGAACCGTCAGCGAAAGTGATCTTGCCGAACCCCTCGGGTTTGCCCTTGGCAAAACTGCCTTCATAGATCGAGCCGTTGGGAAACCGCGCCACCCCTTGTCCGATGATCTCGCCTTCGATGAACTCTCCGGTATATTCGTAACCCGTTGGCAGTTGCAGTGTACCCATGCCGTGTTGCACACCGCCCTTGAATGTCCCTTCATAAACCGCGCCATCTTCATATTGCTTGGTTTCGATCTGCGCCAATACGGGCGACGTACCCAGCGCCAATCCAAAGACAACACCGCGAAAACCTGTGCGAAGGGGATCCATGTCCAACCTCTTTCAATGAGTACCATTTTCGCGCTTCAACCCACGCAAACCCGTATCAAGACTATGCGAGGGTCTGCCCCGAAACAACGGTTTTCCAACGCATGGTCTTTATCCCGCACGCAAACCTGCTACATCTGTGCGCAAGATCAAACCCGGCAGGGATCGCCGGGCCACAAGGATACGCGCGATGAGTGACCATTTCCGCCTGACGTTGGCACAACTAAACCCCACCGTCGGAGCGATTGCGGCCAATGCTGACAAAGCGCGCATTGCGTGGGAGCAAGCAAAGTCCGCGGGCAGCGACCTGTTGGCCCTGCCCGAAGCGTTTATCACCGGCTATCAGACACAAGACCTTGTGATGCGCCCCCAGTTTTTCCGCGATGCGATGGCGGCAGTCGAGCAGCTGGCCTCAGAATGTGCGGATGGCCCCGCAATCTGCATTGGAGGCCCGTTCCATGATGGCACGCATCTGTTCAACGCCTATTACATTCTGCACGGAGGCAAAGTAGCGGCACGTGTTTTGAAACAACGCCTGCCCAATTTCACAGTGTTTGACGAAGAACGGCAGTTTACATCTGCCGATCCACAAGGCCCAATTGCCATGGGTCATATCCGTGTCGGCATCCCGATTTGCGAAGACGCGTGGCATGGCGAGGACGTCTGCGAAACTCTAGCCGAAAGCGGGGCCGAGTTTCTGCTGATACCCAACGGCTCGCCCTATTACCGACGCAAGTTCGACGTTCGCGTTAACCACATGGTGGCGCGCGTCGTCGAAACGGGGCTGCCGCTGATCTATCTGAACATGGTGGGCGGGCAAGACGATCAAGTGTTCGATGGCGGGTCTTTCGCGCTGAACCCAGGCGGAGAGCTTGCGTTCCGCATGTCGACCTTCGACGAAGAAATCCGGCACGTCGATCTGAACCTGACAGATGACGGATGGCGCATCACCCCCGGCCCCATTGCCGTGCATGGGGATGAGTGGGAACAGGACTATCGCGCGATGGTCGAAAGCCTGTGTGACTACATGGGTAAAACCGGCTTCAAAAAGGTGCTTCTTGGCCTGTCCGGCGGGATCGACAGCGCGATTGTCGCGACCATTGCTGCTGATGCACTTGGGCCGGAGAACGTGCGCTGTGTCATGTTGCCCTCGGAATATACATCACAAAGCTCACTGGATGACGCAAAGGACATCGCCCAGCGCCTTGGCTGCTCCTATGACATCGTGCCGATCAAAGAAGGTCGTGACGCGATTACCAATACTCTGGCGCCGCTTTTTGAAGGCACCGAACCTGACGTGACCGAGGAAAACATCCAGTCGCGTCTGCGTGGTCTGCTGCTTATGGCGCTGTCCAACAAGACTGGCGCGATGCTTTTGACCACAGGAAACAAATCCGAGGTCGCCGTGGGATATGCCACGATCTATGGTGATATGTCCGGCGGCTATAACCCGATCAAAGACCTATATAAAACGCGGGTGTTTGAGCAATGCCGCTGGCGCAACGCCAATCACCGCGACTGGATGGAAGGCCCCGAGGGCGAGGTGATCCCGGTATCGATCATCGACAAACCCCCCTCCGCTGAACTGCGCCCGGATCAAAAGGACGAAGACAGCCTGCCACCTTACGAGGTGCTGGACGGTATCCTTGAGGGCCTAATCGACGACGAAAAATCGGTGGCCGAACTAGTGGCCGAAGGGTTTGACCGCGCGACCGTCAAGAAGGTCGAGCACCTGATCTTCATCTCGGAATACAAACGCTTCCAATCCGCGCCGGGCACCCGTCTGACCATGCGCAGCTTCTGGTTGGATCGTCGCTATCCGATTGTGAACCGCTGGCGGGACGAAAGCTGATCGCCCCGCCGCTTGCGCATCAGCCCATCAAAAGCTGATAGCTATGCGGCACATAGTGGAAGCCTGCGTCACGTTCCTCGACATAGCCCAGCGCGGGAAATGGCATGTGATAACCGATGAAGGGCATCTTTTCGGCTGCCAGCATTCCCAACAGCGTTTTGCGAGTGTCGGCAGCTGCGGATTTGTCTTGGTCAAACTTCACTTCCCAATCCGGGTAAGCCAGTGACCAGACATAATGGTTGGCGAAATCCGCCGCGATCAGCAGCGACTTGCCTTCACTTTCAATACGGTAAGCCATGTGGCCGGGCGTGTGCCCAAAGGCTTCGACAGATTCGACGCCCGAAATGACAGTGTCGCCACCATTGATCATCGTGGTTTGCTCGGCCAGTGGGGCGACCTTTGCCTCAAAACCTTCGTTGCCCGCCGCTGCCCAATGATCGAACTCTACCGCTCCGGTGACATAGCGCGCATTGGGGAAAGTAACGCCCGCATCGCCAGACAGCCCGCCGATATGGTCCCCGTGCATATGGGTGATCACAACGATGTCCACTTGGTCGGGCGTGTATCCCGCCCGCGCCAGTGCAGCTGTGATCCCTTCGGCATTCAATCCGGTGTCAAACAATACAAGTTCAGACCCAGTGTTGATCAATGTCGGCGTAAAGAAAAATTGAGCGGCGGCTGTTGAAATATTTGCGGCTTCTGACGCCGCCGCGAACTCTTCTGCACTGGCATTCATGCCAAATATGCTTTGCGGATCTTCCACTGTTCGATTGCCCGCCAAAAGTGTCGTAACCTCAAATTCCCCAAGTTTTACGGTCTGCGATGCAGTGGTGGTCAATCCCGTTTGCGGGGCAAAAGCGTACGCAGGAGCTGTGGCCAGTCCGGCCAAAGGGGCAGCTGCGCCCGCCATCAACAGATGCCGACGCGACAGATTTGGAAAAGAAAAAGTTTTCATGAGTGACCTCCCAGTAAGAGCAGATTTTGATGAAAATCGAACCTGCACTATACTGGAAATGCGACTAGAAATGGATAGCGTCACGCAATCGTGACATGCCTAGAAAGCAAGCACATTGGCAGAACATGAGCGACACTAAAACCCAACCTACCGGACAGGCCGTCACCGATTTCATCGCGGCGGTCCAACCCTTGTCAAAACGCGAGGATGCCCACACGCTTGACCAGTTGTTCCGCGATGTCACGGGGTTTCAACCTGCGATGTGGGGACCTTCCATCATCGGCTATGGCCGCTATCACTACCGCTATGACAGCAGGCGCGAGGGAGATTTTCTGGCCACCGGATTTTCCCCGCGAAAGGCGCGCCATTCAATCTATATCATGCCGGGATATGCGGATTTCGGTGACATTCTGGCCCGGCTTGGCAAACACAAGATGGGCAAGTCCTGTCTTTACGTAAACAAACTGGCCGATATTGATCGGGACGTATTGGCCGAACTTATCCGCGCAGGACTTCGCGAACTGGACAAGACATGGAAGGTTCGGCCCAGCTGATCATTCCCACCAACGATCAATTTGCGCGATATCCTCGTCCGACCATCCGAAGTGATGGGCAAATTCATGCACGACGATGTGCCCAACCAGTTCAGCCAGCGAAACATCCCCGCGCGACGCCCATTCATCCAGAATGGGACGGCGAAACAACGTGACCGTGTCCGGCGCGAAGGGCTGATCGGATACAGATTTCTGCGTCAGAGGGATCCCTTCGTAAACGGCGGTCAACTCGAACGGATCTTCGATTTCCATCTCGGACAGTAGGACGGCATTCGGCATGTTCTCGACCCGGATCGCGACCTCCAGCGCCTTTTCGACAAAGGCAGGCGGCAAGCGTTGCCGGGCGTCATGGGCAAGCGCTTCGATATCAGTGATGGAGGGGGCGTATTTGCGAGTCATACCAGATTATATGGACAAAAGCGGGCCAGTATGAAAGAGGGTCGAGCCAAGGAGACCTGACCCATGACCACCACCCGTTTTGCACCTTCGCCCACCGGCTACATCCATGTTGGCAACCTGCGCACCGCGCTGTTCAACTATTTGATCGCGGCCAAATCGGGCGGACAATTCATCCTGCGCCTTGATGACACAGACCCCGAGCGGTCCAAACAGGAATACGCGGATGCCATCAAGGAAGACTTGGAATGGCTGGGCCTGACATGGGATCGGGTCGAAAAGCAATCCGACCGGCTGGACCGCTATGAAGAAGCCGCACAGCAATTGCGCGATATGGGTCGGTTTTATGAGTGCTTCGAGACACCGACCGAGCTGGACCTTAAGCGCAAGAAGCAACTGAACATGGGCAAGCCGCCGGTCTATGACCGTTCGGCGTTGGCGCTGGCTGACGATGAAAAAGCCAAGCTGCGCGAAGAACGTGGGCAGGGTCACTGGCGGTTCAAGCTGGATCACGAGCGGATCAACTGGACCGATGGCATTCTGGGTGACATCTCGATTGATGCGGCGTCCGTGTCTGACCCGGTGCTGATCCGGGGTGACGGGCAGTTTCTTTATACGCTGGCGTCGGTCTGTGATGACATCGACTTCGGCATCACGGACGTGGTGCGGGGGTCGGATCATGTGACTAACACCGCCACACAAATCCAGATTATCGAAGCCCTGGGCGGCAAGGTGCCATCCTTCGCCCACCACTCGCTTCTGACCGGCCCGCAGGGCGAGGCGCTGTCAAAGCGTCTTGGCACATTGGCGATCCGTGACCTGCGCGAACGCGGCGTGCAGCCGATGGCATTGCTGAGCCTGTTGGCCCGTCTGGGGTCATCGCAACCGGTCGAGCTTCGCAATTCGCTGGATGAAATCGTCGAGGGGTTCGACCTGTCGAGTTTCAGTTCTGCCCCCACCAAGTTCGATGTCGAGGACCTGTTTCCGCTGACGGCGCGTTATCTGTCGCACCTGCCTGTCACAGCAGTCGCGGACACGCTCGACGGCCTTGGTGTTCCCGCCGACAAAGCCAACGCGTTCTGGAGCGTCGCGCGTGAGAACATCACAACGCTTGGCGATCTGGAGGCCTGGTGGACCCTGTGCCGCGACGGCGCCGAGCCGCTGATCGACGAAGAAGACCGCGAGTTCGTCGCAACCGCGATGGGGCTTCTGCCCGATGGTCCTTACGACGCCGACAGCTGGTCAAAATGGACCGCCGCCGTGAAAGAAGCCACGGGCCGTAAAGGGCGCGGGCTGTTCATGCCGCTGCGCAAAGCCGTCACTGGCATGAGCCACGGGCCGGACATGTCGGCCCTTCTGCCGCTGCTGCAAGTGATCCGCGCAAAGGGCTGACCCCACACGCGGGTCATGCATTAGCCACGCGACAATTGCCTCTGGTCCACCGCGTCTCTCTCCTGCATGCTGAACAGGCGTGACAGGAGATAATGATGGCCCAACCGACAAACGCAGGCGCCGCACAGGCGACGTTCCTAAGCGGCAATCTGATGCGTCATATAACGGTTATGTCGCTAACCGCGTCTGTTGGTTTGATGGCTATCTTCCTTGTCGACCTTGTCGATATGATTTTCATCTCGATGCTTGGCCATGAAGAACTCGCAGCGGCCGTGGGTTATGCCGGTGCGATCCTGTTCTTCACGACTTCGTTTGGCATCGGAATGTCCATTGCCGCAGGGGCGCTGGTTGCACGAGCATTGGGCGAAGGCGACAAGCAAACCGCAAAACGGCGTGCTGCGACGGCCCTTCTGTATGGTGTTGTGATCGGAAGCGTGTTCGCCGCCATTGTCTGGATATTCGTGCCCCAACTGACCGCACTATTGGGTGCATCCGGCGAGACATTGGTGCTTGCCACAGGATATCTTAGGATCATCCTTCCCAGCCTGCCAATTCTGATCGTAGGCATGGTCGGCGGCGCAATCTTGCGCGCGCATGGGGATGCACGCCGTGCCATGATGGCGACAATCTGGGGCGGCGTTGTCAATGCGGTGCTTGACCCGATCCTGATCTTTGGATTGGACCTCGAACTGACCGGTGCTGCCCTTGCCTCGGTCTGCGCGCGAGCCACCATCGCGATCATGTCGATTTACCCCGTGCTGCGCCATCATGGCGGGCTGGACCGCCCCCGATCGGTTGATTTCAAGGTTGATTTCACCGCCATCATGACAATCGCCCTGCCTGCCATCCTGACCCAGTTTGCAACGCCTGTTGGTCAGGCCTATGTCACCCGCGCCATGGCTGAATTCGGCGAAGAAGCCGTAGCAGGTATGGCCATCGTCGGGCGACTAGTCCCGGTTTCCTTTGCCGTGATTTTTGCACTGTCCGGAGCCATCGGCCCCATCGTCGGCCAAAATTTCGGGGCGGGTCAATTAGACCGAGTGCGCCGCGCAATACGTGACGGGTTGCTGTTTGTCCTCTGCGTTTCGGTTGGTGTCAGCGCAATCCTGTTTATCCTGCGCGCGCCTATTGCGGATCTGTTCAATGCCGAAGGTTTAAGCCGCGATCTTGTCTTTCTGTTCTGTGGCCCATTGGCGCTCGCGTGGTTTTTCAACGGCGTGATTTTTGTCACCAATGCCAGCTTCAACAATCTCGGTCACCCGTTCTATTCCACTTGGATCAATTGGGGGCGTCAAACATTGGGCACCATACCACTTGTCATTCTGGGCGCATCCCTGTGGGGCGCTCCGGGCGTGTTGATCGGGCAGGCTGCAGGTGGGTTGATTTTTGCGGCCATTGCTTTGGTGTTGTCCGCCAGTACATTGCGCAGGGTGGCTCCGGCCCGATACGACACTGACGCCGAGTCGTATCAGCGGCTAACCAAGCGAATTTCCCTGTTTCACTTTCGCCGATAAACGCGACAAGCCTTCGTTCACTATCTGACGCTCGTCCTCAGTCAAATTTTGCGCGCGCGTGTACATTGGTGCATCGCGGTCATTCAAAATCGGCGCGTGCCAGCCTTCCGTGGTTTCGAAGAAATGCGTGACGCCTGTCATGCCGAACTCGGACAGATACCCCTGCACCACTACATCAAGATAGCTGAGCAGAACCGGGTTTTCGTCTGTCGGCTCAAAATGTTTATCATGTTCGATAGCATATATTGCCACATCCACCGCACCGGCTTGATGTCGCAACTCCGGTCCAAGCGGAACGCGCGCATAGGCCCGCTCGCGCTCGTCCAGTGCGGCCCAATCTGCGCCGGGTACCGAAGCGATCACCCCTTCTATGTAATCCGCACGGTCAGGCACCGCCGTCAGATAGCATACCTTCCTAAGCGGCGAACGGCGCCAAGCCCGCCGCCAGCCCGACACCTGCGCGGGCTGAGTGTTCTGAAATGAATGGGTGCGACGGTTCACCAGCGAACCATAGCCGAAGAAATAGGGGTCGTTCATGACAGATACTATGACGCCGCATACGGTTGCATTCAAGCTCTTGCTCTAACCGATCCGGGCGGCTAACTTAGCGTCATCGCATCGGGAGAATCTGGCGAACGCCAGTGCCGAAGGAGCAACCGCCCTGGTAAACTCTCAGGCCCAAGGACCGATGTGGCGCACAGGACTCTGGAGAGAGGCACTAGATGCCCGCCGAAGGGATAACGATCTCAGGCGACAAGGACAGAGGGGGCATCAATGAACGCGCAAGCGTTCAAAAGATGTCGGACGCATGGCTTCCATAGCATTCCGGCGACAGATGGAGGAATGACCATGGGTGCATCCCAAGACGATTTGAAGCGGACAGGTTTTTATGACCTTCACGTTGAGCTTGGTGCCAAGATGGTGCCATTCGCGGGTTATGAAATGCCTGTGCAATATCCACTTGGCGTGATGAAGGAACATTTGCACACGCGCGCGGCGGCTGGCCTGTTTGACGTCAGCCATATGGGTCAGGTGATCCTGCGCGGCGATAATCCAGCTCAGTCACTAGAACGCCTTGTGCCCCAGTCGGTTATGGCCCTTGCCGAAGGACGTCAACGCTATGGCCTGTTTACAAATGTCGATGGCGGCATTCTGGATGACCTGATGATCGCCAATCGCGGGGATCACCTGTTTCTCGTGGTCAATGCGGCCTGCAAAGACGCCGACATCGCCCACATGCATGCGCATCTGACAGATTGCGAGATCGACGTGATCAACGACCGGGCCCTTCTGGCCCTGCAAGGCCCCGCCGCTGAAGAAGCTCTGTCCAGTCTTGTGCCTTCAGCCGCCGCGATGAAGTTTATGGACGTTGCCATCACGGACAGTGATTTTGGCGAACTTTGGATTTCCCGCTCGGGATACACAGGTGAGGACGGTTATGAAGTTTCCGTCCCAGAAGCAAACGCCGAAGCATTCGCCCGCGCCTTGATTGCCATTGATACTGTCGAGCCTATCGGCCTCGGCGCGCGTGACAGTTTGCGGCTTGAATCCGGGTTGTGCCTTTATGGAAATGACATCGACACCACGACCACGCCCGTCGAAGGTGCACTTGAATGGGCCGTGCAGAAAGTGCGCAAGACTGGTGGCGAGCGCGAAGGCGGCTTCCCCGGGGCCGACCGCATCCTGGCCGAGTTTGAAAACGGTGCGAGCCGGCGCCGTGTTGGGTTGTTGCCGGAAGGTCGCGCACCCATGCGGGCCGGGACCGAGCTATTTTCATCAGAGGATGCCGACGGCCCGATTGGGCACGTGACCTCTGGCGCTTTTGGTCCGTCGATAGAACGCCCCATGTCCATGGGTTACGTCAGCATTGACCACGCCGAAACTGGCACGAAACTTTTTGGCGATGTACGCGGCAAGCGCCTGCCTGTTACGGTAGCGGACATGCCGTTCCGCCCCGCCACCTATAAACGTTGATTCAAGAAATCCAGCAGGAGACTCAGAATGAAATACACCGAAGAACATGAATGGCTACGCGAAGAAGACGGCGTCTATGTTGTAGGCATCACCGCCCATGCTGCCGAACAACTTGGCGATGTTGTCTTTGTCGAACTTCCCGAGGTCGGCGCCACCGTATCCAAGGATGACGAGATTGTCGTGATCGAAAGCGTCAAGGCCGCGTCTGACATTCTCAGCCCGCTTGATGGTGAAGTGGTCGAAGTGAACGAAGCCATTGTGGATGAGCCCACCAAGGTCAACGAAGACGCTGAAGGTGAAGCTTGGTTTTTCAAAATCAAAGCCTCTGACACCAGCCCGCTGGACGACTACATGGACGAAGCCGGGTACAAGAAGTTCATCGGCTGAACCTCGGGCCTTGCCCAATTGAACAACCTGCGCGGGGGCTTGACTACCCCCGCCCGACTGTCACGCCCCCGTATGGAGAAAGCCCATGCCCTTCGCGCCAACTGGTTACAAACCTTATGACTTCGCCAACCGCCGCCATATTGGCCCCTCGCCCACCGAAATGGATGAGATGTTCGAAACCGTCGGCGTTAAGGATCTGGACGATCTGATCAGCCAGACCATGCCCGATAGCATTCGACAGAATGAAGCGCTTGACTGGGGTCCGGCCTTGTCCGAACGCGAAGCACTGCACAAGATGCGTTATGTTGCGGCGAAGAACGTGGTCATGCGTTCACTGCTTGGTCAGGGGTATCACGGCACCGTCACTCCACCTGCGATCCAACGCAACATTCTGGAAAACCCTGCGTGGTACACAGCTTACACACCCTATCAGCCCGAGATTTCGCAAGGACGTCTTGAGGCACTGTTGAACTTCCAGACCATGATTTCAGATCTGACTGGGCTGGAAATAGCCAACGCATCGTTGCTGGACGAAGCCACCGCCTGTGCTGAAGCCATGACTATGGGGCAGCGTATCGCCAAATCGAAAGCAACCAAGTTCTTCGTCGACGAAGGTTGTCATCCGCAAAACATCGCGGTGATGAAAACCCGCGCGGCTCCCCTTGGCATCGAGATCGTCATCGGTGACCCCGAGAAAGATCTTGTCGCGGACGACGTCTTCGGCGCGATCTTCCAGTATCCCGGCACCTATGGCCGCGTCAGTGACTTCACCGACCAGATCACCGCCCTGCACGCAGCAAGCGCCGTTGGTATCGTGTCTGCCGATCCGCTGGCTCTGACGGTTTTGAAAGAACCGGGCGCGATGGGGGCCGACATCGCCGTCGGATCATCACAGCGCTTTGGCGTGCCAATGGGCTTTGGTGGTCCGCACGCGGCTTACATGGCAACTGCCGACAAGCATAAACGTAACATGCCGGGTCGTTTGATTGGAGTGTCTGTCGATGCGCGCGGCAATCAGGCCTACCGGCTGTCGCTGCAAACCCGCGAGCAACACATCCGCCGCGAAAAAGCGACTTCGAACGTCTGTACGGCGCAAGCGCTGCTGGCAGTGATGGCAGGATTCTATGCGGTGTTCCACGGTCCCGAAGGCCTGAAAGCCATCGCGCAGGACGTGCATCTGAAAACCGTTCGTCTAGCCAAAGGGCTTGAGGATGCGGGATTCACCATCACCTCGAAACACTTCTTCGATACGATCACCGTACATGTGGGTGCGCTTCAGAACACCGTACTGAAATCGGCGCGCGAGGAAGGCATCAACCTGCGTCCCGTCGACAGCGAATATGTAGGCATCACACTGGATGAAGCCACCCGCCCCGCAGTGATTGAAGGTGTCTGGCGCGCCTTTGGCATCACCCGCAACTATGACGACAGCGACAACGAATATCGTCTGCCAGACGACAGCCTGCGCACGTCCGAGTATCTGACCCACCCCGTGTTCCACATGAACCGGGCGGAAACCGAAATGATGCGCTATATGCGTCGTTTGGCGGATCGCGATCTGGCCCTTGATCGCGCCATGATCCCCTTGGGGTCGTGCACCATGAAATTGAACGCGGCGGCAGAGATGATGCCGATTTCATGGCGCGAGTTTGCCTATATCCATCCGATGGCACCTGAAGATCAGGTCGAAGGCTACGCCG
Source organism: Aliiroseovarius sp. F47248L (assembly GCF_023016085.1). Taxonomy (NCBI): domain Bacteria; kingdom Pseudomonadati; phylum Pseudomonadota; class Alphaproteobacteria; order Rhodobacterales; family Paracoccaceae; genus Aliiroseovarius; species Aliiroseovarius sp. F47248L. Next base: position 213,150 of record NZ_JALKBF010000001.1, on the reverse strand, counting down.
AGATGATCGAGGATCTGAAGCAAAAGCTATGCTTGATCACTGGTTATGACGATATGTCGATGCAACCCAACTCGGGCGCACAGGGCGAATATGCAGGGCTTTTGACCATTCAGGCCTATCACCGCGCCAATGGGCAGGGCGATCGCAACATCTGCCTGATCCCAATTTCCGCGCACGGGACGAACCCGGCCTCGGCACACATGGTTGATATGGATGTGGTTGTGGTAAAGTCGGCGGCGAACGGGGATATCGACCTTGAAGATTTCCGCGCCAAGGCAGAAGCGGCAGGCGACAAGCTGGCCGCGTGCATGATCACCTATCCTTCGACCCACGGTGTGTTCGAAGCCACGGTGCGTGAAGTATGCCAGATTGTGCATGATCACGGTGGGCAGGTGTATATCGACGGTGCCAACCTGAACGCCATGGTCGGCCTGTCCAAACTCGGCGAGATTGGCGGCGATGTCAGCCACCTGAACCTGCACAAGACCTTCGCAATTCCGCATGGCGGCGGTGGCCCCGGCATGGGCCCGATTGGGGTCAAAGCACATCTTGCGCCGCACCTGCCGGGCAATGGGCTGATCGGGGAAGAGGGCGCGGTGTCTGCAGCACCCTTCGGTTCAGGTTCGATCCTGCCGATCAGCTGGGCGTATGTCCTGATGATGGGCGGCGATGGCCTGACGCAAGCCACAAAGGTAGCAATCCTGAACGGCAACTATATTGCTGCCCGACTGAAAGGCGCGTTCGACGTGTTGTTCACCGGGAACAATGGCCGTGTGGCGCATGAGTGCATCATCGACACGCGCCCCTATGCTGACAGCGCGGGCGTTACCGTTGATGACATCGCCAAGCGACTGATCGACAACGGCTTTCACGCACCGACGATGAGCTGGCCGGTGGCAGGCACGTTGATGATTGAACCGACCGAGTCCGAGACCAAAGCCGAATTGGATCGCTTCTGCGACGCTATGCTGGCGATCCGTGAAGAAATTCGCGAGATCGAAGACGGTAAGATCGACCCGGAAAACAACCCGCTGAAGAACGCACCGCATACCTATGTCGACCTCGTGGGTGAATGGGATCGTCCTTACACGCGCGAACAGGGGTGTTTCCCGGCGGGCAGCTTCCGGGTGGACAAATACTGGTCGCCGGTCAACCGAGTGGACAACGCCTATGGCGACCGTCATCTGGTCTGCACCTGCCCGCCTTTGGCGGACTATGCCGACGAAAGCTGAGCATCGCGAAACCTACGAACAAAAAACGGGCGGTGGAGTGATCCATCGCCCGTAGTTTTTCTTTCAGTATCTTAGGCTTTCGACCGCTCCAGCATTCCGAACAGATCGCGCGGGTCATCCGGGTCTGCCAGCATATCAAGCTGGGTGAAGAACTCTGTACCTTCGATCGACTTGAGGATGTAGCGCAAAGCCGAGAAATCCTCGATTGCGAAACCGACACTGTCGAACAATGTGATTTCTTTGTCGGTACGACGACCCGCTGCCTGACCGGTGATCACCTGCCACAGCTCGGTAATCTGATGATCTTTATCCAGTTGCTGAATTTCACCCTCAATCCATGTCTGTTCGGGATATTCCACGAAGATGTTTGAGCGCAGCAGGATATCGCGGTGAAGTTCGGTCTTACCCGGGCAGTCTCCGCCGATAGCGTTGATATGCACCCCCTCACCAATCATGTTGTCGGTCAGAATGGTCGCATACTGCTTATCTGCGGTGCAGGTCGTGATGATTTGTGCGCCTTCCATGCTTTCTTCGCCTGTCTTGCACGGTACCACGGTCAGGCCTTGTCCTTGAAGGTTTCGCGCGCATTTCGCGGTCGCTGCCGGATCAATGTCGTAAAGACGCACCGTGTCGATGCCACAGATCGCCTTGAAGGCCAGGCACTGGAATTCCGATTGCGCACCATTGCCGATCATCGCCATCGTGGTCGCACCTTTTGGGGCCAGATGCTTACCAACCATCGCAGAGGTCGCCGCTGTGCGCAGTGCAGTCAGCACTGTCATTTCGCTGAGCAGCTTGGGATAGCCGCTGTTCACATCGGCCAGCAGACCGAAAGCCGTAACAGTTTGCAGCCCTTCTTTGGTGTTTTTGGGGTGGCCGTTCACGTATTTAAAGCCATACATCTCGCCATCCGAAGTCGGCATAAGCTCAATCACCCCTACGTCAGAGTGGCTGGCCACGCGTGGGGTTTTGTCAAACAACTCCCACCGTTTGAAATCGGCTTCGATTTCGTCAGCGAGTTCGATCAGCACTTTCTCGATGCCGATATGGTGGACAAGTCCCATCATGTGTTCAACCGACACGAAAGGCACATAAGCAAGTTCAGAAGGTAGTGGAGGCATGGGAAGTCCTTTCGACGATCAGTAACTTTGTGTGCGGCGATCCAGAACGCGCCGGCCAAACAGGCTCGCGGTCAGGTCGACCATCAACCGGGCGGTGCGACCACGGTCGTCAAGAAACGGGTTCAGTTCGACCAGATCAAGCGAACTGACAAGCCCACTGTCATGCAGCATTTCCATGATGTGATGCGCCTCGCGGAATGTGGCGCCACCGGGAACCGTGGTGCCGACAGCGGGTGCGATATCTGGTTCAATGAAATCCACATCAAGGCTGACGTGCAGCAGACCGTTGGCCTGCGCGACGCGATCCAGAAACGGCAACAGAAGCTTGGCCATACCGTGTTCGTCAATGGCCCGCATGTCATAAGCATGTGCGCCTGAAGCTTGCAGCAAATCCCGCTCCATCCCGTCCACGGACCTTAGTCCGATCATGCAGACCTTTTGCGGATCCAACGGCGCAGGCAAGGGTTTGCCTAACATGTCGGGGAACCCCTCCAACCCGCAAGCAAACGCCACCGGCATGCCATGGATGTTGCCGCTGGGCGAGGACGCGGGGACATTGAAATCGGAATGTGCATCCAGCCACAAGACGAATTGTGGGCGCCCCATTTCGGCTGCGGCGGCGACGTGGCCGGTTACGGTGCCCATCGACAACGCATGATCACCACCCAGATAGATTGGTAACACATCCTGCTTTGCCAGATCATAGGCGTGGCGGTGCAGGCTGCGTACCCAACCCGCAACTTGCGGTAGGAATTTCAGGTGAGTGTGTTCGGTTTCAATCGCGCCAACCTCATCGCGTTGCGCGTCGCCCAGATCGGTGACCTCGTGGCCCAGCGACGACAGTTCCTCAGCCAAACCGGCAGTACGATAGGCCGCTGGCCCCATGATGCAGCCGCGACGACCAGCACCTTCTTCTATTGGGGCACCTAGCAGATGGATGTTGGTCATTGGGCCTCTCCTTCCGGGTTGGATTGCGGACGCGGGCTTAGGTGGATTCCAGCAATGGTGCAACGCACGGACCCTCCCGCCATTTCGATTGTAGGGATTTCCAGCGGCAATATCTTCAAATGCGCTTCGATTCTTTGGCGTTGCGTGGGAGACAGGGCATTTGCAGCGCGCGTTGACATGGCCAATAGGCGACCGTCCCGCCCTTGCAACTCAATCGCATTGCCTGCGAAATTTGCAATCTGATCCTGTGTCAGTTCAACGATATCGCGGTCCCCTTGCGCCAAGCGCTCGCGCAGTTCTTCGCGACGCACGGCATTGTGAATCGTTTCCAGCCCGATCAACGCTACGTCGGTACCAATGCACATCAACACATTAGTATGATAGATCGGCAGACCGGCAGCGTCATAGGCATCAAACACCATGGGCTCATAGTTGAAATGTGTGCAGAACCGTTCCAGCAGCACTTCGCTGGTACGTTTGGACCGGGCAGCATAGGCGACGCGTTCAACATGATCCAGAACCATCGCTCCTGTGCCTTCCAGAAACAGCCCATCCTGCTCCAGCCCGGAATAATCGATGATGTCCTGTACCCGATAACGTTGCTTGAGCAATTCAAGCACATCAGACCGCCGCTCGATCCGGCGGTTCGGCGAATACATTGGATACACAGCGACATGCCCGCCGGGATGGGTCGAAAACCAGTTGTTCGGAAACACAGCGTCCGGGCGGTCATCGCGTGGATCATCAAACAGGTGAACCTGAACGCCCGCTTCGCGTAACGTCTGCACTGCCATTGTGATCTCGGACTGTGCCTGCTTGGCCAATTTTTCAGCGGCATTCGCAGGTGCATCCGTTTGAAACCCATTGTCCCGCGCCGTTTCGGCATTCGGGTGGAAATGATGAGGGCGGATCATGATCACAGCGCTTGGCGCCTGGAGTGAAGATTGTGGCATCTGGGTCTCGGAACAATTTGAATATCCAAGCATAACATCTTCATGTTTTAAAAAATAATATGCATAACTATAAATGATTACACAATTGCTTGTCATATTTGGTTATTTCACTTAGCAAAATGTTATGCATATTTTTGACGACCTTGATCGCAACCTGATCGCAATCTTGCGTGAAGATGGCCGCGCGCCTATCTCAAAACTGGCCGAAATACTCGGTGTGTCACGCGCCACGGTGCAGGCACGCCTTGACCGTCTATTGGACAGCGGCGCGGTTCTGGGCTTCACGATTCGCGCACGACAGGACCATGGCCCTGACGGCGTTCATGCAATCATGATGATCGAAGTGTCTGGGCGATCCACCACTGCCGTTATAAAGCGACTACGCGGGTTGCCAGAGCTGCGCAGTTTGCACTCGACAAACGGGAAATGGGACCTAGTGGCACAGTTAACCGCCGAAAGTCTGACGGATTTTGATCGGGTGCTGCGCGATGTGAGGGTTGTCGAGGGTATCACCAACAGTGAAACCAGCATTCTGCTTAGCACGGTTTGATCTCTTGACGACTGCAGCTGCCACTATCATATGCAACTTACAGAATTCAAAGGAGCACCCGATGTCCAGCTCAGCCAAATTGACCTGCCTTGAATGCGGCAGCGTAAACCGTGTGCCAACCGATAAGCTGGGCGCTGGCCCCAAATGCGGCACGTGCGGCGCAAAACTGAACGACGGCAAGGTGCGTGAGTTGGATCCCGCCACGTTGTCCAAAGCCGCCAAGAACGATTACACGCCTTTGTTGGTGGATTTCTGGGCTCCGTGGTGTGGCCCGTGTCGGTCGATGGCCCCAGCCTTTGCGCAGGCCGCCCGGTCGATGTCTCCGCAAGCCCGGTTCGCGAAGATCAACACGGAAGACCACCCCAAAGTGTCTGTGAAAAACAACATTCGAGGCATTCCCGCACTAATCCTGTATCAAAACGGTAAAGAAATTGCGCGTCATGCCGGGGCGATTCCAGCCAATGCAATCGAAGCCTTTGTGCGCAAAAACGCGAAGCTGTAGCGAAGCAAGATAATCCCGACTATTTTTATCAGAGTCACTTTACCTTATCGGCTTGCCGCAATACAAACGGGGCGCATTCTATAGGAGCCTGAGATGCGCGGCCCGCTTTGTCTGGTGCTTTTCATTATTGGTGGCCACGTTGCGATGGCTGATGATTTGCCCCCCTGGGGTGAGCCGCATCTTGCCCCCATCCCCCGCACCGAAGCTGAGAAACTGCGGATTGACGCCGCAGTCGCGTCTGACCTTCATAAAGGTTCGCCCTACGAAAGCCGATCTGCAGGTGCAGCCACCGCGATGTCTCCTCCGGTTCATGCACCGTTTTCGGAACCAGCGTCAGGGCTGACAGCCATACAGGCGCTGGATTTCAGGCTGGGCGAGGCTCTGTTCGAAAAGCTCTGGGTCCAGGGGCCCGCTTCGACCATTTCATCGGACGGACTTGGCCCACTTTACAACGCCCGTGCCTGTTCCGCCTGTCACATCAATGATGGGCGAGGTCATCCACCAGAAGACCCTAATGACCCGACCCCCGGTCTGGTTCTACGTTTGTCGCAAATTACCTCGGATGGCCTAGTCTATCCCGATCCCCTTTACGGGTCTCAAATTCAAGATCGAGCAATATCGGGGCACTTGGCCGAAGGCTCACTTCGCATTGACTACGAAACCCAGCATGTCACCATGGCGGACGGTCTTGTCGTCGAGTTGCAGGCCCCAACCTACACGCTGGCGTCATCCAGCCAAGGCCCATTGAACGAACTTACCATGACCTCTCCGCGCATCGCGCCGCAAATGATCGGATTGGGATTAATGGAAGCGATCCCGGAAGCAGACATTCTGGCAAATGCGGACCCCGTCGACACCGACAAAGACGGCATTTCCGGCCGCCCCAACCGCGTCTGGTCGCGCGAATTTGATCAATGGATGCTGGGCCGGTTTGGCCACAAAGCGGGCAATCCTACGATACGTCAGCAGACCGCCGACGCAGCGAACGGCGATATTGGCCTGTCCAGCACTCTGTTTCCCACGCCGTATGGCGACTGCACTGCGCAGCAGACAAACTGCCGCACCGCACGCAATGGCAATTCGGCCCCGCAGGACAATCAGGAGCTTGGCGACACGGCGCTGGATCTCATGGCGTTCTACGCCGGCAATCTTGCGGTTCCGGTTCGCGCGAATGCAAATGATGCGCAGGTTCTCAGAGGGAAGTCTGTCTTTCATTCATCGGGCTGTGCAGACTGCCACCAGCCTGCCTTTGTGACACACCGATTGCCAGACGATCCCGTGCGGTCCTTTCAGCTGATCTGGCCATTCACAGACCTGCTGTTGCACGACATGGGCGACGGATTGGCCGATCACCGCCCGGAATGGCACGCCACGGGACGGGAATGGCGCACAGCGCCTTTGTGGGGGTTGGGGCGAACCGAACAGGTCAGCGGACAAAAGAGCTTTCTTCACGACGGACGCGCGCGCACAGTGTTAGAAGCAATTATGTGGCACGGTGGCGAAGCTGCGACAGCGCGCGAAAACACCCGCCTGTTGGGTTCGGAAGATCGTGCTGCCCTGATCGCGTTTTTGGAATCACTATGAAAAACCTAGTAACCTTTGTAACCGCCAGCATCTTGCCCTCGATTTTGTGGGCTGCTGACCAGACCCCAGCCATCGACTACAACGCATTGACCGACCGCATGCTTGCCGCTCTGGAACATCAGTTTGGTAAGTTTCAAGACGAAACTGCCTCCCTGTTCGACGCCGCAACCGCATATTGTGAAACGTCTGCTGACCGCACCTTGATCGAAGATGCTTTTGCAGATGCGTGGCGTGCATGGGCCCCGCTGGATGCCTATCAGTTCGGCCCAATCGAAACCCAGGCAGCGGCACTCACGGTCAATTTCTTTCCTGACAAAAAGAACTTTGTCGGTCGCGCGGTGACTGATCTTCTAAAGCGCCCGGAAGGCGAACAGGCAATCCCTGCCGTGATCGCCGCATCCAGCGCCGGCACCCAAGGCTTGCCAGCGCTTGAGCGGCTGCTGTTTGATGATGTTCAGACCTGTCCGGCCCTTGTCGGTGTGGCTGGAAATCTGGCCCAGATTGGACACGCACTTTATGATGGCTGGTTTGCGCCCGATGGTTGGGCCGACCTTGTCAGACACGCGGGTCCTGACAATCCGGTCTATCTGTCACATCAGGAGTTTACCCGCCAGATCATCACAGCGCTGGACTTTTCAATCCTGCGGTTGCGCGAGCACCGGATCGGGCGTGCACTCGGCACCTATGATCGCAGCTTCCCCACGCGGGCCGAAGCATGGCGATCCGGTATAACAAATGACATCATGATCGCGCAGATCGACGGCTTGATCGAAGTTGTCGACAGTGGTTTTGCCGATACCATCCCCGACGCAACACGGGCCAAAGTCACACAGAGCGCGCGGGATATTCAGACGCGCATTCAAGCCATCGGAGCACCACTGTCCGAGGCGTTTGACGATCCGCAGATGCGCATCCGCGTGGAGGCGCTGCAAACCAAACTGGACTATCTAAAGCTTCAGCTAGACCAGGAAATCGGAGAGTTTCTGGGCATTGATGCCGGGTTCAGCGCTGGTGACGGGGATTGACATGAAACGCCGCAGTTTTCTTGCAGGAGCCTCGGTCAGCCTTGGATTGGGTGGTCTGGTCGCACCGTCATGGGCGGCAGCCGGTGCGCCCGATTTCATCACAGCAGGAAACAAAGCTGACAGAACATCATGGCTCGTGGGGCTGACGCATAGTGGTGAAGTGGTATTCCAAATTCCGATTCCCAATCGGGGACATGCCGCGGCAGTCCACCCGCGGGCGGCTCATGCTGTGGCATTTGCCCGCCGCCCGGGCCGCTTCGCTGTTGTGATTGACTGTGCCAATGGCCGCGAAATTGCACGTCTGAAAACGCCCGAAGGTCGGCATTTCTACGGGCACGGGGCTTTTTCGGTTGATGGTACAACCCTGCTCACCACAGAAAACGATTATGACGCCGCGGCAGGTGTCCTTGGTATCTGGGACGCAACTGATGGCTATCGCCGTGTGGGAGAAGTGTCGTCCGGCGGGATCGGTCCTCACGAAATTCTCCGCCAGCCAAACGGCGGTTTTGTTGTTGCCAATGGCGGCATCCAAACCCATCCCGATATGGAGCGTGCGAAACTGAACCTGCCGACTATGCGTACCAACCTGACCTATCTGACGGCAGAAGCCGCGATTTTGGATCAGGCAGAACTGACCGGTGAAATGCACCAGAACTCGATCCGCCATATTGCAATTGATGGCGACGGTGCCGTCGTGGCAGCTTTGCAGTGGCAGGGCACGCCAACTCGGCATGTGCCGCTTGTCCTGCGTCATCGTATCGGGGCTGAATTCGAATTCATGCCACACCCCGATGACAGTCTTCTGAAAAACTATGCTGGCTCGGTTGCGATCTGCGCAAAGTCCGGGGACACCGCCGTTACGGGGCCAAGGGGCAACACGGTGATCTATTTTGATGCTGACAAAGGACCGCTTGGATCAGCGCATCACGGCACCGCGTCTGGTGTCGCTTCGGCACCAGATGGCGGGTTGTTGATTACACGTGATGGAGGGTTGGTGCATCGCGCAAATGGGGTTGAGACCTTGATACCCGTTGAAGGCCATTGGGCATGGGACAATCACTTGATTGCGCTGTAACAGCGCGAGAAAAAATGGCCCTGTGACGGGGCCATTTTTCTGGTTGTCCAATGATCACCCATCCTTGCGGATGGTTTCGTTTTTCGGGTCGTATGGGCTGTCCACAGTAATTTCGGCGTCCCACAATTTGTCGAACATTTTAACTTTTAGTTTTGTGCCCGGCGCAGCCAGTTCAGGGCGGACATAACCCATACCGATGGACTTTCCGAACGCGACCGAATAGCCACCCGAGGTCAAGCGACCCACCTTAGTATCGCCGTCATAGAGCGCTTCGCGGCCCCAAGGATCGGCATCTTCCGGCCCGTCGATCAACAGCGTAACGCATTTGGAACGGATTCCAGTGGCAAGCATCGCATCCTTGCCGTGGAAGTCTTTTTCAAGGTCTATGAAGCGCGGCAGGTCAGCTTCGACCGGGGTGGCGTCACGACCCAACTCGGTGCCAAATGCGCGATAGGATTTTTCCTGCCGCAGCCAGTTTTGTGCCCGTGCGCCAACCAGCTTCATTCCGTGCTTCTCGCCCGCTGACATCAGCAAATCCCAGAGGTAGTTCTGCATCTCGATCGGGTGGTGCAGTTCCCAGCCCAGCTCGCCCGTATAGGCCACGCGGATGGCATTGACCGGGCACATGCCCAGTTCGATCTTTCGCGTGGTCAACCAAGGAAAGCGTTTGTTGGAAAGGGCCGTCGCTGGATCGGCGTCAACGATCACCTCGTTCAAGACAGCGCGCGATTTCGGCCCGGCGATCGCGAATACACCCCATTGAGTGGTGACGTCCTGAATTTCGATATAGCCGAACTCTTCCATCTTGTCTTCGGCTGCCTTACGCAGGAAGTCGGCGTCATATTCGGTCCAGGCCCCGGCGGATACGAGGTAATAGTTACCTTCGCCATTGCGCACGATGGTGTATTCGGTGCGCGTCGTGCCCGCTGCCGTCAGGGCATAAGTCAGGTTGATGCGTCCAACCTTGGGCAGCTTGTTGCACGTGAACCAGTCAAGGAATTGCGTGGCACCCGGTCCTTTGACCACGTGCTTGGTGAAGGCGGTGGCGTCGATCAGGCCGACGCCTTCGCGGATCGCCTTGGCTTCTTCGACCGCATATTGCCACCAGCCGCCACGGCGGAAGGACCGGCTTTCTTCGTCAAAATTTGAAGGCGCATCCAGCGGTCCGTAGTAATTCGGACGTTCCCACCCGTTCATCCAGCCAAACTGCGCACCTTTTTCTTTCTGACGATCAAACGCTGGCGATGTGCGCAACGGGCGCGCTGCCGAGCGTTCTTCGTCCGGGTGATGCAGGATATAGACGTGCTCATAGCATTCTTCGTTCTTGCGCGCGGCAAACTCGGTGGTCATCCAGTTCGAGGAATACCGCTTGGGATCAAGCGAAGCCATGTCGATCTCGGCTTCCCCATCAACCATCATCTGGGCAAGGTAATAGCCGGTGCCGCCAGCGGCGGTGATGCCGAAGCTGAACCCTTCGGCCAGCCACATGTTGCGCAGACCCGGCGCGGGGCCAACCAGCGGGTTGCCATCCGGGGTATAGCAGATCGGACCGTTGAAATCGTCTTTCAAGCCGCTTTCCGCACAGGACGGCACGCGCTCGGCCATCGCCATGTATTGATCGGCAATCCGGTCCAGATCCAACGGGAACAGGTCGGCGCGGAAGCTGTCGGGCACGCCATGTTCGAAACGGGCGGGTGCGCCGCGCTCATAGATGCCAAGAATCCAGCCGCCGCGCTCTTCACGGGCATAGCTTTCATTGTCGGCGTCGCGCACAACCGGGTGCTCCGGGTTGCCCGCTTCGCGCCATTTCACCAACTCGGGGTCTTTGTCCATGACGATGAACGTGTGTTCGACCGGGATGGCGGGCATCTTGATGCCCAGCATCTTGGCGGTACGCTGCGCGTGGTTACCCGATGCGGTCACGACGTGCTCGGCGGTGATCACCACCTTCTCGTCGGACTCAACAAGGTTGCCACCCTTTTCCACCATCTTGGTGCAGGTGACCTCCCAGTGGGTGCCGTTCCAGTGGAAGTCGTCCGCCTGCATCTTGCGCACGATCTCAACGCCGCGCTGGCGGGCACCCTTGGCCATGGCCTGCGTCACGTCTGCCGGGTTAATATAGCCGTCTTCGGTGTGATACAGCGCGCCCTTCAGGTCCGAGGTTTCAATCAACGGCCAGCGTTCTTTGATCTGATCCGGGGTCAGGAATTCATAGTTGATGCCCACAGTATCAGCCGTCGTGGCATAGAGCATATATTCGTCCATACGCGCGTCCGTCTGGGCCATCCGCAGGTTTCCAACCACGGCAAAACCGGCATTCAGACCGGTTTCTTCCTCAAGTGTTTTGTAAAACTTGACCGAATAGTCGTGAATATGGGTTGTGGCGTAGGACATGTTGAACAAGGGAAGCAGCCCTGCTGCGTGCCATGTAGACCCCGAGGTCAGTTCATCCCGCTCAATCAGCATGACATCGTCCCACCCCGCCTTCGCAAGATGATAGGCAATCGAGGTGCCAACAGCACCACCGCCGACGACAAGCGCTTTGACTTGGGTTTTCATGGGGCGACTCCCTTGGGGTATTTGCGTTGCAACATAGATGCCCCATGGTCGGTAATCGTGCCAATCCAGCCCGACCTTTACCTGCGAGAAAACGACATTGACGCGGGATTCAGCGCCCCAATGCGTCGCCCAACCGGGTGACAGGCAAAACCGGGCCGATCAGCGCGGCCAGATCGGCACGCCGAGGGTTCATGGGATCAAACAGTGTCATGCACATGTAATCCTCGACCATCGCTGCCTGCGACTCAAACCCATAGGACAGATATGCGCCTGCCTCGCGCGCCGGCCAATAATAGGGATCACCGGGGCGAAGGCTTTCTGCCCCTGACCGACCCGGCGTGTATCCGGTGCGGCTGCGGTTCTGCCACTGCCAGACATGCACAAGCTCATGCATCATCAAAAGGGCGTGCGGCATTGGCAGGCTTTCAGGCCAGCCTTCGAACATGTCGTCACGGTAAAGATCGCGTTTCAGAAATACCTGGTTCCAAAGGACAAAGCCCGCTGGAAACTCGATTTTTCTGTCCGGCTGAGGCACACGATCGCAAACGCCTTTGGGCAGTTTGTGCGCGTAGTTTTTAGGCGCGCCTTTCGGGATGGGCTCTGCATCCGGCAGGGGCAAAATGCCGATCCCCGCTCGCACCCGCACCTTTTCGGTATCAAGACTGTCGCCAAACACAAGCTGCGACAGCTCAACCTCGGTTTCAGACAGTTTGCGAGCGCAGCCTGAAACGGCCAGCACCACCAACGACCCCAACACCAAGATCAGCCGCGCTTTCATTTGCAACAGATGGCCTTATAGCATGCCCGGCACGACCTGATCAGGCGGCCGGTGGCCATCGGCGAAGGTCTTGATGTTGATCAACACTTTTTCGCCCATCTCAATGCGTCCTTCGACGGTGGCCGATCCCATATGCGGCAATGCCACGACATTGGGCAAGTCCCGCAAACGTGGATTAATCTCGTTCCCATGCTCATAAACATCCAGTCCAGCACCCGCGATCTCGCCCGCGCGCAACATCCGGGTCAGGGCGTTCTCATCAATCACCTCGCCGCGCGAGGTGTTCACGATCACCGCATCCGACTTCATCAGCTTCAACCGTCGAGCGTTCATCAGGTGGAACGTTGACGGCGTGTGCGGGCAGTTGATCGACAGAACGTCCATGCGGGCTACCATCTGGTCAAGACTCTCCCAGTAAGTGGCCTCTAACTGCTCTTCGATTTTGGCGTGAAGGCGTTTGCGGTTGTGGTAATGCACCTGCATCCCGAAGGCCCGCGCCCGCATCGCAACAGCCTGACCGATTCGACCCATGCCCAGAATGCCAACGCGGCGGCCCTGAATCCGGTGGCCAAGCATCGCAGTAGGCGACCAGCCCGCCCATTCGCCTGACGCCATCAGCCGAATCCCTTCCGGGAACCGACGGGTCACAGCCAGGATAAGGGCAATCGCCATATCAGCGGTGTCATCTGCCGACACGCCCGCGGTGTTCGATACCAGAATACCGCGCTGACGCGCCGACCCTACGTCGATATGATCGACCCCGGCTCCGTAATTGGCGATCAGCCGCAACCTGTCGCCGGCCCCAGCCAGCATGTTCGCGTCGATTTGGTCATTGATCGTAGGGACCAGCACATCGCAGCGTGTCATCGCCTCGGCCAGTTCGGATCGGGTCATCGGTGTGTCATCATCCCGAAGCTCGACATCGAATAGTTCCGTCATCCGGGTCTCGACGACCTCGGGCAACCGTCGCGTGACAACAACACTCAGACGTTCAGCGGCCATGCCCGCCCTCCCTTTGGCTTTTCTTTTGCGCGTCTCCCTGACAAAGTGACAAGGAACGAGGCAAGGCACAAGCACCGCTGGGACGCAAACGAAAGAAAATTGCGCGCACGCTGGTGTGATACAGGAAATGAGGGTGGAAATGCGGTTTTCCAGAAGGTTGGCAGTGGTTGCAATCGCCATTGTTGCAACACTTTGGCACGGGCCGGTAAAAGCGGATCAGGGTCAAGGTTCTCAGAAACGCGGGTCTGTGACCAATCTGCCGATTCCACGGTTCGTTTCGCTGAAGACCTCGGAAGGGAATGTGCGGCGTGGACCGTCCTTGCGCCATCGCATAGATTGGGTTTTCAAACACCCGGGTATGCCGTTGGAAATCATCGGAGAGTTTGGTCACTGGCGTCAGGTGCGTGACCGGGACGGTGTCGGCGGATGGGTGCATTATTCGCTTCTGTCCGGTGTGCGTACATCTATTGTTGATACAGATCTCAGCCCGCTGTTCAGCCGAGCTGATACTGAAAGCCAGATTGACGCCTATCTTGAGGCTGGCGTTATAGCGCGGCTTGAAAACTGCGGCCTTGACTGGTGCAGGGTAAAGGCCGATGGCATTCGGGGCTGGACGCTCAAATCCAATCTTTGGGGCGTGCGTCCAAACGAAGTGATCGAATAGAACCACCCACCCCACTTGCGTCTGGTAAATCGGCTGGGTAAGCCGGAACCCATGACAGACGAGCGCATCAGACTGAACCTATCTGCCGGCATTGCTTCGGCATCAGTGGCGGTGACGCTGGTCGCGCTGAAGCTATGGGCGCTGGGTCAAACACAGTCGTTATCCGTCGCGGCATCGCTGGCCGACAGCGCTATGGACCTGATGGTGTCACTGGGGGCCTTGGCAGCGATCTGGTATGCCGCCCGCCCTGCCGATGATGATCATGCCTTCGGGCATTCCGCCGCAGAAGATCTTGCTGCTCTTGGGCAAAGCCTTTTCATCATGGCCTCGGCGGGTATCATCACTTGGGCCGCCATAGCGCGGCTTTTGTCAGGCGAGCCCGCGCCGATTATGGCCCATCAGCGCGGCATCGCGGTTATGGTTGTTTCTATCGGGCTGACCATCGGGCTGGTGCTTTGGCAACGGCGCGTGGCATCCCGAACCGGGTCGGCTGTCGTAAAGGCCGACAGCCTGCACTATCTTGGCGACCTTATCCCCAATATCGGCGCGATCCTGTCCCTTTGGGCTGCGAACCTGTTCGGGATGGAGTCCATTGACAGCGTCGTTGCCATCGGCGCTGCAATCATGCTGGTCGTCGGTGCTCTGCGAATTTTCAAAACCGCATGGGACGGGTTGATGGACCACGCCGCCGACCCCGATCTTGTTGCCGGGGTCGAGGATATCGCCCGCACCCATCCAGGCATCCACGGCTTTCACGATCTCAAGACACGCCGGTCAGGGTCAATCACCTTTGTGAACATGCACATTGAACTCGATGGCAGCCAAAGCCTGGACGAAGCTCATGCGATCGGTGCAAGTCTGCGCCGCGCGATCCTGCATGCTTATCCCGACACGGATGTAATGATCCACAAGGATCCCGTCGGGGTGACACCACACCCCGATGACCCGTCACGTCAGGATAGTTAAGCTCAGGCGTCCGCCAACCCGCGTCCTTTCAACAGCGCCTCCACGCCCGGCAATCGTCCGCGAAACGCAGTATAAAGGTCTTCTGCGTCGACCGATCCGCCTTTGGACAAGATGTGGTCCTCTAGCTTCTGCGCTATATCGGGGTCAAATGCATCGCCGGTTTCCGTGAACGCGTCGAAGGCGTCGGCATCCATGACTTCGGACCACATGTAGCTGTAGTAACCGGACGAATAGCCGTCGCCGGCAAACACATGCGCAAAATGCGGCGTGGCGTGGCGCATCTTGATGGCTGCAGGCATTCCGATACGTTTCAGCGTTGCCTCTTGCGCGACCATGGCATCCTTGGGTGCCGGACCATCATGGAAATCCAGATCGACCAAAGCGGACGATAAAAACTCTACCGTCTGGAACCCCATATCATGGGTCGAAGCCGCCAGAAGTCGCTTCAGCAGCGCCTTGGGCATCGGATCGCCCGTTTTGGCGTGGGTGGCGAACTTACCCAGCACCTCTGGCACCTCAAGCCAGTGTTCATAGAGCTGGCTGGGAAGCTCAACGAAATCACGCGCCACAGACGTGCCAGAGATCGATGGATAGGTCACATCTGATAACATCTGGTGCAGCGCATGGCCGAACTCATGAAACAAAGTGCGCGCATCATCCCAAGACAACAACGCGGCTTGACCCGTCTCGGGTTTGGCAAAGTTGCAGACATTGACAACGATGGGCCGAATATCACCTGCCAATTTTTGTTGATCGCGGATCGTCGAACACCACGCACCCGACCGTTTCGAGCCGCGGGCGAAATAATCCCCGATGAACACCGCCAGGTGCTTTCCGTCCCTCGTCACCTCCCACGCGCGGGCGTCGGGATGATAGAGCGCCACATCAAGCGGTGAAAACTCCAACCCAAACAGCTTGTGCGCTGTGTCAAACGCCGCTTCGATCATGCGATCCAGCTGCAGGTACGGTTTGATCTCGGCCTCGTCTAGATCATGTTCGACCTCGCGCCGCCGTTCCGCGTAATAGTGCCAGTCCCATGGCTCTAGATCACCGTTATAACCATCTGCATGTAGCATTTCTGTCATCTTGGCAGCGTCTGCCAAGGTTGACTTGAGGGCGGGTTCCCAAACTTCCATCAGCAATTCACGTACCCGTTCGGGATTGCCCGCCATCTCGGTTTCCAGCTTGAACTGGGCGAAATTATCATAGCCCAGCAAACGCGCGCGTTCTTCACGCAAGGCAAGTGTTTCGGCGGCAATCGCACGGTTGTCAGTCTCACCGCCATTCGCCCCGCGGGCGGTATAAGCCAAATATGCCGTTTTGCGCAGGTCGCGTCGGGGCGAATGTTGCAATAACGGCGTGATGACCGATCGCGACAGCGTGACCGCTGGACCGTCACAGCCCTTTTCCTGACCGGCAGCGCGGGCAGCATTGACGACAAAATCCGGCAGCCCGTCAATATCGTCCTCGGTCAGCGGCATGAACCATGATCGCTCATCAGCCAACAGGTTTTGCGTGAACTGAGTGCCCAGGGTCGCCAGCGTCTGCTGCACGTCTTTCAACCGATCGCGGTCCGCCCCCGTCAACAAGGCACCAGACCGAACAAATCGGCGGCGTGTCAGCATTAATACACGCTGTTGTTCATCCGTCAGGTCCAGCGTGTCGCGGGCCTGCCACAAGGCTTCAACCCGCGCAAACAGCGCTTCATTCATCATAACTTCCGATGAAAACGCAGCTAAACGTGGCGAAATTTTGCGCTGCAGTTCTTCCCGCGCAGGCGTGCTGTCGGCACCTGCAACATTATAGAACACGCCCAACACCCGGTCGAGCGTGGCATCAGACAGCTCCAACGCCTCAATCGTGTTGGCAAAGCTAGGGGCATCGGTATTTTTGGTGATTTTGCGAATGGCGGCGCGCGTCTGATCTAAGGCCGCATCAAACGCAGGTTCGAAATCTTCGTCCTTGATATCGTCGAAGGGCGGAAGCTTGAACGGGGTGTCCCATTGGGCCAGAAGCGGATTGGTCATCGGCAAATCTCCTTTGCGCAGAAGCTATGCCTCACGCTTATGGATTACCAGAGACAGCGGCGGACTTTTGTCAGGTTAATCCTGATCAAGATCGCGGCGAAAGGTTTCGCAGTCCAGATCCCCGACCGTGGTGTTTCCCGTTCGAATGAATCCCGCCTTCTCAAGCACACGTTTTGAGGCGATATTGTCGAGAAGTACGCGTGCTTCAAGCGCCCAGACACCCCGGTCGTATGCCTCTTGGCAGGCCATAGCGACAGCGCGTGTCGCGATGCCTTGCCCTGAATGGGCCTGTCCAATGCGATAGCCCAGTTGCGCCACACCGCCCTCCAATGCGGTCACGTTCACCCGACCTACAATCCGTCCACCGATTTTCAGCAAGAACATCATTTCACCCGCACTCACCTGTTTGTGCACAACTTCGGTCAGGGTGGTGAGGTTCCAATAGCTGTCCGGTCGTGGACCGACATGTTTTTCGAACCACAGTCGGTTCTTGACCTCAAAGGCAAACAGGCCGGGCACGTCATCTATACTTAAAGGGGCAAGTTCAAGATCAACCACAGCAAGGACATCCCTCGCGTCTTGCGGTGCGGATGATCCGGGTATCGGCATACAAGGCGTCATAGATCAGCATCCGCCCGCGCAAACCTTCACCCGCGCCGGTGATTTCCTTGATTGCCTCGGTCGCCATGATTGATCCGATGATACCGGGCAAAGGTCCGACTACACCTGCTTCGGAACAACTGGGCGCAAGGCCGGGGGCGGGCGCTTCGGGGAAGATACATTGATAGCACGGTACCCCGTTGGCTGGGTCAAATGTCGATACCTGCCCTTCCCACTGGCTCAATGCCCCGCCGATCATCGGTTTGCCAAGCTTTGCAGCGACACGATTAACCAGATAGCGGGTTTCAGAGTTATCCGTTCCTTCCAGCACCAGATCATAGTCGTGCATCAGATCTTCCGCGATATCATTGGTCAGGCGTCGCCGATAAGGCCGAACCACAATTGCGGGGTTTTGGGCACGCATCGCCGCTTCGGCCGAAAACACCTTGGGCATGCCAATATCTGCGTCCCTGTGAATGACCTGTCGTTGCAGGTTCGAGCTATCGACAACATCATCATCAATCACGCCTATGGTGCCCACGCCTGCCGCCGCCAGATACATGAGCGCAGGCGAGCCAAGACCCCCAGCACCGACCACAAGAACCCGTGCATTCTTCAGGGCCACTTGCCCCGGCCCACCGATCTCACGCAATACGACATGTCGGGCATATCTGTTCAGTTCAGCCTCCGAAAAGAGGCCTTCATCGGAGTTCGCAACAGGCACCTTTGGTGCGCGCGCTTTCAGCCATGACAAACCGCGCCCATAGAGCGCACCCAGTGAAATTACGGCAAACAATACCGCCCAAGACGTGAAGTTGCCGCCCAGCGCCCGTCGAATTCCCGCACCTTCCGGCAACACCAGATGGCTCAGCAACACGACTGCACCCAAAAGCGCCGTCAACTGCCATCGGCGCGCACTTGACAGGCCGCCATAGCTGCCGCCCACCCATATCACTGCCATCCAGATCAGAACCCAGATCACAATCGCCTCCGATCAGCCACGCCCGGTCGAGCCGAAGCCACCCACGCCGCGGGCGGTGTCTGACAATGTGTCCACTTGGACATAGTCAGCTTGCACCACCGGGGCAATCACCGCCTGCGCAATGCGGTCGCCATGTCCGATCGTGAATGGCTCGGGACCAAGATTGATCAGGATCACCCCCAGCGGGCCGCGATAATCACTGTCGATTGTGCCGGGCGCATTCGCCAGCGTGATGCCGTGCTTCGCGGCAAGACCCGAACGTGGGCGGATTTGCATTTCATACCCTTTGGGGATTTCGACGCGTAATCCGGTTGGCACGATGCGCCGTTCCAACGGGGCAAGCGTCAAGCCGCTTTTGCGGTCCACATCCGGCAAATTGGCGCGCAGGTCGGCACCAGCAGAGCCGGACGTTTCATAAGTGGGAAGCGAAATCAATGGATCGGCATCGGTATCGCGCAATACCTTAATGATCGGCATCACGTATCGCCTCCAATCACATCAGCTATTCGGGCGGCGAGTTGACGCGCCACATCATCCTTGCCCATGCGCGGCCAATCTTCCGCCCCTTGATCGGAAATCAATGTCACCGCGTTTTCCGATCCGCCCATGATACCCGTTTCCGGGCTGACATCATTGGCGACAATCCAGTCACAGCCTTTGCGTTTGCGCTTGGCGGTGGCATGCGCAACCACATCATTGGTTTCAGCAGCAAAGCCGACTACCAGCTCGGGGCGGTCCTTCTTCATCTGACTGACAGTCGCCAGAATGTCGGGATTTTCGGCAAACTCCAATACCGGTAGACTTCCCGCCTGGTCCTTCTTGATCTTCTTATCCGAGGCCGAAGCGACACGCCAATCGGCAACGGCGGCTGCGAACACCGCGGCATCTGCGGGCAACGCGGCCTGCACGGCGTCCAGCATTTGCTGTGCGGTCTGCACCTTCGCGACCTTCACACCGTCAGGTGGCGGCACGTCGGCCGGGCCAGTGATAAAGGTCACATCCGCCCCCAGTGCCGACAGCGCACGCGCAAGCGCCGTGCCCTGCGCGCCTGAAGATCGGTTGGCGATATAGCGCACGGGGTCAATCGGTTCGTGCGTTGGGCCAGATGTCACGAGCACATGCTTGCCCTTCAGCGGCCCATCCGTCAGAGCGGTTTCGACGGCAGCCACAATCTCCAGCGGTTCAGACATGCGGCCGGGGCCGAATTCTCCGCAGGCCATGGCCCCATCGGTCGGGCCAACAAACAGGACGCCATCTTGCCTTAACGTGGTGACATTGCGTTGATTGGCCGGATGATCCCACATCCGCACGTTCATCGCTGGCGCAACCAGAACGCGCTTGTCGGTCGCCATCAAAAGGGTCGAGGCAAGATCATTGGCCAGCCCCCCCGCCATCTTGCCCAGCAAATCAGCGGTGGCCGGGGCCACCACCACCAGATCGGCAGAGCGGCTAAGTTCGATGTGCCCCATCTCGGACTCGTCGGTCAGATCGAACAGATCGGTATAGACCTTGCGGGCCGCCAGACCGGACGCCGACAAGGGCGTCACAAATTCCTGTCCTGCACGGGTCAGAACCGGAGTCACCTCGGCCCCGCGTTCACGCAGCCGTCGGATCAGGTCCAACGCCTTAAAGGCCGCGATCCCGCCGCCAATGATCAATAGGATGTGTTTGCCAGCCAGCATAGCAGCCCCCGGGTTAGGTTCATCAAACAGTTACGGGACCAGCGCGCATGGATCAATGGGCAGGGTTGGTGTCGATCACTTGAATGTCTCGCACGGATCGGGTCGGTCGACGCTGGGCGCGTCATAAACAAGGTCAAACGTACCCTCTGGCGCGTTTCCATCTTCTGCCTGACCGATGCTTTTCACAATAATATCCGTGTGGGCCTGTTGCAACGTAGCCGGAACACCCCAATCCGTGCGCGCATGTCCGTTACCGGTAATAACAACCACTGGCTTTCCAACGTGTTCAAGCGCATCTATCGCCACTTTCGCAAGCATTGCATCCCGCAGGCGCTGCACCTCGATCATCCCGCCTAGCGCGACACGTGGCATCGCCTCGCAATGGGCAAAGAACTGAAGGTCCAGCCGTTGTTCTTGTTGATCCCTGGGCAGCGGCTGATCCAGTCCAAACAACGCCACATCACCGTCGAAGTGAGCAGCCACACCCTCGGTATAGCTCGCCCGCGCCACATCACGCGGGACGGCAGCCCCGAAAATCTCGGCGTTCGATGCGGTGAAGATGGGCAAATACATCTCGTAATCAGGCCAGCCTGCCTCTTCCCACGCTTCGCTGAACCCCTGAACGTCTTTCGTTAGCACCGACACATGCTCTGGAGCCAGCATCTCCAGCACCAAACCCGCAGGTTGCAGTGCGGCGACAATCTGTGCCTGAACTTCGTGGTGGGCCGGGTTGTCATGAGTTTCCCCAATGATCACCACGTCCGCCGTGGCCAAAAGTGCCAAATCATCTGCACTTGGTCCAGCATCCATGGAATGTGCTGCCATCGGGACCAGCAGTGGAAAGAGAAAGGGATACAGTTTCATAGGGCAAGGCTATGTCTGGCAGCAGATCTCCTCAAGAGCTTTCGTCTTGGCGGACCCCGTGTCGCAGTGCTAGGCAAGCGCCATGACCGTCACGCTTCCTCCCCTTACGCTCGTTCTGGGCGGCGCTGCATCCGGCAAGTCGGATTATGCCGAACGGCTGGTTGCTGCGACCGCACGCCCAATGCTCTACATCGCGACCGCTCAGGCGCATGACGCCGAGATGGCAGCGAAGATCGCGCGTCATCAATCCCGGCGCGGCGCTGGCTGGCGCACGCTTGAGACTTCTCTGGATACCGCCCCCGCTCTCGACGCCGCAGACCAGACCGAGGTCGTCCTGTTTGACTGCGCAACCATGTGGCTATCCAACCATCTGTTCGCAGAGGCGCATCTGCCGGATGCTGAAACCCGATTGTTCGCCGCATTGTCCAACTGCGCGGCGCCCGTCGTCGTGGTATCAAATGAAGTTGGCGCTGGCATCGTGCCGGAAAACGCGCTGGCGCGACGGTTTCGACAATCGCAGGGTGAATTGAACCAACGACTTGCCCAACGCGCGGATCTAGTGGTCACTGTCATGGCTGGTTTGCCTTTGGTGCTGAAGGGCCGGTTGCCGAAGGGAGCACCATGACCACCCCGGTCAGTTGGTGGTGGGTGCGACACGGCCCAACGCACGCCAAATGTATGGTGGGTTGGCGCGATGTGCCCGCGGACTTGTCGGACACGGCCGCGATTGCCCGTCTGTCCGCATATTTACCAAGTCAAGCGACCGTTGTGTCTTCTGACCTGTTGCGCGCCGTTTCAACGGCAGATGCAGTGGCCGGCTCGCGCGTCCGTTTGCCTCATCAGCAATCCCTGCGTGAGTTCAATTTTGGTGATTGGGACGGATTACACTGGAACGAGGTCGCCACCTGCGATCCCACCCTGTCCCGTGCTTTTTGGGAAGACCCGGGCGTGCATCAAGCACCGAATGGAGAAAGCTGGAACCAACTCGCCACACGGGTCTCGGACACCGTCGACCTGATCAACACCAGCGGCCATCACCATGTCATTGCTGTCGCACATTTCGGCGTTATCCTGACCCAGATCGCCCGAGCAGGCGGCATGACGCCCTATGCCGCGCTGGGGCACAAGATCGACAATCTGTCGGTGACGCGGCTGGATTGGGACGGGCGGCTCTGGTCAGTTCATTCCATCAATCATCAGCCTTGATAGATCTGTTTGGCTTGCAGCCCAAGATGAGCAGTTAACCATTCGGTAACCACGACCCGATACGCTGCAATCTACTTAATGTGGGGTCGGTGATGGTCGCTCGGATAAACACGGTCGCATTCGAAGGGATCTGCGCCAGGCTGGTAGAGGTGCAATGCGCCCTGTCACCGGGATTGCCCAGTTTCTCGATCGTCGGTTTGCCGGACAAAGCGGTTTCCGAAGCTCGTGAACGGGTGCGCGCGGCGCTGTCGGCGATGTCAGTCGCCCTGCCCCCGCGCAAGATTGTCATCAACCTATCCCCCGCAGACATCCCGAAAGAAGGGTCTCATTTTGACCTTCCCATCGCGATGGCGCTGTTGGCCGAGGCGGGCATTCTGGCGCGCGAAGACATCGCCGATGTGGTCGCTCTTGGCGAACTGGCGCTGGACGGCACCCTGTTGCCTGTTGTCGGCGCCCTACCCGCCGCACTGGCCGCCGCCGAAAAGGATATGTCGATGTTCTGCCCAAAGGATTGCGGGGCTGAAGCGGCGTGGATCGGGGCGACCAAAGTGCACGCCGCAACGTCGCTTGCCGCCGTGTTGCAGCATTTCACGGGTCTGTCGCCATTGGATGTAGCAGAACCCGGCAAGGTCAGGACAGAGACAATCACCAAAGACCTACGCGATGTCAAAGGGCAGGAACGCGCCAAACGCGCACTGGAAATCGCCGCCGCCGGGCGCCACCACCTGTTGCTGGTTGGCCCGCCCGGTTCTGGCAAATCCATGCTGGCGGCGCGATTGCCGGGAATACTACCGCCCATGTCGCCCGCCGAGGCACTTGAAACCTCGATGATTCACTCGGTCTCAGGTTTGCTGGACGGGGGCGGCATCTCGCAAGATCGGCCGTATCGCGCACCGCATCATACGGCTTCGATGGCCGCCATTGTCGGTGGAGGACGCGGCGCAAAACCTGGCGAGATCAGCCTGGCCCATAATGGTGTCTTGTTTATGGATGAATTTCCCGAGTTCACCCGGCAAGTGTTGGAAACCCTTCGCCAACCTTTGGAAACCGGTGATGTCACCGTCGCGCGCGCGAATGCGCATGTACGCTATCCCAGTCGATTTCTGCTAATCGCAGCGGCCAACCCGTGTAAATGCGGGCACCTGACCGACCCCAATCGCGCCTGCAATCGAGCGCCTCTATGCGGCGAAGACTATATGCAGCGGATATCCGGGCCGTTGCTGGATCGGTTCGACATGCGGGTTGAGGTGCCGCCGGTCACGTTTCAGGATCTTGACCTGCCTGCAAATGGCGAACCGTCACAAGTGGTCGCCCAGCGGGTCACCAACGCCCGCGCCATTCAGACCGAGCGTTATGCCGGGTTAAGCGGAGTGACCACCAACGCAGACATCGAAGGAAAGACACTGACGGATTTTGCCAGCCCTAATCAGGAAGGGCGCGACACGCTTCTAAAAGCGTCCGAGCGGTTTGGCCTGTCTGCGCGCGGTTATCATCGGGTGTTGCGGGTCGCGCGCACCATCGCAGATCTGGCGGGCGCGTCGGAAATCTCTCGCAAACATGTGGCCGAGTCACTTAGCTTTCGCCTTGTATCCCATCGCGAAACTGTCGGGTGATGAAATCGGCCGCACGGCACAGCGCTTCACGCGCCTCGGGCAACCAGCCATCAAGTATCACCCACACATGCGGCGCATCCGGCCATTCGTCCAGCTCGACATGGCCGCCTGCCGTGCGAAAAACCTCGGCCATACGAAGGCTTTCATCACGCAGAATCTCAGTCGTTGAGAACTGAAAAAACGCTGGAGGAGGTGACTTGAAATCATGCAAAATGGGCGACGCGCGTTCGTCATCCGCCGCGATCGCACCCAGATAGTTCTCGACCACCAAATCGTGGCGTTCGGACGGCAACAGCGGATCGTTGTCTTTGTTGTCACAGAAAGACGGCGACATAAATCGCAAATCCACAATGGGTGAAAAGACAAACACGGCCCGAGGCGCTGGCATCCGCCCGTCGATCTGAGCAAGTAATGAGAAAGTCAGCCCACCGCCGGCACTGTCCCCGCCGATAATGATATTTCGCGGGGCATATCCATCCGCAATCAACGCTTCATAGGCCGCGATACAATCGTCAAGAGCAGCCGGGAAAGGGTATTCGGGTGCCTTTCGGTAATCCGGAACGCAGATTCGCAGGCCCGTCAGCCATGACAAGCGTGCTAACATCTTGCGATGAGTTTTTGGCGATCCAGCAACAAAGCCGCCGCCATGCAAATAAAGGATGACCTTATCATTCGGTGCAGAGTGCGAAGCCGGGCGGGTTTCGATCCACAGCGTTTCAAGTAGGCTGCCCAACTTTGCCTCGCGATACCACGCGAAGGGTGGAGCGCGAAACAGCCAGTCGGCCGCGAGCTCCAATTCGCGCCGAGCCAAGTTGATGTCACTCAGATGTCTCAGGCGAGTTTTGACAAGCAGACGTCCGAGAAACTTCGCCGTCGCAAGTTGCCAACTCACGCCCGGCGCGCCTCGATAGCCTGCCAGATCTTTTCGGCGATGTTCACACCGTCGAACCGTTCCAGCTCCTGAATACCGGTGGGTGAGGTCACGTTAATTTCGGTCAGATAATCGCCGATCACGTCGATACCGACGAATATCTGCCCTTTTTCGCACAAGAGAGGTCCAATTGCAGCGCAAATTTCCAGATCGCGGTCCGTCAGCCCAACCTTTTCAGGACGACCGCCCACATGCATGTTTGATCGGGTTTCACCGGCTGCAGGCACACGATTGATGGCGCCGACGGGTTCCCCATCCACCAGAATGATGCGCTTGTCGCCGTTTGAGACATCAGGCAAAAACTTTTGCGCAATCAAAGGCTCGCGATTGATGCCAACGAACAGTTCGTGCAGCGAAGCAAGGTTGCGGTCATTTACGTCCAACCGGAAAACGCCGG
Source organism: Aliiroseovarius sp. F47248L (assembly GCF_023016085.1). Taxonomy (NCBI): domain Bacteria; kingdom Pseudomonadati; phylum Pseudomonadota; class Alphaproteobacteria; order Rhodobacterales; family Paracoccaceae; genus Aliiroseovarius; species Aliiroseovarius sp. F47248L. The sequence goes on along the minus strand of NZ_JALKBF010000001.1, from coordinate 187,889 downwards.
CCCCACCGTTACCGTAAAGTGGCTTTAGAATTATATCGCCATGTTCCGCTTTGAAGGATTTCAAAGTGGCAAAATCACGTGCGATCATCGTCGGTGGGGTCAGATCAGGGAAAGCTAACACCAGCAATTTTTCAGGATAGTTTCGCACCCAGAACGGATTGTTCACCACAAGCGTATCGGGATGGATCATATCCAGAATATGGGTGGTGGTGATATAGCCCATGTCAAACGGCGGATCTTGACGCAGCCAGACGACGTCAAAATCCTGAAGGTCGACATCCGTTTGCTCACCCAAAGTAAAGTGGTTGCCTTTCTCGCGACGTACGGTCAAAGGCCAACCTCGGGCGCAAACCTTTCCTTCCCGATAGCTCAGGTGATCAGGCGTATAGTAGAACAGCGAATGGCCCCGCGCTTGTGCCTCTTCCGCAATCCGAAACGTGCTGTCCGCGTCGATGTTAACATGATCGATCGGATCCATTTGAATGGCGACTTTCAGCGACATGGCGCACTCCTTATTCAGCTTCCCTTACATGGGACAGCCGGCGCCAATGCGCAATGGGCTTCAATAGGCCAATGCGTTCTCGATGATCTCGGTTGCACCTTGGGCATTTACCAAAGCCATGTCGAAACGGCAGGGCGTCATCTGGCCTTTTGGTTCATTTTCCAGATATTCGCAGGCCGTGGCATGAATGCGTTCTAGCTGTGCTGGTGTGATCCGCTGGGCTGCGCGCAGAAAGTCTCGGGATTTTTTAACTTCGACAAACACCACCGTTTCGCCATCTCGGGCGATCAGGTCAACTTCGCCATATTTGCCACGCCACCGACGCGCTTCAACGGGTTGCCCCCTGCGATCATAATCAGTCGCGATCGCATCCTCGGCTGCCCGACCGGACAGATAGGAGACAAGTCCGCTCATTCCTTGCGCCCAATCTCGAGCGCCGCCTGATAGACTTTGCGACGGGGCAGACCCAGTGCTTGTGACACCGCATTGACTGCATCTTTCATCGACATGTCCGCCATAGCTTTCACCAACAAATCCTCCATCTCCCCTTCATCTTGCACGTCACCGGCGCGATCCAGCACAAACACAACCTCGCCCTTGATGGGTTTTTCGTCCAGCCAATCAGCCAGTTCGGCAACCGTACCGCGCTTCACCTCTTCAAACTTCTTGGTCAGTTCGCGGCACACGGCAGCCTGACGTGTATCAGCCCCAGAAGAGCACAATTCCTCTAACAATTTCTGAATACGTTTGGCGCTTTCAAAAAAAACAAGTGTTGCAGGCAGGGGCAGCAATTCAGCCAGCCACGTTGCGCGTGCACCTTTTGCGGCGGGCGGAAACCCGGCAAACAGAAACCTATCGGTAGGAAGACCAGACAGGCTCAACGCGGCAAGCGTAGCAGAAGCTCCCGGCAGAGCCGTCACATAGTGACCACCCTCGGCCAGATTCCGCGCGAGCGCATAACCCGGATCAGCGATCAGGGGGCTGCCCGCTTCGCTGGCATATGCGACGGATTTTCCGGCGGCAATCAGCTTCACAATGCCCGCCCGTGCGGCACCGCCTGAATGGTCGTGATAGGGAATGAGCTTGCGCCCATTCAATGCAATCCCATGAATATCCATCAGCTTGCGCGTCGTGCGGGTGTCTTCCGCCGCGATCACATCAGCGGACGCCAGAACGTCCAGCGCCCTGAGCGTGATGTCACGCGCGTTACCGATGGGCGTCGCCAAAAGATAGAGGCCCGGATCAAGCTGGGTGTTTTGGGGTTTCACACTGGACCTGTCAATTGTTGAGTCTATGATACGTCCGTCTGCATCGGCCGTTCGGTGCCGTGTCTGGGAAAGGATTTTAGTATGTTCTCTGTTTTCGTCCGCACCCGCAAGGCGATCGGTCTGCTATTTGCCACATTAGGATTATCCGCACTTTCAGCATGTGGCGTTCAAGGTCCGCAGGTCGGTCAGAACATAAACCCCGGAAAACCTGTCCCTGTAGCCCTATTGGTGCCCGGAGGATCAGGTTCGGCGAATGACGCAAACCTTGCCGCGTCACTTGAAAACGCAGCGCGTATGGCGATGTCGGAACTGTCAGGGGTCGAGATCGACCTGCGGGTTTACAATACCGGCGGCAGTCCGAATCAAGCGGGCGCGATGGCGACCAAAGCGGTGAATGACGGTGCGAAAATCATTCTGGGACCTGTCTTTGCCCAAAGCGCGAACGCGGCCGGCGTTGCTGTGGCGCGCCGCAATGTGAATGTGCTGAGCTTCTCGAACAACACGGGAATTGCAGGAGGCAACGTCTTCGTACTGGGTAATACGTTTGAAAACGTGGCCAACCGTCTTGTTCGCTATGCCGCGCGTAGTGGCAAAGGCCGCATCATGGTTTTGCACGGAAATGATCAGGCCGAAGTGCAGGGCAGTAATGCCATCCGCGCCGCAATTGCGAATTCAAGCGCGACACTTGCAGGCACCGCATCATTCGAACTATCGCAAAATGGTATCATCAATGCGATGCCTGCGATCAGTTCCAAGGTGAAAAGCTCGGGCGCACAGTCAGTGTTCTTTACATCCGGCACTTCAGGCGCGCTGCCGTTCCTAGCTGGTCTTCTTCCCGAAAACGGCGTCAGCCCGGCAACCACCCAGTTTATTGGTTTGCAACGCTGGGATATCCCATCTAACGCGTTGGCCTTGCCCGGCGTTCAGGGCGGTTGGTTTGCCCTGCCCGACCCCGGTTTGTCCAGCCGTTTCGCCAGCCGCTATCAGGCGCGTTTTGGCGCAGCACCCCACCCAATTGCCGGTCTTGCGTATGACGGCATAGCGGCCATCGGTGCGCTTGCCAAATCCGGCCGCGCAAACGCGCTTACCTCGACCGCATTGACCCAGTCGCAGGGCTTTGTGGGGGTCAACGGCATCTTCCGTCTTCGTCCAAACGGCACGAACGAGCGCGGACTGGCCGTCGCTCAGATCCGGAACAATCAGGTCGTCGTGATCGACCCAGCACCCAGAAGCTTTGGCGGTGCCGGGTTCTGAGCCAAGCCGGGACGTTTCCCCCCCGGTCTCTGATCTGATTTGCCCAGAACGCGACATCTTTGATGGTGCGGCGTTATGGGACAAGTTGCGGCCGGTGTTCGACGACGGACCTGATGCGGCAACGGTGCGGAATGCCACCGTATCGCTGTTGCGTAACGCAATGAAGGCGGGTCGCACAGCGATTGCCGACGCGCTTGCCGAACACCCTTTGACCGCCTATCCGGCCATTGCGTCCTATGCCTTTCTGACGGATGGGATAGTCTCGTTTATATATCGGGTGGCAGTTGAAAAATTGCATCCTTTAGCCAATCCCACTGCGTCCGAACGCATTGCCCTGCTGGCAGTGGGTGGGTATGGACGGGCAGAAATGGCACCCCAATCAGATGTCGATCTGCTGTTCCTGACACCCTACAAGATCACCCCATGGGCCGAGAGCGTAATCGAAAGCATGTTGTATATGCTGTGGGATTTGCGGTTGAAAGTCGGTCATGCGTCACGAACGATCGACGATTGCCTGCGTCTTGGCGAAGAGGATTTCACCATCCGCACTGCGTTGCTGGAAAAACGTCACATCTGCGGCGATGCTAAACTTGCCAAAGAGCTTTCCGATCTGCTCTGGAACAAGCTGTTCAAGCACACTCTTGCTGAATTCATCGAAGCCAAACTGGCCGAACGCGATGCCCGACACGAAAAACAGGGTGATCAGCGGTTCATGGTCGAACCCAACGTGAAGGAGGGCAAAGGCGGCCTGCGCGATCTGCAAACCTTGTTTTGGGTCGCGAAATACCAACACCGGGTCAAAAAACCCGAAGATCTTGTCTCGAAGGGCGTATTTACGGAGGAAGAATACGAAACCTTCCGCAACGCCGAAGAATTTCTTTGGGCTGTGCGATGCCAGATGCATCTTGTGACCAATCGACCATCGGACCAGCTGACCTTTGATCTTCAGGTCGAAGTAGCGGATCGACTGGGGTTCAAGGACACCGAAGGGCGGCGTGGGGTTGAACATTTCATGCAGGCGTATTTCCGGCATGCCACCCAAGTGGGTGACCTGACGCGCATCGTTCTGAGCGCGTTGGAAGCGGCGCAATTGAAAGAGGCCCCCACACTTCTGCGGCTGTTCAAACGACGCAAACGCCTGAAGGCGGGATACCGCGAGAAACATGGCCGTCTTGATGTGGTCAGTGGCACGGCCTTTTTATCGGATAAGCTGAATTTGCTTCGCCTGTTCGAGGAAGGTTTGCGCACCGGCATGTTGATCCACCCGGATGCCATGCGACTTGTGTCGGCCAATCTGGATCTGATTGACGATGGTATGCGCAACGATAAAGAGGCAAATCGGATCTTTCTTGATCTCTTATTGAAGCACGGCAACCCAGAACGTGCGCTGCGTCGGATGAACGAGGTCGGCGTGTTGGCGGCGTTCATTCCCGAATTTGAACCGATTGTCGCGATGATGCAGTTCAATATGTATCACTCCTATACGGTGGATGAGCACACGATTCAGGTGATATCGAATTTTGCCCAGATCGAGCGGCGCGAGTTAGGGGCAGAACTGCCGATCTCGACCGAGATTCTGGACAGGGGGGTCAATCGCAAGGTGCTGATCGTGGCAATGCTGCTGCATGATATCGGCAAGGGGCGACCACAGGATCATTCCATACTTGGTGCAAAGATCGCCCGCCGCGTCGCCCCGCGGCTGGGGTTGAACGCCAAAGACACCGCGACGGTTGAATGGCTGGTGCGGTATCACCTGCTTATGTCTGATATGGCGCAAAAACGCGACATCGCCGACCCACGCACAGTTCGGGATTTCGCCAAGGCTGTGAAAACCATGCGGCGGCTGGAACTTCTAACCGTACTGACCGTCTGCGACATTCGCGGAGTAGGCCCGACCACGTGGAACAACTGGAAAGCCACGCTGATCCGCACGCTCTACAACCAAACACAGCGCGCCCTTGAAGACGGGATGGAGGACCTGAACCGCGCCACGCGTGGCACCGAGGCCAAGCGCGCCCTGCGTCAGGAACTATCAGACTGGTCGAATAAAGACCTGCGCGCCGAAACAGCCCGCCATTACGACAGCTACTGGCAAGGGCTGCATGTCACTGCACACAAGGTTTTTGCCAAGCTTTTGCGCGACATCAAGGATGACGAGGTTCGGATCGACATCTACGAGGATGAAGAACGCGACGTGACCCGCGTCTATTTCGCGTTGGCGGATCATCCGGGCATCTTTTCGCGTATTGCAGGCGCGTTGACGGCTGTTCGCGCAAATATCGTTGATGCTCGGACCTATACTTCGAAGGACGGGTACGCGACGGCTTGCTTCTGGGTGCAGGATTCTGACGGGCACCCATTTGACGTGGCGCGCAAGGAACGCATAGAAAAGATGCTTCATCGCCTGTTGAAGGGCGAGGTCATCGCGTCCGAGGCCAACGCCAACAGCGACAAGCTGAAAAAGCGCGAGCGGGTGTTCAAAGTGCCCACGCATATCACCTTCGACAATGATGGGTCCGAGATTTACACGATCATTGAGGTCGATACGCGGGATCGCCCCGGCCTGCTGCATGACCTGACACGGACATTGGCAAGTGCGAATATCTATATTGCGTCAGCCGTGATCGCGACGTATGGCGAACAGGTCGTGGACTCGTTCTACGTCAAGGACATGTTTGGACTAAAGATCATGGCCGAGCACAAGAAGCTGCAACTTGAAGCCAAGTTGCGGCAAGCAATCGAACAAACGGCCGAAAGGGCAACGGCGTAATGGCTTCCAGACTGGCGCGTGGCTTCATGACCGTGGGCGGCTGGACGATGGCCAGCCGTATCCTTGGTTTTGTGCGTGACATCATGATCGGCGCGTTTTTGGGATCATCGGCAGTCGCCGAGGCGTTCCTGATCGCGTTTTCCCTGCCCAACATGTTCCGCCGGTTCTTTGCCGAAGGTACGTTGAACGTGGCCTTCGTGCCGATGTTTGCCAAAAAGCACGAGGGCGGCGAAGGGGCGAAGGAGTTCGCGCGTGACGCGATGTCGGGGTTGGCCTTCATCTTGGTGATCTTTACCATCCTTGCTCAGATCTTCATGCCTGCGCTGGTCTATGCAATGGCGTCGGGGTTTGCTGAGGACAACCGGTTTGACTTGGCCGTCACCTATGGACGCATTGCGTTTCCCTATATCCTGTTCATCTCGATGGCAGCCTTGTTATCCGGCGTCCTGAACGCGACAGGACGATTCATGGCGGCGGCGGCGGCCCCTGTCCTTCTGAACGTTATCTTCATAGCGGCGATGTTTGTTGCTGACAGTCTGGGTTGTGACATCGGTAGCGCCTTGGCTTGGACCGTGCCTGTCGCCGGAATCGCGCAAGTGGTTCTGGTCTGGGTGGCGGCAAGCCGTGCGGGCTATCGTCTTGTGCCGCGCATGCCACATATGACGCCCGAACTGAAGCGCCTGTTTATCATCGCAGCACCGGCCGCCCTTGCCGGTGGCGTGACGCAGATCAACCTTCTGGTGGGCCGTCAGGTTGCCAGCTTTTTCGACGGAGCAGTGGCATGGCTTTACTACGCCGACCGTCTCTATCAACTGCCATTGGGCGTCGTGGGTATTGCCATCGGGATCGTTCTGTTGCCAGAGCTTTCGCGTAACCTACGATCCGGTGACAATCTTGCCGGGCGCAATGCCATGAGCCGCGCGGGCGAGCTGTCTCTGGCGCTGACTTTTCCGGCGGCGGTTGCGTTAATGGTGGTTCCGACCCAGTTGATCGAAGTTCTGTTTCAACGCGGCGCGTTCACATCCGATGACACTGCATCGACCGCCTTGGCAACTGCGATTTATGGGGCAGGGTTGCCAGCATTCGTGCTGCAGAAAGTTCTCGCCTCGGTCTATTTCGCCCGAGAAAACACCCGCACGCCGTTCCACTTCGCTATTGTGGGAATGGTCGTCAATCTGCTGGTCGCCGTCGGGCTAAGCTATTGGATCGGCTTCATTGCCGCCGCCATTGGCACAACGGTTGCCGGTTGGACAATCACCGGTCTGACATGGATTGGCGCGGCGCGCATGGGCGAGGATACACGGTTCGATGCACGGTTCTGGCGCCGCTTCTGGCGATTGGCCGCAGCCAGTTGGGCCATGGGTGCCGTTCTGTGGATTCTGGTGCTTGTCATGGGGCCCATGTTCGGCATTCCGGGATTGAAAATCGTGGCGCTCGTTATTTTGGTGGTCGGCGGGATCGTCACCTATGGCGTCTTGGGCCAATTGTTCGGCGCCTTCCGCATGTCCGAGATCAAGGACGCACTGCGCCGGGGTTGATATCCGCTATCGCTTGCGCAGCCGTGCCAGAACGTTTGACCAGCCACCAGGGCTGACCAGAAACGACAGGCCGAACCCCGCCGCGAACCCGGCGATTTCGGACACCCAGTTCAGACCTGCCCCGAACAGCAACCCAAAGATCAACTGCAATCCCATCAGGAACGCGATAATACGGAAGGCCGACAGCTGGTTGCCGCCTGTTGCTGCAAGATTGCTCCACAAAAGGAACGTGTATGCCCCGATCAGGCCATAGACCGACGGAAACCCACCAAACAGGATGACCGGTGTGTCCCACACCACCCAATACGCCAACGCCCCGCCAATCGACGCTCCGAAATACACAACCAGAAAGGCAAGAGGCGAAAACACCTCGCCCACCATTTTGCCCAGCGCCAGCAGAAAAACCAGCACGAACAGAAGGTGGGTGAAGCTAAGGTGCAGGAACGGATAGGTGAAGAAGCGCGCAAGCTCGCGAAGTGGGAAGCTGCCGGTTTCGACCATTTTCGAGAACAAGGGTTCGTAAAACCCCCATTCCTCGATCATAGATATGCGCCAGCCTGCGGCTTCGGGTCCACCGATGAAGCCCCGACTGCCCGCAGCAAACACAAGTTCAATGCCGATCAGGAACACGGCCAGCGCAATCACCACCGGCGGCAACGGGTTTACGGGGCTTTCTTCGCGATAACTGCTCATAACTGGCTCTCCTTGGCCACTTCCATACGGGCCTTTCTTGACGGCCTTTGTCCACATGGGTAAGCGACGTGAAGTAAGAAATCCAGACGGAGCGAAAACATGACCAATCACACGCCTCGCGTCTTCTCGGGCGTTAAGCCTTCGGGCGGGCTACAATTGGGCAACTACCTTGGGGCCATCAAGCGTTTTGTGGACATGCAAGGGCAGGATTACGAGGCAATCTTTTGCGTCGTCGACCTGCATGCCATCACCGTCTGGCAAGACCCGAAAGAGCTGATGGATGCCACCCGCGAAGTCACGGCGGGCTATCTGGCCGCTGGGATCGACCCGTCGAAGTCCGTTCTGTTCAACCAAAGTCAGGTGCCTGCCCATGCCGAACTGGCGTGGCTGTTCAACTGTGTCGCACGCGTGGGCTGGATGAACCGCATGACGCAGTTCAAGGACAAGGCGGGGAAGAACGCCGAGAAAGTCTCGCTGGGTCTTTATGCTTACCCGGCGCTGATGGCTGCCGACATTCTGCTCTATCACGCCACCCACGTGCCTGTGGGCGAGGATCAGAAACAGCACGTCGAACTGACGCGCGACATTGCTGCAAAATTCAACCACGATTTCGGCGCCGAAGGTTTCTTCCCGCTGCCTGAACCCATTATCGAAGGGCCAGCAACCCGGGTGATGAACCTGCGCGATGGATCCAAGAAAATGTCCAAATCGGGTGAAAGCGACATGGAGCGCATCAACATGACCGATGACGCCGACACGATCGCGAAGAAATTCAAAAAGGCGCGCACCGACCCAGAGCCCCTACCCGACACACTTGATGGCCTTAAAGGGCGTCCTGAGGCACGCAATCTTGTGGATATCTACGCTGGTTTGTCCGAAACCTCGCCCGAAGCGGTTATAGCTGAGTTCGCAGGTGCTGGTTGGGGCAAATTCAAACCTGCCTTGGCCGATCTGGCCGTGGAAAGGTTGGGACCGATATCGGAAGAAATGGCACGCTTGATGAACGACAAGGCCGAGATTGACCGGGTTTTGGCGCAGGGTGCCGAACGCGCCGAAGCAATCGCCCAACCGATCCTTGACCAGACATATGAGATCATGGGTTTTTTGCGGTCTCGTCGAGGGTAAGTCGACGCAGCTCAAAATTTGGTCGTATACAAAGGGCGCAGACAGCTTCGCGCCCTTTCTCGTTCAAGTTTTTGGTCAGTGACGCATTCCGGGCTAGGCTGAAGGTTCACAGCTGAAAGGAATGCGCGATGAAGCGGAAAGAATACACCGGTCAGGATATCAAAGTCAGTTTCGACCTTGGACGCTGCATCCATTCTCGTAACTGCTTCCTGCAGTTGCCAAAGGTGTTTGATCCCAACAACCGCCCATGGGTCCAACCCGATCAAGCTGCCGCAGAAGAGGTGGCCGCCGTGATCCGAGCCTGCCCCTCCGGTGCGCTGGCCTATCAACGAGAGGACGGACGGGACGAGCAGCCGCCACAGATCAACCGGCTGGCGATCCTTGAAAACGGACCATTGGTTCTTGCGGGAAACATCTCGATAGAAAACAGCGACACGCAAACGCGCGTGGCCTTATGCCGCTGCGGGCAGTCGAAAAACAAACCCTACTGTGACAACAGCCATGTGGACACGGGCTTTGCGACAACCGGCGAACCTGCACCAAAGACCCCACCGGAAAAAGATGGACAGGGGGGTGCGGTGAAAGTGGACCGGCAACCAGATGGCCCACTGAAAATCGACGGGAATGTCGAAATGTGCACTGGCACCGGCAAGCGTATTGCAAAGCTGGGTATGGCGTATCTGTGCCGTTGTGGGCATTCGAAGAACAAACCGTTTTGCGATGGCAGTCACAAGCAGGTCGGTTTCAAGGATGCTCCGGGCTGATCTTTAGGGCGGTGTTAAATCAGCACTTGATTTGTTATAACATTACACTACTTACCCAGTCATGATACAAATGCCCACACTAAGACAAGAGGCCCTGCCTGAAGACATGCGCCTTTTGCTTCGGGACTACCCACGCGACGCGTGGCCAGATCACCCGAATTTCGCCGCGTCCATTCAAAACTGGATGGGGGCACATGTTATGTTTGGACAACTGGCTGAATCGATCCGTTTGAACAGCGAGGGATATCTGGAAAAGCAAATCGATCCAGACGATCACGCCCGGCGATTATCGCACTACGGAAACCTATTGGTGCGGAATCTGCATGGGCATCATCATTGGGAAGATCGCAAGTTTTTCCCAGAGTTGTCTGCAATCGATGGTCGGTTCGATCACGGGCTGGACACGCTGGAAGCTGACCACGTTGCATTGGATGATCTGCTGGATCAGTTCACACGACAATCCAATCGTGTGGTAAAATTGACCCAGCTTGACAAAGCGCAAGCGCGAGAAGAGGCCCATTCGGTCCACGATCTGTCCGGGGTGCTGAAAGGGTTCCTGTCACGTCACCTGTCGGACGAAGAAGATCTGGTCGTGCCGATCCTGCTTCACCACAAACTGCGCGGGTAACACCGGTGTCTGCGTCAATGGGCGCAGACACCATGATCAGGAGGAGCGAGATGTTCAGCAAGGAAACAACGGCCTTTCTGCAAGACCTCAAGGCAGATAACACGCGCGCGTGGTTTACCCAGAACAAGGCCCGCTATACATCCCATGTGAAGGATGCAGCCAAGGCGTTCTGCGACGATCTAACCCCACGACTGGCCGTGCAGTACAACACAGATGTCACCGCCAAAATCTTTCGCATCCATCGCGACCTGAGGTTTTCGAAGGATAAAACCCCCTACAACACTCATGTGCATATCAGTTTAAGCGATGCTGCGACGGGGGCAGCCTGGATGTTTGGTCTGCAACCTGGCGAACTTGTCATTGGCTATGGCCTGTTTGCTTTTGACAAGCAGCGGCTCGCCCGATGGCGCGACGTGGTGGCTGGCCCGGCGGGCGACACTCTGTCCGATCTAATCCAAGAGGCTCAGAATGCCGGACTACGGTTGTCAGAACCCGACCTAAAACGCGTGCCGTCGCCGCACCCTGCCGATCACCAGAACGCTATTTTACTGCGTCAAAAAGGCATTGCAGTCTGGCAGGATGGGTTAGCGCTTGTCCAAGCCATGGGTGCCACCGCTGGGGCCGAGATCTCCCACGCGCTGCGTGTCTTCGATCCAATCCGCAATTGGATGGTTGAACACCTGCCTGCCTGACCGCCGTGCCTTTACCGTTCGATGCCCAACTTCTGGCACAGATCTGCCAGCGTTGCACGATCAGCATCCGACCAATCCGCCTTACGCGATTTGAACAAAGTGGCCTGACTTTTATGCACCGGTCCACCAGACAAAATCTTCAGGTGGTTCGCCCGCAGCGTTTCGCCAGTTGACGTGATGTCCGCGACCGCTTCGGCGGTTTCATTCTTCACCGTGCCTTCGGTTGCGCCCTGACTGTCGACCAGTTGGTAGTCGGCCACACCGTGATTCCGCAAATGGTCACGGATCAAACGGTGATACTTGGTGGCAATCCGCAGGCGAAAACCATGCTTGGCGCGGAACGCAGCGGCCACCGCATCAAGATCATCCAGTGTGTTCACATCGACCCAGCATTTGGGCACAGCTATGATCAGGTCGGCATGACCGAACCCCATCGGTGCAAGCTCGACCACCTTCTCGTCCCACGCGCCCAGCTTTTCGCGGACCAAATCAGACCCAGTGACGCCCAGATGGATGCGCCCGGCGGCTAGTTCGCGGGGAACCTCACCGGCAGACAAAAGCACCAACTCCACACCGTCGATCCCATCGACAGCAGCGGCATATTCCCGATCTGACCCGGTGCGCGACAATTCAATCCCCGCCGCTCCGAACCAATCGAAGGTCTTTTCCATCAACCGACCCTTCGAGGGCACACCCAGCTTCACGGTCATTGCCCTGCCTCGCCTGTCAGTTCCAGTGTCAACTCGGGGCGGATCACGCCACCAACTGCCGGAATGTCGCGCGCTTCACCGTTCTGATTTCCTAATACGCGAGTCAGCGCATCATACCGCCCGCCGGTCGCGACCGGGGGCAAGTCTGGCCGGGCCTCGGCATAGAAGCCGAAGACAAACCCGTCGTAATATTCCATCGAAGTGCGGCCATAGCTGCCTTCGAAATCCAGCGTGTCCACATCAACGCCGCGCCGGGTCAGTGCTTCCGCACGCATTTCCAGCCGATCAACCGCTTGCGCAATCGCGGGCATATCGACCGCGATGTCACGCAAATGTTCCAATACGTTGGCCGTGGTCTCGCGCAGCCCCAGCAGATCATCCAGCAACTCGACTTCTTGCGCCGATATAGGCGCAGCCGCGGCATCTTCGCGCAAAGCGTCGATCCGTTCGGCAATTTCGGCACGCGAACGTAAACCGATCTGCGATGTCTTTTTGCTCATCGGTTCTGCCATCGCCAACAATGCATCACGACCTTCGGGCAAAGGCGCGCGTCCGGCGAACCGATCCAACAACGCGCGAAAGCGACGGGGGCGCCATATATGGCGCAACAATGCGGCCTTTCGCCGATCCGTCGTGCCAAGCCCGCGCACAGCCGCCAACAGCAACCCCATATCCCCGGTGGCAGCGCGCAGATTCAGAGGTTCCAGAACCTCTTTTAACAAGGCGAAAACCTCGGCATCCGCTTCGATCGGGGCGGCGCGGTCGAACACCTCGTACCCCACTTGGAAATACTCAGACGCGCGGTGTTTGCTTTCTTCCTGTGCGCGAAACACTTCGCCCATATAGACATAGCGCGCAGGCTCCGCGCCCCCTGCCATGTGCATCTGCACTACAGGAACGGTGAAGTCCGGGCGCAACATCGCCTCTCCGAAATCCGGATCATATGTTACGAAGGCGCGCGCGCGAATGTCTTCGCCGTAAAGATCAAGAAGGGTTTCCGCAGGTTGCAGGAAATCCGCTTCAACGACGCGTGCACCGTGATCTTCGAAAAACTGAAGGTATCGCGCGGCCTCGATGCGGACGCGTGCCTTGTCAGCCATCATAGCCCTCAACGATCTCACGCACCTTGGCAACCATATCGGCGCGGTCGCATTCGAACTGGCTAGGGCGTTCTTTCCATTCTTCAAGCGTGGCGTTCTCGGCGATTTTCGCACCCAGCACCAAATCCTTGATTTGCACTTTTCCCGCTTCAAACTCGTCAGAGCCCGCGATTATCGCGACGGGGGACTCTCGCTTATCTGCATATTTCAACTGATTGCCGAAATTCTTCGGATTACCCAAATAGACCTCGGCCCGGATGCCCGCCTGCCGCAGTTCACCCACCATCGCCTGATAATCCGCAAGTCGCGCCTTATCCATCACGGTCACGACGACGGGGCCAACAGCCTTGCCACCAACGCGCCCCTTGGCGCGCAATGCCGCCAACAGGCGATCCACACCAATCGAAACACCCGTCGCTGGCACTGCCTGCCCCGTGAACCGTTTGACCAGATCGTCGTAGCGACCGCCACCTGCAACCGACCCAAACTGACGCGGTCGCCCTTTTTCATCCAAAATTTCGAAGGTCAATTCCGCTTCGAATACTGGACCGGTGTAATAGCCAAGGCCGCGTACGACGGAGGGGTCGATCTCGATACGATCCGGGCCATAGCCTTGTGCGGTCAACAATGTCGAGATCTCTTCCAACTCACCCACGCCTTCGGCGCCAATGGCACTGTTACCAACCGCTGCACGAAGGTTCGCAAGTGTCTGATTGGCGGTGTCCCCTTTTGAAGTCAGGAAAGCCAGCACCGGTCCAGCCTGTTCATCAGATAGGCCTACGCCATCAATATACGCACCCGACGCATCCAGCCGTCCCTTGCCCAGAAGCTCGCGCACACCGGCCTCGCCAACCTTATCGAACTTGTCGATTGTACGCAGAACGGCATCACGAACCGGTCCTTCATCGACGCCCATCACCTCTAGTACACCGTTTAGAACCTTACGGTTGTTCACCCGAACCATATAGTCGCCACGCGGAATACCAACTGTTTCCAGTGTGTCGGCCAGCAGTGCACAAATCTCGGCATCCGCCGCCATGGATGCCGTGCCAACCGTATCCGCGTCACATTGATAAAACTGACGAAATCGTCCCGGCCCCGGCTTCTCGTTCCGCCAGACCGGCCCCATAGCATAACGACGATAGGGTGTCGGCAGATCGTTACGATGCTGCGCAAAGACACGTGCCAAAGGCGCGGTCAGATCATAACGCAGCGCCAACCAGTCGCCATCTCCCTTCTCATCAAACTCCTGCCACGCGAACACACCCTCGTTCGGGCGATCCACATCCGGCAGGAACTTTCCAAGTGCTTCAACCGTTTCCACCGCCGCACTTTCCAGCGCATCAAACCCATAGCGATGATATACCGCTGCGATCTGGTCGAGCATGTGTTTCCGCTCGTCCACCTCTGCGCCGAAATAGTCGCGAAACCCCTTGGGTGTCGCTGCCTTGGGGCGGGGCTGTTTTTTCTGCTTGGCCATGGCTGGTCCCGGTTCAGATAAGTGTCGCGGGCGGTCTAGCGGATGGGGGCGTCAGGGGCAAGGAAAGCCTGTATTCGCACACACCCAAAAAACCGCTGGGTCTCGTGACAAAGTCACGCTATCACGCCCCCATGACACAAGATCGCCTGACCCAACTGGAAGAAACCATCGCCCACCTGTCCCGGCAGGTTGAGGAGTTGAACGAAGTTGTCGCGCGGCAAGACACCGAACTGTCAAAGATGACCCATCGCGTGCGGACGCTGATGGAACGCGAAGCCGAGCGGGAACAAGCCAATTCCGGTGGCGTCGTGCTGGGCGACGAACGCCCACCCCACTACTGACATCTCGGTTTCTTCTGGCCAAAAATATCTTCGGGTGAATGCGCGCATGCGCAGAGGGGCAAGGCCCTTATACCTCTTCCACGTCCAACACGCCGGGCAGTGATTTCAGCGCTCCTTTAATCTGTGGGTTCAGAGGGAAGGACTGGCCCAGCGTCATCTCGACCTCACCGGGCAGAGTGGGATCCATCAAGCAGACTGAAACTTCCCCGGGCCGCACATTTCGGGCTTTTTCCATCGCGTCCTGCAAAAGCGTTGCGACTTGGGTCAGCGCTTCGGCCTGATCAAGATACAGCTTCAGCGCCATCCCCCCCGCATCAGCAATCACCGCATCCAGCGGCGCAACCGAGCGGCCGCGCGGATCGAACTGGCCCTCCTCGAACCGGCCTTCAAGCTGCATGACCACCTGCATGGTTTCGTCAAAAACCTTGCGGCAGGATTCGAAATCATCTGCAAACAGCAAGATACCGGACACTTGCTCGGTCGGGTCGTCGATATTCAGCCGGAAGAACTGGTTGCCGCGCGCCGATTTGCGGGCCTGAAGGCCACTGACATTCACCGCCACCTTGCCGACGGCAGCCCCGGACCGTTCCGCCTTGTCGCGCAATTCGCGTAGGGTCATGATGCCCTTGCGTTTCAATGCGGGCAGATAATCGTCTAACGGGTGGCCGGACAGATAGAATCCAATAGCCTTGTGTTCTTCTGCCAGCCGCTCATTGGGCAACCAATCGCCAACCGGTGACAGGCGTGGTTCGGGCAGGTCATCGCCCGCTTCGCCGAACAATGAGACCTGATTTGACGCTCGCTGTTCATGGATTGCCGCTGAATAGCTGACAAGCGCGTCAAGGCTGTCGAACACCCGTCGGCGATTTGGATCGAGCTGGTCGAATGCTCCTGCCCGCGCCAGCATTTCCATCGGGCGTTTCCCAACACGTTTCAGGTCAACACGACGCGCAAAGTCAAAGAGTGTCGCGAACGGTTTGTCGATACTGTCTACGCGACGGCCTTCGACCACCAACTTCATCGCCTCGATGCCGACATTCTTCAGCGCCCCAAGCCCATAAACCAAGCGGCCTTGATCCACGCTGAAAGTTTCAAGCGAGCGATTGACGCAGGGCGGTACAATCTCGATCTCCATGCCGCGGCGTACTTCATGGGCATAGACCGACAATTTATCAGTCAGGTGGATATCGCAATTCATCACGCCTGCCATGAACTCGACCGGGTGGTTCGCCTTCAGCCATGCGGTTTGATAGCTGACCACGGCATAGGCAGCGGCGTGGGATTTGTTGAAGCCGTAATTGGCGAATTTTTCCAGAAGGTCAAAAACCTCGGACGCCTTCTTGGCGGGCACACCGTTTTCGGCCGCGCCTTTCTCGAACTTTGGACGTTCAGCATCCATAGCCTCTTTGATCTTCTTACCCATGGCGCGGCGCAGAAGGTCAGCACCCCCGAGGGAATACCCCGCCATGACCTGCGCGATCTGCATCACCTGCTCCTGATAAACGATAATGCCCTGCGTTTCCTCAAGGATATGGTCAATCAGGGGGTGGACGCTTTCGATCTCGCGCAGCCCGTTCTTTACCTCGCAATATGTTGGAATGTTTTCCATCGGGCCGGGACGATACAGGGCCACAAGTGCCACGATATCCTCGATACAGGTCGGCTTCATGCGCCGAAGCGCATCCATCATGCCGCTACTTTCCACCTGAAACACGGCGACGGTCTTGGCCGCGGCGTAAAGCTTATAGGTCGCTTCATCGTCCAGCGGGATGGTGTTAATCTCGTTCTCGGTTCCTGTAGGAGGGTCATAAAGCGTTTGGCCATCTGCGCTGACGTGAATGTCACGCCCCTGCCCCCTGATAAGGTCCACGGCGTTCTGGATCACGGTCAACGTTTTCAAACCCAGAAAGTCGAACTTCACTAGCCCCGCCTGTTCCACCCATTTCATGTTAAACTGGGTGGCAGGCATGTCGGATTTTGGATCCTGATACAGCGGCACCAGCGCGTCCAAGGGCCGATCACCGATCACCACCCCGGCAGCATGGGTCGAGGCATTGCGCAACAATCCCTCGACCTGCTGGCCATAAGTCAGCAGCCGGTCAACAACTTCTTCGGCGCGGGCTTCTTCGCGCAGGCGCGGCTCATCGGCCAGCGCCTTTTCGATCGACACTGGCTTGACCCCTTCAACCGGGATTAGCTTGGAAAGGCGATCTACCTGCCCGTAAGGCATCTGCAACACACGCCCCACATCGCGCACCGCCGCCTTGGACAAAAGCGCGCCGAAGGTGATGATCTGGCCCACCTTGTCGCGGCCATATTTCTCTTGCACATAGCGGATGACCTCTTCCCGGCGATCCATGCAGAAGTCGATATCGAAGTCAGGCATCGACACACGTTCGGGGTTGAGGAACCGCTCGAACAGAAGCGAATAGCGCAGGGGGTCAAGGTCGGTGATGGTCAGCGCATAGGCCACCAGCGAACCAGCACCAGAACCACGACCCGGTCCGACGGGGATCTCGTGATCCTTGGCCCATTTGATGAAATCGGCGACGATTAGAAAGTAGCCGGGGAAGCCCATGCCTTCGATGATATCCAGCTCGAAGTCGAGGCGTTTCTGATAGTCGTCGATGCTAACTGCATGAGGTATTACGGCAAGACGAGCCTGCAATCCTTCGTTCGCCTGACGGCGCAGTTCCTGCACCTCGTCATCGGCAAACTTGGGTAGAATAGGATCACGACGATAAGCCATGAAGGCGCAGCGGCGGGCGATCTCCACTGTGCTTTCAATCGCCTCGGGCAGATCAGCGAACAGCGTGATCATCTCTTCGGGGCTTTTGAAATAATGTTGGGGCGTTAGACGACGACGCCCTTCTTGCTGGTCAACATAAGCGCCTTCTTTGATGCAAATCAGAGCGTCATGGGCCTCGTAAAGTTTCTGCTTGGGGAAATAGGCGTCGTTGGTCGCAACTAGAGGGATGCCCAACGCATATGCCATTTCTACGAAGCCTTGTTCGGTCGCGCGTTCTGCTTGTGTTGTCTGTCCGCCCTCGTCTGGATGGCGTTGCAGTTCGACATAAAGCCGGTCGCCATAGCATGTGTGGAATCGGTGCATCAGCGCCTTGGCTTTCGTGCTCTGCCCCGCCTGCAACAACTGGCCCACCGGGCCTTCCGATCCGCCTGTCAGGCAGATCAAACCTTCGGAGTAGGTCTCAAGCTCATCCAATTGGACTTGCGGCAGCTCTCCGCCTTTGTCGATATAAAGGCAGGAATTGAGCTTCATCAGATTTTCATACCCCCGCTCGTTCTGCGCCAATAAAACGAGTGGTGCGGCAGGGCGCTTTTTTTCACCGGGGGCAGGTGTGTCGAACGACACATCGACCTGACATCCCATAATAGGTTGGACCCCTTGCCCGGCGGCCGTCACCGAAAACTCAAGCGCCGAGAACATATTGTTGGTATCTGTGACTGCAACGGCAGGCATTCCCGCTGCAGCACACAAGCCTGGCAGCTTCTTAACCGGAATAGCCCCCTCTAAAAGGGAATATTCGGTGTGAACGCGCAGGTGAATGAATCGGGGGTGTTTGGTCATAGCGTCAAACTAGACGAGCACCCGCCACGGGGGAAGCGCAGAAACGACTAGGTTGCAGGTCGAAGAAACTCAATCCGGTTTCCGAACGGATCGGCGGTATAAAAGCGCTTGAAACCGCTGAGTTTTTCATCCCAATGCACGTGAAACTTCGCTGATTTCAGCGTTTGCGCCAGGACGTCCAGATCATGACACAAAAAAGCAGGATGCGCTTTCTTTGCTGGCACAAACGGCTCTTCGGCACCAAGATGAACGCGCACCTCACCTAGCCGAAACCATACGCCGCCACGTTTCGCCAAGACATCGGGCTTTGGTTCAATGTCCAAGCCCAGAAGGTTCGAATAAAAACGGATGGCCAGATGTTCTTGCCCCACTGGCATGGCCAGTTGGACGTGATGTAGCTGCGTAATCATCTTCAACTTCCTCTATTGTATGCCACTGTATGCAGATTGCACAACGCTCGCAACCACCCAAGTTCCTACCTTCAATCAAAGCCGCGCCAGATATGAAAAGAAGGAATTTCTTGCCAGAACGCCGAATCTCGGCTTTGCTTAACCAACACAATAAAACCCCGCCTGTTTTCTACGCCGCATCGAAGACAGGCAAATTGGGGCCACAACAGGGTAACGCGGCAGGACGCATCTCATGGATATCGCCTTTCTTCTGAACGGAGAGAGTGTGACCTTGCATGACGTGGACCCCACGCGGACCACGCTGGATTGGCTGCGCGACACTCAAGGACTGACTGGCACCAAAGAAGGCTGCAACGAAGGCGATTGCGGCGCCTGCACGATCATGATCGCTGACGCGCATGGCGCGAAAGCCGTCAACGCCTGCATTCTGTTTCTGGGGCAGTTGAACGGCAAATCCCTGACAACTGTCGAAGGATTGGCACAGGGCGACCAGCTTCATCCGGTGCAGGATGCGATGATTAATCGGCACGGGTCGCAATGCGGCTTCTGCACGCCCGGCATCACCATGTCACTGGCAGCCGCGCATCTGAACGGCGATCAAAACCACGACGATGTGCTGGCAGGCAACCTGTGTCGCTGCACAGGCTACGCCCCGATCATTCGCGCCGCCGAGGACGCTGCACATAAAGCCGTTCCAGAGGGGTTCGACGCTCGTTCTGGCTCATTGCCGGATACTGTTGACGACAAGGACCCGGCCCGGCCCGAAACATCTGATGAGCTTGCACATGCCCTGATGACCTCGCCCCACGCGACCTTGATCGCGGGCGCGACGGATGTCGGGCTTTGGGCCACCAAGGCGTTGCGTGACCTGAACCCGGTTATCTTTCTAAGCAACGTCAAAGATCTGAAAGACATCCATATTGGTGATGACAAGATCCGCATCGGTGCGGGCGTGACGCTGGAAGACCTGCGCGGAGCTATTGCACCCCACCATCCCCATATTGCCGAAATGCTGCGCCGCTTTGCTTCGATCCAGGTTCGCAACGTCGCAACGATTGGCGGCAACATCGCAAACGGCTCCCCCATCGGGGACACGCCGCCCGCGCTGATTGCCCTTGATGCCACCTTGCACCTGCGGCGCGGGTCTGAAACCCGGGCAATCCCGCTGGAAAGTTTCTTTATCGACTACGGCAAACAGGATCGACGCCCCGGCGAGTTTGTCGAAGCTGTTTCGTTTGAGCGCCAGCCAGATCGGCTGCGGGTCTATAAACTGTCTAAACGGTTTGATCAGGATATCTCGGCCGTTTTGGGGGCGTTCAATATCACGGTAAATGACGGCACAGTCGTAGATGCCCGCATCGCCTTTGGAGGCATGGCTGGCACGCCCAAGCGCGCATCGCATGTCGAAGCAGCCCTTAAGGGCAAAGTGTGGTCAGAGGCGACCATTCGCTCCGCACTTCCGCTGTTCGAGAAAGACTTCACCCCGATGTCCGATATGCGTGCCTCGGCCGGCTATCGAATGGAAACGGCGCAGAACCTGCTGATCCGCTATTGGTATGAAGATCAAGGGCTGACGACGTCCGTGATTGAGGTGCAACTATGAGCGTCGGTCGCCCCCTTCCCCACGATTCAGGCCGCCTTCATGTGACGGGCGAGGCGCGGTATGTCGATGACATCCCGACCCCTGCCAATTGCCTGCATTTGGCATTTGGCCTCAGCGATACGGCACGCGGCGTGATCACCCACGCTGATTTGTCAAAGGTGCGTCAATCGCCCGGCGTGGTAGACGTGCTCACGGCAATTGACCTGCCTCATGCCAATGATGTGTCTCCCTCGGTCCATGACGAACCCCTGCTGGCGCAGGGCGAGGTCTACTATCACGGCCAGCCGATTTTCCTTGTGGTCGCGACCACCCATCTTGCAGCCCGCAAAGCTGCCCGGAAGGCAGAGATCACCATCGACCCACGCCCCGCGATCCTGACCATAGACGAAGCGATGGAAGCTGACAGCCGTTTCGAAGGCGGCCCGGTGATCTGGTCGCGCGGCGAAGCAGCAGACGCCATCCAATCCGCCCCGCACACCGTGACCGGATCGTTCGAGATGGGCGGACAGGAACACTTCTACCTGGAAGGCCAGGCCGCGTTGGCGATCCCGCAGGAAGCGGGCGACATGTTGGTCCACAGTTCGACCCAGCACCCAACAGAAATTCAGCACAAGGTGGCCGAGGCGCTTGGCGTTCCGATGCACGGTATCCGGGTCGAGACGCGCCGGATGGGCGGCGGCTTTGGCGGCAAGGAAAGTCAGGGCAACGCGCTGGCCGTGGCTTGTGCCGTTGCTGCCCGGCGTTCAGGGCGCCCCTGCAACATGCGCTATGACCGCGACGATGACATGGTGATCACTGGCAAACGCCACGATTTCCGTATCACCTATCGCGCGGGCGTCGACGATGAGGGGCGCATTCTGGGGCTTGAGGTCACTCAGCTGGCACGATGCGGCTGGTCGCAAGACTTGTCGCTGCCGGTGGCAGATCGGGCGATGCTGCATGTGGACAACGCCTATCACCTGCCTGCCGTGCGGATAGAAAGCCATCGGCTGAAGACCAACACGGCGTCGGCCACGGCTTTCCGCGGGTTCGGCGGCCCGCAAGGTGTATTGGGTATCGAACGCATTCTGGATCATGTCGCCGCCGTGCAAGGTCTGGATCCAGTTCAGGTGCGGCGCGTCAATTTCTATCGCGACGGGCAGACGACACATTACGGTCAGACCATCGAGGGCTTCCACGTCCCGGCCATGACCGACGCGTTGCTGGATCGGGCAGAGTATGCTGCACGACGGGCAAGGGTCGATGCGTTCAATGCGGAAAATCCGATCCTAAAAAGGGGCCTCGCCTATTCTCCGGTCAAGTTCGGGATCAGCTTCACGCTCACCCATCTAAATCAGGCAGGTGCACTGGTGCATGTCTATGCAGACGGGTCGATCCGCATGAACCATGGCGGCACTGAAATGGGGCAAGGGTTATTCCAGAAGGTCGCACAGGTCGCCGCACGGTGTTTCGGCGTTCCGACCGAGGTTGTGAAGATCACCGCGACCGACACGGCGAAGGTGCCAAACACCTCGGCCACGGCGGCATCATCTGGGTCCGATCTGAATGGGATGGCTGTGCAGGCGGCGTGCCTGACCATACGTAAGCGTATGTCTGAACATGTTGCGAAACTTTGGAGCTGCAAGGCAGGGGATGTCACCTTTGAGGGAGGCAAGCTGCTTGGTCCAGACGGGCAAACCCTTAGCTTTGCCAAGGCTGCGGCGGCCGCCTATGAAGCCCGCGTCAGTTTGTCAGCCACAGGGTTCTATAAAACACCTGACATCACTTGGGATCGGATGAAAGGGCAAGGCCGCCCCTTCCTGTATTTTGCCCATGGCGTAGCATTGACCGAGGTCGTCATCGACACGCTGACCGGAGAAAACCGCATCTTGCGCACCGATATTCTGCATGATGCGGGCAGCAGCTTGAACCCAGCTTTGGATATCGGGCAGATCGAGGGCGGATATGTGCAAGGTGCTGGTTGGCTGACCACCGAAGAATTGGTCTGGGACGACAAAGGCCGGCTTCGCACTCACGCCCCTTCAACCTATAAAATCCCCGCCTGTTCTGATCGGCCGCGCATCTTTAATGTCGACCTGTGGGATCGGCCCAATCACGAGAACACGGTGTTCCGCTCGAAAGCGGTTGGAGAACCACCATTGATGCTGGGCATTTCCGCTTGGCTTGCGCTGTCGGATGCGGTGTCGGCCTGCGGCGATGGCTATCCCGGCCTGAACGCCCCGGCCACGGCCGAGGAAATACTGAACGCAATAGAACGGGCACGTAGCGGATGAGCTTTGATCTGACCCAGCTTGCCCAAACGATTGCCCGGTGCGGCCCCGTCGCCCGCATCGTGGTGGCAGAAACTGCCGGTTCGACCCCGCGCGAAGTAGGGGCATCCATGCTTGTCTGGACGGACGGGCAAAGCGGCACAATCGGCGGAGGGGAGTTAGAATATCGCGCCACCATTGCCGCGCGATCTTTGCTGGCCAATGGCACAAGCGCAGCCCTGAAACGAGTGCCGCTGGGGCCGGAGCTTGGCCAATGCTGCGGTGGGGCGGTCACGCTGCTTACCGAGCGATATTCGTCGGATGATCTTACACTATTGGCGCAGGACAGTGTTATCGCGCGGCCGGTGGCTGCGATGGACACGACCCCGTTGGCCGTTAGACGTGTGCTGGATCAGGCGCGGGCCCAAGGGCTACGTCCCGCCCCTCAGTTGCTGAACGGGTGGATGATTGAACCGTTGTTGCGCTCAACCACCCCGGTCTGGATTTTCGGGGCTGGTCATGTTGGGCGCGCGCTTGTTGATGTGCTATCGCCGCTACCCGACTTGGCAATCACATGGGTTGATACGTCAACCGATCGGTTTCCGGCAACCGTTCCCACCTGCGTCACAGCACAACCAGCACCCAATCCTGCCGCCGCAGCTGGGTTGGCCCCTCAAGACGCGCATCATCTGGTGTTGACCTATAGCCACAGCCTTGATCTGGAACTGTGCCACGCGATCCTGTCGCGCGGATTTGCAACCGCCGGTTTGATCGGGTCCGCCACCAAATGGGTTCGTTTTCAACGACGCCTGACCGCCCTTGGTCATAGCGCCGACAAGATTCACAGAATTCAGTGCCCGATTGGTGATCCGGGCCTTGGAAAGACCCCGCAAGCCATTGCGATCGGGGTTGCCTCTACGCTACTTAATGGCGTGGCAAACAACGAAAAAAACAATAGGGGAATGCCAGGTGACAGGGGATACGCGCCACCAAAACGCGCTATTGACACTTGACGAAATGACGAAAGCCTATCCGGGTGTCGTGGCAAATGATCAGGTTTCGTTTTCGATCCTGCCGGGCGAAGTTCACGCCCTGCTGGGTGAAAACGGGGCGGGCAAATCGACGCTGGTGAAGATGATCTATGGCCTTGTCAAACCGGATGCGGGGCAGATGACACTTCGCGGCGAAAACTTTACACCGGTTAATCCGGCTGCAGCGCGCAGTTCTGGCGTCACGATGGTGTTTCAGCATTTCAGCCTGTTCAACGCTTTATCAGTCGCCGAGAACATTTCGCTTGGCATGGACAATCCTCCCGACCGGAGGGCGCTTTCAGCACGTATCCGCGAGGTTAGCCAAGCCTATGGCCTACCGCTTGATCCGGGGCGCATCGTGGGTGAGTTGTCTGCTGGCGAACGTCAGCGCGTCGAGATCATTCGCTGCCTTTTGCAAGACCCAAAGCTGTTAATCATGGACGAACCAACCTCGGTTCTGACGCCGCAAGAAGTCGATATTCTTTTCGAAACTCTGCGCAAGCTGACCGCCGAGGGCACCGCGATCCTGTACATCTCGCACAAGCTGGAAGAGATTCGTACACTCTGCGAACATGCCACGGTTCTGCGGTTGGGCAAGGTTGTCGATACCTGCGATCCGCGCGAGAAATCCGCCCGCCAGCTGGCCGAAATGATGGTCGGCGACACGCTTCATGTGCCTTTCCGCGATGCGGCGGAACCCGGTGCAGTGGCATTGTCGATGTCAGATGTCTCAATGTCATCTCCGACCGAGTTTGGCACCAATCTGCGCAATATCTCGCTCGAGGTACGCAAGGGCGAAGTGCTGGGAATCGGTGGTGTGGCGGGCAACGGGCAAGACGAGTTGCTGGCCGTTCTGTCAGGCGAAGCGCGCGCGCAGAGCGGTAGAATCAAACTGGCCGATGAAGATATCGGAACGATGCACCCGAACGCCCGACGCGCGCGTGGGCTCTTGACCGCACCCGAGGAGCGTCTTGGCCATTCGGCAGCACCTGACATGAGCCTGACCGAAAATGCCCTTCTAACGGGCGCGGTGCGTGAAAACCTGATCCAGCGTGGCTTCCTGCTTTGGGGTAAGGCGGAAAGGTTTGCATGCAAGATCATCAAGGATTTTGATGTGCGCACCCCGGGACCCGACAACACCGCAGGGTCGTTATCGGGCGGGAACTTGCAGAAATTCGTCATTGGGCGCGAGGTGTTGCAACGGCCTGATGTGTTGGTGGTGAACCAGCCGACCTGGGGGGTCGATGCCTCGGCCGCGGCTGCGATCCGGCAATCCCTTCTGGACCTTGCCCAACATGGCGCGGCGGTAATTGTGATCAGCCAGGATCTTGATGAATTGATGGAAATCTCGGATCGCTTCACGGCGTTGAACGAAGGCCGTTTGGCTGATCCTGTCGCCACACAGGGTTTGGATGTTGAAACCATTGGCCTGATGATGGGTGGCGGCGAGCGGGAGTCAGCAGCATGATACACCTGGAAAAACGTCCCCAACCATCGCAATTCTGGGCGGGCTTCACACCCGTATTGGCGGTCATCGCCACGATGGTCGCCGGCGGCATCATGTTCTGGATGCTTGGCAAACCTCCGTTGGAGGCGATCCGCACGATCTTCTGGGATCCGTTGTTTCATAAAACCTTCGGCCCGTATTCACGCCCACAGCTTCTTGTGAAGGCTGCCCCGCTGATCCTGATCGCAATCGGGCTGAGTCTGGGCTTTCGCGCGGGGATCTGGAACATCGGGGCCGAGGGCCAATACATCATGGGCGCGATTTGCGGCGCGGGTGTCGGGCTGGCCTTCTATCCGTCCGAAAGCGTTCTGATCTTCCCGGCCATGGTGTTGGCGGGCGCGTTAGGTGGTTGGGTCTGGGCAATGATACCGGGTCTTTTAAAGGTGAAATTCGGCACCAACGAAATCCTTGTCAGCCTTATGCTGGTCTATGTGGCCGAAAATCTGCTGGCCTCGGTCAGTCAGGGGCTTCTGAAAAACCCCGAGGGGATGGGCTTTCCCGGTTCGCGCAATTTCCGCGATTTTCCTGCCGCCTATAACACCGAACTGATCAGCGGCACCGGGATGCACTGGGGTGTGGCTGCAGCCTTTGTTGCGGTCATCTTCGCCTATGTGTTGCTGACCCGGCATATGCTGGGTTTTCAGGTACGCCTGACAGGCGAGGCGCCGCGCGCGGCTCGGTTCGCCGGGGTCAATCCGACCCGCCTGATCCTGTTCTGCCTTGGCACGTCAGGGGTGTTGGCCGGGCTTGCGGGACTGTTCGAAGTCTCTGGCCCGTCAGGGCAAGTCACCATCGACTTCAACTCTGGCTATGGATTCACCGCAATCATCGTGGCCTTTCTTGGGCGCTTGCACCCGATTGGCATTCTGCTGGCCGGGCTTTTGATGGCGCTGACCTACATTGGCGGGGAACTGGCGCAACTGATGCTGGGTCTGCCCGGCGCGGCCATTCAGATGTTCCAGGGCATGTTGATGTTCTTCCTTCTGGCGATGGACGTGCTGTCGCATTACCGCATCCGCTTCAACAAAACCGCGACAGCGTAAGGAGAACGACGATGGATCTAGGTCAAATCAACCCGCTTCTGCTGCTCGCTTCCTTAATGGTGGCTGCCACGCCGATCCTGTTGGCCGCGATAGGTGAGGCAGTGGTTGAAAAGTCGGGCGTTCTGAACCTTGGGGTCGAAGGCATGATGATCACCGGGGCTGTGGTGGGCTTTGCCATCGGCGTGAATACCGGCAGCCCCGCTGTGGGTTTTGTCGCTGCCGCCGTTGCCGGGGCCGCACTGTCGATGCTGTTTGGCGTGCTGGTACTGTATCTTATGTCCAATCAGGTTGCGACGGGTTTGGGCCTGACCCTGTTCGGGCTGGGGCTGTCATCGCTGATCGGCAAACCCTATGAGGGGATGAAAGCGCCCAGTATGGCCAAATGGGACATCCCGCTGCTGAGCGACATCCCGGTGCTTGGGCCCATCCTGTTTCGCCATGATCCCATGGTCTATGTCAGCCTGATCATCGTGGCGGCCACTTGGTATGTGCTGACGCGCACCCGCGCGGGTCTGATCCTGCGGGGGGTTGGCGAAAACCACGATGCAGCCCACGCGCTGGGTTACAAAGTGGTGCGTGTGCGTCTGCTGGCCATTGCCTTTGGCGGCGCGTGTGCAGGGTTGGGCGGGGCGTATGTCAGCCTTGTCCGGGTGCCACAATGGGTCGAAGGCATGACCGCCGGGGCCGGCTGGATCGCCCTTGCCATCGTCGTGTTCGCCAGTTGGCGGCCGTGGCGCGTACTTCTGGGGGCTTATCTGTTTGGTGGCATCACTGTCCTGCAACTGAACCTGCAAGCCGCAGGCGCCGCCATCCCCGTCGAGATATTGGCGATGAGCCCCTATGTCGTGACAATTCTTGTGCTTGTGGTTATCTCTTTGCGTGGCCAACACGGCGCGCCCGGATCACTTGGGCGCATCTTCCACGCGACACACTAGGACCGCCTGATGATCAAACCCGACATTCACGAGATCCTTGATGGGCACAAGCCCTTGGGTGGCGTGAATGTTGGCCGCATCATGGACGGGTTGATCGTTTTATCTGCCGTCGCGATCGCGCTTGAAACCATGCCGGAATTGCCAGCCAACTTGCGCCGGTTGCTGTTCACGTTCGAGATCGGCTTGTTGGCCGTCTTTTCAGTCGAATACATTGTGCGTCTTGTGTCTGCCCCGCGCCCATTGCGCTATGCTTTCAGCTTCTGGGGCATCATAGACCTGCTGAGCATCGCACCGGCCATCGCGTTTCTGACCCCGCAGTGGCAGGTCGTGCGGACCTTCCGGCTTTTGCGTCTTGTGCGCTTGCTGAAGCTCTTTCGCGGTTCTCACGCGATGGAGCGCCTCGTGGTCGCTTTTGGGCAAGTCCGAGAAGAGCTGGCGGTGTTCGGCGTAATTGCGGGCCTGATGCTCTATGTATCCGCCGTGGGCATCTATGTGTTCGAACATGACGCCCAACCCGAGGTATTCTCGTCGATCCCAAACAGCCTGTGGTGGGCCGTCGCAAGCTTCACGACGGTGGGCTATGGCGACATGTTCCCGATCACGCCGGGTGGCCGGATTTTCACCACCTTCGTGCTGTTCATCGGGCTCGGCGTGATCGCCGTGCCGTCGGCCATCGTGACCGCCGCGCTGCTTGAAAGCGAAACAAATATTCAACGTCGTATCCGTGAGAACGCCGAAAACGGAGACGAGGACGAACCCGAAACTGAAAACCCGAAATCTGCTCAATCCATCAAGGGAGAATGATATGCGTGCAGTAAAAACACTATTGGCCGGTGTGGCCTTGGCGGCTGGCCTGGCCGGTGCGGCCCAGGCCCAAGACAAGACAAAGGTCGGCTTTATTTTCGTCGGCCCCGTCGGCGACGGTGGTTGGACCTACGAACACAACCAAGGCCGTCTGGCCGTAGAAGAAGAGTTCGGCGATAGCGTCGAAACGATCTATCAAGAAAGCGTGCCGGAAGGTGCAGACGCCGAGCGTGCGATCACGCAAATGGCGCTGGCGGGTGCAGACCTGATCTTCACCACGTCGTTTGGTTATATGGACGCGACCGTGGCCGTGGCCGAGAAGTTCCCGGACATCAAGTTTGAACACGCCACCGGCTATAAGACAGCGCCGAACGTGTCGGCCTATTCCGCACGTTTCTATGAAGGTCGCGCCGTTCAGGGCCATATCGCTGGCAAGATGACCAAGTCGAACATCATCGGCTACATCGCGTCATTCCCGATCCCGGAAGTTATCCGTGGCATCAACTCGGCCTATATCCACGCCAAGAAGGTGAACCCGGACGTTCAGTTCAAGATCATCTGGGCCTACACTTGGTTTGATCCGGCCAAAGAAGCAGACGCCGCCAAGGCCCTGATCGAACAAGGCGCTGACGTGATCCTGCAACACACGGATTCGACCGCCCCACAAGCTGCCGCTCAGGAAGCCGGGAACATCATCACCTTCGGTCAGGCTTCGGATATGGCCGACTATGCACCAATGCCGCGTGTGTCGTCGATCATCGACAACTGGGCACCCTATTACATCGCGCGCACCAAAGCCGTCATGGATGGAACATGGGAAAGCGTTTCCACATGGGACGGCATCGGTTCTGGCATGGTTGGCATCGGCGAGATCACGGACGCCGTGCCTGCCGACGTGAAGGCCGAAGCCGAAGCGCTGCGTGACGCGCTGGGTTCGGGCGAATACCACGCCTTCACCGGCCCGCTGAACAAGCAAGACGGATCAGCCTGGCTTGCCGAAGGTGAGACCGCAGATGACGGGACGCTGGCTGGCATGAACTTCTATGTCGAAGGCATCGAGGGCGAAATCCCATCCAGCTGATCTACGGATCACTTGGAACCATCAGACCTCGCCGTTGGGCGAGGTCTTTTCTTTTGATCGTCCGATATATGTGCCCAAATGGTTTTGACATTCCAATCCTTTGCTTCCCGATGGCAGCGTGCAAGTGTTGCGCTGAGTATTTGACCAATGAGTCGAGGAAGCTGAGATGCAGGATTTCATAGTAATCGGCGGCGGCGTTGCAGGCGTTTCAGCCGGTGCGCGTTTGTCGCACCTTGGAACCGTCACGTTGTTGGAAGCCGAGAACGCACTGGCGTATCACGCATCCGGCCGTTCTGCAGCGATGTTTGAAGAAAGCTATGGCGCACCCAGCGTGATCGAGTTGAACCGCGCCTCGCGTCACCACCATGTAACCGCCAATGGCGGTGTGCTAAGCCCTCGCGGGTTGATGATCGTCGCCCGAAAGGGACAAGAAGACCTATTGGCGCAGGACCTGACAACGATGAACATGCAGGCGATTTCGTTCGAGGAGGCGCAAGCGCTGGTGCCGATCCTGAACCCCGAAACCATGGTTGGTGCTGGCTACCACACCGATGCATGGGACATCGACACAGATCTGTTGGTCCAGAATTTCGCCCGTGAAGTTCGCTCAAATGGTCAGGTCGTCACAGGCGCAGTCGTTCAGAAAATCTCCCGTCTTGGCGCGGGGTGGGAGGTCACGACCCCGATAGGCACCTTCGCCGCAAAGACGCTGGTCAACGCCGCCGGAGCCTGGGTCGATCAGATTGCCACGCTGGCGGGGATCGCACCGATTGGCATTCAGCCTTATCGTCGATCCATGGCGCGCATTCCGGCGCCTGACGACTGTGACGTGTCGCGTTGGCCGATGTTCATGGGTGCAGGAGAAAGCTGGTATGCCAAACCCGATGCAGGTGCCCTGATTGTGTCGCCCGCGGATGCCGATCCGGTCGAACCGCAGGACGCATGGGCGGATGACATGGTTCTGGCGGAGGGTTTGACCCGCTACGAAAATCTGGTGACGGAACCGGTTACACGGATGATCACCAACTGGGCGGGCTTGCGCAGTTTTGCACCCGACCGCAATCTCGTCATCGGGCCATCCCCGCAGGACGCAGAGTTCTTGTGGTTCGCTGGTCAGGGTGGATACGGGTTTCAGACCTGCCCTGCTGCATCACGATTGCTTGCAGATATTGTCGCAGGAACCCCGTCGGAACTGGATTCGGCAACGGTCACGACGCTCAGCCCTGCGCGGTTCAGCTGATCAGCCCAAAAGCACGTTCAAGTGTTTAACGACGGACCGCGCCAGAACATCCGGTTCGTATCCGCCTTCCAACATCGAAACGATACGCCCCCCGGCAAACTCGTCTGCCACCGCCTTCAGCTCGCGCGTGACCCATTCATAGTCAGCATCCGTCAGTTGCACACTAGACATATCATCCGCCACATGCGCGTCAAAACCGGCCGAGATCAGAACAAACTCTGGTTTGAAATCCCTGAGATGCGGCAACCAATGTGCACTGACGGCTTCGCGAAATTCCGCACTTCCAGCGCCTGCGGACAGGGGAATGTCAACGAGGTTGTCGGTTTCCTTCTCGTGCCCTGTGAACGGATAGAACGGATGCTGAAAGCTGGAGCAGAACAGAACGCGCGGTTCGGTCTTGAAAATCTCTTCAGTCCCGTTTCCGTGGTGCACATCGAAGTCAATGATCGCTACGCGTTTCAACCCATGCGCCTCAAGCGCATGCGCCGCGGCAACCGCGATATTATTGAACAAACAAAAACCCATCGCCTTGTCGCGTTCGGCGTGGTGACCGGGAGGGCGGATCATGCAGAAGACTGGATTGGCTTCGTTCGCCATCACCAGATCAACGCCCAGCACACCGGCACCAGCGGCGCGCTCGGCCGCGCGTAGTGTGCCCGGGCTCATCACGGTGTCACCATCAACTTCGACGCTTTGCATCCCCTGCCCCGGTGCCAGCGCATAGACCCGGTCCAGATAATCGCGGTCATGCACTCGTTCCAACTGTACCCGGTCGACAAGCGGCGCATCGCGATGGCGCACAACGTAATCCATGCCGGACATGATCAGCTGATTGTTGATCGCATCCAGCCGCGCCTTGCTTTCCGGGTGCAGGGGGCCTGCATCGTGTTCTCGGCACTCTGGGTGCGATATGATGGATAGCATTCGGTCTCCTCTCCTGAACCGCAGCCTAAAGTTCGCGTTCGACGACCACTACGTCAGGGTCGTCGGGGTCGGGGCGTTGTGTGAAGCCCAGATCCTTCATCAAACGCAGCATCGGGGCATTTTTTCGCAGCACCGTGCCTTCAATCACTTTCAACCCGTGGTCCTGCGCCGCCGTGAATAATCCTTTCATCAGTTTCGTGCCCAGACCCTGATTTTGAATGCGATCCGACACCACAACGGCAAACTCACAGCTTTTCCAATCAGGATTGATTACATATCGCGCCACGCCGACCTGAACTGGTACGCCGTCAATGTCGGCCATCGCGACCAGCGCCATTTCCCGGCGATAGTCGATCTGGGTAAACTGCGACAGAAGCTCGGGGCTAAGCTCGTTGACCGAGCCCATGAATCGCATCATCTTCGCCTCGTCCGACAGATCGCGCATAAACTTCTTTTCGTTTTCGGCGTCTTCGGGTCGGATCGGGCGGATGGTCAGGTGAGTGCCATCACGCAGGAAAGTCTGCCGTGCAAGGTGGCGCGGATAGGGATGGATCGCCATGTGATCATAGCGGCCATCATTGGACGGCGGGCGCGCCACGGTAATGCGCGCATCCACTGCTAAGACCCCATCCGGCCCGGCAAACAGCGGGTTGATGTCCAGTTCGACAATCTCGGGCAATTCACTGACGATGATCGAGATCCGTTTCAGCACATCGACCAGCGCCGCCCGGTTGACGGGGTCATAATCGCGGAAACTGTCCAGCGCCCTTGACACTCGGGTGCGATTGATCAAGCGCTCGGACAAAACAGAATTTAACGGTGGCAAGGCAACTGCGCTGTCCTTCATAACTTCGACCATCGTGCCGCCCGCACCAAACAGTATCGTCGGACCAAACACCGGGTCACGGCTGGCCCCGATCACAAGCTCGCGGGCTTGGCGTATATGCGACATTGCCTCGACCGTGACGCCCGAAACTTCGGCATCTGGCAAGGCTTTTTTGACGCTGCCAATGATCTCGTGAAACGCGCGGGTCACGGATGCTGCATGTGCCACATTGATCTTCACCCCGCCGACATCTGTCTTGTGAGAAACATCAGGCGATGAGATTTTCATCGCCACAGGAAAGCGAACCGTCTCGGCTGCGATCAACGCTTCGTTGGCGGTCTTTGCCTCGAACGTCAGGTTCACCGGAATGTTGAACGCACTCAGCAAAGCTTTGCTTTCGGTGTCTGACAGGATGCGTCGCCCGGCGGCCAATGCGTTCGAGATGATCATCCGTGCGCCGTCCAGATCAAGACCTTGTTCAAATGCGCGTGCGCGCGGCACTTCGAGAGAGAGTTTCCGATTGCGGTGATGCTGGGTGAGGTATGAAAACCCTTCCACTGCACGTTCTGGCGTTTCAAACACGGATATCCCGGCCGCAGACAGTAAAACACGACCTTCCGCAACAACATCCTCGCCCAACCAGCAGGCAAGAACCGGTTTTCGGTTGCGCTTGGGCAAAGCGTCCTTCACCGCCTGCGCAGCGGCCGTGGCATCGGTCATGGCTTGCGGCGTCAGAAGGACAAGGATGCCATCAACCTCGGGATCGGCAATCACGGCTTTGACCGCGGCGCCATAGGCGTCGGGGGTCGCATCGCCCAGAATGTCGACGGGGTTGGCATGGCTCCAATACGCAGGCAGCACCTTGTCCAACGCTTTTCGCGTCGGTTCAGACAAGGATGGAAGGTTTAGGCCCAGATCACCCGCGCGGTCTGCGGCCAGTACACCCGCACCACCGCCGTTGGTGATGATGCACAACCGATCGCCAGATGTCTTTTTGGTGTTGGCCAAAAGCTCGGCCGCGGCGAACAATTGCCCCAACGTATTGACCCGTACCGCTCCGACACGTTCCAGAGCGGCGTCAAACACATCATCTGAGCCGATCAACGCGCCTGTATGTGTGTGTGCCGCTTTCGCGCTGTCCTTATGACGACCGGATTTCAAGACAATCACTGGCTTCAGACGCGCAGCCCGGCGCATCGCTGACATGAAGTTTGGCGCGTCCTTTACGCCCTCAATATACAGCAAAATCGCGTCGGTTTTTGGGTCGTTCACCAGATAGTCCAGCGTGTCGCCAATATCGACATCCAGAGAACTGCCCAGTGATACCATAGCCGAGAATCCTGAATGGTGTGGTCCCGCCCAATCCGCAATGGCCGATATCAGGGCCCCCGACTGCGACACCATCGCAAGCCGTCCTTGCGGAGCCTGCGATTTCAGGAATGTCGCATTCAATCCAAGCCATGGCCGCACCAGCCCCACGCAATTTGGTCCCAGAACGCGAATGCCGACTTTTCGGGCCTCGTGCATGACCTGTGTTTCATAAGCACGCCCCTTCTGATCGCCATCGCCAAACCCCGCCGATAGAATGATTGCTGCTTTCACACCCGCCGCTGCGCAGTCGCGCATGATGCCAGGGACAGTGCGGGCGGGGGTTGCAATAACGGCCAGATCAATTTCGTCAGCGATCCCTGCGATTTTGCGAAAGCACTCCACGTCACCAATCGCCTTGTATTTGGGATTGATCGGATAGATTGCACCATCATAGCCACCGGACATAATGTTGGCATAGACCAGCGCCCCCACGGAGTTGCCGGTCGGGCTGGCTCCGAACACGGCGACAGATCTTGGATCGAAAAGAGGGCTGAGCGGGCTTTTGTCCATTCTGATTGGTCCTTCGCACATAGCTTACCCGACGGGGCGGGCCGACAACTCCTCCTGCCACGTTTCTGCACGCGCAAACATGGCCTGTCTTTGATGTGGCTCAAGAATTTTTGGTTGGACCACTTGCGTGTTCGATCCCTTTTAAGATCGGGCAATCCGGCCGATCGTCGCCTGAACAGGCATGCACCAGTTCCGACAAGGTATCCCGCATAGCCACCAAGTCAGCAATCTTCGTCTCGATCTCATCCAGATGTTCCTTGGCAATGCGTTTCACATCGCTGCTTGCGCGGGATTGATCTTCGTAGAGCGCCAACAAAGCGCGGCAATCCTCGATCGAGAAACCAAGCGCGCGGGATCGTGCAAGAAATGTCAGTTTGTGAAGTTCCCGCTCGGAAAAAACGCGATAGCCATTGGTGTCACGATTGGGTCCGACCAGCCCGATATCTTCATAATATCGGATCGTTTTCGCCGGCAGACCAGCATGTTGAGCGGCATCAGAAATATTCATGTCGCATCCTCCAAAATGGGGCGGACGAACCGAAGGCGCAGCGCATTCGTGAGCACCAACACAGAGGAAGCGGCCATCGCCCCTGCCCCCAGCATTGGCGACAAGAGGATGCCCCAAACAGGATACAGCACACCAGCGGCCACGGGGATCAATAGGACGTTGTACCCGAAGGCCCAGAACAGGTTTTGACGAATGTTGGTCATGGTGCGTCGGCTGATCTCGAACGCGTTCACCACACCGGATAGGGCACCTGAAGACAATACGACATCCGCTGCTTCAATTGCCACATCGGTGCCTGTTCCGATGGCCAATCCAACATCAGCTCGCGCCAAGGCAGGGGCATCATTGATACCATCCCCGACAAAAGCCACCTTGCCAAATTTGTTATGAAGCGCCTCGACGGCGGCCACTTTACCATCGGGTAACACACCGGCATTCACATGATCGATGCCAAGTTGGTGGCCAATCGCCGCAGCGGTTGCGGGATCATCACCGGTGATCATGGCCAACTGTTTTCCCATAGCACGCAGGGCAGCCAAGGCAGGCGCCGTATCGGGCTTGATTGGGTCCGCAACCCCAATCAGTGCGGCAAGTTGCCCACCAAGCGCTACGAAAAACACAGTATGGCCTTTTGCCCGCATCGGATCCGCACGATCAACCAGATCGGTTAATGGAACATCCTCGCGTGCCATGAACTGTTGTGAACCGACAAGGATCTGCGTTTCGTCAATCTCTGCGTGCAGACCAAACCCTGTGACCGTTTGCACATTGCGAACTTTTGCAGGTGTCACCCCACGATCCTCCGCGCCACGTAGGATTGCTTGGGCCAGCGGGTGCTCGCTTTGCGCCTCGGCTCCGGCAACCATGGCCAGAACTTCTTCGTCTTTGAAGCCATCCGCTGCCTCAAATGCGGTCATTTCAGGTCGACCTTGCGTCAGCGTACCGGTTTTGTCGAAGGCGACGATTTCGGCAGATTGGAGTGTTTGCAACGCATCCCCACGGCGGAATAATGCACCCAACTGCGCCGCGCGCCCTGTTCCGACCATGATTGACGTCGGCGTCGCCAATCCCATCGCACAGGGGCAGGCGATGATCAAAACGGACACCCCAGCAACCAGTGCAAGTCCAAGCGCGGGGTCTGGCCCAATCAACAGCCAGACCACCACCGTCAGCGCGGCGATTCCCATGACAATGGGCACAAAGACCGCGGTGATCCGGTCAACCAGCGCCTGTATCGGCAACCGCGCGCCCTGTGCGTCCTCGACCATGCGCACGATCTGCGACAATAGCGTGTCCGGTCCAACAGCCGTGACCCGTGCTTTCAGAGCGCCGGTTCCATTCACGGTGCCGCCGGTCACACAGTCGCCTTTGGTCTTTGGCACAGGCACCGGCTCTCCGGTGATCATGCTTTCGTCGATCAAGCTTTCGCCTTCGATCACCTCGCCATCCAGTGGCACGCGTTCACCGGGCCGGATCACCACAACTTCACCTGTAACAACCTGCGCCACAGGACGCGTCAGGGTTTGACCATCGACATCGACCAATGCGTCATTCGGTGCCAGCGCCACAAGCGCCCGGATCGCTTCACCAGTGCGCCCCTTGGCGCGCGCTTCCATCCAGCGTCCAATCAGGATCAGGACGATGATCACCGCCGCTGCTTCGAAATAGACATTCGCAGTTCCGGTTGGCAGAATCCCCGGCGCCAGCACCGACACGACCGAATAAAAATAGGCCGCCGACGTGCCCAACGCGACCAGAGCGTTCATTTCGGGCGCGCCATGCAACAGGGCGGGCACCCCTTTGGAAAAAAATACGCGCCCCGGCCCAATCATCACCAAACTCGTCAGAATAAGCTGTATCCAATGGGATGTGCCAAGGCCGATAGATCGCGCGACCCAATGATGAAACGCAGGGAATACATGGCCGCCCATTTCAAGAATGAACACAGGTGCGGTAAGAGCCGCTGCCAAAAGGGCTTTGCGTTTCAGAGCCTGTGCCTCGGCTTCCTTATCGCCGGGACCTTTCGAGGTTGCATCTGCGCGCGGATGTGTCGGAAACCCTGCCTTCGACACTTTGGCGGCCAACTCGTCCGGGCTTATGGCACCGGCCAGATAAGTGACGAAAGCACGCTCTGACGCCAGATTAACCCGCGCTTCCAACACCCCGGGGGTCCCAGTCAACACACGCTCAACCCGTCCTACACAGGACGCACAGGTCATCGACCCAACTTCCAACACCACCGTCTCACGCCGCGCAGGGTATCCCGCGCGATCCAACGCGTCCGTGAGTTTGCTGGCTGTCGCTGGACCCGAAAAGGCCACACGCGCCGTTTCATTTGCCAGATTGACGGGCGCACTTTCAACACCATCAACGGCGGTCAAAGCCCGTTCGGCCCGGCCAACGCAAGACGCGCAAGACAGGTTTTCCAGTTTCAACGTCAGAGTTGTTGCAGCAGACATGAGATGCTCCGATATCACGATGCATCTTACATAAGGCTTCCAGTAACTGGAAGGTCAAGATATGGCGATAGAATATTCTCAACTCGCTTGACCGCCACGCCGTTGAGCGTAAGGAGATAAGAAACACCGTTTACGAAAAGGGTTTCCACATGGCGACATTTCACATGCCGGATATGAGTTGCGGGCATTGTAAGGCTTCAGTTACCGAAGCCTTGACCCAGGCAGGGGCCGAACAACTGTCTTTCGACATGGAGGCGCGTACGGTCGACGTTACCGGTCTGGCGTCCGAAACAGTCATCGCCAAGCTGGATGAAATCGGGTTCCCCGCAGTGCAAAAATAGAAAACCCCGGCACTGGCCGAGGTTTCTGTTTGCCCGGATCGATCCCGGTCAGATAACGTGGCAGGCCACTTGCTGTCCGTTCCCACGATCCGTCAGCGGTGGTTTTGTTTCTGCGCAGACGGGTTTGGCTAGGGGGCATCTTGTGCGAAACACACAGCCTGACGGTGGGTTCAAAGGCGATGGCAGGTCCGCATCCAAAAGCATCACTTCTTTTTCGGCATTGGCTTTCGGATCGGGGATCGGAACTGCAGATATCAGCGCCTGCGTATAGGGATGGCCGGGCGCGCGATACAGCTGCTCAGCCTCGCTGATTTCGACTACATTGCCGAGATAAAGCACCATCACTCGGGTCGAGATGTGCTTCACAACCGACAAATCATGCGCGATGAAGATCAGGCTCAACCCCATCTCCTCCTGAATTTCCATCAGCAGGTTGATCACCTGAGCCTGAATGGACACATCCAGCGCCGACACAGGTTCGTCACAAATGATCAACTGTGGTTTGAGGATCAGTGCGCGCGCAATTCCGATCCGCTGACACTGCCCGCCCGAGAATTCGTGTGGATAGCGGTTGATCATGTTGGGCAGAATCCCCACGCGATCCAACACTTCGCGCACGCGGGTCTTTACCTCTGACTTTGACACGTCAGGATAATGGGTCTTGAGCGGTTCGGCCACGATTTGACCAATTGTCATGCGCGGGTTCAGGGACGCCAGAGGATCCTGAAATATCATCTGCATTTCTTTGCGATGCTGACGCATTCCCTGTTTACTGAGCGACAAAAGATCGTCACCCAGCCACAGAACGGTGCCAGCCTCGGCGGGAACCATTCGCATGATCGCACGGGCCAGAGTGGACTTGCCACAACCACTTTCGCCGACGATCCCAAGCGTTTCACCGGACATCAGGTCAAAATCGACCCCATCAACGGCTTTCAGTTTATCGGGTGCAGTCCATGGCATTGCGCCTTTGGCTTTGATGTCGAACCAGACCTTTAGGTCACGGACGGATAGCAGAGGGGATTGGGCGTTCATACAAGCTCCTCCAAGGGCCGGATACAGGCACGGCGGCGCACTTTGCGGCCCGCAACGCCATTCAGCGTTGGACGGACAGTGGCGCAGTCCTCGATTGCAAATTCACAACGCGGCGAGAACGGGCAACCGATCGGCATGTTCATCATATTGGGCGGACTGCCCGGAATGGTCGCCAGACGCTCGCTTTCGACATCCAGACGCGGCACGGCTTTTAAAAGGCCCATCGTGTAAGGATGGGTGGGCATTTCAAACAGCCCCTCGGTGGTGCCATATTCCATCTGCTGTCCGCCATACATGACAAGCGTTTCCTTGCACGACCCGGCCACGACACCAAGGTCGTGGGTGATCAGGATGATCGACATGCCAAACTCAGCCTGCAAGTCCTCTAGCAGCTTCATGATCTGCGCTTGCACGGTCACGTCCAACGCCGTGGTCGGTTCGTCAGCGATCAGGATATCGGGCTTGCACAGAAGCGACATCGCGATCATCACCCGCTGCCGCATCCCACCCGAAAACTCGTGCGGATACATGTTGATGCGTTTTTTCGCTTCAGGAATGCGAACGGCGTCGAGTAACTCGACCGATTGGCGCACCGCCTCGGACCGCGAGATGCCTTTGTGATGAGTCAACACCTCGGCCATCTGATCAGACACCCGCATGAACGGGTTCAGGCAGGTCATTGGGTCCTGAAAGATCATCGCGATCTTCTCGGCCCGGATCTTGTTCAGCTTGTTGGTCGAGATGTTCAATATCTCTTCCCCTGCCAGCTTGACCGATCCGGTCGCCTTGCCGTTGCGGGCCAACAAACCCATGATCGCAAAGACCGTCTGGCTTTTGCCCGACCCACTTTCTCCGACCACGCCAAGCGTTTCGCCTGCCGTCAAGTCGAAACTGATCCGATCCACGGCAGTGACAGTACCGTCTGGGGTATCGAAATGAACGCTAAGCTCACGAACTTCAAGAAGTGCCATATCGCTAAACCCCTACCTGTCTTTCGGGTCCAGCGCATCGCGCAGGCCGTCACCAAAGAAAAAGAACGCAAACAGTGAGATCAGGAAGAAGAACAGCGGGAATCCCAGCATCCACAAGGTGCCATAGCGCATCTGCCCAGCGCCTTCATTGATCAACGCACCCCAACTGGTCAGCGGCTCTTGAACGCCCAGCCCAAGGAACGAGATGAAGCTTTCGAACATGATCATCGACGGCACCAGAAGCGTCGCATAAACAATGACCACGCCCAGCAGGTTCGGAACGATGTGGCGGATGATGATCTTGGGGGTC
Organism: Aliiroseovarius sp. F47248L; assembly: GCF_023016085.1. Classification (NCBI taxonomy): domain Bacteria; kingdom Pseudomonadati; phylum Pseudomonadota; class Alphaproteobacteria; order Rhodobacterales; family Paracoccaceae; genus Aliiroseovarius; species Aliiroseovarius sp. F47248L. The sequence goes on along the minus strand of NZ_JALKBF010000001.1, from coordinate 148,277 downwards.
GAAACACCCGTGGCGATCGCTGCCTCGACAAATTCCTTGTTCTTGATCGACAGGGTTTGTCCCCGCGCGATCCGCGCCATGTCCAGCCATGAAATCAACCCGATGCCGACGAACAGCATAAAGATCGACCGCCCGAATACCACCAGAAGCAGGATCAGAACGAACATATAGGGGATCGCCATCAGGATATCGACGATCCGCATCATGATGTTGTCCAGCCGCCCGCCAATAAAGCCCGCCGTTGCGCCGTAAAGCGTGCCCACGACGACCGAGATCAGCGCACCAACTATGCCGATCATCAACGAAATCTGCGTGCCCTGCACGACGCGCGCAAATAGATCGCGCCCCAGTGGATCCAGCCCGAAATAGTGTTTCGTCTCAAAGGATGGCCCGCCAAGAGTGCGCACATCGCCCATCAGGTTCCAGTCAATCTCTTCATTTGACCAGGGGGTCAGCATCCCGCCAAACAGAGCAAACAGCGAAACAAGGATCAGAATGATCATCGAAACGACCGCTGCTTTATTGCGAAAGAACCGTGCCCGCGCATCTTGCCACAAAGAACGGCCTTTGATCACTTCGGTCGATTCCACGGCGGTTTCTACGTTTGTTATATGTGTCATGCGTACGCCCCCCTAGTACCGGATCCGTGGGTCGATCCATGCATAAAGCACGTCCACAACCAAGTTGAACAGGATCGTCAGCATGCCGACAAGGATCGTGATACCCATGATCACCGAGTAATCGCGGTTTAATGCAGCCTGCACAAAATCTTTCCCGATGCCGCCTGTCGACAGGAACATGTCAACCACCACCGACCCGGTGATCATGCCAACAAAGGCCGGTCCGAGATACGAGATCACAGGGATCAGCGCCGGCTTCAGCGTGTGACGCAAGATGATTGTTCGATCCGGCAGACCCTTAGCCCGCGCTGTTCGGATGAAATTTGAGTTCATCACCTCCAGCATTGATGAACGCGTAAGTCGCGCAATCGACGCTAGATAGGACGTCGCCAGAGCGATGACGGGCATGACGAGATAGGAGGTATAGGAATTCGGATCACCCGGACCTCCCCACCAGCCGCCACCTGGCAGCCAACCTAGCCACAAGGTGAAAACCAGAACAAGAATGGGTGCCATAATGAAGTTGGGCAAAGCCTGCGCCCCGATTGAGAACCCGACCGCCAGATAGTCAATCCACGTGTTCTGCTTTAAGGCCGCGACGATGCCCAGCGCACCCCCGACTAGAACGGCGAAAACGAAGGTCCAGAACCCGTAGGTCAGCGTAACCGGGAATCCGTCCGCGATGATCTGGTTCACAGTTCTGTCTTGATAGACAAAGCTGGGACCGAAATCGAAATGGAACAGAATATTTTTCAGATATGTACCGATCTGAACGAGAAAGGGATCATCAAGCCCGTATTTGGCGTTGATGTTTTCCAACACAACCGGTGGCAATGCACGTTCTTTCGTGAACGGCCCACCTGGCGCAGCACGCATCAGAACGAACGAGAAGATAATCAGGATCAGGATGACAGGAACGGCCATCGCGATGCGACGAAGAACAAAACCCAGCATTTGGAAGCCCCGCTTTTAGGTGGGCGGCCCGATTTCCCGGACGCGCCCCATTTGATTAGAACATTCTGGGCTTATTCAGCCACTTTGTACATCCGGCGGGAATAGATGTTGTTCATAAGGTCCTCGAACGGATACCCCTTCAGGTCCGGCTTGACCATGATCACGTTGGTGTACTGGTACACCGGAACGATCGGCATGTCGTCGGCCAGCAATTGCTCCATCTGCTTGTATTCTTCAGCAGGGTTTTCAGAGGTTTTCGCAGCTTTCGCCAGCTCGTCATATTTCGGGTTGGTGTACTTGCCGTTGTTGTGCCCTGAAGTCGTGGTGAACAGGTCGGTATAGGTCGACGGCTCGTTGTAGTCGCCACACCAGGCATACCGCGCCATGCCGAAGTCACCGTTGCGCAGCTTGTCCAGGTGCACTTTCCACTCGAAGTTTGCCAGAGTGATGTTGGCACCAAGGGCTTGCTTCCACATCTGCGACGCGGCAATCGCGATCTTTTTGTGTGCTTCCGACGTGTTGTAGTTCAGCGTCAGTTCCAGCGGCTTGCCGCCGGGGCCATAACCTGCTTCTTCCAGAAGTTCTTTGGCTTTTGCCATACGCTCTTCCTGGGTCCAGTTGGCGTATTCGATGTTCGGCATTTCGAAGCCGGCGGTTTTCTGGTGGGTCCAGTTGTACGACGGATACTGGCCGCCTTTCAGGATGCTGTCGACAATCACGTCACGGTTCAACGCATATGACAGGGCCTTACGAACGCGAACATCCTTCAGTGCCTCTGGACCATTTTCACGCAAGTTGAACATGTAGATGTACGAGCACGAACGCGGCGTCGAATAGGTCTCGTCCGGCAGCTTTTCCTTCAAAGCTGGATACTGACCTGCAGGAACTTCGGTCTTATCCACTTCGCCTGCATCGTAACGGGTCAGCGCGATATTTTCATCGTTGATGACCAGTGCAACGACGGTCTCAAGAATGGTCTTGTCGTTGTTCCAGTACATGTCGTTGCGCTCACGCGTCACTTTGACGCCAGGAACATAGTCGGTCAGGACATAAGCACCGTTCCCAACAAGATTGCCGGGTTTGGTCCAATCGTTGCCATGCGCTTCGATCACTTTCTGGTTCACAGGAAACGTCGATGCGTGAGTCAGCATGCCGGGGAAATAGGGGCGCGGCGCATCGATCTTGACCTCGAGCGTCTTGTCGTCAATTGCGGTGGCACCCAACGTGTCGGGGGCCATCTCGCCTGCAACGATCTTGGTGGCATTCTCGACACCCATCAGCTCCATGTACCAGGCGTATTCCGATGCGGTGGCCGGATCGGCCAGACGGCGCCACGCGTAAACAAAGTCACCGGCGGTAACGGGGTCACCGTTTGACCACTTTGCGTCACGCAGCTTGAATGTATAGGTCAGGCCGTCCTCGGACACTTCCCAGCTTTCCGCAGCGCCAGGAACCGAGTTGCCCTGAGGATCCGAGTTCACAAGGCCTTCGAACAGGTCGCGCAGAATGTGCGAGCCTTCGACGTCCGTGTTGATTTGCGGGTCGAACGACTTCACATCGTCGAGCATCCGATAGGTATAGGTTTGGCTATCTGCCAGTGCTTCACCCGTGTCGGGGTGGGTGCCCGCAGCAAGCGCCGGGCTTGCAATCGCAAAAGCCGAGCACAGAAGGGCCGCTTTGATTGAAATGTTCATGAAGGTTCTCCCTAGTCAGTTTTTTGTGGGATGATGCTTTCGAACGGAACTCAATCGTTCCGCGAGAGACTCAGCTCTCCGGCAATCACCGATGAAGCATCCTATGCGCAACTTGTCAGGAGAAACAACTCCTTGCAACACTGTCGTTTTTCAACATGTCGAGAGGTCAAATCGACGAGCCCTGCCCGTCGCATCCGCCATTATGACGGCGGATTTCGTCATAATGGCGGCGAATCTGACAAGGCCCGCCTTCCGCTACAGCAATATTGCCAATTCCGAATACGCGTGCGAACCTTGGACAACCACAACCCACTGGACAAATCCGAGGGAAATCCGTGCAAAGCGAACAGACATCAGCCCGCACCTCGCAAAGGGATCGGGACACGGCGCAGTTGCCTCAAGTGACCCATTCCCGCAATCCGGGCATGGACCTGGACATGAACTGGGTGCGCGCCGTGCAGGCCAACACATCCGCGATCGAACGCCGTTGTGCGTCCCTTCCTGGGCGACGGAGTGTGAAGAAAGAACATCAGGCAGCGTGGCTGTTGAAGGCCATAACGATGATCGACCTGACGACTCTTTCAGGCGACGACACGCCGGGGCGCGTGCACCGACTGTGCGCCAAGGCCGCCCACCCGGTGCGCCCGGAAATCATGGATGCACTCGGCGTTGACGACATCACAACCGGGGCGGTTTGTGTCTATCACGACATGATCCCGACTGCGGCGGATACACTGAAACATTTGGGCGTCACACTGCCCATCGCCGCTGTTTCGACCGGATTCCCTGCAGGTCTTAGCCCTTATCACCTGCGGGTCGAAGAAATCCGCGAAAGCGTGCGCGCTGGCGCCTCAGAAATCGACATCGTTATCTCGCGCCATCACGTTCTAACCGGCAACTGGCAAGCGCTGTATGACGAGATGCGAGATTTCCGTGAAGCGTGCGGCGAGGCGCATGTGAAAGCCATCCTTGCGACCGGTGAACTGGGCAGCTTGCGTAACGTCGCCCGTGCTTCGCTGGTCTGCATGATGGCTGGGGCCGATTTCATCAAGACCTCGACCGGCAAGGAAAGCGTGAACGCCACCCTGCCCGTTAGCCTCGTCATGATACGGGCAATTCGCGACTACTACGAGGCAACGGGATACCGTGTCGGCTACAAACCCGCCGGCGGTATTTCCAAGGCCAAGGATGCGATCACCTATCTGGCCCTGATCAAGGAAGAACTGGGCGACGACTGGCTGACCCCTGACCTGTTCCGCTTCGGTGCCAGCTCGCTTCTGGGTGATATCGAGCGCCAGTTGGAACATCACGTGACCGGACATTACTCGGCCACCTACCGCCACCCAATGGGCTGAGGACTTAGACATGACCGTAAAAGAGATCTTCGACACTATGGATTATGGCCTCGCCCCGGAAAGCGCGAAAGAGGCGTTGGCGTGGATTGCCGAACACGACGGCCAATTCGGTCTTTATATCGGCGGCAGGATGACCGCTGTCGGCGACACGTTTGACAGCAAGAACCCAGCTACGGGTGAGGTATTGGCTCAGGTTACGCAGGCCTCACCCGACGATGTGGACGCCGCCGTGACCGCAGCGCGAAAAGCGCAGCGTAAATGGGCGGCATTGTCCGGGCACGAACGCGCGAAATACCTCTATGCGCTCGCGCGACTGGTGCAAAAGCACTCGCGGCTGTTCGCGGTTCTGGAAACCCTCGACAACGGCAAGCCTATCCGCGAAAGCCGCGACATCGACATTCCGCTGGTCGCGCGGCATTTCTATTACCACGCAGGTATGGCGCAGTTGCAGGACGCCGAGCTTCCCGACCGCGAGGCATTGGGCGTCTGCGGTCAGATCATCCCCTGGAATTTCCCACTTCTGATGTTGTCATGGAAAATCGCGCCCGCGATTGCGATGGGGAACACGGTAGTCCTGAAACCCGCCGAATACACATCTCTGACCGCGCTTCTGTTCGCACAAATCTGCGACGAAGCAGGCTTGCCCAAGGGCGTCGTCAACATCGTGACCGGCGACGGGCGAGTAGGTGAGGCCATTGTGACTCATGAAGAGGTCGACAAGATCGCCTTCACCGGCTCGACCGAGGTTGGCCGCGTGATCCGTCGTGAAACGGCGGGGTCGGGCAAGTCTCTGACATTGGAACTTGGGGGCAAGTCCCCTTATATCGTATTTGACGACGCCGATCTGGATTCAGCGGTCGAAGGTCTGGTGGACGCAATCTGGTTCAATCAGGGTCAGGTCTGCTGTGCAGGCTCGCGCCTGATCGTGCAGGAAGGCATCGCCGACCGTTTCTATACCAAGCTGAAAGCCCGGATGGACAAGTTGCGCATGGGCGATCCGCTGGACAAATCCATTGACGTGGGCGCCGTGGTGGACCCTGTTCAGCACGCGCAAATCACGAAGCTGGTCGAGGCGGGCGCAGGCGACGGCGTACTTTACCAAGCCCCCTGCCCGATCCCCACGGCGGGTTGTTTCTATCCGCCCACCCTGATCACCGGCCTGTCGTCGGCGTCCATGCTGATGCAGGAAGAAATCTTCGGCCCGGTACTGGTCGCCACCACCTTCCGCACCCCAGCCGAGGCGGTCGAGATCGCCAACAACACCCGTTACGGGCTGGCCGCCACGGTGTGGAGCGAGAATGTGAACCTGACGCTGGACATCGCGCCCAAACTGGCCGCGGGCGTGGTCTGGGTGAACGGCACCAACATGTTTGACGCTGCCGCAGGCTTTGGCGGTGTGCGCGAAAGCGGGTTTGGTCGCGAAGGCGGTTGGGAAGGCTTGCAAGCCTATACCAAGCCTCGCGGCAAAACGCTGTCTCTCAAACCTATCGCCGCCTTCCCCGCCCCGAAAGAGGCCAAGGTCGACGCGCTCGACCGCACTGCGAAATTCTATATCGGCGGCAAACAGGCGCGGCCTGATGGCGGCTATAGCAAAGCGGTCTGGTCCAAACAGGGCGACCTTCTGGGTCATGTAGGCGTTGCCAATCGCAAGGACATCCGCAACGCCTTCGAAGCCGCCCATGCGGCGACGAGCTGGTCAAAGACAACGGGCCACTTGCGCGCACAGATCCTCTACTACATCGGTGAAAACCTCTCGGCCCGCGCGGAGGAATTCGCCGCGCGGATCGACGCCATGATGAGCGGACGGAATGGTGCGAAAGAGGTCGGCGCTGCCGTCAGTCGCCTATTCACCTATGCCGCTTGGGCCGACAAATATGATGGTGCTGCTAAGCCCGTCCCAATGCGCGGCGTAGCGCTGGCGATGAACGAGCCTGTCGGCGTGATTGGCGGCTTCTGCCCGGACGATGCTCCCCTTCTGGGGTTCGTGTCCTTGATGGCCCCGGCCATCGCGATGGGCAACCGCGTGGTGCTGGCGGCAAGCGAGCCGTTCCCATTGGCGGCTACCGACTTCTATCAGGTGCTCGACACATCTGACGTGCCGGCGGGCGTCGTGAACATCGTTACCGGAAGCCACGCAGAACTGGCGTCGCCCTTGGCGGGCCACCTTGGTGTGGACGCTGTTTGGGCGCAATCGGGCGCAGACATCTCGGCCATCGTCGAAGGAGAAAGCGCGGGGAACCTGAAACGCAGCTGGGTCAACAATGCGAAAGCGCGGGACTGGTTCGGGGCAGCTGGCGAAGGTCGCGAGTTTCTGACCCATGCGACAGAAGTCAAAACGATCTGGGTGCCTTACGGCGAATAAACGGTCCTGACATGTGAAACGCCGCGCAGAACCCTCTGCGCGGCGTTCTTTATTGCGTCACTTCCCGCGCCAAGACCCGAGCCAGCGCGAGAACCGGCCCCGCGCCTTGTCCGCGCGTTCGTCCACGGCGTCCCATGCCTCGCCCGCGTCTTCCAATGCCGGATCAATCGAGCGTTCGCGGAACTGCCGCCACAGGGCGCGCACGAAGCCAATGATGATCGCCAGAACAAGGAAGAACAGGATGTTGAACCAAGGAATGATCGTGACATCCGGGCTTGCGACGGCCCGGATCGCGACGGCGTTGGGGAAGGCTGAAATCAGTTCGTTGCGCCACCCGTAATGCGTCATCACTGCCCATTTCGGGCTCTCGCCAGAGGATCGAAGGTCGTCCGCCTCGGTCTGCAAATTTGCAGTGTCGAACTTGAAATAGAAAGGCCAGCCCCAACCGGTGTCTTCATTGCGATAAACCATGACTTCTTCCGCATCGCTGCGAATGAAGCCCAGAAGATAGGTTTTCTTCTTTACCGTCTGAATAAACTGAACATCGCGGTTGATCAAAGTCGCGGATTGATCATCCGGCTTTGACCAGAATATCCGGGTCCAGTCACCTAGATCCTGCCGTTCCTGATAGGTGTTTACGACCCGAACGACGTCATGCTGTGGCAAAACATAGTGAAACACGCCGAACAGGATCAGAAAGATCAGGCTACGGATGATGATACGAAATCGGCGCATAGGGAACCTCAGTTAATTAATATGACAGACATCAGAACAAAGATTGCGGGGATCACATAAACCAGCAGGATCAGCTTGGGGCGAAAGCTTTTCTTGTAGTCCTCCATCCCTTCGCGCAACCACGCCTCGCGGTCGGTCACGTCACCGTCGGGATGTTCCTCGGCCCACTGATTCTCGAGCTTTTCCAACCGGACCGAACGGGAATAAATGCTGACCAGCACATAGACGATACTCAGCCCGATAAATCCAAAAATGACAAGTCGCACCAACCCCATCATTACCTCCTACTTACTGCGCCCCATGGGCCGACAATCTCGATGATCTCGTCACGTGTCTGCGCGCGGGTTGTCCGCGGCACTTGCAACGGTTTCTTACGACCACCAAACAGCGCCTCGCGCGCACCGGCCTTGTTTGCCATATAATCACGATGCAGGAATTCTGCCACAAATTCACGCTTTTCGTCAGGCCATGTGGCGTAAGAAGCATAGAAAAGCTCCTTGTGGCAGATGAAAAGTTGCCGGAAATCCATTGGTGCCAGTTCGGATAGCAGCCGGTTGATCAAATCGCGGTCCGGGTGATCAGGACGCGCGCGCAAGGTATAGAAATAGGCCGGGTGTCGGCTGTCGATCCGGGGCCACCCGCCGCCTGCCTCGGCCCAGCGCACCATGGCGGCCAGCCCACGAAACGCCTCGGGTAGATGCGCGCCCATGCGCTGTGCCACGTGACGTAATGTGCGCGAAGACATATCGCCCAGATCGAGCCCCGCACTGGTGGCTGCATCTACCAGAATGAACTCCATCTTCTGGCGCAGGATTGCCGCGCCACCGTCGCCTCGTTCCTGCACGACAGGTTCGACAAGGTCATTTCGGCTGAGGAAACCCGCCAGCCGGTTCGCCTCGCCCGTGTCCAGTACCTTGACCGATGGTGGCAGTGTCAGCCGCGTCTTGTCGCCTGACACGATCACCGCGGGGTTTTCCACGTCGCGGAAAATGTAAAGCCCGCCGAAATGCGCCGTCCAGAAATTGCCCTGTTCGTATTCCTGCACGCCCAGATCGACGGGAACCTTGGTCACGTCACCGGTTTCGCGGGCAAGCTCGATCATTTCGGCGATCAGGTCGTCGTCGAACCACGCGTTCTCTTCGCTTTGAAACTTGTTGATCTTGTCGGCCAGAAGGCGGGCGTTCTTCACATGGCTTTGGGTCGTATCGGCCTCGACCGTGATCTTGCGGATATCAAACAGCCGTGCGGGGTTCGAGATGTCATAGACCGAGTTCATCAACTCGCCTGCCACCGCGTCATGGGCCGTGAGGGCAAACAGCTTCGCTTCATTGTCCGTGATGAACCGGCGCAAGATCCCACGCGAGGTCGAGAACATGGCGTTCAGCAGCGGCGCGGTCTTCTGGTCGACCGTCAGAATGATGAATTGCCGGTTGCAGCCATTGGGGTTGACGTAGAGCGGATCGTCCAGCTCCTCGCCGATCTCGGGCGAGTAGCCAGAGATGTCGATGTGAAATTCGGTCAGCCCCGTGCGCTTGCCCGCCAGCCCGTGCAGCGCACGGTTATACCGCTCAATCAGCGCCGGGCTGTCGACCCGGATCAAGTTACCAAACATGAGACCGCGTTGGATGAGGCGTTTCATATGTTGGCACTCCGCTTTGATGCCCCATGGCGCAGGATGAAGGTGAAGACCACCGACCAGACCAGCAAGTAAAGCATGCCGTTGCCAATCAACATGCCGACTGCCAATTCGAAATTGTGGGTCATATCGGGCGCTCGTGGAATGATGCTGAGACCAGCGTCAATCGCCCAAACGGTGGTGGCGGCTGTGAACGCGAAAACGCCCGGAATGGCCGAGAAAAACCGCGCGCCGCGATGCGTTGTCCACCGCGCCGTGAACCATGGCAGAACAGCGAGGACCAACAAGGCGATTGCGTTCACGATTAGCGATACCGTTTCTGAGGGGTAAGCGCCTTCCATCAGGATTTCTCATCTCTGGTTTGCTCTATGAGCGCCGAGCTTTCGACCCGGATCAGATTGCCAAACATGAGGCCGCGTTGGATGAGGCGTTTCATTGAGAGTTCTCCCAGTCTCCAGAAACGTATCTTTCCAGTCGCCCCCACGGCCATTGAGGTGTTCCAGTCACGGTGACAGTTTTCCTAATAATCTCGCCAGAGCCGGTTTGCAGCAAAATTGAGTACAATCGCTCGCTACCGCGGAATAGACCACAGCTCTGCCCCCAACCTCCACCGCCAGCGGTCAAACTAAAGCTGATCCGACAAGTGTTCCCTTCCCTGATTACTTTATCCAGTAACTTTCCGTCCCAGCCGCGATAGTAAGTGATCCCATGCACATCATATAGAGAAACATCCTCGCGAAACTTTATGCTTATGAAAACGGTTTGCCCTGGCTCGATCTTTTCCAACCCAATCTCATCTTTCACAAGACAGTCGTACAATCGTTCACCATAGCCACCAGCTCCCACATGCACACCCTCACCTGCAATTTTGCAGGACACGATAAACACGGGGACTGAACTTCTGTTGGACACGGAAATCTCCAACTCACCGTCGATTTCCAAAACTGTTTCGCTAGCGACTTCGAGATCTGACTTGTTCAAAGCTATTGGCCGAACCTCAATACTCTTGAGGTTCCAGAAAACTTCGGGAGGAACTCCTTCGCGGTTCAGCTTGTAATAGCTAATCCATAGTCCCCCTACTGACACCACTAGAGCGAGGGTACTAACTACGATTGAGTATGACAGCTTTTGGAGTAAACTTATTAGTGGGAGCATTCACTTCCCCCCCAAAAACCGCTTCTTCGCCTCTTCCTGACGGCCGAAGTCCCGCACCATCGCCTCAATCGCGGCTTCGTCGGACTTGTCGGCATAGCGGAACTCTGAATCTGCGTAGCGGTTGATTTCCTGAATCACCATGTCGGTGGTGATGGGGACGCGCAGCTCGGCGATCATCGCTTTCTTGGTGTCGTAGTCTTTCACCAAGAACAGTTCGGGGTTCTCCATCCATTCGTCGGGCAGCTCAAAGTCCATCGCGCGGACTTTCACCGCGTCGGTGATGTTCTTGATCGAGCGGCCCGTGAAGCGCTCGTCCGCCTCCTGAATGCCTTTCAGATAGGTGCCGATTTTGGCGATATCGTCCAGCCCACCAATCTTATCATGCACGCGGTCGAACACGTTCATCAGCCCGGCCTCATGGGGCTTGCTATGCGCCTCGAACGACCGGGCGACCGCCGATTTAATCTCTTGCGCGGCGTACAGGTCGTGGTCGCCCAGCGGGATGTCGTGGTTCTTGCCCATCAGCAGATGCAGGATGTCGATGTAATCCTCGCGCGTCCGTGGCCCATCTACCAGGAACCGCGCACCGGCGCGTTGACGAAGGGCGTCATCCACATTCTCGGGATAGTTCGAGAACATGCCGAAGGTGCAGTTCCCGCGCACCACGGTGTTGGCGCCCGAGAAGCTTTCCATCAGGACCGCCGTGACCTCTTGCTGGCCCGCCGAGGACTGACGATCCCCCCGCTTGCCCGCGATCTGGTCGATGTCGTCCACGGTGCCGAAGCCAATCACGTTGGGGTCGAGCACATTGTTGATGAACGCCTTGGCGTTCTGGCCCGACTTGCCCTGATAGCTGTCGATATTGTCGATGCCGAAATTCTGATAACGGAAAGGATAGCCCGCAACGGTGCAATAATCATTGACCAAGCCGGCCATCATCTGGATCAGCGTGGTTTTCCCCGTGCCCGGCTTGCCATCGCCCATGAAGGTGAAGATGAATCCGCCAAGTTCGGCAAACGGGTTCAGCTTGCGGTCGAAATCATAGGCCATCAGCATCTTGGCCAGCTTCATCGCCTGATATTTCGCGATGTGGTTGCCAACAACCTCGTTCGGTTTCTTGAACGTCATCGTGAGTGTCGAACCGCGATGGGCGCGGGCGGGTGTGAAGCCGGAGATGGTCAGGTCATCCGCTTCGACCCGGTAATTGGCCGAGGTGAATGGGCCAAGATGGCTGGCGGTCTGAGCGCGCAGGGCAACCTTTTCCATCAGTTGTTCGACAAAAGCCAAGACGGTTGCGACCAGCTTATCCTCGGACGTCGCGAATGTCGCCAGTTCCTGATCCAACTCCCACAGCGCTCCGTTCAAGGCGAGCGGCGCATTATCGGTCAGGACCTCATCAACCGCGCCGACTTCGATCGACGCCTCACTGGCGTGATCGGCCAGCAAGTAAGACGTTGCGTTGGCAAATACATGCAGGGCGATCAGCGCCTCGGCAGTCAGAAGCTCTGAAAATGCAGTGGACTTATCAGCCCCCAATCGACCCTCAAGATTGGCGCGGCGCAGGGCGGCCAGTTCGGTTTGTTCAGCAAAGCCATCACCGACAGCCAACGCAATCGCTATCGCGCGGCGTAGCGCGTGCAATACCGTCGCCTGAAGCGGAGAAATCAACGGGTCATCCCCGTCTGCGCTTTCAATTCGGTCCGCCAGATGCACCCCTTCAGGCCGTGCCGTTGACCGCGTTACCAGACCCGGCGTGGTGGATCGAAACCGCCGAGCACGTCCAATGCCTGGGCTACGTTCGGCATTGGGCGCTTCCTTCGGTTTTGCAATGCGCGGTGTGTGGTCAAACCCTTCCAGAAGCCCGGCAGCCGCCGTGTAATGTGCACGGATTTCTTCTTCGCGAAGCTCCATCAAATCAGCGGGTAAAGACATCAAGCACTCCTAAATCAACGGTAACTCAGCACCCGGCCACCGGGACTGACAACAAATTTACGCACGTCGTTGAACCCGGCAGGGTTCTTTTCAGCCAGCACCTGAAAGGGACGCGCCGGCATGATGATGGCGCGTTCCATGCTGGTCGCGCCGATATTCGACCCCGATCCGGCAAAGGGATCCAGCGCGAAAATCTCGCGCTCCACTGTGCCGAACCAACCGGACTTCTCTTCCTTGACGCTTTGGCTTCTCAGTTCCTCGACCGTCCAAGCCAAGGCCCAGTCTTCACCGGGCGGGCTTTTCGCCTCGGCCAGCACCTCGCGCAACGGGCCGGTCTGTTGGGTGAAAGTATGGCTATACATCGGCCCCACATGAAACCGGCGCAGGCGTTTGGGATGCAGATCGTCGAAATCCTTATCGAACCCGGTCGCGATGGTCACGAGCTTCAGCCCCGCCATAGATTGCGCCATCAGATGCGACTGCACTTGCGGCCAGCGGCGTTCATCTTTGGGAAGGGCTGTGCGGCCAGTATCTTCAAGCTCCATCAGATAGATGGTGGGCAGGTTGACCTCGCTGTCATAGACCGCCCAATGGGCCAGATAGACGCGACGCGCGTCACGCCCTTCACCTTTGTTCATCCGCCAGATCACGTCGGGGTGCATCTGCGGCCAGAACAGGTCGCCGCGCTGGAGTTCCTCGTAATAGAGCCGCTGCGACAGCGCATATTGCAGCTTTTTCGGAACCGACAAGTCGCCAACAATCTGGCTGACCATCTGGCTTTTCAGGTCTGAGGCGGTGGCCATGCCCTTCAAATGCGTGCCCGCCTGCGCGGCGTCGGACGCCATTTGAAGCAGTTCGGCATGGATCGGAAACCCGCTGTCGCGACGATCAAAAGTCAGGGTTTTACCGCCCAACCCATAGGCCGTTTCGGACATGTGATATTTGTTCGCCAGCGCCTTGAAGCTAAGGCCCAGCTTGATCACGTATCGGGCCAGCACATCGACCTCGTCACGGGTCAACTTGCCCTCGACCTCCATCTGTCCAGCCACACGGGCCAGATGCGCGGTGATCTTCTCGAATTTCGAGAAATAGCGCCGCGTGATCTGCGTGTCCGTCAGCTCGGCATGGTCGCGGGGGGCGAAGCCGGCCGAGGCGCGTTCAGAGGTTTTGATGTCGTTAGTCACGGATCATCCTTGAGTCTGTTTCCAACAAGCTTTGCCGGACCTTGGCTGCTATTCCGTGCTGCCCCGTAATCGTCCAGATAGTGTCCGCGAGCAACTCTCGATGAATGAAATCTCGAAGCCTGCGAAGAGGTGAAACCGGCACCAATGCAGCGAGAAAGCTGAAGTAATGCCAAGTGCCCCAAGCCATCAAAGGCGCTAGAACGGAGAACATCACCCAAAACGCAAGCACACACAAAACCGGAATGGCCACAACGATCAAGAAAAGTGTTTTGACCAGTAGCCAGTCGATCTCCGCACTTGTAAGCCAATCGAGACCTATGAGCACAATCACCGAAAGCAGGGATACACCCACCCAAGCTGATAATGCCCACAAAATGCTCCTCATAGGACGTTATTGCCCATACAGGTTCTTGTCGTGCTTCTCGACAATCGCAGCAAAACGGCGGGCGAAGCGTTCGTCGGCTTTGGCCTTCTGCTCCAGCACGTCGCGGGCAAAGACCATCTGGTCTTCGTGGGCTTCCATCATGTCGGCCATGCGCTGGTTCGTTGCCGTCCCAATCGCGGCCATCGCGGCTTGGGCTTCCTTGTCGGTCTCGACGCCGATCTCGTTGATCCGGTGGGCCACATCCTGCTGCTGCGCGGTCTTGAGCGACTTGGTCAGCGCGTCATACAGCACCACGCGCTGCTTGGTGTCTGTCTGCAACTTGTTGATCAGCACCATCTGCGTCGCCGCTTGGTTTTGCAGCGAGTCGACCCAGGTTTTGCCCTTTTCGATATAGCGCTCCAGCGTCTGGGACTTGGCAAGCTTCACTTGCTCGTCCTGCACCATCTCGTTGTATTGCGTGTTCAGGTCAGCCAGCTGGGTTTCCAATTGCGTGCGCTTGGCAGCGTCCTGTTCATTGGCAATCTTGCCCTCAAGCTCAATGATCTTGGGGTCCATGTTCAGAATGTCGGCGCGCAGGGCTTCCAACTCGCCCACCGTCATTTCGCGCTCGTCCAGCGTGGCGGTCAGGTTCTTACCTACCTTTTCCTTCTGCTCGTTCAGCATTGCCAACTGACCCTCCAGCAGGCTCACAATCGAATCCGACTGCGCAATCAATTCTTGCAGCTTGTCGTCGATGGACGCCGTCCGCATCCGTTCCTGCCGCATGCTTTCGGACTTCCCTTTCGAGAAGATGCCAACAAAAGTCTCCCACCCGGTTTTCGACCGCATCTGGTCAAAATCCTGCGAAAAGCCCGACGTCACATCATCCAAACCCATGATCAGTTCAGCGATATTTGCGTTCATCGCCTCGGTATGTGCATGCACGTCATCCAGCGTCGCGTTCTCGATATCGATCGAGATATCTTCGCCCGTCGCGGCCTTTGCGCGAGCGGCCTCAATCCGCGTCGTCAGTTCGGAAATCTTGGACTGCGCCTCTTCAACCTGCGCTTGGCTTTCACGAATCTGCTTATCAAAACTGGACATGTGCCCTCCTTTGTTCCACCGGAATATCCGGCCTGGTCTTGCTGCCAGTTCAGAAAATGTTAATCGTTGTTACATATCTATTTAGGTTGAGTTTAGCGCGATTTAAAGACCCGCAACAGAGTTTTCGCTCGCGCACAGAATGAAATTGGATTGCGCGCTGACTCTGTCATTGTTTGTCAAAAGGAAGCTGCATAGGCTTTCGTCATGACACACGACAAAGAGCCCCTCCTGACCGAAATTGCGCGCCGCCGCGATGACTTGATCGCCTTAACGCAAGACCTGATCCGCATTCCAACGCTGAACCCACCCGGCTGCGATTACCGCCGGGTCTGTTCTTTCATCGCAGAACGTATGGGTGCACAAGGCTGGTCGGTCGAGATGATCCGCGCCGAGGGCACGCCCGGCGATAGTACCGAATACCCCCGCTGGAACGTGATTTGTCGCCACGAAGGTGCGCAGGCTGGCGATTGTGTGCATTTCAACAGCCACCATGACGTTGTTGAAGTGGGGCATGGCTGGACCAAAGACCCGTTCGGGGGCGAACTGGAAGACGGGCGAATTTATGGCCGCGGCGCTTGCGATATGAAGGGCGGGCTGGCAGCTTCAATCATCGCAGCCGAAGCTTTCGTCACACTCTTTCCCGACCACAAAGGCGTCGTTGAGATCAGTGCCACAGCCGACGAAGAGAGCGGAGGCTATGGCGGCGTCGCCTATCTTGCCGAGAAAGGGTATTTCGACCCGGATCGCGTGCAGCACGTCATCATACCCGAACCCCTAAACAAAGACCGTATCTGCCTGGGTCACCGCGGTGTCTGGTGGGCTGAAATTGAAACCAAAGGGCGCATTGCGCACGGCTCGATGCCCTTTCTTGGAGACAGCGCGATCCGACACATGGGCGCCGTGTTGGAAGAAATGGAAACGCACTTGTTCCCGCTTCTCGCGACGAAACACACCGATATGCCTGTTGTTCCCGAAGGGGCCAGACAATCTACACTGAACATCAACTCGATCCATGGCGGCGAAGCCGAGCAGGACACCGATTATACCGGCCTGCCTGCGCCGTGTGTGGCCGACCGCTGCCGCATCATCATTGATCGCAGGTTCCTGATGGAAGAGGACCTGAGCGAAGTGAAAGCTGAGGTCACAAGAATGCTTGAGTCGATCCGCACCCAGCGCCCGAGCTTCGAATACGAAATCCGCGATATGCACGAAGTCATCCCGACCATGACCGAAAAAGATTCACCTGTCGTTACCTCAACCGCTGCGGCGATTGAAAAAGTGTTGGGTCAACAGCCATCCTACGTGGTTTCCCCCGGCACTTACGATCAGAAACACATCGACCGGATTGGCAAACTGAAAAACTGCATCGCCTACGGGCCGGGCATTCTAGACCTCGCCCACCAACCGGACGAATGGATTGGCGTTGACGATATGATCGACAGTGCTGGCGTCATGGCACTGGTGCTCAAGGAACTGCTTTGACAACCCGGCTTCGTCTGGCCGAATTATATTCGATTGAGCGGCCCAGCCGCGAGGGGCATAGCCCTTCCATCAGACCGGGATGTTGTCAATCAACCGAACATCTCCAAGTGTCGCAGCAACAAGCAGTCGCGCCGGGCGATCCAGATTTGACACTGGCATCAAATCTGTCGCATCGCGCAATTCCAAATACTCGACCTTATCATAACCTGCCCGCTCAATCTGGGCTTTTGCGCTGTCCAACACCACGCGAATATCTGCGCCGCGCCGTATCGCACGGGCCGCCCGATCCAGTTCGGTCTTTAGCGCAGGCGCAACAGCGCGCTGTTCCGACGACAGGCGCACATTTCGCGAAGACATTGCCAGCCCGTCCTGTTCACGGATCGTTGGGCAACCCAATACTTCCGTCTCGATATCCAAGTCTTCGGACAAACGGCGCACCAACAGCATTTGCTGGTAGTCCTTTTCCCCGAAACAGGCGACATCCGCACGCGACTGCAAAAACAGTTTTGAAACAACTGTCGCTACACCGTCAAAATGCCCCGGACGATGCGCGCCTTCCAATTCTTCGGTCAAACCCGAGACGCGAACGTTGGTCGCGAACCCTTTGGGATAAATCTGATCCGGCGTCGGGACATAGAGCGCATCAATCCCATATGGCGAAAGCTTTGCTGCATCCTCTTCTTCAGTGCGCGGATAGTTTTCCAGATCACCGGGATTGTTAAATTGTTTGGGGTTCACGAAAATGGTGACGATCACGCGATCGGCATTCTGCTTTGCAACCTCGACCAAAGACAAATGCCCCGCATGAAGCGCACCCATTGTAGGAACAACCGCCACGCGTTCACCTTTGAATATCCATTTCCGGCGCAGGGTGCGCAGGTCTTTCTTGGTGCGAACCAGCTTCATTTCTTTGGACCCACATCGGCAAACACATGTTCCGGGCCGGGGAAGCTGCGCGCACGCACCTCTTTGGCATATTGGGCAATGGCTTTGTCGCCATCTTCACCCAAAGTCGCATATCGCTTGGCAAATTTTGGTTTGAATGCTGTGAACAGGCCCAGCATATCATCGACAACAAGGATTTGCCCGTCACAACGAGCGGACGCGCCGATACCGATGGTTGGGATGGACAAGGTTTCGGTGATTTCGTTCGACAGCCCTTCCGGCACTTTCTCAAGCACGACCGAGAAGGCTCCAGCGTTTTCGACCGCCTTTGCATCGGCCAGCACTCGCGCGCGATCTTCCCCGCGCCCCTGCACCTTATAGCCACCTAACGTGTTGATTGCCTGCGGGGTCAGACCGACATGTGCCATGACCGGTATCGATCGACTGGTCAAAAAACGGATCGTTTCGGCCATCGTCACGCCACCTTCCAGCTTAACGGCTGCCGCACCGGTCACGCGCATCAGGCGGGCAGCGTTGCGGAAGGCTTGTTCGGGGCTTTCTTCGTACGATCCAAACGGCATGTCGACGACCATCATGGCCTGCGTCAGCCCGCGTTTCACAGCGGCTCCGTGCAGTTCCATCATCTCCATCGTGACGCTAAGTGTATCGGGGAGGCCATGCACGACCATGCCGACGCTATCGCCTACCAAAACGATGTCACAATGCGCATCCATCATCTGAGCCGTCGGGGTCGCATACGCCGTCAAGCAGACCAGCGGTGTGCCACCTTTGCGCACCCGGATATCCGACGGTGTCGGCACGGTAATCTTAGCAGAAGCGCTCATGGTTTCTCCTCCCCTGATCCTCTTCGCAAGGACACTATAATGCTGCGTCGCAGAATATCAAAGGGGAGTTGCCGCAGCGTCTACCCCTTGCACTGACACAGATTCGCGCGTTTCATGTGGCCTGTCCCGTGTCTTGGGCTAAGGAGGACCGACCATGACCAACTTGAAACTCACCGCAGCCGCCTGGGCGCTTATGGCGACGACCGCGCTGGCCGGAGGCGACGCAATCACGCTTGGCATGGTACTTGAGCCGCCAAACCTTGACCCGACGGGTGGCGCAGCGGCCGCAATTGACGAAGTTGTCTACGCAAACATCTTTGAGGGCCTGACCCGGTTTGGGCCTGATGGATCGGTTCTGCCCGGCCTTGCCAGCGAATGGACGGTCAGCGACGATGGCCTTACCTATACGTTCAAATTGCGCGACGGCGTGACCTTCCATGACGGCAGCACAATGGACGCGGAAGATGTGATCTTCTCGCTTGATCGCGCGCGTGCCGAGGATTCGACCAACGCCCAAAAAGCACTGTTCAAGGATATCGAATCTGTCACCGCCCCCGACCCATTGACGGTCGAGGTCAAATTGTCCGCTCCCAACGGCAATTTCCCGTTCAACATGGCGTGGGGCGACGCCGTAATCGTCGCGCCTGAGAGCATCCAAAACGCCGCCACTGCGCCCGTGGGCACAGGCCCGTTCACTTTCGTCGAATGGGCCAAGGGCGACCATGTGACCGTTGCGCGCAACGACGCCTATTGGGGCGCGGTACCCGCGCTGGCCACGGCCACCTTCAAATTCATCTCGGACCCCAACGCCGCCTTTGCTGCGATGATGGCCGAAGACGTGGATGCGTTCCCGAACTTTCCCGCCACCGAAACCCTGTCGCAATTCGAGGCCGACCCCCGTTTCAACGTGATCGTCGGCTCGACCGAGGGCGAAACAATCCTGTCCATGAACAACAAGTCCGGCCCACTGGCCGATGTCCGGGTGCGCAAGGCGATTGCCCACGCGATCAACCGGCAAGATATCATCGACGGCGCGATGTATGGCTATGGCACGCCCATCGGCAGCCATTTTGCCCCTCATCACCCCGACTATGTTGATTTGACTGGCAACTCTGCCTTTGACCCGGACATGTCGAAATCCCTTCTGGCGGAAGCCGGGGCCGAGGGTTTGACCCTTCGCCTGATGCTTCCGCCCCCATCCTACGCCCGGCGTGGGGGCGAGATCATCGCGGCACAACTGCGCGCAGTCGGGATCAACACCGAGATTTCGAACCTTGAGTGGGCGCAATGGATCGAACAGGTGTTCAAAGGCAAGGATTTCGACCTGACCATCGTCAGCCATACCGAACCTGCCGACATCAACATCTATGCGCGGCCTGATTATTATTTCCAGTATGACAATGCCGATTTCCAGGCACTGATCGACAAGCTGTCAGTGACGTCCGACCCAGCCATGCGGTCAGAGCTGAACAAACAAGCGCAGCAGATGATCGCAGATGACTACGTGAATGGGTATTTGTTCCAACTGGCCAAAACCGGTGTTGCCAACGCGAAGATAAACGGGCTTTGGGAGAACGCGCCGACGCAAGCCAATGACCTGACCGGTGTTAGTTGGTCGGAGTAAGTTTCGAAGGCAATCGAAAGGGCGCTACATCGGGCGCCCTTTTTCATGACTTGGCGGCGTTGGCGTTCGGCGTGATACGTCGGTTCAGCATCGCCTCGCGCCATGTGATGTAACTGACAGCTCCGATGATCACGCCTGCACCTGCAACCACCCATATGTCAACCGGCTCGGCAAACAGCCATGCGCCCATTGCCGCGGCCCAGATGATCTGCACGAAAGTGACAGGTTGCGTCACCGACACCGGAGCCTCGGCAAAGGCGCGGGTCATAGCATAGTGCCCGGCGGTCGCGAAAAAGGCGACCAACACCAGCCATCCCAGCTGGGTTATCGTCGGCACGACCCAGACCACCCATGCCACAGGTGTCAAGCCAATGGTCACAGTGATCGACATCATCGCCACCACCACGGCGGCTGACGTTTCCTGCGACAGGCGCTTGGCGATCAGATAAGATGCGCCAAGGAATATGGCGGTGAACACCATTGAAAGATGCCCCGGCCCAAGCTCACGCAGACCCGGGCGCAAGATGATCAACACACCCAGAAACGCGAAGGCGACCGCGATCATGCGGCGGGTCGAAAACGTCTCACCCAGAAACAGCGCTGCCCCCAACATCACATAGATCGGATTCAGGTAGTTCATCGCCACGACCTCGGCCACGGTGATTTGCGTCATGGCATAAAACCAGCACAGCACTGCACCGCTATGAACCAGCCCGCGCAACGCAAACAGCCGCCAGATTTTGCGCGAGAACCGGACACGTCGCACCTGCCCCAGTGCTGGCAGCACAAAAACCAGCCCAAACGCAAAGCGCAGAAACGCCGCTTGTGCAGATGGCAGCCCCTGCCCCACATGCTTCACCAGCGCATTCATCAGAACAAAGAACAGCCCTGCAGCCAGCATCCACAAGATACCGAAGAGGGGGCGTTGAACGGCTGGGGTCGCGATGCTCATCCGGCGACCTGACCCGAGAATGCCGCGAAAGACAAGAGACCCCGGCGCGGGTTTCCGGGCCGGGGTCTGATTATTCCTTCCGATGGGCCGTGTCAGAGCTGGGCCAGAACCTCGTCCGTGGCCTCAAAGTTTGTGGTAACGCGCTGCACGTCGTCGTCATCCTCCAAGGCATCAACCAACTTCATCAGCTTTTGCATACCGTCAAGGTCAAGCTCGGTGGTCATGTTGGGTTGCCAGATCAGCTTGGTCGACTCCGACTCGCCCAACGCGGCTTCCAGCGCATTTGACACGTCGTTCAGGTCAGTGTCGGCGCAGACGATCCGGTGCCCGTCTTCTGAGGTTTCGCAATCTTCAGCACCAGCTTCAATCGCGGCTTCCATCACTGTGTCAGCGTCGCCTGCATCCAGCGGATAGGTTACTTCACCTTTGCGATCGAACATGAACCCTACGGATCCGGTTTCCCCAAGGTTGCCGCCGTTTTTTGAGAAAGTCGAGCGCACGGTCGAAGCTGTCCGGTTCTTGTTGTCGGTCATCGTCTCAACAATAACGGCCACGCCGTTCGGGCCATAACCCTCGTAGCGGATTTCGTCATAGTTCTCGGCATCTCCACCGATGGCTTTTTTGATCGCTCGATCAATGACGTCCTTTGGCAAAGACTGGCTTTTGCCTTCTTTAACGGCCATGCGCAGACGCGGGTTCTTGTCCGGATCCGGGTCGCCCATCTTGGCAGCCACGGTGATTTCTTTGGCGAGCTTGGAAAACAGCTTCGAACGCGCGGCGTCCTGACGCCCCTTGCGGTGCTGAATGTTTGCCCATTTTGAGTGGCCAGCCATGGCGACCTCCGAATTAATTCAGGTGTAGATGTGTTGCGCGGTTCAATACAGCAGGGGCCGGGTGGGCCGCAAGAGTGTTGCTAGCAAGTTGTCTAAGCGCGTTCGTCCTTGGGCGATCCCATCACGACATGGGTAACGATTTGGTGCACCTGCGGCAGCGTGCCCAGCTTGTCCGTGTGGAAGCGTTTATAGGCGATCAAGTCTTCGGCCTCGACCCGCAGCAGGTACTCGACTGTGCCGGTAATATTGTGACACTCCCGTACTTCGTCATACAGCGCGACCGACCGTTCGAAGCCTTCCTGCGCAGCCTTGGTGTGATCTGACAGGCCGACCGTCACATAGGCGACAAAGCCATTCCCCAATGCAACAGGGTCCAGCACGGCGCGATAGCCCTTGATCACGCCTCGACGCTCAAGCTCTTGCACACGGCGCAGGCATGCCGAAGGGGATAGCCCGACACGGTCAGCAAGCTCGGTGTTGGGCAGACGGCCGTCCCGGGACAGCTCTTGCAATATTTTCTGGTTTATTTGATCAACATTTGACATTTGTTGCAGAGATAGCCGTCAATCATACAACAATGCAATCTTTCGTCGCCAAATCTTCGGATAATTGCATTATGTCTTTTGAACTTCTTTTTGCCTTTGTGGCCTTTGCCTTCGTGTCCTCAATCACACCGGGACCAAACAACCTGATGCTAATGGCGTCTGGCGCGAATTTCGGATTTCAGCGCACCATTCCGCATATGCTGGGGATCGGCATCGGTTTTACCTTCATGATCGTGCTGGTCGGCGCGGGACTGATGACTTTGTTTGATCTTTATCCCGTCAGCTACACCATCCTAAAAGCTGGCAGTGTGGTGTATCTGCTTTGGCTCGCATGGAAAATTGCAAACGCGTCCGAACCCGGCTCCGGCAAAGCGGGCGGCTCACCGATGAGCTTTCTGCAAGCCGCCGCTTTTCAGTGGGTTAATCCCAAGGCTTGGGCCATGGCGCTGACTGCGATCAGTGTTTATGCGCCTTCGCGCGATATGGCGGCCGTGGTTCTTGTCGCCACGATCTTCGGCATCGTGAACCTGCCTTCTGTTTCGGTGTGGACCATTTTGGGGCAGAAAATACGGGTGATCCTGACCAACCCAACGCGCCTTCGGTCGTTCAATATAACGATGGCTCTGTTGCTGGTCGCTACACTTTTCCCCGTAATCTACGGGTGACGTTGCCGCGTACAGGCGGTAAGCCTTGAGGCATGACAACAGATCAAATCATCCTCTTCTCGCTTTTCGGTGCGGTTTTCGGCCTGCTGCTTTGGGGCCGCTATCGCTATGACCTTGTGGCTTTTACCGCCTTAATGGTCGGTGTCGTCTTGGGCGTCGTACCAACCAAAGATGCGTTTTCGGGCTTTGGCCATCCGGCCACGCTGATCGTGGCGCTGGTGCTGGTGGTGTCTGCGGGATTGGTGCGGTCGGGCGCAGTGTTCCTAATCACCCGCACGATGGTGGATGCTTCGCGCTCGCTTGGGGCGCATATCGCATTGATGGGCGCGATTGGTGGCGTCTTGTCAGCGTTTATGAACAACGTAGCCGCCTTGGCACTTCTGATGCCGGTCGATGTGCAGACCGCTCGCAAAGCAGGTCGCCCACCGGGGTTGAGCCTGATGCCCCTGTCCTTCGCGACCATTTTAGGCGGCATGGTCACGCTGATCGGCACCCCACCCAACATCATCATCGCCTCGATTCGAGGGGAAGCCTTGGGCGAGCCGTTCCACATGTTCGATTTCGCTCCAGTTGGAGCTGCCACAGCCGTTGCAGGTCTGATTTTCGTCGCCCTGATTGGTTGGCGGCTGATTCCGCAGGCTGAAACCGTCGAGAATGGATCGGATCCAATGGAGAATTTCGGCCTTTATGTCGCGGAGCTGACCGTGCCGGAAGAGTCGAAACATATCGGCAAACGCCTGAAAGATCTGGACGAAGTGGCCGAGAAGAACGATGTCGCGATCCTTGGTCTTGTGCGCGCTGGCAAACGTCGTTACGGCACCCAACGCGCTACGAAACTTGAAGCTGGCGATGCTTTGGTGCTGGAAGCCCGGCCCGAGGCGTTGGACGAATTTCGCGCCGCCCTGAGCCTGAAATTCACAGATGCCGAGCGCGAGGAAAAACTACGGGCAGAAGGTGATGGGTTGTCCAAGATCGAGATTGTTGTGCCCGTTAATGCCCGCATCGTGGGCAAGACCGCTCAGTCCATCGGGCTGAACTGGCGACAGCGATCTGTCCTTCTGGGCATTTCACGTGCCGGAAAGCGAATCACCAAGCAGGTCCGCAAGACGGAAGTGCGCGCCGGTGACATACTTCTACTGCTCGTCCCACAAGGAACCGAGGCTGATGTCACCGAGTGGCTAGGTGCTCTGCCACTTGCAGAACGCGGGCTGAAAGTCACGCAGGACGACAAGGTCTGGTTGGCGATTGGATTGTTTGGCGGGGCCGTCGCGGCAGCCAGCTTTGGCCTTGTCTATCTGCCCGTCGCGTTGGGGCTTGTGGTCGTGGGATACACCCTGACCAAGATTGTGCCGCTGTCCGAACTTTATTCCCACATAGAATGGCCGGTGGTTGTTCTGCTGGGGTCGATGATTCCGCTGGGCGCGGCGCTAGAAACCTCGGGCGGCACCGAACTGATCGCGAACGCATTGGTGGGGATCACGCAGGGCATGCCCGCCTGGGCTGTGTTGACGGTTTTGATGGTCGTCACCATGACCCTGTCCGATGTGCTGAACAACACCGCCACCACCATCGTGGCCGCCCCGGTTGGCATCCAGATGGCGCAGACCCTTGGCAAGAACCCCGACCCGTTTCTGATGGCGGTCGCAGTGGCAGCAAGCTGCGCCTTCCTGACGCCGATCGGTCACAAAAACAACACGCTGATCCTTGGCCCCGGCGGCTATCGCTTTGGCGACTACTGGCGAATGGGATTGCCGTTGGAAGTTTTGGTCGTTGCCGTCTCGATCCCCGCCATTCTGGTGTTCTGGCCGTTATGATCCGCGCTATGTTTAGAGTGGCCAGATGAACGGGATCAGAGCCGAGGCCAGAAGCCCCACCGACAGATTCAGCGGAATACCGACCTTCAGGAAGTCCGAGAACTTATAGCCGCCCGGACCATAAACCAGCGTATTGGTCTGGTATCCGATGGGGGTTGCAAAGCTGGCCGAAGCCGCGACCATTACAGCCACGACAAGTGGGCGCGGGTCCAAACCCAAAGCATTGGCAAGGCCGATGGCAATCGGAGTCACAACCACGGCCACCGCATTGTTTGACACAAGCTCGGTCAGGACTGACGTCAGCAGATAGATCGCCCAGACAATCAGGAACGGGTGCAAGTTGCCTAGAAGCGGCGCTACGTTTTCCGCGATAAGGCTAACCGCGCCCGAGTTTTCCAACCCAGCACCGATGGCCAGCATCGAGAAAATCAAGACCAACAATCGGCCATCTACCGCGCCAAAAGCCTCGTCCGCGTCGATACATCGTGTCAGCAGCACCATCGCCACGGCCAGCACGGTCAGATAAAAAATCGGCGCCACCCCAAGGCCAGCCAGGACAACCAGACCCACCAGTGCCCCGATGGCGATCGGTGCGTGACCGCGTCGATATTCCCGCGCAGACGGTTTTGAGACATCCAGAAGGTTCATATCTTGCGCCAACCGATGAATATCCTCGGGCGCACCTTCCAGCAGCAGCGTATCTCCCACGCGTACCACAAGATCATCCAGTTGCCGACCGATGTTTTGGTTCTTGCGATGCACCGCAAGGGGATAAACGCCGTAACGGCGGCGCAAACGCATCCGGCCCAACTGCTTTCCGACCATGCCGCAATCCGGGGTGATCAGAACTTCGACAGTCGTGGTTTCGACCGCAGACACCTGGTCCACACGTTTTAGGCTTTTGTCGCGTTGCAAGCTCAGAAGTTCGGTCATTGCCGTACGCAGGACAACACGGTCGCCGACCTGCAACGTGACCCCGTCCAAATTGCGCCGCAACGAGGCATCGCCTCGCACCACGTCGACCAGCCTGACACCATCGCGTTTAAACAATTGCACGCCGTTCACCTCGCGCCCGATCAGGTTGCTTTCCGGCGGAACCACGGCTTCGGTAAAGAACTTTTTGCGGGACCGATCGGACAATAGCGATGCCATACTGTCGCGATCCGGCAGGATCTTCGGCGCGATGAAATAGATATAGATCATCCCCCAGGCGACCAGCGCTATGCCCAGCGGCGTGACTTCGAAAATCGTGAAGGCCTGCAATCCGTTGGCGCGCGCCACACCATCCACCAACAGGTTTGTGGAGGTCCCGATCAACGTCAGCGTCCCCCCCAGGATGGCCCCATAACTAAGCGGTATAAGCAGTTTCGACGCCGAGGTGCCGATCTTCTTGGCAAGTTGCACGAAGACAGGAATCATCACCACGACGACAGGCGTATTTGAGACAAAGGCCGAAGCAATCACCACGAAACCCATCAGCGCCGATAGCGCCAGAACGGGGCTTTTTTCGGCCCTGCGTTCGGCAATTTGCGTGAACCAATGAAGTGCGCCCGTGCGCACAAGCGCGCCCATCACGATGAACATGCCTGCAATGGTCCACGGAGCGGGGTTCGATAAAACCTTCAAGCCTTGATTATAATCCAAGATGCCTAAGACCAGCATGATGGCGACACCACCAATGGCCACGACCTCGGTCGGGAAAGTCTCGCGCAAGAACATCACGAACATACCTGCCACGACCAGCAATGAAAGCACTGCCAATGTCATATCGCCAAAATCAAATAGGCCCATTCGCTGTCCCTGTTTGGTTCGTCAGTGCAGTCTTGCCCCGTGCGCGCCCGGTGAGCAAGCGCGGTTTTCACCAAATATATGGCGTACGATACGGGACCGACCGCACGTTTCACAGGTTAATACCGTTGGGTCGTCTGTTCAGCCCAGATCGGATGGAGTCGATTGCTCCAATCGCCCCCCTTCGCGGATCATCTGAACGCGCGTGGCTTTGCCTGTACGGTCATCCGTTTCAACATACAGGCCCGACAATGTGGCCTCGCCTGATGCGGGGGTGAAACGGCTTTTCGACATGCCAGTGATGAATCGGCGCATCGGCTCTTCTTTCTGCATTCCGATCACGCTGTCATAATCGCCACACATCCCGGCATCGGACTGGAACGCCGTGCCTCTGGCCAGGATCTGCGCATCCGCGGTCGGCACATGGGTGTGGGTGCCCACGACCACACTGGCCCGCCCGTCACACCAATGCCCCATGCCCATCTTTTCCGACGTAGCCTCGCAATGGATGTCGACCAGCGACGCCTGAACCGCCCCGCCAAGAGGATGACGTTTCAGCACCGCATCGACCGCCGAAAATGGGTCGTCAAAAGGCCGCTTCATGAACACCTGGCCCAGAGCTTGCGTCACCAAAATCTTGCGCCCACGCGCGTCCGAAAACACCCGCGCCCCGGTGCCCGGGGCGTCCTTGGCATAGTTCAGCGGGCGAATGATCCGCGATTCCTGCTCGCAAAATGTCAGCATTTCGCGCTGGTCAAACGCATGATCGCCTAGCGTGATCACATCGGCACCCGCATCCAGGATTGAGCGCGCATGTGCAGCGGTCAGTCCCGCCCCCCCCGTCGCGTTTTCACTGTTCACCACCACGAAATCCAGTTTCCATGCCTCGCGCAGAAACTTCAGCCGTTCGGTCACCGCGCGCCGGCCCGCGCGCCCCATTACATCGCCAAGAAAAAGTATCTTCATGCCCCCAGCCCTAGGGCGGATCACATGAAAGGGCAAGCCAAAGCGTTGGAATCAAACCCAATGCACGCCTTCATCCGTGACGATGGCGTCCAACAACTGATCGGTGGGTTCAAGCGGCACCGTTTCTACTTCTTGTGCGCTGTAGGCATAACCGACGGCAAGTGTTGGCCGCTTGGCTCGAAGCCCCTCCAGCGTGCGGTCATAGAACCCACCTCCATAGCCCAAGCGACCTCCGTTGCGGTCAAAAGCCAGCAAGGGCACAATCAACAGTTCGGGCTCGATAAACTGGCGCGAAGCTGGGATGAAGGCCCCGAAGGCACCCTCGGTCATCTCGCAATCCGGAGTCCAGAGCGCAAAGCGCAGCGGTTCGCCCAGCTTGCCAATGACAGGCACGCAGACAGGTCCATGCACAGCCATCGCCGCCATCACTGGCACCGGCGTGATTTCGGTACGGATCGGCATATAGCCGGACAGTGCCTCGCCCTTGTGCTCGGTCACGACCGATAGAAGGTGCGCCACACCCGCTGCAGATCGTGCTTCGCTATGCACATCTTTCCGACGGGCAAAGGCCGCCTTACGCGCCTCGTCCTTTGTCTTTTTCAGGTCGGTTTGATCTATCATCATTGCAGCATCACCGCAGCAAGTCCCAAGAAAGCAAAGAAGCCCACAACATCGGTGACCGTTGTCACAAACGCGCCCGATGCCAGCGCGGGGTCAATATCGAGACGTTCCAACACAACAGGGATGATAACTCCCGCCAGACCCGCCACCACCAAATTCACGACCATCGCAACGGCGATCACGACGCCCAGCAATGGGGTTCCAAACCACGCGACGCCCACAAGCCCCATCACAACTGCAAAGATCAGACCGTTAATCAATCCGACCGCAGCCTCTCGCCGGATCACTCGCCAGACGTTGGCCGAGGTCAGGTCTTTCGTTGCCAGCGAACGCACCGCCACGGTCAGCGATTGCGTGCCCGCATTGCCCCCCATCGACGCCACGATCGGCATCAGGACGGCCAAGGCAACGAACCGTGCGATCACGTCTTCGAACTGCGCGATCACCAGTGACGCCAGAATGGCAGTCACAAGGTTCACCGCAAGCCAAGGGAAGCGGCGCTTGGTGGTGTCGATCACCCGATCCGACAGGCTGCTTTCACCGACCCCCGCCAGACGCATGATGTCTTCTTCATGCTCTTCGTCCAGAATCACCATGGCATCGTCGATGGTGATCACCCCGACCAGACGGTCATCCGCATCGACCACGGGGGCTGAAATCAAGTGATACTGGTTGAACGCATAGGCGACTTCGCCTTCATCTTGCATCACAGGGATTGTGCGAAAGCTGTCCTCGGCAATTTCCGTCATCTTGACTTTGCGGGCACTGCCCATCAAGCGCCCCAAAGTGACATATCCGGTCGGGCGCATCCGAGGGTCGACCAGAATGACATGATAGAACTGTTCAGGCAGGTCATCCTGATTGCGTAGAAAATCAATGGTCTGCCCAACATCCCAGTGCTCCGGTGCAAACACCAGTTCGCGCTGCATCAAACGGCCGGCAGATTCCTCGGGATAGGATAGGGATTGTTCGACCACAGCCCGGTCGTCATCATCCAACGCTTTCAGAACCGCCGCTGTTTGCGGTTCATCAAGGTCTTCGATCAGGTCAACAACATCGTCGGTTTCCAACTCGCGAACCGCATCGGCCAGAACCTTGGGCGACATCGCCCCAACGATTTCCTCGCGCAGCCCCTCGTCCAATTCGGACAGAATCTCTCCGTCCAGTTCACCACCGTATAGGCGCACAAGCGCGACACGCTCATCATGGCCCAATTGTTCAATAATATCGGCGATGTCTGCAGGGTGGACGGGTTCAAGCGCCCGGACCAACGCCTCGGCGTCTTCCGCCTCAAGGGCGTTCAGAACCGGCTGGAACACCTCACTATCCAGTTCATAATCGCCTTCTTCGAGCGCATCGTCGCTATGTTGTTCATCCAGCATCACGAAGCCCTCCTGATTGGTCTGCGCGAACATAGGGCATGGCCCAACGCAATGGAACAGGAAGAAACTCGTTGCCACGTTAATTTTCCAAACGTAATCTGCCCGATGCATTGACGAAAGGCGCGACATGCAGCTTCTTCTGGGACAAACCATCCGCTTTGCCGCTGACCCATTCAAGGTCCCCGTGACCGATAGTGCGACACACGAACGTCGCGGCGCGGTCGCCCTAAATGGTGGAAAGATTGCAGATATCGGATCAGTAGATGACCTGCGGATGAAGTACCCGCAGGCAGAGGTCACCGATTATGGCGATGCGCTGATCTCGCCGGGGTTTGTCGACGCGCATGCGCATTATCCCCAGACCGCGATCATCGCGTCATGGGGCAAGCGGCTGATTGACTGGCTGAACAGCTATACCTTTCCCGAGGAAAGCCGTTTCGGCGATCCTGCCCACGCCGCCGGGGTTGCCGAGACCTATTTCGATCTTGTCACCGCATCGGGCACCACAACCACGGTCAGCTATTGCACCATCCACCCGGAAAGCGTGGACGCTTATTTCACCGCCGCCGCTAAGCGCGGGTTGCGGGTGCTGGGCGGCAAGACCTGCATGGATCGCAACGCCCCCGATACGCTGCAAGACACACCGCAAAGCGCATATGACGACAGCAAGGCGCTGTTGAACCGCTGGCACGGGCAGGATCGTCTATCCTATGTCATCACACCCCGTTTTGCGCCCACCTCGACCCCCGAACAGCTTGAGGCGTTGGGCACGCTGTGGGCCGAGAACCCGGACGTGCTGATGCAGACCCATATCAGCGAACAGCATGAGGAAATCGCGTGGGTCGCGGACCTGTTTCCGGACGCGAAGGATTATCTTGATGTCTATGAGCGTTTCGGCCTGGTCGGCCCCGGTGCGCTTTTGGGGCACGCCATTCACCTGACCGACCGCGAACGCGACCGCATCCGAGAGGTGGACGCGAGCCTGATCCATTGCCCGACATCAAACATGTTCATCGGGTCCGGACTGTTCGACATGCACGGCTTGATGGAGCAAAGGCACCGGATCGGCTTGGCCACCGATACCGGCGGCGGATCATCCTTTTCGATGCTGCGCACCATGGCGGCAGCCTACGAGGTGGCCCAACTTCGCGGCCATCCGCTACACCCCGCGCAGCTTTGGTGGCTGGCAACCAAAGGTTCGGCTCGGGCTCTGCGTTTGGACGACAAGATTGGCACACTTGAACCGGGCACCGAGGCCGACATTACGGTGATCGATTTGGCCTCGACACACGCCATCGCTCAGCGCGCTGTACGCGCCGAGGATATATGGCAAACCATCTTCCCCACCATCATGATGGGGGATGACCGCGCGATCAAAGCCGTCTGGACCAATGGCGCGCTTCTTAGAAGCTGACCAGGGCCACCCCGACCAGAACAAACGCCGCCCCGGCCATTTCCTGCCGTGATAGCCCTTCGCCAATTACAAAGGCATAGGCCAGCACCAAAAGGGATTCGGTGGCAATGATCGCAATATAGGCAAGACCAAGTTCAACTTGGCGAAGCAAAAGCACTTCTGAAACGACGGTGCCTGCCAAAACGGCGACAAGTAGCGCCAGTGGCAACAGCGCAAATCCATAAGAAAAATGCTTCATCAAAATGGTCGAAACCCCGTAACCAAGGGCAGCGGCCAGTGCTAAAAATGTCTTGTCACTCATTACGGAAAGCATGGTGAGTCCATCCTTTCTGCGGCAATATCCGCGTGAGAGAGGTTTTAAAATAAGGTTGACCTTAACAGATTTTGATCCGTTCTCAAAGCACCACGATCAGCTCCTTACGCACCAAGGCGAGCCGCAAGGCGGTTTTGATCTTCGATCAGACGCGGCAGGTCGACCGTTGTAATCTGTCCGTCTTGCACGACCTGGCGTCCTTCAACAAACAAGTCGCGGACCTGACGCGGACCAGCCAGAACCAGCGCTGACGGGTCCCAACTGCCTGCAGATTCCAGCCCCGAAACATCCCAAATCGCGATGTCTGCACGTTGCCCCACAGCGATCTGACCGCAATCGGACCGCCCCAAAACCTCGGCCCCGCCACGGGTGGCTATGCGCAACACTTCGCGGGCGCTCATCTTGTCGGCACCAAAGGCGACGCGTTGCAACAGCATGGCTTGCCGAACCTCATCCATCAGATTGCCTTGATCATTGGACGCCGATCCATCGACCCCCAAGCCGATCTTGACGCCCGCATCGCGCATTTGGCGCACCGGTGCGATCCCCGATCCAAGTCGACAGTTCGAACACGGACAATGCGCCACCCCGGTTCGAGTGTGGGCGAACAGGTCTATCTCGGTGCTGTCCAGCTTGACGCAATGGGCGTGCCAAACATCATTCCCTACCCAACCCAGATCCTCTGCGTATTGACCGGGGCGGCAACCGAACTGTGCTTGACTGTAGGCTATATCCTCGTCGTTTTCGGCCAGATGAGTGTGCATCATCACACCTTTATCGCGTGCCAGAACGGCGGCGTCCCTCATCAACTCGCGACTGACCGAAAATGGGGAACACGGCGCCACACCCACGCGCAGCATCGACCCTTCGGACGGATCGTGAAAGGCGTCGATCACGCGAATGCAATCTTCAAGAATGGTGCTTTCACGTTCGACCAGCATGTCGGGTGGCAGACCGCCATCGCTTTCCCCAATCGACATCGCACCACGCGTGGGATGAAACCGAAGCCCAAGTTCACGTGCGCCGTCAATCGTATCCTCAAGCCGCGCTCCGTTGGGGTAGAGATAAAGGTGGTCCGAGCTCATCGTGCAGCCTGACAGGGCTAGTTCGGCCAAACCAACCATCGCCGACACGCGCATCTCGTCCGGTCCGAAGCGTGCCCAGATCGGATACAGTGTCTGAAGCCAGCCGAACAGAAGCGCATCCTGCCCCCCTGGCACCGCCCGCGTCAAAGTCTGATACAGATGATGATGCGTATTCACCAAACCCGGCGTCACGACGGCGCGGCTTGCGTCCAGCACCTCGCAATCCCGCTCAAGCTCGGGCCCAATAGCGATGATAATCCCATTCGAGATGCGAATGTCGGTGGACGACAATTCGCGACTGTCATCATCCATTGTCAGAATGGTTCGTGCATTGCGGATCAGATAGTCCATGTTGTCTCCTCCCGCCCATTTCGGTGAGACAACTGTGGCGGCGACAGAAAGGGCAAAGGACTCGCGCGCAGTGTCAGCTTGCCATGCGGCGAAGGTGTCCGACAATACCCTTGATCAACTGTTTAGGCCTTGGACAAGATTTCTAATGCGGCTGCATGAATCTGCGAATTGGCTGCGGCCAAAACGCGTCCGCCCTGATGCGCTGGGCCACCATCCCAATTGGTAACAATACCACCCGCCGCCTGGATCACCGCCATCGGGCCTTGGATATCATAGGCCTGCAAGCCCGCCTCGACCACAAGGTCGATCTGCCCCGACGCCACCAATCCATAGGCATAACAATCCAATCCGAACCGCGTCAGCTTGACCTTTTTTGACAGTCGTTGAAACGCCTGCCCTTCTTCACACGTGCCGACCTCGGGAAACGTGGTGAAAAGGATGGCATCCGATAGATTGCGTGGTGCGCGGGTTTGCAAGCGGCGCGACCCTTGCGGCCCATCCACACGGGCTTCACCGAAACCGCCGACAAACCTTTCCCCAATGTAAGGTTGATCTATGATGCCAAGTTGGGGGCCGCTGTCATCTCCGACCGCGATCAAAACCCCCCATGTGGGCGTGCCCGACAAAAAGGCACGGGTGCCATCGATCGGGTCAAGCACCCATGTCAGACCACTCTCCCCGGCCGTCATGCCGTATTCCTCGCCCAGAATGGCGTCCTTGGGACGTCGAACTGCCAGAATATCGCGCATCGCGCGTTCTGCCGCACGGTCGCCTTCGGTGACAGGGTCAAACCCTTCGTTGAGCTTGTTATCAGTGGACAAATCATCGGCACGGAAAAAGGGTAGAATGGCTTTGCGCGCCGCTTCGGCCAATGCCTCTGCAACGCGCAACAAGTCTTGTTGGGTCTCTGTCGTCAGATCGGTCACCATGTCACCCCGGCAGTTGTTGACTGCGCGGTAGCAGGGCAACCGGTCTGGCGTCAAGCTCAGGCCACGTCCGACAGGACACGCGCCAATTCAAACAGGCGTCTGCGCTGATTGTCGGGGATAGCATAATAGCTGCGCACCAGTTCCAGCGCTTCTTTGTCGGCCAGAATATCGCCGGGCAGCGCACCTTCGGTATCGGCATCAGGTTTGCTTTCCAACCCTTCGAAGAAAAAGCTGACTGGTACAGAAAGCGCGGCCGCAATATCCCAAAGCCGTGAGGCCGAGACGCGGTTCATGCCGGTTTCGTATTTCTGGATCTGCTGGAATTTGATCCCTACTTTTTCAGCCAACTGCTGCTGCGTCATCCCCACCATCCAACGGCGGTGACGAACGCGTTTACCGACATGGACATCCACTGGATGCTTCATTGAACCACTCCTCGTTACTAGATTGAATTACGCAACCACTGATCACGCGACGGCGCATTCACTCAACCTGTCTTTTTGGTCAGCTTCAGCGTCAATAATGAAAAACTTATTAATACCAATGCGATATGCATACTAATCGTTGTTTTTCGCGCCTCCACCACAGCGAAAGTCGCCCAGAGGAAAGCACACGCAAAAGGAGATTAGCAGCAAGTTTTGCATTTTGCAACTCCACAACGCAAAGGCGAGCGAATGATTCTCTACTATCTTGCTCGATTTTCTGTGCGGAAACGCCTAAGGAGTGACCAAAAGGAGGCCGTATGAAAACCTTTCTAGTCACCGATTTCGACCGCCCCGCTCAACTGGCCGACGTTCCCACACCGACCCCCGCGACGGGCCAGGCACTGGTGGACATTCGAGCCTGCGGTTTGAATTTCGCCGATCTTCTGATGACCAAAGGCAAATATCAAGACACGCCCACACCTCCTTTTTCGCTGGGGATGGAACCGGCGGGGATCGTCATCGCGCTTGGACCTGACACTGACGGGCCTGAACCGGGAACGCGGGTTGTCGTCTTCTCAGGCCGCAACGGTCTGGCCGAGAAAGGTGTGTTCGATGCAACTCGATGCCTGGCTCTGCCCGACAACATGAGCTTCGAAGACGCTGCCGCTTTCCAGATCGCCTATGGTACCAGCCACATGGCACTAGACTACAAAGCACGGCTGCAACCTGGCGAAACACTGGTTGTCTTGGGGGCAGCTGGCGGGGTCGGTCTGACTGCAGTCGAGATTGGCAAAGTCATGGGTGCCCGCGTTATTGCCTGCGCACGTGGGACCAAGAAGCTGGAGATTTGCCGCCGAGCAGGCGCGGATCATCTGATTGACACCGACACTCAGGACATCCGGGATGAGATCAAGGCACTGGGCGGGGCAGATGTGGTCTATGACGCCATCGGAGGCAAGCAATTCAACGCAGCTTTTCGCGCCTGCAATCCGGATGCCCGCATCCTGCTGATCGGGTTTGCAAGCGGCGATCTGCCTGACGTGCGACCCAACCATATGCTGGTCAAGAATATCACACTGATCGGCTTTTACTGGGGCGGATATCTGAAATTCCGGCCTGGACTATTAACCGACAGCCTGCGTCAATTGCTGACATGGTATGGCATGGGCAAGATCAAACCGCATGTCAGCCACACGCTGCCACTAGACCGCGCGAACGAGGCGTTGGACCTACTCCGACAGCGCAAATCGACGGGCAAGGTGGTCGTCACCATGCCGACTTCGCCCTAAAGCTCGGCAAACGCGCGGCGGATCATCGACAACAGATCCTGCATGGCCTGACCACCAGAATTACTCGCCGCATACATGTTCACTCGAGTGACAGCCAGCTCGGGCAATGCTCCGCCGTGGTCGATCTGCTCCAAAAATGGTTGGACGGTGCCGTCGATTACCGCGTGCACCGCCAAATCTGCCGACAGCGAAGCCTCGATCGTGCGTGTGGAATCGCCATCCACGCCCATCTCCCACTGAATATTCGCTGCATTAAGCGCCTTCTGAACACCTTTACGGAAGATGCAGTTCCGCTCGAAAGCAAGGCGCAGGGGGCGACTGCGCCACGCTTGACCATTTGGCGCGCCAACCCAAACCAAGGGAAGCGCTGCCAGAGTTTCAGCGCCCGCATCCTTTTCTTCCTCGGTGGTTAATATGATGTCACATTCACCACGCGCAAACATGGACTTCAAACGGCTTGTATAGGACGAGATCAAGTGGACGCGCATACGCGGATACTCAGCGTGAAATTGTTTCAACACCGTCGGGATCGCCGGATAAACAACATCCGAGGGCACGCCCAATACGATTTCGCCCTCATACGCGTGATCGGTGAGCCGCGCATAGACTTCGTCATTCAGACGCATCATGCGACGCGCATATCCCAACAACTGCTCGCCGTCTGCTGTCAGAGACACGCCCCGACCCGAACGGTCCAAAAGGGGACGCCCCAGACTTTCTTCAAGTCGTTTCAATTGCATCGACACTGCTGATTGGGTCAGGTGTAAAAGCCCTGCCGCCCGCGTTACTCCGCCTGCGTCCGCCACGGTGACAAAACTGCGCATTGCCGTCAGATCAAGGTTTCGGGGCATATCACACCTTTTGATATATTAGAGCAAAAACATTCATTTTACTTATCAAACCCAAATCAGCATAAACATCAAGAACGTTGATGCAACGTCTATCAACCATATACCCTAAGAAGGAGTGACGAGATGTCTGCTGTTACCTGCACCAATACCCCTATCGCAAAACGCGCGTTCTCGCCGCTGGCTTGGCTAGTCCACGCTTGGGAAGTTCACCGCGAACGTCGTGCGCTGGCAAATCTGGACGCCAACCAGTTGAAAGATATCGGCCTGACCGCCGACGCTGCGTATCGCGAAGCAAGTCGGCCCGTTTGGGATATTCCAGCACAGTTGGACTAATACCTGATCTTTCCGATCAAGTTACCCTATTCCTCTTGAAATACTGACCGCTCTTGCCGATATTAAGGCCAAGGGCGGTTTCCGTTTGGGGCTCGCCAGTTGTGATTTTCTGGAGGTCTAAATGGCTCAATTTGATACGGTTCGCGCAGGTGTAGGCACCCGTGCCGCAATCGACGAGGGGCTTCGCGCCCATATGAATAAGGTCTACGGGCTTATGTCCGTCGGTCTTCTAATTACCGCGTTGGCAAGCTGGGCCATTGCTGGCCTTGCTGTCACCACCGATCCGACAGGTGCAACCGCTGCAATCAGCGAAGGTAAGTATCTGACCGGATTAGGTCAGGCGATCTACATGTCCCCGCTGAAATGGGTGGTCATGTTTGCGCCTTTGGCGATGGTTTTCGCCTTCGGAGCTGCGATTAACCGCTTGTCCGCATCTGGTGCGCAACTGTTCTTCTATGCATTTGCCGCGCTTATGGGGCTGTCGATCAGTTCGATTTTCCTGGTCTTCACCGGTGTGTCGATCGTGCAAACCTTCCTGATCACCGCAATCGCATTTGCGGGTCTGAGCCTTTATGGCTACACCACCAAGCGCGATCTTAGCGCGCTGGGTGCGTTCCTGATCATGGGCCTGATCGGTCTGATCGTGGCCTCAATCGTGAACATCTTCATCGGAAGCTCGATGCTTCATTTCGCCATTTCGGTGATCGGTGTGCTGATCTTTGCAGGCTTGACCGCTTATGACACGCAAAAGATCAAGACAGACTATATCGCGCATGCGCAGGCGATGGATAGCGAATGGCTTGCGAAATCCGCGATCATGGGTGCTCTGAACCTGTATCTGGACTTCATCAACCTGTTCATGTTTCTGCTGCAATTCCTGGGCAATCGCGAGTGATGGGAGCGCAATAGAAAAAGAAAGGCCGGTCACTGCGACCGGCCTTTTTTTGTTATGAGACACCCATGAACCCCACTATCGAAACCATTGCAAAACTCGTTCTCAGCCCACTTTTGGTGGCGCAAGCCCTTAAGGTTAGAAACACTGCTTCAACCCTGCCTGAACCCCCGGGGCATAGGTCTGGTCAATTCGGCATCGGCACACCTCTGCGCCTCTTGATCGTTGGTGACAGCTCGGCCGCTGGTGTTGGTGCCAAACACCAGAACGAGGCCTTGTCAGGTCAACTGGTACAAGCGCTTGGATCGTCACACCGAATTGACTGGAAACTGGTCGCCCGAACCGGCGCCACCACCCGCGAAGCGTTACCTTTACTAAGATCGCAGATTTCCGTTCCGACAGACGTCGCGCTTGTCGTGCTTGGGGTGAATGATGTGACCAGCCAGATCCCGCTAGCCCATCTTCTTCAGGCGCGCGAAAAACTCTATGAACACCTTTTCAGTGTTTGGGGTGCCAAACGGGTGATTGCCGCTGGCATACCGCCGCTGGGTAATTTCCCTTTGTTGCCGCAACCTTTGCGCTGGTTTCTGGGCGTTCAGGCGCGTCGTTTTGATAAGGCTCTACAACGGCAAGCCCAAGAGCTTGGCGTTGACTACGTCCCGTTCGACATCCCACTGACGCTTGAAATGATGGCCGAAGACGGCTTTCATCCGGGGGTCAACGCGTATTTCTTGATAGGCAGAACAGTCGCCGAAAAAATTCTTCACCGCTAACGACCAGTTGTGGACGCGCGGCAAAGATAAAGGCCGCGCCCAACAGCACGGCCTTTTCGAAACTCGAAAGAGATCAAGATTACTTGATCTTACCTTCTTTATACTCAACGTGCTTGCGTACAACCGGGTCGTATTTCTTCACGACCATTTTTTCGGTCATGGTGCGAGCATTTTTCTTGGTCACATAGAAGTGGCCTGTATCCGCGGTCGAGTTCAGGCGGATTTTGATAGTGGTCGGCTTCGCCATGTCGTCAGCTCCTCATCGGGTGGGCGCACCCCGCCCGGGTAAATCTCTGGAACCCGCCTTTTAGCGCCATTGGCCCCCGAGTCAACAGGCAATCGGGAAATTCGCGTGCGTTCCGAAACCACGCGTGCAACGGTGCCCTTACGGCGTGAATTCATGCGCGGATGGCCTATAAGCCGGATTCTGTCCAGGTGTTGCCACCGTGGATGACCATTCCTCTAGGATGCCTGTTACCAGACACCTCAAGCTGCCAACCCGGACCTGCAAAAGCCAAGGCGGCTTTGGGGCAAGCCCCGTGCGGTCCCTATTTGGCATTGCTCCTGGTGGGGCTTGCCGTGCCGCCCTTGTTGCCAAGCGCGCGGTGGGCTCTTACCCCACCGTTTCACCATCACCCGCGCAAGCGCAGGCAGTCTGTTCTCTGTGGCGCTTTCCCTCGGGTTTCCCCGGCCGGGTATTACCCGGCACCATTGCCTTATGGAGTCCGGACTTTCCTCGCGTCACGCAGGGGCATGCCCCCACAGTCACCCGCGGTCATCCAGCCATCCGCGCAAAGTTTGACTTAGGCCAAGGGTGCAGGCAGGTCAACGCCGAAGCGTTTGGCAAGGTCACTGACGATCCCCATGTCACGGGCGTCTAGCGGTCCGTGCGCCCAAGGACGGAAGCGTTGGCGCAAGGCATCCAACACAGCATCACACCCGGTGTCAGTGGGATAGCCGAAAATGGCAGCCTGACGAAGAAACGCTGCCTCGTCCGGCGCGACCTCTGACCCATCCGGCCAGATGGTTAGCTCTTGGCGTGCTAGCCGGGACCACGGAAACCGGCGGCCGGGGTCGAATTTGCGGCCTGGTGCCATGTCACTGTGGCCAATCACCCCTTCCGCCGGGATGGACCAACGGTCCATGATTTGCGGCAAAATCCGATCAAGCTGCGCAAGTTGCGCTTCGCTGAAAGGGGACGACCCGTCATTGTCGATTTCAATACCGACCGAGC
Source organism: Aliiroseovarius sp. F47248L (assembly GCF_023016085.1). Lineage (NCBI taxonomy): Bacteria > Pseudomonadati > Pseudomonadota > Alphaproteobacteria > Rhodobacterales > Paracoccaceae > Aliiroseovarius > Aliiroseovarius sp. F47248L. The sequence continues at coordinate 108,891 of NZ_JALKBF010000001.1, read as the reverse complement.
GGGAGTTGATGTCATCCATCCCGCGCCACATACCCGCGCCCGCATGCCAGGCGCGCTTGTCTTCATCGACCAGTTGAAACAACTGTCCGTCGCGATGCAGCAAATAATGGGCAGACACTTCGTGTTCGGGGGCACATAGCCGCTCTAACGCCTCAGCGGGATCGGGCATCGCAGTGTAGTGAAGTACGACCAGTGACGGCGTAAGCCCGCCCCGGCGCGGGCCGAAATTCGGGGACGGACAGGGCGTGATCTGCACCTATTCGCTCGCGACAGTTTCGCCCGAAATATTCAACGTATCGCCCGGAAGCGGAGCTGGATCAGACAGATCTGTCGAATCGGACGTATTTGCCGATTCCGCTGCGTCCGTCGTGTCATCTGTCGTGATGCCCAGCGCCTCAAGGTCCGCTCTGCTGATGCCCGTTTCTTCGACCACGGTGGCATCTTCGGCCACACCGCGTGCGGTCCGGAAGGGGGCTGGGTTCCAACCACAGGCAAAACCGTCGCCATCAGGGTCCAGTCCATGTCTGTCTCGATTCGGGCCACCAGCCTCAAGAAATGCGATCTGAGCAAAATCGGCCGAGGTATAGCGCGCACAATTGCGCTGCGCCCGCGCTTCGCCTGACAAGGCCGAACGCGAGTAGATCGATTGCCCCACCGTATTGGTAGTCGACAATGCGAACTCGACCACAGACACATCGCCCCCATCAGGCCGATCCGGCACAGCCACGACTTCAGCCTGAGTATAAGCGGCTTGATAGCTTTCCAGCCGCTCTGCATCGCTTTCGATGCTTTCGCGGGCGGCCACGGCGCTGAAATTCTGTTCGTCGGAAATGGCTGGTGCAGCAGCTGTATCCTGGCCGCCATCAATCGACTGACTAGTTACTGAGCTTCCTTCGATCATCGCCGACAATGGCGCACCCGATACAGCCTCGGCACGCGGCACAACGGTGTCCGGTGAACGGCTGTCAGGCGCATTGCTAACGCAGGCAGACAGTGATGCTACAAAGGCGAACCCAATGAAATACCGCATAGAACCCTCTTTCTGGCAGGCAGATTGGTTGACCCGCCTGCGTTACCACCATTTCTGGGGCTTTGCTACAAATCCGGCGCGCGCCTCGACCTCGTGAGCGATATTCAGCAAATCGCCTTCTTCCCACGGTCGTCCGATCAGTTGCAGACCAAGTGGCAGACCTTGCGCATCCAGACCGGCGGGAATCGAGATACCGGGCAGACCGGCAAGGTTCACGGTCACGGTGAACACGTCGTTCAGATACATTTTGACCGGGTCTGCGTTTTCCATCTCGCCCAGCCCAAACGCGGCTGACGGTGTGGCCGGTGTCAGGATCGCGTCGATGCCCTGTGCGAACACATCGTCGAAGTCCTTCTTGATCAACGCGCGGACCTTGCGGGCGCGGTTGTAATAGGCGTCATAAAAGCCCGCCGACAGCACGTAGGTGCCAACCATCACGCGCCGCTGTACCTCGTCGCCGAACCCTTCGGCGCGGGTCTTTTCATACATCTCGGTGATACCGTCCCCCTGCCCCAGCTTGGCGCGGTGGCCGTATCGCACGCCGTCATAACGGGCGAGGTTCGATGACGCCTCGGCAGGTGCAATTACGTAGTAGGCAGGCAGCGCGTATTTCGTGTGCGGCAGGCTGATATCCACGATCTCGGCCCCGGCATCGCGCAGCATGTCTGCGCCCTTGGACCAAAGCGCCTCGATCTCATCCGGCATGCCGTCCATGCGGTATTCCTTGGGGATGCCGATTTTCTTGCCCTTGATGTCGCCGGTCAGCATCGCTTCGAAATTCGGTACCGGAATATCGGCGCTGGTCGAATCCTTCATGTCGTGGCCGCACATGGCTTCCAGCATGATGGCCGCATCGCGCACCGATTTGGTCATTGGCCCGGCCTGATCCAACGACGAGGCAAAAGCCACAACGCCCCAGCGCGAGCAGCGGCCATAGGTGGGCTTGATGCCGTTGATGCCGGTAAACGCGGCGGGCTGACGGATCGAGCCGCCCGTGTCTGTGCCGGTGGCAGCGAGACAAAGGTCAGCGGCCACAGCGGACGCCGACCCGCCGGACGACCCGCCGGGTGTCAACTTGCGATCATCAATCTTCCACGGGTTCACAGCATTGCCATAAACCGATGTCTCGTTCGACGACCCCATAGCAAATTCGTCCATGTTCAGCTTGCCCAACATGACTGTGCCACTGTCCAGAAGGTTCTGGCTGACGGTCGATTCGTATTCCGGAATGAAGCCCTCAAGGATGCGGCTGCCCGCCTGCGACGCCACGCCCTTGGTGCAGAACAGATCCTTGATGCCCAACGGAATGCCGCACATATCAGGCGCGTCACCTGCCTTGATCCGCGCGTCCGCCGCTTTGGCCTGTTCGCGTGCCAATTCAGGCGTGTTATGCACAAATGCGCCCAGCGCGCTTGCGCCTTCGATTTCGGTCAGACACGCCTCGGTCAATTCCGCCGAGGTCAGATCGCCCTTGCGCATCGCGTCACGGGCCTCGGCAATCGTCAGTTTGTTCAGGTCAGCCATTATTCCACCACCTTCGGCACGGCAAAGAAGCCTTCGCGCGCATCAGGCGCATTCGACAGGATCTTGTCCTGCATGTCGCCATCGGTCACCACGTCTTCCCGACGCTTCAGGCGCATCGGCGTAACCGAGGTCATCGGCTCGACGCCGTCCACGTCCACCTCGTTCAACTGCTCGATAAAGCCGAGGATCGCGTTGAAGTTTTCGGCCAGCTCCGGCAGGCGGTCGTCTTCGACCTTGATGCGGGCCAGATGCGCAACCTTGCGCGCGGTTTCGATGTCGATCGACATGGGTGGCTCCCGTGTGTGTTTCGCCAGATCGTTTAGCGCGCACCCGCCCCGCCCGCAAGCCATGTGCGCAGGTTGCGGCACTGTCCCACAGATGACAGGCACGGTTTTGCTGCTAGTCTGACCATGAATGATCAAAAGGGAGGCTTCTATGCAAATCACATTTCTTGGCCATTCGGGGTTTCGGATCGAAATTGAAGGCGCGGTATTGCTGGTCGATCCGTGGCTAGACGGTAACCCGATGTTTCCAGAAGATCGTCGGGACGAGGCGACGGCAGGCGCGACACACATCCTGATTACCCACGGGCATGGCGACCACGCCTCATCGACCCTGGCCATCGCGCGCGAGAAGAACATTCCGATTGCGGCGATCCACGAGCTTGCCACTTTCTGGGGCAATGAAGATGGGATAGAGACGCTGGGCTTTGGCAAAGGCGGCACCATAGACCTGAACGGGGCGAAAGTGACGATGGTGAATGCCTCGCATTCCGCCAGTTTCGATTATCTGGGCGGCGATCGGCCACTCTGCGCAGGCGCCGAGGTCGGGTTCATGATCGCAGGCGAAGGTCACGTGATCTATGTCTCTGGCGACACCGACATCATGGCGGATATGGAGTGGATGGGCGATCTGCACAAACCCGATATCGGTATCCTGTGCGCGGGTGGGCATTACACGATGGATATGGCGCGGGTGGGCTACGCGACAAAACGGTACTTCGATTTCAAGACCGTGATTCCCTGCCACTACAAGACCTTCCCCGTTCTGGCGCAGTCCGCTGATGAATTGGTCGCTGCACTGCCCGACGTGAATGTGATTGAACCAGAGGTTCTGAAGCCGATAACGATCTAAGGATCAGCGCCGGGACGCGAAGAAGTCCTTCAAGATCTGTTCTGCCTCATCTGCGCCTATGCCATCATAGACTTCGGGCACATGGTGGCATTGCGAATGCGTGAAGATGCGCGCGCCATGTGCCACGCCGCCTGATTTCGGGTCCGCCGCGCCGTAATAGACCCGGCGAATACGCGCCGCCGACATGGCGGTTGCGCACATCGCGCACGGCTCCAGCGTCACGTAAAGGTCGTGGTCGGGCAGGCGTTCCGACCCGGCCTGAGCGCAGCCTTCGCGGATCACCAACACTTCGGCGTGGGCCGTAGGGTCGTTCAACTCGCGCGTCCGGTTGCCTGCCGCAGCGATCACCTTGCCGTCCGGCGACACCAGCACCGCTCCCACGGGCACCTCACCGCGCGCGGCGGCAGCACGGGCTTCTGCCATTGCGGCATCCATATGGCTTTTAAAACGGCTCATGCCCCCTTTTGCCTTGGCGCCGACCGCTTGCCAAGGCTTCCCCTTTGCCCCGCCCCGCGCTATGCGAAGGCATGACAGACAAAAAATGCCCCCCCGTTCCCAAATCGGCCCGCAAGCCCGCCCCGAAAAAGCCGGATGCCGCGACGGCTGATCCGTCCAAAGGCGACCGCATCGCCAAGGTGCTGGCCCGCGCCGGTGTCGCCAGCCGTCGCGAGGCTGAACGGATGATCGAAGCGGGCCGCGTAACCGTGAACGGAAAAGTGATCGACAGCCCCGCGCTGAACGTCACCGCCAAGGACACGATCCTGTTTGACGAAGCCCCTTTGGCCGAACCGGAACCGCCCCGCATGTGGTTGTATTACAAGCCCATCGGCCTTGTGACGACCGAGCGGGATGAGAAGGGGCGCGACACGGTATTCAAAAACCTGCCCGACGACCTGCCCCGCGTGGTCAGCGTCGGGCGGCTCGACATCAATTCCGAAGGCCTGTTGCTTCTGACCAATGATGGCGAGGTGAAGCGAAAGCTGGAACTACCCTCGACCGGGTGGTCACGCAAATACCGCGTGCGGGTGAACGGGCGACCCACCGAGGACACACTGGCGCCGGTGCGCAAGGGTTTGACGATTGATGGCGAGCGGTTCCAGCCGATGGCCGTGTCGCTGGACCGGCAACAAGGCGCGAACGCGTGGCTGACCGTGACCCTCCGCGAAGGGAAGAACCGCGAGGTGCGCCGCGCGATGGAAGCAGTCGGGCTGACCGTCAACCGTCTGCTGCGCGTCAGCTACGGCCCTTTCCAACTGGGCGAATTGAAACCCGGAGAGGTCGAGGAAATCCGCCAACGCGTTGTGCGCGACCAGCTTGGGATGGAAGACGCAAAGCCGGCGCCCGTGCGGACGCGCAAAGAGATCCCGCGCGGCAAGCATGGAAGCAAACCGGGGGCCAAGCCTGCATTCAAAGGTGGGCGGCCCGGAGGGAAACCAGGTCAACGTCCGGCGGGAAAAGGCCCCGGCGGCAAAGGTCCGGGCGGCAAGCCCCAGGGCCGCCCCGGTTCGCGCAACAAGTAGCATGGTTACCGGCTAGAACAGCGATCCTTGATCGGGGGCGTCCTTTTTGGGCTTGGGCTTTGTTGCGGGTTTGATCGGCTTCACCGCCGATGTCCCTGACCCATCCAGCGCCAATCGACCATCCGCGAACTCGATCTCAAGCGCTTTGGCTTTTGCGGCAGCGGCTTGGTTGGTCACCACATCTCCGTCGCCCCGCACAACCGCATACCCACGCTTCAACGTCTCGGTATAGCCCAGCGTTTGGCGCATTCGTTCAAGGCTGGTCAGCCGATCCTCGTGCCGCTTTGTATTTGCCAAGAAGGCCCGATCCAATCGCGCGGACAGTCCGGTGATCTCAACCGTTCGGCGTTTGTTGGCGTCTGTGATTCGGTCGGGGTCCAAGCGTGCGCTTGCCATATTTAGCCGGTCCCGCATCGGGGCCAGTCGCGCGGTCAAAACGCGCGGGCGCAGACCTGCGGACGCCTCGGTCAACTTGACTCGCCTCACTTGCGTCATGCTGCGCAGGGCTGAGGGCAGTTTGTGGCTGGCGGCATCAAGCCGCTGGCGTGGAGTGTCCAACAACGCCTCGGGGCGCGGCAGGGCGCGGGCCACGTCACGCAGGCGCTGGCCGCGTTGCGTCAACGCCTGTTCCAACGAACGGGTCAAGCGGGTGCCTTGTTCCTCGGTCCACGCTAGCAATTCCAGACGCACTGGCACGGCATGTTCGGCAGCCGCGGTCGGCGTCGGCGCGCGCAAGTCAGACACGTAATCAATCAGGGTCGTGTCCGTCTCGTGCCCCACCGCCGAGATCAGGGGAATATCCGACGCGGCGGCGGCGCGCGCGACGATTTCCTCGTTGAACCCCCACAGATCCTCGATTGAACCACCACCGCGCGCAACGATCAGCAAGTCAGGACGCGGCAGCGCGCCGCCCGGTTGCATACGGTTGAAACCTTCGATTGCGGCGGCGACCTGAGGCGCACACGCCTCGCCCTGCACGGCGACGGGCCAGATCAGCACTTTGCGCGGGAAACGGTCCCGCAGACGGTGCAAGATATCGCGGATCACCGCACCGGACGGTGATGTGACAACGCCAATCACTTCGGGCAGGAAAGGCAGCTTTTTCTTGCGTTCGGGCGCGAAAAGTCCCTCTGCCGCCAGCGTTTTCTTGCGCTTTTCCAACATTGCCATCAACGCGCCTTCGCCCGCGACGACGACATCATCGACGTTCAACTGGTATTTCGACTGGCTGCCAAAAGTGGTCAGCTTGCCGGTGACAATCACCTCCATGCCTTCTTCGGGCTTGATCGACAGGCGGCTGACCTGCCCTTTCCAACTGACCGCCGCCAGCACGGACCGGTCATCCTTCACATCGAAATACAGATGCCCCGAGCGTGCCAGCATGACCCGCCCAACCTCGCCCCGCACGCGGACACGCCCAAATGCCCCCTCGATTGTTTTCTTCAGCGCGCCGGAGATTTCCGAGACGGTGAACTCCGGTGCGTTTTCGCCGGGCTGTGGATCGTCGATCAGGTCGGACATGGGCCGGTGTCTCTTTCCTTGTGATTTCAGCGCCCCGACCTTAGAACGCCGATGACAGAAGGCCAAGCGGGGGAAGAGCCATGAACATCCTTATTCTGGGCAGCGGTGGGCGCGAACACGCGCTGGCGTGGGCTGTGATGCAAAACCCGAAATGTGATCGGTTGATCGTGGCACCCGGAAATGCCGGCATGGCGCAGATCGCGGAGTGCGCATCGCTGGACATCGAAGACGGTGACGCGGTGGTGACCTTTGCGCAGCAAAACACCATTGATTTCGTGATCATCGGGCCGGAAGCGCCCTTGGCCAAAGGCGTGGCCGACCGTCTGCGCGAGGCGGGCGTCAGTGTCTTCGGCCCCTCGGCCGAGGCCGCGAAGCTTGAGGCATCCAAGTCCTTCACGAAAGAGGTCTGCGATGCCGCGGGCGCGCCAACCGCTGCCTATGGTCATTTCACCGACGCAGATGCCGCCAAGGCCTATATTCGCGAACAGGGCGCACCGATTGTCGTCAAGGCGGACGGACTGGCAGCCGGCAAAGGCGTGATCGTCGCGATGGACAAGCAGACGGCGCTGGACGCCATCGACGACATGTTCGGCGGCGCGTTTGGCGGGGCCGGGGCCGAAGTGGTGATCGAAGAATTCATGGAGGGCGAAGAGGCATCATACTTCATCCTCTGCGACGGTAAGACCGCTCTGCCCATCGGCACAGCACAGGACCACAAACGCGTCGGCGATGGCGACACGGGCCCGAACACCGGCGGCATGGGCGCCTACTCCCCCGCCCCGGTCCTGACGGACGAGATTGCCGCCCGCGCCATGCGTGAGATCATCGAGCCGACTGTGGCTGAAATGGCCAAGCGCGGCACACCCTATCAAGGTGTGCTTTATGCGGGGTTCATGATCAAGGACGGGCAGGCACGGCTGGTCGAATACAACGCACGTTTTGGCGACCCGGAATGTCAGGTCTTGATGATGAGGCTGGGTGCACAGGCGCTGGACTTGATGTTGGCTTGTGCCGAGAGGCAGTTAGACAAGGCTAAGGTCAACTGGGCTGACGATCACGCGATCACCGTGGTGATGGCGGCGAATGGCTATCCCGGCGCTTACCAGAAGGGATCAATCATCAATGGATTGGATAACCTGCCTGAGGATTCGATGAATATGGTGTTTCACGCAGGCACCACCGAAGTAGACGGTAAGATCACAGCTTCCGGCGGGCGTGTCCTGAACGTCACCGCGCGCGGCGATAGCTTGCAAGAGGCTCGTGACCGCGCCTATGCGATGATTGACAAAATAGACTGGCCGGAAGGATTCAACCGCGCAGATATCGGCTGGCGCGCGCTTTAACAGCCCAGACGCGCCGACAGGCTATCCGGTCCGGTGTAAGGTGCGACATTGGTCAGCTTCAGCTCACCGCCGTCCAGGCGTGTTTCAATAACACGCGACCAATTGGCGCTGGCAGTTACGACGACAGGCGGATGCCCCACGCAGTCCCGTACACCGCCTTCGATGACTGGGCTTGCGAACTTGTGGTTTGTGACACCCCCAACCGTTGCCAAATCTTTGAACAAAAATCCTCCCGCATCCGGTCGGACCGAGACAAGCGTGAGCCTGCGGGCCAAATGAGGGCGATCGACATAGGCGACCTCGTCCACTCCATCGCCATTGAAATCCGCGATGCCTGCCACTGCCAACCAACGATGGCGCATGCCGATGGGGTTGCTGGAGCCGCGCAGCACCAGTTCGCCCTTATCCAACGCATAGATGCGTATCATTGCGCCGACATCATCGCCGCTGAACACAGTCACAACTTCGCGCACTCCGTCACCATTGAAATCGTGAAGGCGTGGTATGGTGTCTTCAAAAACACCGTCTGAAACGCGTGTGATAGTGCGCGATCCGTCAGACAGATTGACCTCAAGCGCGCCATACTCGCCGCCGGGAACAGCCCCATGGCCATAGCGATCTGTAGGTTCAACATAGCGGGCCGAGGTGATCTGCGCGGCCGCCGGGGTCGCAAGGCAGATGAAAACCAGCGCGACCCGAAGACCGGTCATTAGATCTGCTTTTCAGGCATGTGCACGACAAGACCGTCAAGATCGTCTGTGACCTTAAGCTGGCAGGTCAGGCGCGAACGCTCGGCATCCGGCTCATAGGCGAAGTCGAGCATGTCTTCTTCCATCGCATCCTTGGCAGGCATCTTTTCCACCCACGCGGCGTCGACATAGACGTGGCAGGTCGAACAGGCGCAAGCACCACCACAATCGGCTTCGATGCCGGGAATATTATTGTCGCGCGCACCTTCCATCACGGTCAAACCGTTGGCGACGTCGACGACGTGCTGTGTTCCGTTGTGCTCGATATAGGTAATCTTTGCCATCTGGCGCCTCCTGTTCATGCTCCGATCGTTCTAGACAAGGCAAATAGGCAAGGCAAAGAGGATTTGCCAGTCAAGACAGCTTGAAGTGGTTTAAAAATGTGGCTTTGCTGCGCAATGACATCGCGAAAGCTGGGTTCCAAAATGAAATCAGCCCGAAACGCGTCGTGGCGCACGGGCTGGGTTTTCAAATTCGATTTCCGCGTCAGAATGGGTTGGTCATGAACCCGGCAATGGCAGTGGTCACCGGATCGTCCTGCATGATCCAAGCACCGGCCTGTTCGATCATTGACCCCTGCGACAGTCGGTCAACACGATCATTGTAATTGATCACGCCGACTTGGCTGAAAAGGAACCCCTTGAACAACATGAATCCGACAAGCGTCAGGAGCAGCCCCTTGATCGGGAACCCCCGGCGCAGCCTAGGTTTGCTGGGCACCAACAGCCCATCACGCTCGACCAATTGAACATAGCCTTGCGACAAGCGGCGATGCTGTCGGCTAATTCCGCGCACCCGTTTTTGAAAGTCTTGAACTTGTGCATCAGTCACGATCAATACCCTCCCCTCAATAAAAAAAATAATACACCCACCTCAGAATATGGCAAAAAAGTGGTGGTGGCCAGAAATCTGTTAAATTTTCACGTAATAAACACTAACTTTTTTGTAAAACTAGTGTTGTCCAGTCAACAATTTCGGTGCGTTCGACCAGATTGAACCCGTTTCGGACATAAACGGAAATCACTTCGTCCGCTTGCGGGTTCAGAATGCCCGACAGAATCGCATAACCCTTGGTAGAAAGGTGCTTCGCCATATCCGGGGCAAGACCGATCAGCGGCCCTTTCAGAATATTAGCAAATACTAGGTCGAATGGAGACGCTTCTTGAAGTTCAGGCGCGTTAAATCCTGCCGCCTCGACACAGTAAACTCTTTCTTCCAAATTGTTGGCTGCGACATTGGCTTTTGCAACGTCAACGGCGACCTGATCAATATCGCTGGCCAAGACCGGATTAGGCCAAACACGCGCGGCAGCCATTGCCAAGACGGCGGTCCCGCAACCAATATCGACCACATTCTTGCCGACAAACCCGTGTTCTACCAATCCATCCAGCGCCTTCAGGCAACCTAGCGTGGTGCCGTGGTGTCCTGTCCCGAATGCCATCGCGGCTTCGATCAGCAACGCGATTTTTCCGTCAGGCACTTTATCCGCATCGTGACTGCCATGCACAAAGAAGCGGCCCGCTTCCACCGGGGAAAGTTCGCGCCGAACATGGGCGACCCAATCAACCTCGGGCAATTCCGAGACGGTGAAATCTTTCGCATTGTGCATTGCCGCCAGCAAGGCCAGTCCCGCGGTGTCTGGTTCGTGGGTGAAATAGCCGCCAACCTCCCAAGTGCCGCTTCCGTCTTCAACTTCAAAGACGCCGATACCGGTGGGCTCAGGGGTTAATGTCTCCATCGCCAAGCCAAGCGCTTCGGCGGCGTCTTGACCGTCCAGCGTGGTCAGTGCAGTCCAAGTGGACATGACAAAATCCTTTCTGATGACGGGAACGGCCTACCGAGCAGCGCCTGCGCGGTCAACCACAACTGCGCTGCCGAAACGGATGTTTACTCGGCGATCTGCGGCAACGGGCGCGAGAATACTGTCTCGTTCCCCTTTTCCGGATGACGTGGAATAAGAAGAGACAACATCAATGAGACGCAGGCCATTCCCGCTGCTAATGCAAAAACGCCCCCCGGAGACACAACCCACAGGTAGCCCAGCAGAGCGGGTAGAAAGACCGCGGCGATGTGGTTGATTGTGAATGCCACGGCGGCCGTCGGCGCAATATCCTGCGGGTCCGCAATCTTCTGGAAATAGGTTTTCAGCGCGAAGGCCAGCGCGAAGAAAAGGTGGTCGAGCACATAAAGCGCCGCGGCCAACACCACACCCCAACCAAAATAGTAAATCCCGCCATAGGCCAGAAACACACTGATCAGTCCGGTGTATTCAAAGGCCAACGCGCGACGCTCGCCCCATTTGGCAACCGCTTTCCCCATCAGTGGCGCAAAGAAGATATTGGCCAGATAGTTGATCAGGAACAGCGCCGTGACCTCATGCACTTCGAACCCGAAGCGTTCGACCATCATGAAGGCGGCAAACACCGTAAAGATCTGTCGCCGCGCGCCTGCCATGAATTGCAGTGCATAGTAGAGCCAGTAACGACGGCGCAGCACGAATTGCTTCAACTGCGGCTCGGGGCTTTCAAACTGTGGATAGGCAAAATATGCAAAGATTGCGATGGCCAGGGTCGTGCCGCCTGCGATCATGTAGACTAGATTATAGCTCAGATCGAACGCCTTCCACGTCAGCACCAGAAGCCCGTAGCTCAACAGAGCCGCCGCCGATCCGATTGACATGATCCACCCCAGCATTTGCGGAGCTCGCTTTTTATCGATCCATTGCAATTGAAGCGATTGGTTCACCGTTTCGAAATAGTGGAACCCGATCGACGACAGCATGGTGACTGTTAGTATGCCACCGAAGCTCGGAAACCACGCGGTGATGGCTGTGGCCGCGCCAAGCATACCCAAGGCGACAACGCCCAGCACCTGTTCGCGAAACAACATCAGAAGCGCGATCACACCGATGGCCAGAAAGCCGGGAATTTCGCGCACTGTGTGCAACCAGCCGATTTCGACGCCTGTGAACCCGGCCGCTTCGATCACGAAGTTGTTCAGAAGCGCAGACCACGTGAAAAACGCAATGGGCATCCCCGCTGCCATCAACATCAGCAGAAAGATGGGGCGGCGCCAGAACGGTAGCGCTCGAGCTTCTTCAAGGGTCAGGATCTGGTGTCTCATGGCCCCGCATTACGCCTGTTTTTACCAGTTTGCGAGATCAAAACGCATTCATTTAAGCTTATATGTTTATGATTTATGTCAAGGCAGGTTACCGTGAATCACGGCAAGGTATCCAACAATTGAAGGAACCCGCATGGACATTGTGCCCCTAATTGACCGTATCGGAGAAGAGCCGACAGCCGCGCTGTTTGGGCTTGTCACCGGTATTGTCTTTGGCGTGGCCGCCCAACGGTCGCGGTTTTGTCTGCGCGCTGCCACAGTCGAGTTCGCCCGGCGCATGATGGACAGTTCCCTCGCAATCTGGCTTTTGACTTTCTCGACCGCTCTGGTCTGGGTGCAAGGCGCGTCGCTTCTAGGCCTGCTGCGACCCGAGGATGCGCGCATGATGGCGGTGACCGGAACGTGGTCGGGTGCCATCATTGGCGGGTTAATGTTTGGTGTCGGCATGGTGCTGGCACGTGGTTGTTCTGGTCGACTTCTGGTGTTGGCCGCAACGGGCAACCTTCGGTCTGTGGTATCCGGATTGATTTTCGCTGTGGTCGCTCAAATGAGTTTGCATGGCTGGCTGGCCCCTGCACGCGACAAGCTGGCCCGGCTCTGGATGACCGAGCGTGGCGTGAACCTGAACCTGTTGAATGCCCTTGGGGTCCCGGACTGGTCCGGTTTTGCGCTTGGTATTCTGACCGCCGTGTTCGCGATCTATATCGCGCGCAAGTCCGGCATGGGCTATCGGCGTTTGGTGTTTGGATCCGGTGTCGGTTTTGCCGTCGCATTGGGGTGGGTGCTGACCTATCAATTGTCGCTGGCGGCGTTCGAGCCCGTCTCGGTCACCTCTGCCACCTTCTCCGGCCCGTCCGCCAATACGCTAATGTTTTTCCTGATTCCCGACCCGGTGCTGGAGTTCGACGTGGGCCTTGTGCCGGGCGTTGTCATCGGGGCCTTTGCCGCAAGCTGGCTGGCTGGAGAGTTCAAGTTCCAAGGGTTCGATGGCGAGGCCAACATGCGCCGTTCGATGTTCGGGGCTGTCTTGATGGGTTTCGGTGCGATGCTGGCTGGTGGTTGTGCGATTGGCGCGGGCGTCACCGGCACCTCGATCTTTGTCGGTACGGCATGGCTCGCACTATTGTGCATGTGGATTGGGGCTGTGTTCACCGATGCGTTGGTGGATCAAAAACAGGGCCGAGGTGCGGCACTTCCGGCGCAATAATCAGCCAAAGGCGCATCAGGCGCCCATAGCGTCATCCCAATCATAGACAACAATGCCGCCGGTCTCGCGTGCTCTCAAGCTATGATAAAGTGCTCGCGCTGCATCGTTTTCCTTCTCAGTAGCCAGCCAGATGCCCTGACACCCGGCGCCACGCGCTTGTTGGATCAACTTTCGGCAAAGTGCGGAGGCAATGCCTTGTCTGCGCATGTCGCGAAGAACACCAACTTCGTTGATGAAAAACACTGGGGGCTTGTCTGGATGCAACAGGACGTTGCCTGACGCAAAGCCGATCACTCTGTCGCCCAATCGCGCAAATACCAGTTCGTGTCCGGTTCTGGACACGAACGTCTTCAACTGCTCAGGATCAACCGCGTTGTCAAAAGCTTCTGCTTTATCGAGCATCGCGGCGTTCTCGCGGCTCAATACATGATAGGTCACCCGGTCGGTCATAAATACATCATAGCCGATGCTGTGATTGCTTGAAATACCAGGGACGATCTGGAAGCACGGTTGCCTCAATAAAAACTTTGCGGATCGATATCCACCGATACGCGCATATCCCCTTTGATCTGGAATTGTGCGAGCCAGCGTTTCAATGCAGCTTGGATGGGCGCACCCTTCTCAGCTTTCACCAAAAGCCTGACACGATGCCGCCCTCTGACGCGCGCGATGGGCGCTGATGCAGGGCCATAAAGCTGCGCACCGATCTGGATGAGCGGCTCGGACCGCCGCGCCATCTCGCTCCCCAGATCAAACACTGCTTGAATATCGGGCGACGACAGGACGATCCCCGCCAAACGCCCATAAGGCGGCACGCCAGCCGCTTGGCGTTCGCCTGCCTCGGCGCGCCAAAAATTCTCTTCCTCGCCCGCAAGAATCGCGCGGATCACCGGGTGTTCGGGTTGGAAGGTTTGCAGAAGTGCGACGCCCGGTGTCTCGGCTCGCCCAGCCCGGCCAGCGACCTGTCGGATCAATTGAAACGTGCGTTCTGCGGCACGCAGGTCGGACCCTTGCAGACCCAGATCGGCATCGATTACGCCTACCAAAGTTAGCTTTGGAAAGTTGTGCCCCTTCGCCACTAACTGCGTGCCGATGATGATGTCAGCCCCACCGTCGGCGATCAGTTCAATCTGTTCTTTCAGTGCGCGGGCTGAACCGAAGAGGTCCGACGACAACACCGCCACGCGGGCATCGGGGAAGCTTGCGCGGACTTCTTCCGCCAGCCGTTCCACACCCGGCCCGACAGGGGCGAGTTTCCCTTCGACTTCGCATTCCGGGCAGGCCTCTGGCATCGGCTTCGTCTCGCCGCATTGGTGGCAGACAAGCCGTTTTTGGAACCGGTGCTCGACCATGCGCGCGTCGCAATGATCGCAACCGATCTGGTGTCCACAGGCCCGGCAGATCGTGACAGGCGCATAGCCACGGCGGTTGATGAAGAGCAGCGATTGCTCGCCCTTCGCAATGCGCAGGGTCACGGCCGCTTTCAGCGTGGGCGAGATCCAGCTTTGCGTCAGCATATTCTCCTGCCGCATATCAATCGCGCGCATGTCGGGCATGACGGCCGGGCCATAGCGACTGGTCAGGTCAATCCGCTTGTATTTCCCCGCCTCGCAGTTGGCCCATGTCTCAAGCGACGGCGTGGCCGAGGCCAGCACCACCTGCGCGTCACAGATGGATGCCCGCATCACCGCCATATCGCGGGCCGAATAGAGCACACCGTCTTCCTGTTTGTAGGAACTGTCATGCTCCTCATCCACGATCACCAGCCCAAGGTCGCGAAAGGGCAGATAGAGTGCGGAGCGCGCACCCACAACAAGCGAGGCATCCCCCTGCCCGACCATCCGCCAACAGCGGCGACGTTCGGTCATGGTGACGCCCGAATGCCATTCGGCGGGCCGCGCGCCAAAGCGTTCTTCGACCCGTTTCAGAAACTCGGCGGTCAGGGCGATTTCGGGTAAAAGCACCAGCGCCTGACGGCCTTTCTTCAAACAGGCGGCGACGGCTTCCAGATACACCTCGGTCTTGCCGGCGCCGGTGACCCCACGCAGAAGCGTGGTGCCATAGCGGCCCGCGCGCACGCCGACGGTCAGTTGCTTGGCGGCCGCGACTTGATCTTCAGTCAGCTCTTTGCTCGGCAAGTCGGGGTCAAGACGCGGATAAGGCATGTCACGCGGCGTATCTTCCTCGCGGATCGCCCCAAGCTTTACCAACCCCTTCACAACCGACCCGCTGACCCCCGCCAGATCGGCCAGTTCTTTCTGTGTGAACCCAACGCCGGGCTGATCCATTAACACGTCCATCACCTTGGCACGTGCATCCGTCAAGCGGTTGGGGCGATGGCCCGACGCCTTCAACACTTTCCGCATCGAAGGTGGGTCGGACAGCCCCGGCGCACGGGTAGCAAGGCGCAGCATTTGACTCATCGGCGTCAGAGTGTAGTCGCCCACACGGGTTAGAAACTCGGCCATTTCGATGCGCATGGGGGCAACATCCAGAACACGGTTCACAGCGCGTAATTTGGATGCGTCAAATCCAGTTTCTCCCGGACCCCAAACAACGCCCAACACCTTGCGCGGGCCAAGCGGCACCTCAACAAATGCACCTTGTACGCAACCGCCTTCGGGGGCCCGGTAGGTCAGGATTCGGTCCAGTGGCTGAGTGGTCAACACGCCGACCCTTGTGCCCTCTGGAAACTGCTCAACGTCGCTCATATAGCCAGATTCCCTGTCTTCCAGTGCACCATAAGGGCTTTCTGCCCGCGCGCCCATGGGGTATGAGAGCGCAAACGCTCATAAGCTGCAGGAGCCGCGCACATGAAATTCTTCGCTGATACCGCCGATATCGACGCCATCAAGGAACTGAACGACGTCGGGATGATTGACGGCGTAACCACCAACCCCTCGATCATCAAGAAATCGGGGCGTGACATTCTGGAAGTGACCAAGGAAATCTGCGACATTGTGGAAGGTCCCGTGTCAGCCGAAGTCACCGCCGTCGATGCTGACACCATGATCGCCGAGGGCCGCAAACTGGCCAAGATCGCCGACAACATCGCGGTCAAGGTGCCGCTGACTTGGGACGGGCTAAAAGCCTGTAAAGTTCTGACCGACGAAGGCACCATGGTGAACGTGACGCTGTGCTTCTCGGCCAACCAAGCACTGCTGGCCGCAAAAGCCGGCGCGACCTTCATTTCGCCGTTCATCGGTCGTCTGGATGACATCAACATGGATGGGCTGGAGTTGATCGAGGACATTCGCACCATCTATGACAATTACGGGTTCGAGACGCAGATTCTGGCGGCCTCGATCCGGTCGGTCAACCACATGAAAGACTGCGCGCTGGTCGGGGCAGATGTGGCAACCGCACCAACATCGGTCATTCAGGCGATGGCGAAACACGTGCTGACCGACAAGGGGTTGGACGCGTTTCTGGCGGACATTAAAGCGGCAGACATTAAGATCTTGTAAGCTGGATCTTAAAACCACGACTGTTACGAGGGGGCCACGGCCCCCTCTTTCTGTTGTGGCTGGTGCGAAAAATCTGCCACCCGCGCGATGCCTTGGTGTATGTTCGCATAAAACGACAAGAACAAAACACCGAGGCAGCAGATGAGCGTACCAGCTACGATTGATGATGAATTGCGCGCGCATTTAATCGCGCAACCCGAAACCATTCTGGATGATCAGGACATTATGCGCGCGTTAATCGCCGCGAATGAGCGCGCGATGGGGGCTAATATCGTGGACCTTCGCGGCATTGCGATGGAACGGCTCGAAGCCCGACTGGACCGGCTGGAAGACACGCACCGGTCGGTGATCGCGGCGGCATATAACAATATCTCCGGCATGAACATGATCCATCGAGCTGTTCTCAGGATGCTGGACCCGGCGGATTTTGAACTGTTCATGGCAGACCTCAGCGGCGAAGTGGCCGAGATATTGCGCGTTGATTGTGTGCGATTGGTTCTGGAAACTGAACTTGGCCAGAAAAACAGCGCTGTCGGGCGGTTGGGACCGGTTTTGTCTATCGCGGCCCCCGGGTTCGTCGATGACTATCTGGGTATGAGTGGCGATCAATCGACCCGTCAGGTCTTCCTGCGCCAAATTCAGGAACAAGACGAAACGATCTATGGCGACACTGGCTTCTGGGTCCGGTCCGAGGCTTGCATTCGTCTGGATCTGGGGGAAGGCCGTTTACCCGGTATGCTGGTTCTGGGGGTTGAGAATGCCGAGCAATTCAAACCCGGACAAGGCACCGATCTTCTGGCCTTTTTCGGCGGAGTGTTTGAACGCGCGATGCGCCGCTGGTTGTCGTGACCGCCAAGGACACATTGGCGATCCCGGACGGCGCTCGGGATGCGTTGTCTGAATGGCTGGACAACATACGCGCTCTGGACGGCGCGTCCACGAACACGATCACGGCATATCAGACTGATCTGACCGGGTTTCTGGCGTTCATGGCCCAACATCTGGGTGGGTCTGCAGGACGAGGCGGATTGGCCCGCGTAACGCTATCAGATATGCGTGCATGGATGGCGCATGAACGAGGTCGAGGCGTTGGCGCGCGATCTCTGGCCCGATCTTTATCCGCTGTGAAGAGCTTCTACCGCTGGCTCAGCGAACGGGATGAATTTGACGCGACTGCGGTTTTGTCGACCCGCAGCCCCAAATTCACCAAGAAACTGCCTCGCCCACTGGCGCCAGATGCTGCGAAAGCGGTGATCGAAACCGCCGGAATTCAATCACAGCATGGCTGGGTCGGGGCGCGTAACATTGCAGTCGCAACGCTTCTTTACGGGTGCGGTTTGCGCATTTCCGAGGCGCTGGGTCTGACCTGCGCCGATGCCCCTTTGCCAGACACCCTGCGGATCAAAGGGAAGGGCGGCAAGGAGCGGGTTGTGCCGGTATTGCCTGCCGCCCGCGGCGCAGTCGAAGCCTATCGCCGCCTATGCCCTCATCCGGAAACACCAGACGCGCCGCTGTTTCGCGGCGTGCGCGGCGGGGCGCTGGGTCCGCGCATCGTACAAAAGATGATGGAGCAGGTGCGCTTGCAATTGGGTCTGCCCGCAACCGCCACGCCCCACGCCATGCGGCACAGTTTTGCAACCCATCTTCTGGCCGCCGGTGGCGATCTGCGCGCCATTCAGGAATTGCTGGGCCATGCCAGTCTGTCCACGACCCAAGCCTATACAACGGTTGACACTTCACGGTTGTTAGAGGTCTACAACGCCGCCCATCCACGCGCATGACCAAACCGAAGCCTCCAAGGTTTCTTCTTTCCCCCTTTTCAATTTTCCGGCACAAAGCGCGCATGAAACTTTCGACAAAAGCCCTTCTCGTCCATCTGTTGACCGCGACAGGTGCCGTTTTTGCAATGCTGGCCATGCTTGCCGCCGTAGACGAGAACTGGAGCCTGATGTTTCTGTGGCTGGTTGTCGCCTTCGGGGTCGATGGCATCGACGGGCCGCTGGCACGGCGTTATGACGTGTCGGTCAACGCTCCGCAGTATGACGGCGTGCTGATGGACCTGATCATCGACTATCTGACATACGTGTTCATCCCGGCCTATGCCCTGTTCAAGTCAGGACTGATGCCCGGTTGGACCGGCTGGTTCGCCATCATCGTCATCATTTTCGCCAGTGCAATCTATTTCGCGGACACGCGAATGAAGACCAAGGACAACAGCTTTTCAGGGTTTCCCGGATGCTGGAACATGCTGGTCATCGTGCTCTTCGCAACACAGCCGAACTTCTGGTTCATGCTGGTACTGGTCACGGCGCTTGCTGTGGCGATGTTCCTGCCGTTGAAATTCATCCATCCGGTCCGCACCGAACGTTGGCGCGCGATCAGTCTGCCTTGCGCCCTTGCGTGGACATTCTTTGCAGGCTGGGCGGCATGGGTCGATTTCCACCCGGAAAGCTGGGCGCATTGGGGGTTGGTCCTGACGTCGATCTATTTGCTTGGGGCTGGAATCGCGCAGCAAATTTTACCGGAACGCACCACGGCCTGAGGGACAATTGCCTAATCTGACCACCGCTTCAGGGCATCTTCGTCGTCTACCTTGGCATCCACCCAATCGGTTGATCCGTCGCTCTGAAACTCTTTTTTCCAGAACGGAGCGCGGGATTTCAGAAAGTCCATCAGAAACTCGGCCGCCTGAAACGCGGCGACGCGGTGTTTGGCGGCTGTTGCGACCATCATAATCACCTCACCCGGAGCGAGGGGGCCATGACGGTGGATCACCAGACAGTCTGTTAACGACCACCGCTGAGACGCCTCATCCACAATTGTGGCAATCGCCTTTTCTGTCATGCCGGGGTAGTGCTCGATCTCCATCCGGTCCAACGTTCCGTCATCATCACGCACCAGTCCAGTGAAGCTGACAACAGCCCCGATATCGGTGCGATCTTGACCAAACCGCGACAGTTCTTCGCCCGGATCGAACGGTTCAGACTGAACCCTGACAGCCATCTTACCCTCCTGTCATAGGCGGGAAGAACGCAACCTCGCGCACGCCTTTCAAGTGGGCATCGAAATCTGCAAGCTCCTGATCCAACGCTACACGAAGTGCGGACAGATCGGCGAACGCAGCAGCATACCGTGGTTCACGGGCTCGCAGTTCGTCCACCAGTTCAGCTACAGTTGACGCTTCAGTTTCAACTTTTTCGCGCGGTTCGCCAATGCGTTCACGCACCCAGGCAAAATACATAATCTCAACCATGGTCAGGCTCTTCTTTTAAAAAGGGCAGCGCTTTGCGGAAATAGTCCCAGCCCGTCACAACCGTTAACGCACCAGCGATCCACAGCAGTGTAATTCCCAACCAAGCGGACCACCGACCAGCGGCCTCGTAGTATAGCAAACCAATTCCATCAGGGATCGTACCGTTAAAGATGCCGTCAACGGTCGCTTGATCCATGCCCTGCATCCGGTCCAGCAAGCTGTGTTGAAAAATTCCGGTCGAAAACAGAACTGCGATCGCCACCATCTGCACGGTGGTCTTCCATTTTGCCAGATTGGTCACTTTCAGCGCACGCGCACGGTCGCCCAGCGTCTCGCGCAGGCCGGATACGAACACTTCGCGATAGATGATCAGCGCCGAGGGCAACAGGATCCACGGCGTCACCCCGGCATAGCCGTTTATCACCAGCAGCGCGATCAACACCATCGCCTTGTCGGCAATCGGGTCCATCGCTGCTCCGAACAGGCTTTCCAGTTTCCACGCACGTGCCAGGTACCCGTCCAGATAATCGGTGATCGAAGCGACAATGAACAAGATCATCGCATACCAATCCGCCCACGGGCGCGCAAAGTATAGAAACATCACCGGCAACAACGGCGCGGCGACCAACCGGGCGACGGTCAGAATGTTGGGCAAGTTCCATCTCATAGGTTTCTCCTTACCCCGTCAGCCCTTGTCATGGAAGAAGCCATAAATTGTTTCGGCAAGTGTTTCGGAAATTCCATCGACCGTCTTAAGGTCGTCAAGCCCTGCCCGACTGACCGCCTTGGCGGAACCGAAATGCTGCAACAACGCACGTTTGCGGGTCGCACCGACGCCAGGCACATCGTCCAGCGGCGTCGAGCCCTGCGCTTTGGCGCGTTTGGCGCGGTGGGTGCCGATGGCGAAACGGTGCGCTTCGTCCCGCAGGCGTTGGATGAAATACAGAACCGGGTCATTTCGTTTCAACGCGAAGGGGCGCTTTTTCCGTCGGTAGAATTCTTCTTTACCCTGATCACGATCGACCCCCTTCGCCACCCCGATCATCGGAATGTCGGTCACACCCAGTTCTTCCATGATCTGATGCACCGCACTGACTTGCCCGGCCCCGCCGTCGATCAGCAGAAGGTCGGGCCAGTGTTCGCCCTCGCGGTCGGGATCTTCTTTCAGCAGGCGTTTGAAGCGGCGGGTCAGCACCTCTTTCATCATGCCGAAATCGTCGCCGGGGGTCAGGTCGTCGCCCTTGATGTTAAATTTGCGGTACTGGCTTTTCATGAAGCCTTCTGGCCCGGCCACGATCATCGCGCCAACGGCGTGGGCGCCTTGAATGTGCGAGTTGTCATAGACCTCGATCCGCCGGGGCGGACCGTCCAGATCAAACGCCTGAGCGATTCCGTCCAGCAGCCGTGCTTGCGTAGCCGTTTCGGCCATCTTGCGCCCCAGGCTTTCGCGGGCATTGCGTTGGGCGTTGGCGACAAGCTCGGATTTCTCGCCCCGCAGGGGCACCGATATCTCAACCTTGCGCCCCAACCGTTCCGACAACGCCTCGGCCATCAGGTCCTGTTCGTCCAGCGGGTCGGACAGCAGGATCAGGCGTGGCGGTTCCTTCTGGTCATAGAACTGGCCTACGAAGGCTTGAAGCACTTCTCCCGGCTCTGCCCCCGCTCCTGTGCGCGGATAGAAGTCGCGGTTGCCCCAGTTCTGGTGCGCGCGGATGAAGAACACCTGCACACAGGCCTGCCCCCCGTCCATGTGAAGCGCAATCACGTCCGCCTCGGCCACGCCGCGCGGGTTGACGCCTTGCGCCTGCTGCACTTGCGTCAAAGCGCGGATACGGTCGCGCAGAATGGCGGCTTTTTCGAACTCCATCGCCTCGGATGCCGCTTGCATATCAGCGGCCAGGTTTTCTTGCATTTTTGTCGTGCGGCCCGACAGAAAATCTTCGGCGTCACGCACCAGCTTTGCATAGTCTGCATCGCTGATTTTCCCCACGCACGGACCGGCACACCGCTTGATCTGATATTGAAGACAAGGCCGTGTACGGGTTTCAAACATCGCGTCCGAACAATCGCGCAGCAGGAACACCTTCTGCAACTGGTTCAGCGTCCGGTTCACCGCATCAGCGCTGGCAAAGGGGCCGTAGTAAGCACCCTTTTCTTTCCGCGCACCCCGGTGCTTTTTGATCTGCGGAAAATCATGTCCGGTGACCAGAATGTTCGGAAAGCTCTTGTCGTCACGCAGCAGCACGTTGAAATGTGGCTTCAATTGCTTGATTAGGTTCTGTTCCAGCAGCAGCGCCTCGGTCTCTGTCTGCGTGGTTAGAAACATCATCGAGGCGGTCTGGCTGATCATCCGAGCGATGCGAGCGGTGTGGCCCGTTGGTTTGGCATAGCTCGACACGCGTTTTTTCAGACTGCGCGCTTTGCCGACATATAGCACCCGCCCTTTGGCATCGAGCATCCGGTAGACACCCGGCGAATTGTCTAGCGTTTTCAGGTAGGATTGGATAACACCATGCCCAACCGGAACCTCCAGTTTTTCCTGCTCATCTCTGGTGTTTTTAGCGTTCATGAAAGTGCCGCCCCGATTCTCTGCGCGCCTGCAATCTTAACGCCACGAAGACAAGAGGAAACCTGCCCACAATTTCTGTGGATAACTCTGAGGACATGTTTTGACCATTCACAAAAATCCTTTGTATTCAGCCTGCTTCCACGATGTGCCTATTTATTAGGCAGTTATCTAACCCATTGATAATCATAGAAAGAAATACAGCGACTGCGTAAATAGATGAAATCATTGCAAAAAATATGGTCCTTCCGTAGGGGGAACTTCACGAGTGCACAACTTTCCCGTGGTTGAAAGCCACCAGCGCTGTTTTATCGGGTTTCAGTAACCTTCGACGCCGCGTATGTCCGGGGTATGCCATGCCAAATGTTGCCCGCCATCCACCGCAATCATTTGGCCCGTTACGGCTGGTGCATTTAGGAAAAATGCAAGTGCCGCAGTGATATCTTCGACGTTCGCACCACGTTGCAAAAGTGATGCAGCGCGCTGTCCGTCAAAGTGCGCCTGCGACTGACGCGCACCGATCAGTGTGGTGCCAGGAGCGATGCCGTTGACGCGGACATGTGGGGCCAATGCCTGCGCGCCCGACCGGGTCAGGGCCCACAAGGCGTTCTTGGCAAGGCTATAGGTCATGAACTCGGGCGTGGGTTTTTGCACGCGCTGATCCAGCATGTTCACGACAAGCGATTGGGGAAGGCTTTCGCCGTTTTCATCAAGAACGGCTTTGGACACTTGCGCGGCAAAAGACTGCATCAGGAAGAACGGTGCACGAAGGTTTGACGAGATATGCCTGTCCCAGCTTTCCTGTGTAGCCGAGGTCAGCGTGTCATATTCGAAGATCGACGCGTTGTTGACCAGAACAGATAGCGGTCCGCCCAACGCATTTGCTGCACGGGGGATGAGCGTTTCAACTTGCTCCATGTCCAATAGATCGGCGTGCACGGTAACGGCGTTGCGACCCATGGCTTGTAGTTCTCTGACGGTCTCGGCTGCCCCGTCTTCTGACGTGGCATAGTGAACGACCACATCGCATCCTTGCCGCGCAAGTTCCAACGCCATGGCACGGCCAAGACGCGCACCTGCCCCGGTTATCAATGCGCGTGGCTGGTTCATCCGGACATCCCCAGAACGATCATCACATAGATCACGTAAAGCGCAGACAATACGATGCCCCAAATGCGACCCATATGCCATTTCAGGAACACGAAAGGCGCCAACAGAATAGACGTGCCCAGCATCACCCAAAGATCAAATTGCAGGATGCCAAGCTCAACCGGGATCGGACCGATAAACGACGCAATACCAATGATTGCCAGAAGGTTGAACATGTTCGATCCGATCACGTTCCCCAATGCGACTTCGGCCTGATTGCGCAGAGCGGCCATAACCGTCGTCGCCAGTTCGGGCAAAGACGTGCCCAACGCCACAAGTGTCAGGCCAATGACCGTTTCAGAAACGCCATAATGCCGGGCGATATTGGTCGAAGCGTCGACCAGAAGATCAGCCCCCAGCGGAAGTCCAATCAGACCCAGAAAAAGAAACAGAATGACTTTCCACCACGGCATGTCGGGGTCTGCGCCTTCGACCTCTTCCTCGCCATCACAACAGGCATCATTCGCTGCAACGTGGTTAGAACGACGGTGCGACAGAGCTTCGCGAAACGCTGAGCTTAACATCAGACCAAGCGCGGCCAAAAGCACCAGCCCTTGCACCCATGTGATGACGCCACCCATGCACAAGACGATGAACAGCAACGTGGCCCCCATCATCTGAAGATAGCTTTTCTTGGTGTCACATGTTGCCGTGGACAGACCCGAGATCAGAGCGGGAACGCCAAGCACCAGCAGGATATTTGCTGTGTTCGAACCAACCACGTTACCCATGGCCAGCCCCGGCACGCCTTCGGCAATCGCCTGGACCGAGATCAAAAGCTCGGGTGCCGACGTGCCGAACGCGACGATGGTCAGCGAGACGATCAGGGCAGGCACGCCCAATCGCAGCGACATGTTCACCGCCCCGCGCACAAGGCTGTCGCCTGCAAGCAGAAGAATGACAAGGCCAAGCGCGGCATAGATCAGATCCAAAGCTCAGCCCTTCCCGTTACAGTCGCAGGGGGACTTCCCCAGCCGATAACGCCCGCAGCGCGGACATTTCATCGATTCAATGCGCTGCTGTCCGGGATATTTGAGCTTTCCGAACATCGCCAACACACCCATGGCAACCAGAAACAGAACGACGATCTTGATGATCATTCAAAGACCAAAGCGCGCAAATTCCGCCCGCTCCTCTATTGCCGCAATCGCATCGGCGCCAAGCTGCAATCCGAACCGGCTGATGAACGGACGGCGCGGGCCATGCACCCGGAACCGCACCTTGTCGCCGTATCGCTCTTTCATGGTCGGCACCACATGCCCGATCCCGTCGATAAGGCCGAGCTCAAATGCTTCGTTGCCTAGCCATACATCGCCGTTGAACAAATCAGCGCCAGCACCTCTTTCCAACTTTCCTTTGCGGCGAGTGGCCACTTGCACCTTGAATGCAGAATGAATGTCTTCCTGCAACGTCTTCAGACGTTTGATGTCATCCGGTTTTTCCGGCTGGAACGGGTCCAGCATGGATTTCGACTTGCCCGCCGTGTAAACCCGCCGCTCGACCCCGATCTTTTCGATCAGGCCGGTCAGGCCGAACCCAGCCGAAATCACGCCGATGGATCCAAGGATCGAACTTTCATCGGCATAGATCTCATCCGCCGCCGTTGCCAGCCAGTATCCGCCGGACGCCGCGACATCCTCGACGAACGCATAGACAGGGATTTCTTTCTCAGCCGCCAAGCGACGAATGCGCGCGGTGATCAGGCTGGATTGCACCGGGCTGCCACCCGGCGAGTTGATCACCAACGCGACAGCCTGCGGCTTTCCTTTGCGAAACGCACGTTCGATCACCGGGGCAAGGGCGGCGTCGTTCAATTGCCCACGCGCCCCTGAAGCAATCACGCCAGACAGGCGGATCACCGCAACCAGCGGCGGCTTCTTGATGAACGGAATATAGGTCGTCATGGCTGTCATTTAGATTGTGCCTCCGGATCAAACAAGGGAAAGGGGCATTGCGTATTCCCGCTGTTGCAAATCGCCCATCATCAACTGCGCAACCGATAACCGGTGCGGAAAATCCAGCCGATGGTTGCAAGGCATGTGGTCATGAAAACTGCGATCGCAAGCACTGACCAGCCGACCGACACGTCCGCCATGCCAAAAAACGCCCATCGGAATCCAGAGATCAGATAAACGACGGGATTGAACAGCGTAATGGTCTGCCAGACCGGCGGTAACATCGAGATTGAATAGAACGACCCACCCAGAAACACCAGCGGCGTGATCACCAGCAGTGGCACCAGCTGCAACTGTTCGAAGTTCTGCGCCCAGATGCCAATGATAAATCCAAGCAACGCAAAACTGATACAGGTCAGCACCAGAAACACCATCATCCAGAAGGGATGGACAATGGTCAGATCGACGAAGAAATGCGCCGTGGCCAGAATGATCAGACCGATCACAAAGGCCTTGGTCGCCGCCGCCCCTACATAGCCGATGACAATCTCGAAAAACGAAATTGGAGCGGATAAGAGTTCGTAAACCGTGCCAATAAACTTGGGAAAGTAGATTCCGAACGAGGCATTGGTGGTACTTTGCGTCAGCACAGTCAGCATGATCAGACCGGGTACAATGAACGCGCCATAGCTGACACCTTCGACCTGATCAATACGCGACCCAATGGCGGCGCCAAACACGACAAAATAGAGCGATGTAGACAGAACGGGCGACACGATGGACTGCATCAGCGTTCGGAAGGTCCGGGCCATTTCGAACCGATAGATTGCGGCGATTGCATTCCAGTTCATGCGGCGTCCTCCTTCACCAAATCCACAAAGATATCCTCAAGCGAGCTTTGGCGCGTGGACAGGTCCGACATATGCAGCCCTGCTTTGCGCAGATCTGCCAGCAGCCCAGTGATCCCGGTGCTGCCCGCTTGCGCATCATAGCTATAGACCAACCCACCCTCTTCCGACAGGGTCAGAGGATAGCCAGCCAGTGTTTCAGGCACGGCGTCAATCGGCGTATCCAGTTCGATCAACAATTCCTTCTGGCCCAAGCGCTTGATCAGCGCTTCCTTGTCCTCGACCAGCAGGATTTCCCCCTTCGAGATCACCCCGATCCGGTCAGCCATCGCCTCGGCTTCTTCGATGTAGTGGGTGGTCAGGATGACCGTCACACCGGTCTGCTTCAGCTTCGCCACAATCGCCCACATATCCTTGCGCAGTTCGACATCGACGCCTGCAGTGGGTTCATCTAAAAACAGAATCTGGGGTTCGTGACACAGAGCCTTCGCGATCAAAACACGCCGCTTCATGCCACCCGACAGCGTCATGATACGGCTGTCTTTCTTGTCATGCAGGCTGAGCAGCTTCAAAATTTCTTCAATCCGCGCATCATCACGAGGCTGTCCAAACAGGCCGCGTGAAAAGCGCACAGAGTTCATGACAGTTTCAAACGGCTCAAGATTGATTTCCTGTGGCACGAGTCCGATCAGGTTGCGCGCAGCGCGGTAGTCTTTCACGTGATCAAACCCACCGACGGTAATCGTGCCCGAGCTTGCCGTCGCGATGCCACAGATGATCGAGATCAAGGTCGTCTTGCCTGCGCCATTGGGACCAAGCAAGGCAAGGATCTCGCCTTCTTCGATTTCAAGATCGACGCCCTTAAGGGCTTGGTGTCCGCCTTCATAGGTCTTGGTCACGCCGCTGACATTCAGGATCGTGGTCATGCTGTCCCCCAGATTTTCCGCTGGCTGTTTGTTGTTCAACAGCGCGTTGCGGACCAAGTCTTTCAGATAAGCAACCCAGCAGCACCTTCAAGGCGCAAAAGCTGAACTTTTGTCTCGACCCCGCCTGCGCCCGAAAATCCCACCAGTTTACCCCCCGCGCCCATGACCCTATGGCAGGGAATAATAATTGGAATCGGATTGGCGCCGCAGGCATTGCCGACCGCCTGTGCCGAATTGTCTGTCAACTTTGAAATATCGCCATATGTCAGGGTTTCTCCATAAGGAATGGACGATATTGCATTGCATACCGCCCGTTGAAAATCGCTACCCTCGACGCGTGTTGGAAGATCAAACCGCGTCAATCGCCGCTCGAAGTAGGCGTTGAGTTGCTCCTGCGCCTCGGCCAGCAGGGGTGTCGTTGCTCCGTCGGGTTCGGCATTCCAAACCAGCCGGACGATGGCCCCGGCCTTCTCTTCCACTCCTAAACGCCCGACGGGGCTATCAACCACTGCAATTCCCATTGGGACAGCCTGCAAAAGAAAACGCCCCCGCACAATGGCCGGAGCGCTCCGTTTCTTTGCTATTCGGCCCTATTAGATCAGTTCAGCGCCTCATCACAGCGTCCGCAGACACCTGTGTGATCGTGGCTGCCCACATCCGGCAAGATTTTCCAGCAGCGTTGGCATTTGTCGCCAGACGCTTTTTCGAACACCACGCCCACGCCCTCGATTTCCGGCAGGCGGAAGGCTTCCGAGGGCAGCGGGTCATTTGTCAGCGACACAGCAGAAGTGATTGTGATGTCCGCGAAGTTCACGGATTTCAGGGCCGACAAGATGTCCTTGTCGCGCACATGCACCACAGGGGCCGCTTCCAAAGATGCGCCAATCACTTTGTCGCGCCGCTGAACTTCCAGCGCGGCCGTGACAACGCGGCGGGCCTTACGGACACCGAACCATTTTGCCGCCAGAGGTTCATCCAACCAGTCCGCAGGTGTGTCGGGGAAATCAACCAGATGCACCGAGCTTTCATCGCCGGGGAACCGCTCCAACCACACATCTTCCATGGTGAAAACCAGAACAGGCGCAAGCCATGTGGTCAAACGATGGAACAGGATGTCCAGAACCGTGCGCGCCGCGCGGCGGTTCAGACTGTCCGCCCCGTCGCAATAAAGCGCGTCCTTGCGGATATCGAAATAAAAGCTCGACAAGTCGACGGTGGCAAAGTTGAACACCGCCGAGAACACGCCTTGGAAGTCAAAAGTTCGGTAACCCTCGCGTACAACGTGATCAAGCTCCGCCAGTCGGTGCAGCACCCAACGCTCCAACTCGGGCATATCGGCGGCGTCGACGCGCTCTCCTTCGTCAAAACCGTGCAGGTTGCCCAACATGAAGCGCATCGTATTGCGCAGACGGCGATAGCTGTCGGCAACACCTTTCAGGATTTCCGGCCCGATCCGCTGATCAACCGTGTAGTCCGTCTGTGCCACCCACAAGCGCAGGATATCCGCGCCATATTGCTTCACGACGGTCTCGGGCACGATGGTATTGCCCAAGGACTTGGACATCTTCATGCCCTTTTCATCCAGCGTGAAACCATGGGTCACGACATTTTTATAGGGCGCACGACCTTTGGTACCGCAGGCCTGCAGAAGCGAGGAGTGGAACCAACCGCGGTGCTGGTCGGTGCCTTCCATATAGACATCCGCGATGCCGTCCGGCGTGCCGTCTTCACGGTCGCGCAGCACGAAAGAGTGGGTCGAGCCACTGTCGAACCACACATCCAGCACGTCGAAGACCTGATCATAGTCGTCGGGGTTCGCCGCATCGCCGATGAAGCGATCTTTAGCTCCGTCCTTATACCACGCATCCGCGCCTTCGGCCTCGAAGGCTTCGGCGACGCGCGCATTGACGGCGGGATCGCGCAGCAAGAAGTCCGGGTCGGTCGGCAATGCGCCCTTCTTGGTGAAACAGGTCAGCGGCACGCCCCAAGCGCGTTGGCGTGACAGAACCCAATCGGGCCGTGCCTCGATCATCGAATACAGGCGGTTGCGCCCAGATTGCGGCCACCACTTCACCAGTTGGTCGATCGAATTCAGAGCGCGTTCCCGGATGGTCTTGCCCATCTCGTCCTGTCCATCGCCAACTTCGCGGTCCACGGATGCAAACCACTGTTGTGTGTTGCGATAGATGATCGGCGCCTTCGACCGCCACGAATGCGGATAGGAGTGCTTGATCTTGCCGCGCGCCAGCAACCCGCCCACCTCGACCAATTTGTCGATGACGGTCTTGTTTGCGTCACCCTCGCCGCCCTTGCGGTTCAGGATGTAGGTGCCGCCAAAGAAGGGCAGATCGGAGCGGAATGACCCATCATCCATCACGTTATAGGTGATGACCTGATCCAGCATTCCCAGATCGCGATACAACTCGAATTCTTCCATCCCGTGCGAGGGAGCGCAGTGAACGAACCCGGTGCCCTCCTCGTCGGTCACGAAATCGGCAGCGCGGAAATCGCGGGGCGCGTCCCATTCGCCATTGGCACCTTCGGCCCCGGCCAGCGGGTGTTGCAACATCATGCCCGA
This sequence comes from Aliiroseovarius sp. F47248L, assembly GCF_023016085.1. Classification (NCBI taxonomy): domain Bacteria; kingdom Pseudomonadati; phylum Pseudomonadota; class Alphaproteobacteria; order Rhodobacterales; family Paracoccaceae; genus Aliiroseovarius; species Aliiroseovarius sp. F47248L. The sequence goes on along the minus strand of NZ_JALKBF010000001.1, from coordinate 79,058 downwards.
CAATTGCGCGGGGGTCACGCTTCGCACGCGGCGATACGTGCCGGGTTCCAGACGGGCACGCGCCATTACATCCGCTGCCAGTTTGTCGGCAAGGATGAAACGGTCGCCCTTGGCAGCCCAGCACTCATCCGGGCAATCGGTCACTTCATAAAGCCCGTATTCGAACTTTTCGCCAAACACGACGGCCTTGTTGGACGGAATGGTCCACGGCGTGGTGGTCCAGATCACCACATGCGCACCGATGAAATCATGGGCGGCAGCGTCTTTCGCCTCGGCTATGGCTTCGCGGGTGTCGTCGGTTTCTTCTTCATCCGACAAAACCATGTCAGGCAGGTTGAAATCCGTGACTTTGAACTTCACCCAGATGGCGAAGCTTTCCTTGTCGTGATATTCCACCTCGGCCTCGGCCAGCGCGGTTTTTTCGACCGGTGACCACATCACGGGTTTCGATCCCTGATAAAGCGTGCCGTTCATCAGGAACTTCATGAATTCCTCAGCGATCACGCGTTCGGCGTGGAAATCCATCGTCAGATAGGGGTCAGCCCAGTTGCCGGTGATGCCCAGACGCTTGAATTCCTCGCGCTGGATGTCGATCCAACCCTCGGCGAACTTGCGGCATTCCTGGCGAAAGTCGACGACATCGACGTCATCTTTGTTCTTGCCCTTTTTGCGGTATTGTTCTTCGATCTTCCATTCGATGGGCAGGCCGTGGCAATCCCAACCCGGCACGTAACGCGCGTCGAAACCCATCATCTGGTGGCTGCGCACGATGATGTCCTTGATCGTCTTGTTCAGCGCGTGGCCGATATGCAAATGCCCGTTGGCGTAGGGTGGGCCATCATGCAGCACGAAAGGCGTGCGACTACCAGCAGTTTCGCGCAGGCGATCATAGACGCCGATTTTTTCCCACCGGGCCAACCATTCAGGCTCACGTTTGGGCAGACCCGCACGCATGGGAAAATCAGTGACGGGAAGCGTCAGGGTGTTTTTGTATTCAGGGGTGTCGGCACACATCTGTCCGGTCCTTTTCAGGATATTTTCTGCAAATGGAATAGGGGGCGGCGCGGGTCATCCAAACGCCTTGTCCCGGCGGCTCGTCTGGATCAGAGCGCCGGGCATATAATTCGAATAATGATCGCCTGTGCGTGCATCATGGGGGCGTTATAGGCGCGTGGTTGGGCGGCGTAAAGTCATGAAGACCTGAAGGCCTGTGCTGTTTTGTCCATGTCGCCCCCACTTGGCGGCCCCGAGTTTGTCGAGTATTTTACTCGGAAAAAAGGTGTGCGATGGCACAGACAGCTTCAAAGCCAAATCCACTCAGGCTTTTTGATATCTCGCCGGATCAGATCGACCGGGTTTTGGCCGTGTTTTATGCGCGAATCCGGCTACACCCCGAACTCGGTCCCATTTTCAACGGTCATGTGGGAACCACCGATGACGAATGGGCGGAGCATATCGCCCTGATTTCACGGTTTTGGCGTGGGGCTATCCTGCGAGAACCCGGTTACGACGGCAATCCAATGCGGGCACATATGCAAGCCGGAGACGTGAAACCAGCCCATTTCAATCCATGGCTGGACCTGTTTGAAGAAGTCACGACAGAATTGCTTCCACCTGAAACGGCGCGCGCGTGGATAATGCTGGCCCATCGGATCGGGCGCGGGCTTCGGATGGGCGTCGAAGACTTGTCGCACCCCCCGCATCAGGTGCCAAAACTGAGCTGATACTGCCCGGGCTGTTGACTATTTTCCGAACAGACCCGTCAGTGCCCGCTTCACGATTCCCGACACGCTGGGGCGTTTTTTCGGCCCAAATGGCAGCGGGCGGCAGACCTCAAGAGCTGCCACTCCTACGCGGGCGGTCAGCGCACCGTTTACCACCCCCTCGCCAAACCGGCGGCTGAGTTTTGACAGCATCCCGCCACCGGCCAGCGACCCGATCATGTCATCACCAACGGCGACCGCGCCCGTGGCTACAAGATGCGCCATCACCGCGCGGGTCAGCCGCCAGCCACCCAAAACGCCAGAACGACCTCCGTAAATCTCGGCAATGCGACGGATCATGCGGATATTGGCGGTCAGTGCCGTGATCACATCGGCCAATGCGATCGGAACGATGGCTGTAACCATGGCCACTTGACGGGCGGCGGATTCAACCTCTTTCACCGCCGCAGCGTCAAGCGGGGTCAACAACTCGCGTTCCGTCAGATCAAGCAACGTGTCCACATCGAAAGCATCCGCTTCGCGCTCTGCCAGACGTTCTAGCCCCCAGCGCAAATCATCACGACCGCGATAGAGATGTTTGAGCTTTTCAACAACGCCTCGCGCCTCGGCCAAGTTGTTGTGTACCATGGCGGCTTCGGCGGCGTGGTGAAGCATGTCAACGCGGCGCAGCCGGACAAAGGCCACCCATTCTTTAAGCGCGATGATCAGAAGCACCAAAATAAAGGCTCCGACCAAACTTAGTGCCGCATACCCAAGCACAGGTTGGCGGGCTATCAGGCTGCTGACGAAGTCATAAGCCGCTACCGACAAAACGAACCCGGTGATGGTCAATAGAAGAGACCAGAACCACCCGGCCAGTCGCGATCGCTTGCGCCCTGCGAAGCTGATCGCGCCCTGCATTGCTGCCCCGGTGGCATCCACCGCCGGAACCTCCGGCACCGGAGGTGCATCAGCAGGCGAGATCGTCTGCGTATCTTCCAACTCGATCAACACGGGGCCGGTTCTGGGTTTCTCAGATCTGCTCATCACGCAGCCCTCCAACTAAAGCGAACGTCTGGCAGATGTTCATCGTTACCAACCCCATCTGTGCGAAATTCTTCGGTGAACCCTTCGCGCAGATAGAACCGACACGCACCTTCGTTTGCCTGAAAGGAATAGAGTGATAGTTGCGGGCTCACGGTCTTCGCAACGTCCAGCAAAGCCTTGCCGATCCCCTGCCCACGCGCTGCGGGTGACAGATAAAGCGCATGCACTTCGGACCCATCGCGTGACAGAAAGCCAAATGTTCGCCCCCCATCCCGTGCCACTTGGGTCCAGCCACGATCCACAAGTAGTCGCGCGAACTCTTTTTCGGACGCGCGGGAATGAACGCGTGGCATCCATGGAGTTGCCGCGATCCACCCCGTCAGGATGTTTGCAATAGCGGGAGCATCTGCCGGGGTTGCAGGCAAGATTTTCATAGTCGATCCCCAAACAGAAATTCAGCCGCCTTGTCCAAGCGAATATGCGGCGGCCCTTCGCCGGGCTTGAGCGATACGACGGCCGGTGCAAAGCGCATGACCTCGTAATCCGCATCAAGCCAAACCTCGGCCCCCTTTCGGGCAGGCGATAGCAAGCGCGCGGGGTCCTCAGGCAAGGCACCTGGATAAAACGCAGCGGTTTTGCCGCTGTCCAAAAGCCGCCCGCGCACACAATCCAGCACTTGCCCGTTATGCTCCATTCGCTCTTCAACAGTTGTGCGCAGCGCGGCGATGGACATGGCAGCGGTCTTCGCACCAGCAAAATCCGCCCGGTCACGCGCTTCACGCAGCAGCGCCTCGGTGATCGCGGTCAGGCGGGGGTGTTGGCTATGATGCAGATGGTCAGCCTTGGTCGCGGCAAACAGGATCCGTTCGACACGTCGTCCCAAAAAGATCGAGCTAAGGAACGCATTCGCGCCGGGGCGGAAGGCGGTCAGAATCTCGGCCATGGCGCGGCGCAGGTCTTCCAAGGCCGCGGGGCCGGAATGGATCGCACCCAACACATCAACCAGCACAATCTGTCGATCAATCTTGGCGAAATGGTCACGAAAGAATGGTTTGACCACACGGGTTTTATACGCTTCGAACCGTCGCTCCATCTCGCGCCACAAGCTTTTTCGCGGGGTCGATCCGGGCTGAAGAATCGGAGCGAAAGTCAAAACGGGGCTACCCTCCAGATCACCGGGTAAAAGGAACCGGCCAGGGGTGCAATCGCTGTAACCATCTTCGCGTGCGGACGTCAGATAGGCTGCAAACCCGCCAGCAAGGCGTTTTGCCTCCATCTCGTCCAGCGGTGCGGCGCCATCGACGCCTTGCACCATGCCCAGAAAGCTTGCTGCTTGCGGGCGGCTGGCAATCCGATCTAACACCTGTGCGGCCCAATCGGCATAGCTGAGATCCAGCAAAGACAGATCAAGCAGCCATTCGCCCGGATAGTCCACAATATCCAGATGCACAGTACGTGGCCCACGTAGTCCACCCAGCAAGCCTGACGGCTGCACCCGGAACGACAGACGCAGTTCAGACGTGGCGCGGGTCGATGCGGGCCAATGCGGTGTCGGGCCCGTCATCGCCGCCAAATGGGTTTCAAAATCAAAACGCGGCACCGTATCGTCCGGCTGCGGCTGCAAGAAAGCTGTCTGGACGCGCCCGTCAGCCGCAGCCAAAAGTCCGGACATGCGGCCCCGGTTCATCAAGTTAGCGACAAGCGATGTGATGAACACCGTCTTGCCTGCACGCGACAGGCCGGTAACCCCCAGACGGATAACCGGCTCGAACAACACCTCGCTTGTGGCGTCGCCGATGGCCTCGATCTGTCGGGTGATGCTGTCTGCGATATCGCCTAGCCCCACGGGTGCCTCCGTCTTTTTTGTTCAACTGAACATATGTGCACGAACACCGGTGTGCCAGAGGGGAGCTTTCAATCCGCCCTCCCCGTCGTATCCTGCCTTGCCCACCCCTTTGTCGCGCGATATGCGGAATACTATGCCCAGATACGCTTTGAAGATCGAATACCACGGCGCAGGTTTTGCCGGTTGGCAACGCCAGAAAGAGCAACCCTCGGTTCAGGGAGCGATCGAAGCTGCGTTGGCCGAACTGGAACCCGGCGATCACACCATCGCTGCGGCAGGGCGCACAGATGCAGGCGTGCACGGCCTAGCGCAAGTGGCCCATTGCGATCTGGCAAAGGATTGGGATGCGTTCCGGCTGTCCGAAGCTTTGAATTATCACCTACGTGGTCTGCGTGTCGCGATTGTTGATTGCGCCTGTGTGGATGAGGATTTCCACGCACGCTTTTCGGCACTTGAACGGCGGTATCTGTTCCGTTTGATTTCCCGCCGTGCACCTTTGACCCATGATCGTGGGCTTGCATGGCACATCAAGCACAAGCTCGATGCGGTCGCCATGCAGGCGGGGGCAGACAGGCTGGTGGGGCGACACGATTTCACGACCTTCCGCTCGTCTGTCTGTCAGGCCGAAAGTCCGGTCAAAACTCTGGACGAGTTACGGGTAGAGCAACTTTCCATCCGCAACGGCACGGAATACCGCTTCCACATTCGCGCACGCTCTTTCCTGCACAATCAGGTGCGCAGTTTCGTCGGCACGTTGGAACGGGTCGGTATTGGCGCTTGGTCGCCTGATGATGTCAGCCGCGCGTTGCAGGCGCGGGATCGCGCGGCTTGCGGACCTGTATGTTCACCCGATGGGCTGTATCTGGCGGGCGTGACCTATCCCAAAGACCCCTTCGCATAGCGCGTTATCACGATGCGCCGAGGCGGCGACGCCGGTCTTCCTTCAAGGGCGTTTTGCCCGGTCACTTCTCATGAATGACGCATGTCCACCGGCTTTCCCCTTATGTCGGCGCGGCTGCTCCTTTAGTATCCATCAAGATATAACTGGGAGGTATTGAAATGAGTCTTGTCGGAACATTGGCAAAAATGGCCTTAGGGGCTGCGATCGCAAAAGGCGTGTCGAGTATGAGCAAAGGCGCAGCCCGCCAGCGTCCCGCATCCGATCCAGGCACCGGAAGCATCTTTGGCAGCGACCATTCCCCAGAAGGTGGTCTTGGTGATCTGTTGGGCGGTTTGACCGGTGGGGCATCGACCAGCACACAAGGTTCAGGCGGTGGGCTGTCCGATATTCTGGGAAGCATCATGCAGCCTGGAGGAAGCGCGCAATCAGGTCAACAATCCGCTCCGGGTGGCGACTTGATGGACATGCTCGGCGGAATGCTGGGTGGTGCCCGCGGTGGCGCCGCACAAGGTGGTTTGGGTGGCCTGCTGGAAAGCCTGTCTGGCAGTGGAGCGGTAGAGACAGGCGCAAAGGCACCTGCACCTGGATCGCTTGGCGGTGTGTTGAACGATGCGTTTCAACATGGAGGCGCACCCGAAGCCACCCCTACCCAAGAACAGGAACAACAAGCTGCCGTGTTGTTGCGCGCCATCGTGCAGGCTGCCAAATGTGACGGGCGTGTTGATGAACGTGAAAAAGAGGCGTTGATGCAGCATATGGGTGATATGTCTCAGGACGATGTGGATGCTGTGAACGACGCGTTCCGCCGCCCTGTCAGCGTCGAAGGTCTTGCCCGCGACGTGCCGCGCGGGATGGAAGCGCAGGTTTATGCGATGTCGCTGATTGGTCTGGACCTCGACAGTCAGGCCGAAGCGAAATACTTGCATGCGCTTGGACAGGCATTGGGAATTGACGCCCGCACTGCCAACGCAATCCATCAACGCATGGGAGAGCCCGCGCTGTATAGCTAAGCGCGAACCGGTTAGATTGAAATGGCGCCATTCAACTGGTGCCATTTCTACATTTTAGATGGTCGATACGTTATTTTTTGTCGGCTAAAGCGCCTTTTTCGGCGAGTGCCTTCACATCTTGCACCGCAGCATGGATATGACGGTCCCGCGTTCGATGGTTGGTAAATGCAGCCCGCAAACATGTCATCCCGTTTACATGGGTGGTCGAAAACACCGCTCGCTGATCCAGTTGCAGCTTGATCGCAATCTGACTGTTCAGCGTCGATTGTTCTTGCGGCGACAAATCTGGATTTGCCGTAAACACACAGATGTTCGACACGACCGGGGCAACCAGCGCCATCCCTTGCGATTGGACCAGATCAGCCAACAGCGCGGCCTGCGCACAGTTGCGTGTGATCGAGGCCGCAAATGCTTCTTCCCCGAACATCTCCAAAGCGCACCAAACCTTCAGCGCGCGGTTACCACGAGACAGGTCGATGCCATAGTCGCAAAACCAACGGTCGCCCCCGGACAGCCCGGCTTCGAACCCCTCCAGATAGGGTGGACGGATTGCAAAAGCGGCACGGTGATCAGCCTCGCTTGCGATCAGGGCCAAGCCGCAATCGTAACCAACATACATCCACTTGTGGAAATCCAACGCAATGCTGTCGGCCCGCTCGATCCCATCACTTAGACTACACCACGGATCGCCAGCCAATCGCGTCCACGCCCCGAAAGCGCCGTCAACATGCAACCAGATATCCTGCGCTTTCGCGACATCCGCCAGAGCATTCAGATCATCGAAACTGCCGACGTCCACCGATCCGGCCGTGCCAACAACCGCAAGCGGCATAAAACCGTCTGCGCGATCCTGTGCGATCTGCTGCGCCAAGGCTAGGGCATCCATCTTGCCGTGATGGGTTGGGATCAGCCGCAACGCGTTGTGGCCAAGACCCAAAAGTTCAACCGCCTTACGCGTGGCATTGTGAACCCCATTTCCGGCGTAAACCGTCAATTTCTCTTGCGAACCTTCAGCCCGCAGATTTGGAATGGCGCGAACCTTGGCAGCCTGCAATGACAGCACCGTGGCCTGCGAGGTGCCTGTGACAAGCACACCGCTTGCTTCCGGCCCCATACCCATCTTGCGGCGTGTCCAATCGACAACAGCCTGCTCCATAGCATTGGCACCATGGTGGCGCCCGCCGACATTCGAATTCATCACGGCACTTGCCAACCCGGCCATCAGGTCTGTCGGCAACCCACTGCCCTGCACCCATCCCCAGAACTGCGGATGTGTGTTGCCGCTGTGATAGGGCATGACTTGTTTCGTCAGGCGATCAACAAGATCACCACCCTGCCCAATCGCATAAGTCTCGGTCAGGTCATCTGGTGGAACTTGCCATGGATGGCTTTCGGCAGCGCACATCCGATCAAGGCAGCGATCAAGCAAATCGTGCATCTGCTCGCGAAATACGTTCCAATCGGGAGGGTTAAGGTGCCCATCGGGGTCACTTTCGACAGGTACAATACCTTTAATATTCATCTGTTCCGTCACAATCCGGTCCTTCAAAAATCTTAGCAAAAAAAGGTCTTTTAATACAATCAAGTTGCATACCCGCCCTTTTCCCGGTCGGGGTGCTCTGTCATACTACACCAAATAGCAAAGCAAAGCAGCATGCAGGGCAAAAAATCTATGAGCAACGATCTTCTGGCTGATCAGGGCCACGATACCTATGATGCATCCTCGATCGAGGTGCTGGAGGGGTTGGAGCCTGTTCGCCAGCGACCGGGCATGTATATCGGCGGCACAGATGAACGCGCGTTGCACCATATGGTCGCCGAAATTCTTGATAACTCTATGGACGAGGCTGTAGCGGGCCATGCCAACCGGATCGAGGTTGAACTGCATGCAGATTATGCCGTCACCGTCCGCGACAACGGGCGCGGCATCCCGATAGATCCGCACCCGAAGTTTCCCGACAAATCGGCGTTGGAAGTGATCCTGTGCACTCTGCATGCGGGCGGCAAGTTTTCTGGCAAGGCTTACCAGACATCAGGCGGATTGCATGGGGTTGGCTCGTCCGTTGTGAATGCCCTGTCTGATACGATGGTCGTGCAGGTTGCCAAGAACAAGGAACTGTTCGAACAACGGTTTTCGCGCGGCATCCCCCTGGGCCCGGTTGAGAAGGTTGGCGCGGCCCCCAACCGGCGGGGCACGGATGTCACCTTCCACGCAGACGAGGAAATATTTGGCCACCACCGTTTCAAGCCCAAGCGGCTGTTCACCATGGTGCGGTCCAAGGCCTATCTGTTTTCGGGTGTCGAGATCCGTTGGAAGTCGCACATTGACGACGGCGAAACCCCGACCGAGGCGTCGTTCCACTTTCCCGGCGGGCTTGCCGATTACCTCAAGGAAACGCTGGGCGGTGCGTCGGTCTATGCCGATCAACCCTTCGCCGGAAAGGTCGAGTTTCGTGAGCGTTTCAGTGAACCCGGATATGTCGAATGGGCGATCAATTGGACGCCGTCGCGCGATGGCTACATCCAGTCCTATTGTAATACGGTACCGACACCCGAAGGTGGCACGCATGTCACCGGCTTCTGGGCCGCGATCCTGAAAGGGATCAAGTCCTATGGCGAATTGGTGGGCAACAAGAAAGCCGCCAACATCACCCGCGATGACCTGATGACAGGCGGCTGCGCGCTGGTGTCTTGTTTCATCGCCGATCCGTCCTTCGTGGGGCAGACCAAGGACCGGCTGTCGACCGAAAGCGCCAACAAGATGGTCGAACAATCCGTGCGCGACCATTTTGACAACTGGCTGGCCGCCGACACGAAATCCGCCGGTGCAATCCTTGATTTCCTTGTGCTCAGGGCTGAGGAACGTCTGCGCCGCAAGCAGGAGAAAGAAACCGCCCGCAAGACCGCCACCAAGAAGCTGCGCCTGCCTGGCAAGCTGGTCGATTGTTCCGCCACCAGCCGCGAAGGGACCGAGTTGTTCATTGTCGAGGGCGACAGCGCAGGCGGGTCCGCCAAAATGGCGCGCAATCGTAAAACGCAGGCGCTTCTGCCCCTGCGCGGCAAAATCCTGAACGTGTTGGGCGCGGCCAGCTCAAAGATCGGCACCAATGCCGAAATCAGCGACCTGACCCAAGCTTTGGGTGTGGGGCTGGGCACGCGGTTCAACGTCGACGACCTGCGCTATGACAAAATCATCATCATGACTGACGCGGATGTCGACGGTGCGCATATCGCGGCGCTGCTTATGACGTTCTTCTTCACCCAAATGCGCCCGATGATCGACGCAGGCCACCTGTATCTGGCCTGCCCGCCCCTGTTCCGCCTGACCCAAGGCGCCAAACGCGTCTATTGCCTTGATGAAGCCGAGCGGGACGCGTGGCTGGAAAAAGGTCTGGGCGGCAAAGGGAAAATCGACGTTAGCCGGTTCAAGGGTCTGGGCGAGATGGACGCGAAAGACCTGAAAGAAACCACGATGGACCCGGCGTCCCGCAAGCTGATCCGCGTCACGATTGACGAGGATGAACCAGGTGAAACGGCGGCCTTGGTTGAGCAACTCATGGGGAAAAAGCCGGAACTGCGATTCCAGTATATTCAGGAAAACGCGAAGTTTGTGGAGGAGTTGGATGTTTGAGGGTTAAACTTATCAATGATAAAAAGCCCAAGTAAAAACACTCAGAAGCTGGACCAAGTAGCTGCAGAACTAGAAAAAAGACTCACTGCTTCGCTATGGGAAGTGGCCTTTATGGATGCGGTAGTCGGGAACGAAAGAGTCACCAAAGTTATCAACGATTCCTTTTCTGGGCACGCCCTAGATACTGCTGTTCAGGCTGTCATCGGCAGTATGGTCATGTTCGTTTGCCGGATCCTGGACAATCATGGAAACTCGCTTCCGACGTTCGTCAGGTCCATTCAAGGCATGGAGCAACATATTGAAAACGCTCGAAGACAAGCACATCCTGATTGGCCGGAGGAATTTTTTGAGATTGGCAAAGTCAGATCTTCAATCGAAAGTCTTGCCGAGAATGTCGAAAATGCTTTGAAAAGTCCTGAGTTCGATGCGGTAAAGATCCATCGCGACGAGATTCTGGCGCATCATCTCGAGAACATCAGTGGTCACCGCCGAAAGCTTGAAAGGTCTGGCTACGAAGTGAGAAAGGTGAATTATCGACAAGTAATTAAACTTGCAAATCAATGCGCTAGGCTCACTGAAGAAGCAATAAGAATTTGGACATTTCATGTAGTCAACTGCGAAGATCAGTTAAGTGTAGCAAAGCGATACTGTTCTGATTTTTGGGATTTAGTCCCCCCTTTGTCCGAGCTCGAAAAAAACCGCAGTTCGGACAAAGAAGTATGACTAGGGCAGCGCCCGACCCTGGGTGGGCGCTCGTTCAGCTCTCGTGAGGCAACCACTCACAACCCCCGAACCCATTCCGTGTGCTGATAACGTTGCAAAAGCGCCCTCCCGTGGGGAGGGTCGGGCGCTGCCCGGCCTATCAGCCGGGCGAAACCTCACCCCTGCACACTCTCCAAATACTCCGCCAGCCGCACCAAGGCCCCTGGCGTCGGGGTTTGCACGCCTTTTTCGTCCACCCAGACCTCCATTTCGCTTTCCAGATAGGCGCCGAATTCGGGCATGGGTCCGCGGTGGGTGCCTTGGGCATAGCCGTCAATTGTGGACATGACATAGCGCGCGGGGAATTTGCCGCCGTGGCGGGCGGTTAATGTGGTCAGGTCGGGGGCACCTGCCATCGCGCCGCCCTTGGCGTCCGCCCCGTGGCAGGACTCGCAGTTCTCTGCAAAGATTTGCGCGCCGGTCTCGTCCGTCACGTCAACTTTATCGGTGCTTGCGGTGAACAACCCATCCGGCCCGCAGGCGGCAAGGGTCAGGGTCAGGGCGGGGATGATCAGGGCGGTGCGCAGCATGGAACCTCGCTTGGGTTGGGGTGTTGAGGGCAGAGTATCACGCGCTGGTTTGCGTTCAACTGGAAGGTGGTTTGGGCGGCGGCGATTTGCGCTTATATGCCCGCTCCGTCCACGATCACGCCCGCATCCAGCCTGAGCGTTCGATCCATCCGCGCGGCAAGCTCAAGATTGTGGGTGGCGATCAGGGCCGACAGGCCAGTGTCGCGCACCAGCTCCATCAGCGCGGCAAAGACCGTGTCGGCGGTGTCGGGGTCAAGGTTGCCCGTCGGCTCGTCCGCCAGCAAAAGCGCGGGGCGGTTGGCCAGCGCCCGACAGAAGGCAACGCGTTGTTGTTCTCCGCCTGACAGCTCTGCGGGCCGGTGCGTCGCGCGTGTATCGACGCCGACCCGCGTCATCAGTTCCATCGCATGATCGCGGGCCGCTTTGTCGTCGATACCATTTGCCTGTTGCGGCAAGACGATGTTCTCCAGCGCGGTAAATTCCGGCAGCAGGTGGTGGAACTGATAGATGAAGCCCACCTGATTGCGTCGCGCCGCAGTACGCCTGCGGTCCGACAGCGCGCCCATGTCCTGCCCGTTGATCGCCACCTGCCCCGCGTCTGCCGTATCCAGCAGCCCCGCGATATGTAGAAGCGTCGATTTACCGGACCCCGAGGGCGCGACCAGCGCCACGACCTCACCCCGCGCGATCTGAAGATCGGCGCCGCGCAGAACCCGGATTTCGCCGGGCGTGCCTTCGTTATAGGTCTTTTCGATGCCCGAGAGGTGCAGGACGGAGTTATTCATAGCGCAGCGCCTCGACCGGGTTCATCCGGGCCGCCTTGCGCGCCGGAAACAGGGTGACAAGGAAAGACAGGGTCAGAGACAGGCCCACGGCGGACGCCACGTCCCAGAACTCCAGTTTCGCCGGCAGGCGATAGATACCGCGAATTGATGGGTCCCACACCCCGCCCCCGGCAAAGTAATTTACCGCCGAGAAGATGGCGTCGATATTGATTGCGAACAGGCAGCCAAGGATGACCCCTGCGATGGTGCCGACGATCCCCGTCAGCGATCCGCACAGGAAAAACACCCGCAGGATCGACCCCTCGGTCAGGCCCATGGTGCGCAGGATGCCGATGTCGCGCCCCTTGTTCTTCACCAGCATGATCAGGCCCGAGGTGATGTTCATCGACGCGATCAGCACCAGAACGGACAGGATGATGAACATCACGTTGTCCTCCATATCCAGCGCCCGCAGGAACGCGCCCGAGCGGTCGCGCCAGGTCCAATAGGACGATGGCTCTTCGGTGGCAGACAAAATGTCCTCGATCAACCGATCCACGCGTTCGGGATCTTCGACAATCACCTCGATCTGGTCGGCGGTGCCTTCGCGGTTGAAAAAGCTCTGTGCCTCGGCAAACGGTAGATAAACACGTGTGCGGTCGATGTCCCAGCGTCCTGCGGTGAAGATATAGGTCACGTCATAGGCATTGACTCGCGGACTGGTACCAAACGCGGTTTTCACCCCATTGGGCGAGATGATCTTGATCTTATCACCCAACCCGACACCCAGTTCAGCCGCCACACCGGACCCGATGGCAATCCCGTCCTCGAACGCGGTGATGTCGCCCAGAAAGCTCTCGGGCTTGGCCACGCGCGGGATGGCAAGCAGGTCGTGATAAGTGATGCCAAAAACTTCAACACCAGCATTGTTCTGACCAGAGTTTGCCATGACCTGCCCTTTGATCAACGGGGCCGCCCGCAGAACTCCGGGCACTTGCGCGATGCGGTCTGCCCAGCCGCCAAAATCGGTTATCGACTGTTCGACCTGCCCATTCTCGTTCACATAGCTTTGGGCAAAGACTTCAACATGAGCATTGGCGCCAAGGATCGTATCAACAAACTCGTCGCGAAACCCGGTGCGCACCGCCAGTGTGATGATCAGAGCAGCGACGGCCAGCGTAATTCCGATCAGACTGATCCAGGTCATCGTGCTGACGCCCCCATCAGCGCGGCGCGCCCGAAGGTATCGCCACGCAATCTGCCACTCGAACCGTGAAAACGGGGCTGTGTTTTTGGACACCTGTGTCTCCTGAACTCTGATCTTTCGCGGCAAGTTGGGGGTTCGGAGGGGTAACGTCAAGCAGGCCCAATAAAACTGGCTTGGTTCCGCCTTTCCCGTCATTCCCTGTTAACCTGTGGAGAAACAAATGTTTTCTGTGGACAACTGCTTCACCTGCGAAAGTTTGTCTTTACAGAGAGTCAGTGACCTGACACCATATCTAGTAAGGGCAAGGTGCGCAGAACGCCGAACCTAGTACAGGCATCAAGTCTTAGTGGCCGCATTTGGTCTTGGCAGACCATCTGCACAAAGCGCCGTAAGGCTGAAACGAAGGGAAGGACAACACAATGTCCGCGACCGAGCAGTTTATCGAAAGTGACGATCTTCACCCCATCGACATCGTCGAAACCATAGCGGAACACAACGCGTGGGAGTTTGACCGTGTAGCAGATGACCAGATTGCGATGGCCGTCGAAGGGCAATGGCGAACCTATTCCCTGACCTTGGCTTGGTCGCCCTATGACGAAACCCTGCGTCTGATCTGCACGTTTGAAATGGAACCACCCGAACAAAGCCTGCCCCGCCTTTACGAGGCGCTGAATCGTACCAATGACATGTGTTGGACCGGGGCGTTCACCTATTGGCACGAACAGCGACTGATGGTGTATCGCTATGGTCTGGCCCTGAATGGCGGACAGATTGTCAGCCCACAGCAGATTGACCAGTTGATCTCAAGCGCGGTTGCCACTTCTGAACGGTTCTATCCGGCCTTCCAATTGGTCTGTTGGGCCGATCGCAGTGTGGACGACGCGCTTCAGGTCGCCATTGCCGAGGCCTATGGCCGCGCCTGATCCGGCCACATGATGTTCTCACGACAAAGCTCGGCTTCGGCTGGGCTTTTTTGCTGGCGCCCTGCCCAAGCCCCGCGTTATCCATAAGCCCAATAATGAAGGAGCCATCATGAGCGCTGGGAACATGAAAAAGCTTGAGGCACGCGGACTTGTGCTTCTGGGTTGCGGCAAGATGGGGTCCGCCATGCTGGAAGGCTGGTTGGCGCAAGGGCTACCCTCAGGGTCGGTCTGGGTGAATGATCCATACCCATCCGATTGGCTATCTGGGACAGGGGTGAACCTGAACACGACCTTGCCTAACAGCCCAGCCATCGTTTTGGTCGCCGTCAAACCTCAAATGATGGCGGATGCGCTGCCCACGCTGGCTGGATACGGCAACGGCACCACGCTTTTTCTGTCTGTCGCCGCTGGTACACCGATTTCGACGTATGAAGCTATGCTTGGGAACCAGACGCCGATCATTCGCGCCATGCCCAACACGCCCGCCGCCATCGCGCGTGGGATCACGGCAATGTGCGGCAACGATCATGCAACCGCCGTGCATATGGACATGGCCGAGGCGCTTTTGTCCGCCGTTGGGCAGGTGGTCCGGCTCGACGGCGAACACCAGATGGACGCGGTCACAGGTGTTTCCGGTTCAGGACCGGCCTATGTGTTCCACCTGATCGAAACACTCGCCGCTGCTGGCGCTGCTCAAGGATTGTCGATGGAATTGTCGATGCAGCTTGCCAAGGCGACCGTCGCCGGGGCGGGCGCCCTAGCGATGCAGTCCGATGACGATCCGACCCAATTGCGGGTGAACGTGACAAGCCCAGGCGGAACCACTGCCGCTGCGCTTGAGGTCTTGATGAACGAAAAAAGCGGCTTCCCCGCCCTTCTATCTCGTGCTGTTGCCGCCGCTGCCAACCGATCCAAGGAGCTTGCCAATGGGTGATCTGAGTTTTGACGATTTCTTGAAGGTCGACATTCGCAAAGGCACCATTACGCGCGCCGAACCCTTCCCCGAGGCCCGCAAGCCCGCTATCAAGCTATGGGTCGATTTTGGACCGGAGTTGGGCGAGAAGAAAAGCTCGGCCCAGATCACCGTGCATTACGAGCCGGACACTCTGGTGGGGAAAGAGGTGTTGGCCGTTGTCAACTTCCCCCCGCGCCAGATCGGCCCGGTGATGAGCGAGGTTCTGGTGCTAGGGCTGCCCGATGACAACGAAGATATCGTGCTGTTGACGCCGGACAAGACCGTGCCAAACGGCGCGCGGATGTACTGATGCGGCTGTTCATCTCGCGCGCCCTACCCGACAACGTGATTGATCGCGCTCGGGCAACATTCGATGTGACTCTTCGCACAGAAACGACCTCGTTGTCGCAAGACGAAATGATCGCCAGCCTGCGCGGCTTCGATCTGGTGCTGCCAACTTTGGGTGATTGCTATACCGCCGAGGTGTTCAAGGCGGCTAACAACATTCGCGCCAAACTGTTGGCCAATTTCGGCGTCGGCTACAATCATATCGACGTGGACGCCGCCCGCGCCCATGGCGTAGCCGTGTCCAACACGCCCGGCGCCGTCACAGATGCCACCGCCGATACAGCGATGACGCTAATCCTGATGACAGCACGTCGCGCGGGTGAAGGTGAACGGATGGTGCGTGCGGGCCGATGGGAAGGTTGGCACCCGACGCAGATGCTAGGCTTGCACATTACCGGCAAGACTGTGGGCATCATCGGCATGGGCCGGATCGGCGAAGCCATCGCCGCCCGTTGCCACCATGGTTTCGGGATGAATGTGGTGTTTTTCAACCGCTCGCCCAAATCCCTGCCCTTCCCGGCGCTACAGATGGACAGCATTCGGGAAGTGGCGCGCACCTGCGATATTCTGGTGATCGCGGTCCCCGGCGGCGCGGATACACGGCACTTGATCGGCCCTGACACCTTCGTTGCCATGCAACCCCACGCCATCCTGATCAACATTGCCCGCGGCGAGATCGTCGACGAAACCGCCCTGATCGCGGCGCTTGACTCTGTACAAATTGCCGGTGCCGGGCTGGACGTTTACGAGTTCGAACCCAAAGTTCCGGACGCTCTGATCGCCCGCGAAAACGTGACGTTGCTGCCCCATCTGGGCACGGCGACGCTGGAGGTCCGGACCGCAATGGGAATGCTGGCGATGGACAATCTGGAGGCGTTCGCGGCAGGCAAGCCGCTGGTCAGTCCCGTCTAGGCTAAGCCCCGGTGGCAATATCACCCACCGCCTCGCGCCAGTGTCGCCGACACAGCGAAACATAGCTTTCGTTCCCGCCGATCTGCACCTGATCACCTGCGGTCATCACGTTACCTTCCCCGTCTTGGCGCACAACCATCGTGGCCTTCTTGCCACAATGGCAGATTGTGCGCACCTCGCGCATTTCGTCAGCCAGCGCCAAAAGGGCGGCGGAACCGGGAAAAAGCTTGCCCTGAAAATCCACGCGCAATCCATAACACATGACCGGCACACCAAGGTCGTCCACCGCACGCGCCAGTTGCCACACCTGATCAGGTTCAAGGAACTGCGCTTCGTCAATAAACACACAGGCGCAGGGACCAGCATCCAACCGCGCTTTTATTTTTTGAAACAGGTCTTCACCGGCAGCAAATGTATCAGCATCAGACCCGATCCCGATTCGACTACCAATCCGTGCAGCGCCAACGCGCTTGTCCAACTGCGCAGTGATCAGAAAAGTCTGCATCCCACGTTCGCCATAGTTATGGCTGGCTTGCAAGAGCAGGGTCGATTTTCCTGCATTCATCGTCGAATACTGAAAGTATAGTTTTGCCATGCACAGGGATTACGCCGCACAGGCCTCGTGATCAAGGCCATCTGACAACATGAGCGCAGACGAAAAGGGGGTAGCAGAGACGAAATCAATACCGAGGTCTGCGGGTCGAAACCCTGGGGATGGAACGGACCTCAAACTCACTACGCGTGTCCTGCTGACACTGACCTGATCACCTGACCAAATCCCCGCCATAATACACATGACGGGCCCTTTCCGTGCGCTGGCACAACCTGCACCAAGCACTCGATAAACTCACCAACTTGCCACGGATTAAATAAGCCATTCCATTGCGCTTAGAATAATGGGAAAAGAAAACCGGTTTTCCCCGCAAAGCAGTGCGGACGCGATGAGGTTACGAAGATGGACAGTATTGGCAGCTATCTGAAAAAACACACCGAGGCTTTGGTCAAGGATGTGGGGCTTGAAGCCGCCTGTGAGCTTACAGGCAAATCCAAGGCAACGCTGGGCCGGTATTATTCTGACAGTGACGAACACTCGGATCGGTTTATGCCCGTCGACGCCGTTGCCGCCTTAGAAAAGGCCGCGCGTTACCCCCATGTGACAGGCGCACTGGCGGAGCTACGTGGCATTACCATGTCCTATGATGCAGAGCGCAAGAACACCCAGGGCGGCGGTGTCAATTCCGACGTGATCGCTCTTTCACAACGGTTTGCCATGTTGATGGGCGAGTATCAGCAATCTATCGAAGACGGCATCATCACAATCAATGAAGCCAAACGGCTGCTGCGCGAAACCTTGGCGCTGCAGCACGTGCTGATCGACATGAAGCTGCATTTGGAAGAAGAAAGCGGCAGCTGAGGGTGCAACCCATCAAGATCGCCAGCCATGTGACGCCACCGGCCAAGGCCGTCAGCGCAACAAAGGCACTGCCTGCATCCCTCGCCTGCTCTGCAAGCGGATGACGGTCTTTTGTCACAAGATCCACAACTTGCTAGATCGCCGTATTGATAAGCTCGGACGCCACGACCAAAATGGACAGGGCAAGCGTCAAAGCGCACTCTCCACGGCTAAGATCAAGCCAAAGCGCAAGACCGCAGGATAAAAGGCATACAATCGTCCACTGGTGCAGCGATTTTTATGTTTTCCATGCAGCACGCCATCCTACCCAAGACCAGAGGCAGGTGTTCCAGAAACGTTTCAGTTCCGTCCGGTTCATCACCGCGCCTCCGGTTTTGCATGGGTAACATAGTGATCCACACAATCCTGCACGCGGCGAAACCGGTCGCCGCCCAGCTTGATGCCACCAAACCAACGTGTGACCACTATAATATGTCCATGCAAACCTTCCCGCTCCAGCATCCTAAGAATGACCAGTCCCGCGCCGGCCTCGCCGTCATCCCCCTTGATGGGGCCGCCATCAGGCAAGATCGCAGCCCAGGTGTTGTGGGTGGCCTTGGCAAACCGCTTGTCGCGAGCAAGCTTTTTCAGAAACGCCTTTACATCGGCGCGCGACGTAACCGGGCCACCCGATACTGCGTATTTGGACCCTCGATCCGTTAGAAACCCACTGAATTGCTGCATATGTCCCAGCTGTCTCCTAGTTTACAACGACCGCGTCTAACCAAGGCTATGGCGTTTACCGTGTGAACGCTTAAACTCGACCTATGTTTACCATTGAGCACGAATTTGATGCCACTGTCGTTACCCTTGTGGACGAGGGTAGAGAGCATCTGAACGAAGATGTCATCATCAATGCTTTCGACGATTGCGTCACATTAGAGCAATGGGATCCACGCACGGATCTGGTGCATAGAATAACACTGTCACTTGCGCAGCTCAGGGATCTGACCGCAGCCCTGAACCTGCCTGAAGGGATCTATCGCTCGACGCAAGTTAAGGACGAGTAGGCCTTCGTCTACATGACGGAGATGAACTTCCCCTTTGCAAAATTGAACTGCCGATGCCTCCGGCGGGGATATTTGTAACAAGAAAAAGCGTAAGCTTTTGTTAACCAATGCGGGCTAGTCTGGTTTTGCGGTACAGGCGGGGACGCCGATGACCGCACAAGGAAAAGCGAGAGCTTGAAAGAGAGGGCATCCCCCTCTCTTTTTTCTTGTTCCAAATATCTCGGGGTGAGGCCACCCGCGCCGCGGGGGGCCGAGGGGCAGCGCCCCTAGCTTGCGGCGTATTACTTGGATATCGGGCTTAGCGCGCAATCCCACTCAGTAACTGTATTCTTCATAAAGGTGAGTCAGATCGCCGCCCCATTCGCCATTATACTTGGTAAGCAATTCACAGGCAGGCGAGCGCCCTTCCTCGACGCTTTCCTGAAGGGCATTCAGGAAATGGGTTTCGTCTGGCACCAGTCCGGCGTTGCCGGCTCGGGCGCGGGCTTTTAGCCCGGCTTCGGCGATCTTAACCGCCTCGCGGGCAAGGTCGTGCAGCTTAATGCCGCCCGCTTCGCCCTGCAAGCCCTTGACCGACGCAGCCACCCGCAATCCTTCTCGGGTCTCGGCGTCCAAGCTCTTAACCAAATCCCAAGCCGCGTTCAGACTGTTTTGATCATACATCAGGCCCACCCAGAACGCAGGCAGCGCACAAAGGCGGCGCCACGGGCCACCATCAGCACCGCGCATCTCCATGTATTGCTTGATACGAGCTTCGGGGAAGATCGTTGTCAGGTGATCGGCCCAATCGGATAGGGTCGGTGTTTCACCCGGCAGTGCCGGAAGTTTGCCCTGCATGAAGTCGCGGAACGATTGGCCCAGCGCGTCGATATATTCCCCGTCGCGATAGACGAAATACATCGGCACATCGAGCACGTATTGCACGTAGCGCTCGAACCCCATCCCGTCTTCGAACACGAAGGGCAGCATTCCGGTGCGGGCCGGATCCAGATCGCGCCAGATGCGCGAGCGCCACGACTTGTGACCGTTGGGTTTGCCTTCAAAAAACGGCGAATTGGCGAAAAGCGCGGTGGCCACGGGCTGCAATGCCAGTGCCACACGGTACTTTTTCACCATGTCGGCTTCGCTTGCGAAGTCGAGGTTCACTTGTACGGTGCAGGTTCTATACATCATCTGTTTGCCGTGGGTGCCGACCTTGTCCATGTAGTCGGTCATCAGCTTGTAACGCCCCTTGGGCATCACCGGCATCTGCTCATGCGTCCAATCGGGCGCTGCGCCAAGGCCGATGAAGCGCGCACCGATCCCATCCGCGACTTCCTGCACTTCGCGTAGATGTTCGTTCACCTCGTCACAGGTTTGGTGGATGGTTTCCAGTGGTGCCCCGGACAGCTCGAACTGTCCGCCCGGTTCAAGGCTGATATTCGCGCCGTCACGCTCTAGCCCGATCAGGTTGCCCGCCTCGCGCACCTCAGTCCAGTTGAAGCGGTCGCGCAAACCTTCCAGCATCGCCAAGATCGACCGCGGCCCATCATAAGACAGCGGCTTTAGCGTGTCCTTGCAATAGCCGAACTTCTCATGCTCGGTCCCTATCTTCCACGCATTACGCGGCTTGCAGCCGTCTGACAAATACTGGGCCAACTGGTCTTGGTGGGTGATCGGTCCGCCGCCGGACTGAGGGATGGACATGGGCGTCTCCTACTGTTCGCGCCTTGCAGGGTCTTCAAGTCGTGGGGCAATGGGTCGAGACTGTCAATGCAGCTTTACGACCGCGCGTTGCCAGATCACGACAGTTTCATTGGGCGGAGTGTTGGCGGCACGGATGGCCACATCAATGTCTGCGCCAGACAGAGCGGTGAGCGCGTCAAACAGCGCCTCGGCCCCTTCTGCGCGCACCGGGATGAACAAAATCTCGTTGCCTGTGCGAAAGCGCCAAACCGCCATGCCCGCGCGGTCTTTTGCGATCTCGATCCGGCCCACATCGTCGAGCGAAGCGAACCCGCCCCCGACGGGCGCCAGATAGGTGATTTGCCGTTCATCTACCTGCACCACACCAACGCCACCATGCCCCGCCCGAATGCGCGCGTGACGCAGGCCTAACCACAGGATCGCTGCGCCGAACGCCGCGACGGTCAGGCCGATCCACTTGATCAGCCCCAGCGATCCGATTGCCCACCAAAGCCCCATTACGATCACCGCACCGCCAACCAAGGATTCGCGATATCTGGCCAGTGTTTCCCGGGCTTCTGGTCGCATGAAACTCATCCGTTGGCTCCGATCACGCGCGGTTTGGCAAGAATGGCCAATGTATAGGTGCCAATCCTTTGAAAACCGATAGCTTCGTAAGCGCGGCAGGCTGGTTCACCGCTGGCAAACAGGATCGCGGTTTTCACACCGCGTTCGCGCGCTTCCAATAGGTGAAGCGCGACAGCGGTTCGGGCATAGCCTTTCGACCGGTGTTCCGGGGGCGTATAGACGCCGCCGATCTGCACCATGTCGGGCAAGGACGCGTTGAACGCGGTCTTCGCGACGGGCATGCCGTCGACCTCCAGAATGCGATGGCTGTCTGAATTCATGTGCGCCTGCGCATTTGCACTGGTGCGCGCACGAGTCACGTCGTTCAAAGGGGACCCCAAAACACTGGTGTCATAGTCAATGATCCAGTCGAACAGCAGGTCAAGATCGTCAGGTTTGGCGGGACGCAACCGCGCGTTGCTGGCGGGGTCTTCAAGATCGTAAAGGTCCAGCCTGTAATGCGGCTCATCGCGCATCACCGAATATGGCGCATTCTGTAGCCCCAGAACCTCCATTGCAGTCTTGATCTGAGGCGTGGCCCCCGTGATGCCTGCCACCGTTGCGCCTTTCAGCGCGTCGCGAAAAGCGATCCAGTCATCGGGGTCGTTGTCTAGTGCTTGACCCATAACAAACCCGGCGTTGCTCAGCCCAAAGACCGCGCGCATGGCACCATTCTTGGCCAGCCAAAACGTTGTCGCGCGCGGGTCGTCGGACCGATCCGGGCCAAGTCCCAGCCCGAATTGCGCAAGGTTGGATCGCAAGAACATGGAGCTTGCCGAATGGGGCTTCAGGAACGCATCTATCGCGCCCTCATCACCAGGCCTCGCCATGCGGATCAAGACCAATCTCCCAACACCTGCTGCCACATGGTCATGGCCGCCACGGCGGCAGTATCGGCGCGCAGGATGCGCGGGCCAAGGCTGACGGGGTGGGCGTTTTCCATCGCATGCAGGCGCGCCCGTTCCCGGTCAGAGAACCCGCCTTCGGGGCCGATGAAGATGGCCCAGCGGTGCCCACTGGCGGCAGAGAGTGTCTCGGCCGCACCCACAAGCGCTTCGTCACAAAACATGATCTGGCGATCATCTGGCCATGCGTCCAACAGCCTGTCCATGCGCATCAGATCGACCACTTCGGGCACATAGGTGCCACCGCATTGCTCGGCGGCTTCGATGGCATGAGCCTGCAGGCGGTCACGGCGGATACGTTCGGAATTGGTAAAGTCGGTCTGCATGGGCTGTATCAGGGCCGCGCCCATTTCGGCGGCCTTTTCCACGATGAAATCAGTGCGCGCTTTCTTGATCGGCGCAAAGCACAGCCACAGATCGGGCGGCATGTGCAAAGGTCGAGACTGGGTCTGACATTCCAGAACACCCTTGCGTTTACCTGCCTCGATGATCTCTGCCGGAAACTCTCCGTCCCGACCATTGAACAGCGCCACCAGATCGCCTTCGCCCAGCCGCATCACCCCAAAAAGGTAATGCGCCTGATCCCGCTCCAGCGAAACGGTTTGCCCCTCAGCCAAGGGGTGATCTACATAGAGCCTGACTTTCGCCTGTTTCATGAGGGAAACCTATGACCCAAAACGCCGATATGCCAGAGCCAAAAGGACGCGTGTCCGACGCCTATACCGACAACTGGGTCGACCATCGCGCCCCGGCCTGGAGCCGCCCCTATCTGCGCCTGAGCCGCGCGGACAGGCCCATCGGCACATGGCTATTACTGTTGCCTTGTTGGTGGGGGGTATTGCTGGCGGCCAATGTCAGCGGACGTTTCGGCTGGTCGGATGTGTGGATCATGGTGGGGTGTGCCATTGGTGCTTGGTTGATGCGCGGCGCGGGGTGCACGTGGAACGACATCACCGACCGCGATATTGATGAGCGGGTTGAACGGACGCGCAGCCGCCCTATTCCGTCAGGGCAAGTCACAGCGCGACAGGCGGCAATCTGGATGGCGCTGCAAGCCCTGATCGCGTTCGGGATTCTGCTGACCTTCAACGCTGCCGCGATTTTATTGGGCATCGTCTCGCTTGTGCCGGTTGCCATTTATCCCTTTGCCAAGCGATTCACATGGTGGCCGCAAGTTTTTCTGGGCATCGCCTTCAACTGGGGCGCGCTTCTGGCATGGACAGCGCACACCGGAAGCCTTGGATTGCCTGCGGTGGTGCTTTATGTCGCAGGCATTACCTGGACGCTGTTCTACGACACAATCTATGCCCATCAGGACACCGAAGATGACGCTCTGATCGGGGTCAAATCCACTGCCCGATTGTTCGGTGAAAACAGCCAAAAATGGTTGCTGTTGTTTCAGGTCCTGACCATCGTTTTGATGGCATTTGCAGTGATTTTAGCCATGGTTCCGGGTGAAAACATCCTGTCATTGGTCATTGCCCTTGGTGGTGTTTGGTTCATGGGTTGGCATATGATGTGGCAACTCAGGCAATTGAAAACAGACGATCCCAAGACTTGTTTGCGACTGTTCCGTTCCAACCGAAACACCGGGCTGATCCCTGTGCTGTTTCTCGCCATCGCAATATTGCTTTGATTGCGCCGGACTGCGACAGGCCTTAAGAAGCATAGGATTCACAAGATAACGGACGCCATTCAGTATGCGCCTTTCGCAAGTTTTTCTGGTTCCTGCCTCGTTCTTTATCGCTGCATTGGTGTCACTTCTCGCAGCAAACCTTGCCGTGTCCGCAATCGAGGCAACGTCGCAGGACGGCGTCATGGACGAACTGTTTCTGCAAGGTCACGAATGGGCCAGCGCCGAAGCCGATGGGCTTCAGGTGATCCTGTCAGGTGTGGCCCCGAATGAGGCCGCACGGTTTCGCGCACTTGCTGCCGCCGGCAAGGTCGTCGATTCGACACGCGTCATCGACAACGTGACCATCCCGGCCGCCGAAGCCATCAAACCACCACGCTTTTCGATCGAGATTCTGCGCAATGATGCGGGTATTTCGATGATCGGACTGATCCCGGCAGCTTCTGACCGCGAAGGCTTGAACAAAGACGTCAACGCGATAGCACGCGATTCTCATGTCACCGACCTGCTTGAAACCGCTGACTATCCGGTGCCTGCCAATTGGGACGAGGTGCTGGCCTTTGCGGTCTATGCACTTGAGACGTTGCCGCGCTCGAAAATCTCGATGGATGCGGACAAGGTGGCGATCACTGCATTGGCCGACAGTGTGGATCAGAAAGCCAAATGGGCGCGTGACCTGAAACGCGCAGCCCCTCGTACCGCCCTTTTGTCGATTGATATCTCGGCACCACGGCCAGTTATCACCCCTTTCACCCTGCGGTTCCTGATTGACGAAGATGGCCCACGTTTCGACGCGTGTTCAGCCCACACAACCGTCGGACGCGCGCGCATTGTATCTGCTGCGACCGAAGCAGGCCTGACCAAGGCCGCCAATTGCACCATCGGTCTTGGTGTTCCGTCGCCCGATTGGCCGGATGCCGTCGAAACCGGTATTCGTGCAGTCAGTGAGCTGGGTGGAGGCTCGATCACCTTCTCGGATGCAGATGTGACCCTTGTCGCCCCCGACACCACCCCGCAAGCCACATTTGACCGCATTGTCGGCGAGTTGGAGAACGATCTGCCCGACCTTTACTCCCTGCACTCCGTTTTGCCTGCCCCGGTCAAGATCGACGGCAGCGGTGAAGGCAGCGGGCCACCCGAATTTGTCGCCACCCGCAGCCCGGAAGGGCTGGTCCAGATGCGGGGTCGTCTGACAGACGAAACCCTGCGCAGCGCCACTGAGAGCTTTGCCCGGGCAAAGTTCGGATCGGGCAACGTGTACCCTGCTACGCGGCTGGATGGTGAATTGCCAAATGATTGGCCGACCCGCGTTCTGGCCGGGCTGGAAGCCCTGTCCTTTCTGTCGAGCGGGTCGGTCGTGGTTCAGCCCGAGGTCGTTGATATTCGCGGCGTGACCGGCGACCCGGATGCAAGCGATTCAGTTTCGCGCATACTGAGCGAAAAACTGGGTGCATCTGAGAACTTTCAGGTCGATGTAGACTATCAGGAAGAACTTGATCCGCGCCTGTCGTTGCCCAGCCCAGAACAATGTGCGGCCAACATCAACGCGATCATGGCCAAAGAAAAGATCACATTTGCCCCCGGTTCAGCGAATATCGAAGCCTCGGCCGCCGGAACCATCGACGAGATCGCCGAGATCATGAAAGATTGCGCGGATGTGCGAATGGAAATCCAAGGCTACACCGACAGTCAGGGACGTGAGGAAATGAACCTGGCCCTGTCGCAAAGCCGGGCGCAGGCGGTTTTGAACGCGCTTCTAACGCGCCGCATCCTGACGACAAACCTGACAGCACAAGGCTATGGCGAAGCAGATCCAATCGCCGATAATGGCACCGAAGACGGCCGCGAAGCCAACCGCCGGATCGAGTTCCGCTTGCTGGACACTTCTGATGCAGAAGACAGCGATACCGGCACTGATCCGGAAGGGCCCAATGACGCGGATGCCGCGGCCTCGGATACTGACGCACGCGAAGGAGAGGCCAGTACGTCCGACGAGGACGCAGATGCGACCCAAGACGCCGACGCTCCACCTTACAGTGGCGTGGACGTGTTCACGCCCAAAACCGATGACACCCGCCCAAAACCGCGCCCCGAGCGCTAGGCCTCCAAGCAAGGACTTTCTACGATGAACAGAACCGAGTTTATCATCGTCACCGCCATCATCTTGTTCGTGGCCTTTGCGCTTGGATGGTTCGCCCATTGGCTGATCCATCGGTTCGTTCAGGTCGCTGGAACCGAAATGGACGAATTGGACAAAATGGCACAAGCCCTTCATGAAGCCGAAGAAACCCGCGATCAGGCCATGACATATCTGCAGCAACGTGAAGCGGAGATGTCCAACCAGTTGCAACAGACCGAAGCAGAACTGAGCGCCGCCATGGATGGTCTACGCGATGCCCGGCAAGAAGCGGGCGAGCTTCGTGCCTATATCGAACGGGTCCAACAAGCGACCTGATCGATATCAGGTTTAACAACCGTCCCCAGATTTGGATATTGAATCCAATATGGGGTAGCGCCCCCTTTCCGTCCATGCTCAACTGATTCCATTGCGAACAGAATGATATGCCGGAGGAGGCGCGGGCATGGCTCTAAACATCCTTTTCATCATGTATGATCAGCTGCGGTTCGATTACCTCAGCTGCGCGGGGCACCCAACGTTAAGGACGCCAAATTTTGATCGTGTGGCCGCACGGGGCGTGCGGTTTAATCGTGCTTACTGCCAGTCTCCTGTTTGTGGTGCCAGTCGGATGAGCACGTATACAGGGCGCTATGTCTCGTCTCACGGCGCGTCGTTCAACAACTTCCCGCTGAAGGTCGGAGAAATGACAATAGGCGATCATCTGCGCAAAGCTGGCATGGGCTGTTGGTTGATCAGTAAGACCCATATGAAAGCCGATGTCGAAGGCATGGCCTGGCTGGGCTTGTCGCACGACAGCGTGATCGGTGCGCGGGTCGAGGAATGCGGCTTTGATGTCTGGATCCGTGATGAAGGTCTTTGGGCCGAGGGGCCGGCGGGCTTCTATGATCAGAAACGATCACCTTATAACGAATACCTTAAGGCCAAAGGTTACCCATCTGCAAACCCGTGGCATGATAATGCAAACGCGGGCGTGACCGACGAAGGCGACATCGCCTCAGGGTTTCTGGTGATGCATGCCGACAAACCCGCCAATATTCGTGAAGAAGACCGCGAAACCCCTTGGTTGACCAGCCGCACCATAGATTTCATCGAGACGCAGAAAGGCAAAGCTCCGTGGTGCGCCCATGTCAGCTTCATCAAGCCCAACTGGCCCTATATCGTGCCTGCGCCCTATCATGACATGTATGGCCACAACCACATCAAGCCGGTGGTCCGGTCCGAAGACGAACGCCGCGATCCACACCCGGTTTTCGGCGCATCCGATGACCACGCCGACCTTATTGCCGCGATGTATGATAAGCTGTTTTGCTGGGTGCGGCGGCAATCTCAGTGCACCACAATCTCTGACGCGCAGATCGCAGAGCGTCGCAAGGGCGGTTCGGGACAAGTTGGCATTCTTCTGGGCCTTTATGGGGATGAGGAGATACCACCAGACCATCTAACCGCTTATTCCGGCAAAGCTACGCCTGTTGACCCGTCCTGATATGCGGCTGTTTTCGACTAAGACCCGCCCGGTGCATATGGGGCCTTATCCGCTTGAAGGGCTGATCCGCACGCAGGCTTCCCCCGATTTGTCCGGCATCCCCCCTGTGTTGCCCGTCCGGTTTGATCGCCCGGACAAGCCCGACAGCATCGTCAACGCCATGGCCCCTTATCAAGCCGCGCTGGACGCAATTCGTGACGGCGATGTGAACCCGGCACGGGCAACCATCCCTGATGATCTTGCTGAGCGAAGTGAACATCTTAAAGCCTTTGGATACTTCTCGGATGCGTCCATGGTGGGCATCGCGGATTTGGAATCAGATGATTTTCTTGACCAGCCAATCATCAACACGAACATCGAAGCGCTCGTAACCTCGCTGGAACATCGCGAAGTCCGCACGTTGGCCGCCGGGATCGACACATTGATGGCCGAGCTGCGTGCAAGCCTCAAGGCCACACCCCGTCCGGGAAGCAACCACCGGCATGCCATCGTGTTTCTGTATGAGCACCACCGCGATCCCAAGCCGGATGAACCGGGCGCTGCCTGGATCATGGATGCACAGAACCAACGCGCCTGTCTGTTGGGGGCAGAGACCGCGATTGTCATCGCAAACTACATCCGCCTTTTGGGCTTTGATGCCAAAGCCCATACCGGAGCTGCGACGGATGTGGATTTAAACCGGTTGGCAGTGGCAGGCGGGTTGGCAACTGAGGAAAACGGACAGATCGTTGCACCTTGGATCGGTCCGCGGTTTGGGTTGGCGGCAGTAACGACGGATATGGCGCTGTTGGCCGATAAACCTCTTGCGCCTTTGTCGAAACAGCCTTGGCACCAGATCAACGGCCCGGCGTGGTGGTTGGGAACAAAGACAACGAAATCGGCACTGAACCGCGATCCTTATGCGAAACGTGACTATGCGATGGGTGCCCACCCGTTCGAGCGATTGAAGCGGGTCGACACGCCGACCACATACATTGATGAACCCAATGTGGCCCGCGTTCCGAAACGTGCCGACATGTTCGCCCGCGCCCAGTTCGGGGATATGGGAAAACAGCTGCAAGAGCATTCATCCGGCGGTATGTATGTTCGCAAGGCAGCCCCCAGCTATGCCCAGCGCCGCGCGCTAGGGTTGCTAACGCCATTGCAAGATGGACCGATAGCGGATCAGGACAGGCGACCCAATGATCCGGTCGGAAACGCCAATGCTCTGAAGGCCGCCAGCTATTTCCTTGGCATCGACGCGGTAGGTACCAGCCAGTGCCCGGACTGGACGTGGTACAGCCACGACACCACGGGAGCCGAGATTGAACCCACGCATGATCAGGCGGTATCAATGATCGTCGATCAGGGATTTGAGACGATGGAGGGCGCGTCGGGCGATGACTGGATCGCCGTCAGTCAATCCATGCGCGCCTATCTGCGGTTCTCGCTGATCGGTGGCGTGATCGCACAGCAAATCCGCAACCTTGGCTATTCTGCCAAGGCGCATACAGTGATGGACGGGACCGTTCTGCAACCACCCCTTTTGTTACTTGCAGGGTTGGGCGAGGTCAGCCGGATCGGCGAAGTCATCCTGAACCCCTATCTCGGCCCGAGGCTAAAATCGGGGGTTGTGACGACGGACATGCCGATGGCGCATGACAAGCCGATCGACTTCGGCCTGCAACGGTTCTGCGAAGCCTGCAACAAATGTGCGCGAGAATGTCCGTCAGGCGCGATCACCGCCGGGCCGAAGCTGATGTTCAACGGTTATGAGATCTGGAAGTCAGACAGCCAGAAATGCACGACCTATCGCGTGACCCAACCCGGTGGGGCAATGTGTGGGCGCTGTATGAAAACCTGCCCGTGGAACCTTGAAGGCCTATTTGCCCAAGCCCCATTCAGGTGGGCGGCTTCGAACCTTCCCGGGGCTGCCCCGGTGCTGGCCAAGCTGGATGATGCCATCGGCAACGGAGAGCTGAACGACACGAAGAAATGGTGGTGGGATCTGAAACTCGGACCAGATGGCGGCTATCATCCGTCTGACGAACCCGTGAACCGGCGCGGTCTGAACCGTAATCTGGATCTGAAATACGAAGATCAAACGCTGGCGGTGTACCCCGCCCCTCTCGCCCCTCCGCCTTATCCCTATCCCTTCCCGATGGATCGTGAGGCCGGAATCGCAGCCTATCAGGCGATGATCTCGGCCAAAGAGTATCGCGCGCGGCTGGCGGCTGGCGAAAGCTCCATGATCCACCGTTACACAATGCCCAACGAAGCCCCCGTGGTGCAGTTGGTTGTGAACCGGGTTGAACCCATGGCCGAAGGTGTCACCAAATACGAGTTCTCATCCGTTGATGGTGCGCCACTTCCTGCATGGACAGCCGGGGCGCATCTGGATGTGTTGGTCTCGCCCGATTTTCTGCGCCAGTATTCTCTTTCTGGCGACCCGGCGGACCGGATGTCCTATCAGATCGGAGTATTGCGCGAACCTGATGGACGCGGTGGGTCAGCATTGCTTCATCGGATTTTCACTGAAGGACGGAAGGTGTTCGTCGCCAAGCCGATCAACCATTTTGAGTTGGACGAAAACGCGACCAAAACCTTCCTGATGGGCGGTGGGATCGGCATCACGCCGATGATCGCATTTGCTCACCGCCTGCACGCCATTGAGGCCGATTTCGCGCTGCATTACTCGGTCAGTCGCCGGGTGGATGCCGGATTTCTGAACGATCTTGCGGCGATGCCATGGGCGCACCGTGTCCATTTGCATTTCTCGGATGAAGGCTCGCGGGCGGAGTTCGATGCTATCCTGTCAGGTGCTCCAACAAACACCCAAGTCTATTGCTGTGGGGCGGACCGCTACATGTCGGCAGTGATGGAGGCCGCGGAACGGCAGGGAATCCCGGAAGCAGCGCGCCATTTGGAGTATTTCAATCCACCTGACCAACGCGAACACGAAAACCACCCGTTTACGCTCAAACTCAAAGATGGGCGACGGATAGAAGTGGCAAGTGACGAAACAGCAGCAGATGCCCTGAACGCGGCGGGCATCCATGTTGATGTGAAATGTTCGGACGGCATCTGTGGCGTCTGTAAATGCGGTGTAATCTCTGGTGGTATTGAACATCGCGACTTCGTACTGTCCAACGCACAGCGTGCAGAAAACATGATCTTGTGCCAAAGCAGGGCTGCTGACCCGAATGGCGAGATCGAAATTGACCTTTAGCCAATCGAAAAACGGAAAGCCGTGAATGGAAACAATACATGCGACGCTAGAAGACGCGGCAGAGATTAGCGCGTTTCTGAAGGAGTTGGCGGACCTTGGAAAACGACAAAGACCATGGGATGAAGCCTACGTACGCGAGTATTATATTGGTAATCCCGATAGCATCCAATGCAGCGTTGCCGTGGGTGACGACGGTGCAATCCTTGGGCTGCAGTCCCTCACCCGCGCGGCCGAAGGCAACGTTTACGACGTCACACCCGGCTGGGGTATTATCGGCACGCATGTCAAACCCAGCGCCGCCCGTCGGGGCGTTGGGAGAGCCCTGTTCGCCGCAACGATCAAAGCAGCCCAGAATGCGGGCATCGGAAACATTGATGCAACCATCGGCGCTACAAACGGCGAAGGCCTAGCCTATTACGAAGCAATGGGATTTCGCACCTACAGGTCAATGAACGGGGCGATCTGCAAGATGCTGGATGTCCCCTTTCCGTCTGCCTGACGTTTTATCGCCTTGATCACACTATTCGGCGTGTGCAACCTCTTTCGGCAAGGTCAGCAGGAAGGTGGTGCCTTTAATACCTGTCTGTTCCAGTGCCAGTGTGCCGCCATGTCCGCGCGCCAGTTCGGCAGCGATCGCAAGGCCAAGGCCAGACCCGCCCCTGCGGTTCGTTCCGGCAAAAGGCTGAAACAGATGGTCCTGTGTCGGTTTCGGCAGACCCGGTCCGGTATCGGCCACCCGGATCTGCCAATCCGTGTCAGTCTCTATGGCCTGAACGGCAATCTCACCCGCTTTGCCTGTCGCGACTATCGCCTGACGGGCATTACGCACAAGATTGGACAAGATACGATAGAGTTGCTCGGAATCGGCGCGCAGTGTCATGCCAGCCGGGATGTCTTCGGCAAAGGATAGGTCATGATCGCCAGCAGCCAGTCGTTCGCTGTCGAAAATATCACCCGCCAGATCGGACAGCACCACCCAACCCAGCGACGGTGCAGGTTCCTCTGCCTTCCCGAAGGTTAGTGTGTTTTCACACAGACTGACGGCACGGTGGATCGAATTCACCAGCTTTGGTCCGACACGTTTGACCATCGGATCCTTGCTGCTTTCCATACGGTCGGCAAATAGTTGCGCGGTCGTCAGGATATTTCGCAGATCGTGGCTGATCCGGGCCACTGCCCCCCCCAGTTGCGCCAACCGTTCTTTCTGTTTCAGAGCGCCCGTCAGGTCAGTCTGTAAGCCTTTAAGGGCAAGCTCAGCCTCGCGCAGCTCGGTGACATTGGTGCTGGGCTGGATGATCCTGCGCGCATCCTCAGGGTCGATGGCATAATCTTTCATATTGCCCACCACCCGCTTGATCGGTCGCACCATCAGAAAGCGCACTGCAACAAACAAAAGACCAGCTGTGATCACCGAAATGACTGCCGACAGATAAAGAATGTTCAGGCCATATTCCAACATCGCGCTGCGCAATTTAACCGTCATCATGGTGATTTCAATCACCAATCCGCCTTCGCGCACCGGGTCGCCAATCACGCGGATCACCTCGGGTTCTGGGGTGAACAACCGGCCCATCGCGTCGCGGATAAGGATAAAGGGTGTCGAATGCCGCAAATCGAAGCTTTTGTCGACCGCTGCGGGCATGGGCGAGGACAACATCAACTCCCGCACCTCATCGCGGCGCAGGACGACGTTGTAGACTTCGGCGTTTTCCAGAAGCTCGGCCTCAAGCTCTGGTGCGATCATGTCGTCGGCCAACAGCACAAGGGACGCAATCTGCGCGCGTTCCAGACGGGTGCGAAGGTAATCTTCGCGAAAGCGCGCCACGGACGGCACAAATATCAGCACTTCTGCCAGCATGACGAACAGGGTCGTCAGGATCAGGAAACGGCCTGAAAGGGTGTTAAACACGGCGCGCGCTCCGCTGTTATGTCATCATGGCAGGACCCGTTGTACCAGTCCAACAATCCGCTTGACCCAAGGGTTATCAAACAGTCGCGGCGAGAAATAGGCCCCTGCTGCACGTTTGCTAACTTCCGCTATCGTAGGATAGGGCGCAACCATTGCTGCGATCTGGCTCATCTTCAGATTATTGGCCAGTGCAAGTGCCCACAGGTTGATCATTTCTCCCGCCCCGGGTCCAACAATGGATGCGCCCACAGGACGACCTTTCACGATCATCACCTTAATCAGACCGTTGGTTTGCTGCGTGGCAATGGCGCGGTCATTGCCGGAAAAGTCGAACCGGGTGAGTTCAAGCTTGTCACCATGTTTTTCGTGTGCTTCGGCCTCGGTCAGCCCGATTTGCGCCAATTCTGGTGACGTATAAGTTGCCCAAGGGATATGATCGGTGCGTTCCGAAGATGGCAGCCCAAACAACATTGAACGGATGATAACCCCTGCGTGGTATCCCGCCACATGGGTAAACTGAAGCCCGCCTGCAACATCACCAATGGCATAGATCTTGCGGTTGGTGGTGCGCAATCCCGCGTCCACTTTGATGCCAGCATGCGTCGGCTCTACCCCTGCGGCCTTCAGGTTTAGCTTGTCGGTATTGGCTTTGCGTCCCACGGCGACCAACAGATGGGTGCCTTTGTACACGCGGCCGTCTTTGACCTCGACTTCAATAGCACCAGATTTGCCGCGCACCTCGGCGGCCAGCGCCTCTTCTTCGATAGCGATGCCATCGTTGCGCAATGTGTCCAACACCTGTGCTGCCAGTTCCGGGTCATCTTTGCTCAGCGCTTTCGCCCCTTCTATGACGGTCACATCACAACCGAAACTACGATGCGCCTGCGCCATCTCCAACCCGATGGGCCCCCCGCCGATGATCAGCAGGTGCTTGGGCTGTTCCTTCAGGTCAAAAAGCGTTTCGTTCGTCAGATACGGCACCTTGTCCAACCCGGGAATGGGCGGCACCAAGGGCGACGATCCAGTGGCAATCACGAAGCGCCGTGCCTCGATGATACGATTACCGACCTCAACTTCGGTTGGCGACGTAAACCGGCCATACTCCTGTATGACACGCACGCCCAACCGTTCGAACCGCTCAACCGAGTCGTGCGGCTCAATAGTCGCAATAGTCTGCTTTACATGCCCATGGGCATCATCCCACCCCATCCCGACCTTGGCTGCATGAAGCAATGCCTTTGAGGGCACACAGCCATAGTTCAGGCAATCCCCGCCCATCTTGTGACCCTCCAGTAGCACCACTGACGCCCCCATCTGAACCGCGCCTGACGCCACGGACAAACCACCCGATCCACCCCCGATTACGCAGACATCGACCTTGATACGTTCGGCCATTTCAGGCTCCTTTTTTAAAACGCTTCAGCACCATGGGAAGGGCAGCAAGCGCGGCCAGTCCCAAGATCGGCAGAAGGATGTGGGGTTCAAAGATGATGCCAAGGTCCGGAGTTTCGCCGCGCGCAAAAACCTCGCCCAGCCCAGCGCCGACAGATGTATAGACCAGCGCACCGGGCATGATCCCGAGGAAGGTTGAGATCACAAAACGATAAAGCGGAACGCCGACCAACGCGGGGATCAG
Organism: Aliiroseovarius sp. F47248L; assembly: GCF_023016085.1. NCBI lineage: Bacteria > Pseudomonadati > Pseudomonadota > Alphaproteobacteria > Rhodobacterales > Paracoccaceae > Aliiroseovarius > Aliiroseovarius sp. F47248L. The sequence continues at coordinate 44,850 of NZ_JALKBF010000001.1, read as the reverse complement.
GTTGGCCACGAAGAACGGCACGGCGGGTACAAGCCGGATCAGGAACAGGACCGACCATTGATTTTCGTCAATCCCATCTTTGATTACCTTCACCTTACCCTCACTGGCTTCCATCCGGGCGGCAAGTTTTTCGCCCAATCCCCAACGTGCCGCAAAAAAGATGATTGTGGCCCCGATCGTCGCACCTGCAACGTTGAAAACGACTCCCGGAAAGGTAGCGAACAGGAAACCACCGGTCAGTGTCGCAATCGTCGCACCGGGTAGAGAAAAGCTGACGATCACCACATAGGCCGCAATGAACACCAGCACAGTCATCAGATAATTTGCGTCTCGAAACGCCAACAGCGCCTCGCGGTTTTGCGCCAAAGTCTCGAAGCTAAGGTAGTCGCGCAGGGTGAACGCCCCAACAACAGCCACGACCAGTATCGCAATGATCGGAAGGCGGCGCAGAATCGTATGCTGGGCCTCTTTGGGGGTCTGTGCTTTTGGTTCGGTCATCATCATATGCGGCTCCGGTGCCAGTGCGGCGACAGTCTGCATTTGCTTGACCACAGGATGGGGCGAAACAGTCCCCTTGCCCACCCACATCACGCGTGGTTGAACTGTGATGACCAAAACGTTCCCGCCTGTAACAAAGGGCGGAAAATTCTTCATCAGGCATTTGACTTGCCCGTCAATGCCCCCTATAGACCGGACTTCGAATGACACACGCTCCGAATCCACCGGGATTGGGAAGCAATTGACGGAGACGGGCGATGAAACGCACCTACCAACCTTCGAACCTGGTTCGCAAACGCCGCCACGGCTTCCGTGCGCGTATGGCAACGAAAGCCGGTCGTAAGATCCTGAACGCGCGCCGTGCGCGTGGCCGGAAGTCGCTGAGCGCATAAGCGCTCGGGCCGCAGTCATGTCTGCGCCCAAAGCTGACACAACGAAGACCGCCGAGACCGAAGGGTCTGCGGCGGTTTCCGTTTGTGCGGATGATCCTATCATCGCAACTCTGACTGAACGTCGGGACTTCTTGGCAGCTGCGCGCGCGAGGCGTGCATCCGCGCCCGCATTTCTGCTGCAAGCGCGCAAGCGACGCGACACGGAAACGGCCCCGCCTTCCCAGATTCGTGTCGGCTTCACCTGCTCAAAGAAAGTCGGTAACGCCGTCGCAAGGAACCGCGCCAAGCGCCGACTACGCGCCATTGCCCGCGATATTCTCCCGACACATGGTCAGCCCGGATGGGATTACGTGCTGATTGGTCGCGCTGAAAAGACGGCCAGTCGTGTTTACTCTGATCTGCAAGCGGATCTACTCCGCGTCATCAAACAGATCCACGCATCGCGCCAGAAACCATGACCCCCGCTGCCTATCTATTATCGTTGCCGATCCGGGCCTATCGGATGGTCCTCAGCCCGTGGGTCGGTTGGAGTTGCCGTTATCAACCGACCTGCAGCGCTTATGCACTTGAGGCGTTGCAAAAGCACGGCGCGATCAAGGGCGGCTGGTTGGCGACTAAGCGGATCGCGCGCTGCAACCCATGGGGATCGTGCGGATACGACCCGGTGCCCGGCTCGGATCAAGACTGCAATCACTCGGATTGACCTGATCGTGCCCTGACGGTCACAACCTGAGGCTTCTTGAACACAGTTCTTGAAATCTCAGGCTGTCACGCTAGAACATCCCCACTCGCAACGCACAAATCAGAAGGAGGCGTTACATGATCAATACCAGCGTTCTCCAACTCGCCTGTCGCGTTTCGGGTTTGTGGGGCATTTTCACCTCGTGATCTTCGCATCGCGCGCATGACGGCCCCGCTAAGCAGCCCGTGACGGGCATTTCTGACATCTCTGAAACAAGTGCGTCCTGACACCATATCTGTGTTCAAGGCTCGCATTCGCATCAGAGAGTCCCACTAACCACAATCCAACCCAAGAGGGCCGGTATCTTTGCCGGCAACCAACCCATGATGGACTCTAATTTTCATTCCGAGCCCCTGCGGCTCAACGATCTTGTTGACGATCTTGTCACCCGTCACGGCGCATGGCGCGTCGTCCGCGTCTTGATCGCGAACATGGTAACCCGGCGCCACCGGCGACCGCAGACAGATCACCTGTCCGATCACCTGCGCCGTGACGTGGGGCTTCCACCCGGGCATCCTCCGCCTCGGCTTCAAGGTCCAAGGTTTTAATTTTCCTGCCCCGTGGTTTTGATCGCGGGGCAGCGAAAATTTCTTGACCTCAAGTCTACTTGAGGTCTGACAAAGCACTGACATCGCGACAGGAGACGGATAATGGCTAAAACACTGACCCTACCACCTCGTGCTCACAAAATACCGTTTCGGCTTGAGGCCACGCTGATCGGGCTGATCAGGCGGCATGGTCGTTGGCGCGTCATCCGGGCCGCATTCTTTGCGCGGCCTCGCCGGCAGTTTGATCTGTACGGTATGCACCCCGCGCTGAAACGCGACATGGGCTTACCAACGGACTGTGCGGTCAAAGCACACCCTTGGCAAAACCTGCTTTAAGTGGCGCGCAACAGCGCGCCGTTTATACCGGGAACGCTTGCCAGATGCCTACAAAATGCTTAGACGCGCGCCCATGACCGATCTTATCAGCAACCAACTGGACGACATTCACTCGCTGTTTCACGGCGCGCCCTCGACCACCGAGTTCAAGAAGCTGCGCAAGCGCATCATGCGCAATGTGCGCGAGGCTGTAGACCAGTACGGTATGATTGAACGCGGCGCGAAATGGCTGGTTTGTCTGTCTGGCGGCAAAGACAGCTACACGATGCTCGCTGCCTTGTACGAGTTGAAATGGCGGGGTGTCCTTCCGGTCGACCTGCTCGCCTGCAACCTTGACCAGGGGCAGCCGGGTTTTCCGGCAACGGTTCTGCCCGAATTCCTTGAAAAGATGCAGGTGCCGCATCGGATCGAATACGAAGACACCTATTCAATCGTGATGGACAAGATCCCGCACGGGCGCACCTTCTGTTCGCTATGCTCTCGCCTGCGCCGGGGAAACCTGTATCGCATCGCACGCGAGGAAGGTTGTTCAGCCGTGGTTCTGGGCCATCACCGCGATGATATACTGGAAACCTTCTTTATGAATCTGTTTCACGGTGGACGATTGGCGACGATGCCGCCAAAACTGGTGAACGAAGAAGGCGACCTGTTCGTGTATCGCCCGCTCGCCCACGTCGCAGAGGCAGATTGCGAAAAGTTCGCCAGCCAGATGAACTATCCGATCATCCCTTGTGACTTGTGCGGATCTCAAGACGGATTGCAGCGTCAGCAGGTTAAGAAAATCCTCGATGGGTGGGAGGCAAATTTCCCCGGCCGTCGCCAGATCATGTTCAAGGCTCTGATGAACTCGCGCCCCAGCCATCTTCTGGACCCGCAACTGTTTGACTTCAAAGGTCTGATGCGAAGCCTTGCAGAAGATCATGACAATTAGCTCTAGTTTTCCTCGACGCATTAACTTCTGATTGACCACACGTTCCTACTTTGTCCGTTAGCAAGAGGCGCATCTGTATCGCCGCCTCGACTGCAAGACGCACGACAAAAGGAACCTGTCATGGCGGTAGTTCAGGGTGCTGAGCAAGTAAAAAAACGTATTCGCGCGATATTGACAGCGCCTCATTTGGCAGCCTTTCTGCCCGCGACCATGATCTTCGCTTATTGGTATGGTGGCGAGCATCTGATGGTTTTGGTCGCCATTCTGTTTCCAGGTCTGCTGGCCATTGGCGGCACTTTAACCCGCCCGTCACCGGCGTCGCCTCAAAAGATTGATGCGACCACTGGGCTGCCGAAACGCACCAAACTCATTGAACATCTGGACTTCGGGTTCATGCCAGACGCGGAATATGAAAAATCCTGCCTTGTCCTTGAAATCGACGAGATTACCAAATTGGCCGATCAGCTTGGACCTGTTGGTATTGAGCACGTGTTGCGTATCGTGTCTGGTCGTCTGCGGACAGCTTTGCGTGAAACAGATCTGGTCTGTGTGCTTGACGTGGGCCGGTTCGGGTTTTCAATCGACAAACGTCAGCGCGTCGACCTGGAAGCCACACTTCAACTGGCAGCCCGTCTACAGGCCGCGGTCAGCGACCCGATCTCGCTTGATCAAACACGGGTATTGCTGTCGTCCTGTCTGGGCTTCGCTATGCCCGGCCGCTCCCCCGAAGCCAATGGCGAAGCGCTACTTTCGGCAGCTGAAAGTGCGCTTTCATTTGCGATTCAGTCCGGCCCGGGATCGATTCGCGCCTTCTCAAACGGAATGGCACCCCGCGTCGGACGCATTGAGCACAACCGCGAAACGTTGCTTCGTGCGCTGGATGAAGGCCAGATCAAACCATGGTTTCAGCCTCAGGTCTGCGTAAAGACGGGGCGCATCACTGGGTGCGAGGCGTTAGCCCGCTGGCAACATCCAACTATGGGGCTGATCGCACCCGGAGCTTTTTTACCAGCCATCGCCAAGGCAGGACTACTGGAACGGTTGGGTGAAGTTGTGCTTTATGGGGCGCTATCGGCCGTACGCGACTGGGACAATGAAGGGATCAACGTTTCCACTGTGGCGGTCAATGTCTCAGCTGATGAGTTAAACAACCCCACGCTGAGCGACAAGATCAAGTGGGAACTGGACCGGTTCGATACCTCGCCAGAGCGTCTGGTTGTTGAAATTCTTGAAAATGTGATTACTCAAACGGAAGATGACGTTGCGATCCACAACGTTAAGGCGCTGGCGCTATTGGGATGCAAGATTGATCTTGATGATTTTGGCACTGGAAACGCCGCAATCGCCAGCATTGCACGCTTCAACGTCCATCGGATCAAGATCGACCGTTCTTATGTCACCCATATCGACACCGATATCGACCAACAAAACATGATATCGGCCATCCTGACCATTGCGAAGCAATTGGACATTGGAACCGTGGCAGAGGGAGTCGAAACGCATGCGGAACATGCGATGCTGGCAACGTTGGGTTGCGACCATGCACAGGGCTATTCAATCGCAAAACCAATGCCAGCCGAAACGTTCCTGCAATGGGCTTTGACGCATGAGCAAAAAAGGACAGCGGATGTGGTTGTTCCCAAGCTCGCATAAGACACGAAACCCCGAGAATCCACACGGGGTGCGCCCTAAAACTGCTTGACCTTTTGCGCCCTGCCCTGTTGAACCACTCTGACCGAAATTGATGAGTGGTAGGCCCCGATGGACGACCAAAATAAGAACCTGATCCTCGCAACAGTGCTGAGTTTTCTCGTCATCACTGGATGGATGATCATGTTTCCACCGGCAGATCCCGTCGAAGGCACCACGCCGACTGAACAAGTGACTGCCGAAGGTCAAGTTGTCCCGGCCCTTCCTGACGCCAACAGCGCGACCGCCCCTGCGGCTACGACAGCCGATGTGTCAGCCGAACAGGCAAATGTTGGCCGCGTAGAAATCGACACACCCGCGCTCGCCGGTTCGATCTCGCTTCTGGGCGGGCGGCTGGATGACCTAAAGCTTAAGGACTATCACGTCGAACTTTCGAAAGAGAGCGACATCGTCAAACTGTTGCGCCCCACCGGCGAGGCCGAGGCTTACTACGCGCTCTATGGCTGGACACCCGGCGGACAGACGACACTTGAAGACGTCCCCGGACCAACAACCATCTGGTCGGTAGAAGCTGGCACCAAGTTGACACCGCAAACACCAGTTACACTGCGTTGGGAGAATGGCAGTGGCCTGATTTTTCGCCGCACTGTGTCAATCGATGAAAATTTCATGTTCACGATCAATCAATCGGTCGAAAACACCGGCACAACCGCCCACCGCATGGCACCCTATGGCGTTTTGGCGCGTCATGGCGAACCGTCAAACCTTAAAGGGTTCTTCATCTTGCATGAAGGCGTCATCCGTCAGGTCGATAAAGAGTTAGAGGAAACGGACTACTCTGATGTGGCTGATCTTTCCTTTGATGACCGCGAAGGTGCGAAGGCTGATGTGGTTCAGGTGGAAGAAAACGGTTGGGTCGGCTTTACAGATCACTACTGGATGACCACTCTGATCCCGGAACCGGGTCAGGGCTTTACCTCGGTCGTGCGCTATGCCGAAAAATCGGATATCTATCAGACCCAAATTCGATTGCAGACCCAAGATGTCGCGCCCGGTGCCTCTGCTAGCGTCGAGACCCGTTTGTTTGCCGGCGCTAAGGAATGGGAAACCATCCGCAACTATCAGAACGAAGACGGTATCTATCGCTTCATCGACTCCATCGATTGGGGCTGGTTCTTTTTCCTGACCAAGCCGATTTTTGCCGTTCTGCACTGGCTGAATGCCGTTATCGGTAACATGGGCTGGGCCATCATCGGCCTCACCTTGGTCATCAAAGCGATCCTGTTCCCGCTGGCCTATAAATCCTATGTCTCCATGGCGAAGATGAAAGAGCTTCAGCCCGAGATGGAGAAGTTAAAAGAACGCGCAGGCGATGATCGGGCAAAGCTGCAGCAGGAAATGATGGAGCTCTATAAGAAGGAAAAGGTTAACCCTGCGTCGGGCTGTCTGCCGATCCTGCTTCAGATCCCAATCTTCTTCTCGCTTTACAAAGTTATCTTTGTGACGCTGGAACTGCGCCACGCCCCGTGGATCGGTTGGATCAAGGACCTTTCGGCGCCCGACCCCAGCTCAATCCTTAACCTGTTTGGCTTGCTGCCCTATGCACCTCCGGGCCCAGAAAGCCTTCTGGCGATCCTGTCGCTCGGCGTCTTACCGATTATTCTTGGTATCTCGATGTGGCTGCAACAGAAGCTGAACCCAGCCCCCACCGATGCTACGCAGGCGATGATCTTTGCGTGGATGCCCTGGGTCTTCATGTTCATGCTGGGTCAGTTTGCCTCTGGTCTGGTGGTTTACTGGATTGCGAACAACACGATCACGTTCATTCAGCAATACACAATCATGCGCAGCCATGGGCACAAACCTGACGTGTTGGGCAATGTGTTGAAGACCTTCAAGCGCAAGTCGAAGGATGCGAGTTAATGGCGCATGTCGCCGAAATCTGGCGACATCCCATCAAGTCGCACGGGCGAGAAGCGCTGTTGAACGTAATGTTGAGGGCGGGCGAATGCCTGCCCTACGACCGTCATTGGGCCGTGGCGCTCGAAGCCGCAAAGCTGGGCGATTCTGGCCAATGGGCTCCTTGCGTGAATTTTTCGCGTGGGTCTAAGGGTCCTTTGCTGATGGCACTGAATGCCAGCTTTGATCCCGTCAGCAACACGGTCACACTGACCCATCCACACCAACCCGGCATCACGATCAACCCGGACCTACCTGATGTCAACGCGCGGTTTCTTAAGTGGATCACGCCCCTTTGCCCGCCCGACCGGGCAGCACCTGCGCGCATCATTAAGGCGGATCGGGGCATGACGGATACGGATTTCCCCTCGATCTCGCTGATCAATCTGGCGTCACACAAAGCAGTGGAGGAGCATCTGAGCCAAGAACTTTCGCCGCTGCGCTGGCGCGGAAACCTGCAACTTGCAGGGCTTGATGCGTGGGACGAAAAAAGCTGGGTTGGCAAACACATTCGGGTCGGCGAGGCCGAGATGGAGATACGCGAAGAGATCACACGTTGTCTTGCGACCACCGCGAACACCCGCACAGGTGAACGTGACGCAGATACTTTGGGGGCTTTGAAGCAGGGCTGGGGACATCAGGAATTTGGCGTTTACGGCTACGTCACCAAACCCGGCATTGTGCATGTCGATAGCCCGGTTAAGGTGATTTCATGACCCAACTTCCATTCCCCTTAGCCGAAGAACCCGATCAGCAAGAGCAAGAGGCCGGTCGGCTTTTGTTTGCTGCCGAGACCGATTTTGTTAAAGGTGTTGTCGCAATGGACGGGCTGCCCGCCCCGGACCGGATTGAAGTCTGTTTTGCAGGACGATCTAACGTAGGGAAATCAAGCCTGATCAACGCCTTGACGGGTCGCAAGGGACTCGCACGCGCGTCAAACACGCCAGGCCGGACGCAAGAGATAAACTTCTTCACGACGACGAATGGCCCCTATCTGGTGGACCTTCCCGGCTATGGTTATGCAAACGCACCGGTAAAGGTGGTCGAGAAATGGCAGCGGCTGCTGAAATCTTACCTATCGGGGCGTCAAAACCTGCGCCGTGCCTTCGTTTTGATCGACGCCCGCCACGGCGTGAAACCCGTGGATGACGAGATCATGTCGCTTTTGGACAAATCCGCCGTCACATTCCAAGCGGTGCTGACCAAAGCGGACAAGGTGAAAGAAAAAGACCGCGAGAAGATGCTGGCTCAAGTGCGAAGCGCACTGTCCAAACACCCGGCGGCCTTTCCGGAAATGGTGCTCACATCCTCGGAAAAAGGCCTGGGCATCGAGACTTTGCGCGCCATCATCGCGTCGCTGGACTGACCAAGCAACTGCCTACACGTGCTGGGCACCATTTACCTCGATCTCGGTTCCCGAGATGTAAGAGCTGTCATCCGAACACAAGAAGTAGATCGCGGCGGCGACCTCCTCGGGTTGGCCGAGGCGGCGCATGGGAAGTTTCTCGACAATTTTTTCAGTTCCAGGCGACAAGATCGAGGTTTCAACCTCTCCGGGCGCGATCGCATTGACCCGGACGCCGAGTGGCCCGAAATCATGCGCCATTTCTCGGGTCAGCGCGGCAAGAGCCGCTTTCGAGGTCGCATAGGCCGCGCCAGCAAATGGGTGCACGCGCACACCCGCGATCGACGTCACATTCACCACAGCCCCTTTGGCCGCCGCTAGTTCGTCTTTCAACCCCCGCGCCAGAACCACAGATGCAAAGAAGTTCACATGGAACACCTTGCCCCAATCCATCAGGTCGGTGTTCAGCGTGCTCAGCCGCTCTCCATTCGGCCTCTTCGGAGAGATACCGGCGTTGTTGACCAATGCGTCAAGGCGACCATCCAGCTTTTCTTGGATGACCCCAACGGCATTTATCGTATCGGTGGGGTCGGACAGATCCAGCTGCACGTGATCTTCGCCAGCACCGCCCCATGGGCATTCTTCGGGTATGGGATGACGCGAACAGGTAATGACCCGCCAACCTTCAAGATTGAACCGGCGCACGGTTGCGTGACCAATCCCACGGCTGGCTCCGGTCAGAAGAAGTGTCTTTTGTCGTTCGGCCATGATCCGGGTTCCCATCGCTTGGTTTCGGCGCAACCCTATCAGCACACGGACAACGTGCAATGGGCCTTGGCATGGAGGAACCAACGCTCTAACACGGTGAGGCACAAGGATAACGGAATGAAGACCCAAGATATGAACCGCGATTGGATCGCCACCGCCCGCACACTGTCCCAAGCCCTGCCGTATCTGCAGCGCTATACCGGCGCGACCGTTGTCATCAAGTTTGGCGGCAATGCCATGGGTGATGACGAAGAAATGGCCAGTTTTGCGCGCGATATTGTTCTGATGCGGCAGGTCGGCGTGAAACCTGTGGTCGTGCATGGCGGCGGCCCAATGATCAACGCGATGCTGGACCGGTTGCAGATCAAAAGCGAGTTTGTAAACGGCAAGCGAGTGACCGATGCGGCCACCGTTGAAGTGGTAGAGATGGTTCTGTCCGGCGCTGTCAACAAGCGGATTGTGCAGGCCATTAACGCCGAGGGCGGCAAGGCAGTTGGTCTGTCGGGTAAGGACGCTGGGCTGGTCACATGCGATCAAGCCAACCCGGATCTGGGCTTCGTTGGCACGCCCGTGGATGTGAATGTCTCGATCCTGCGCGATCTGGCTGCCGCCGAGGCTATTCCCGTGATCGCACCCTTGGGCGCTGGCCGAAATGGCGAGACCTATAACATTAACGGCGACACGATGGCGGGTGCTATTGCTGCTGGTTTGAAGGCAGATCGCTTGCTTCTTTTGACCGATGTTGAAGGTGTGAAGAACGCCGATGGCGCTGTCCTGACCCAGCTGACGCCCACGCAGATTCGCGATATGACGGCATCTGGCGTGATTGCGGGCGGGATGATTCCCAAGACCGAGACCGCACTGGCAGCAATCGAAGGTGGTGTTCGGGCGGTCGTTATCCTTGATGGTCGCGCACCCAATGCCTGCTTGTTGGAGCTTTACACAGATCACGGTGCCGGGTCGTTGATCCGCGCCTGATCGACTTGGCACCGCTTTTCGCGCGAATGTGTCTTGCGCTCAGGGTGCCAGACCATAACTTCATCCCATGGAATACGAGCTTTTTCTTCGGTTGGGCACCTTTCTTGGCCTTTTTGCGCTGTTTGCAATCATCGAGGCCAAGGTGCCGCGTCGCCCACGCACCCAGCCGCGGCAAACACGCTGGTTTACCAATCTGTCCATCATCGTGATCGACAGCCTGACCCTACGCCTGATGGCGCTGTTGATGCCGCTATTGGCAGTGGGCGCAGCACTGGACGCGGAAGCACAGGGGTGGGGCGCATTCAACGCGCTTAGTCTTCCGATGTGGGTCAAGATTGTCGCCTCCATGCTCCTCCTCGATCTGGCAATCTGGGCGCAACACGTTGCATTTCACAAGGTGCCCGTTCTGTGGCGGCTGCACCGGGTGCACCATGCCGACCGCGACTTTGACGTCACCACCGCACTTCGGTTTCATCCGGTCGAAATTGCGGCCTCCATGATCATTAAAATCGGCATGGTGTACCTGCTGGGTGCCCCCGCCCTTGGCGTGATCTTGTTCGAGGTCGTTCTGAACGGATCAGCCATGTTCAACCACGCGAATATGCGATTGCCGCTTGGAATGGACAGATGGCTTCGGTTGATTTTGGTCACGCCAGATATGCACCGCGTCCATCACTCCATTCATAGAGATGAAACAGACAGCAACTATGGCTTCTGCTTGTCGATCTGGGACCGTATGTTCAAGACATACACAGATCAGCCCCGTGATGGGCATGATGACATGGTGATTGGGCTGCAATGGCAAGACGACAATCCATCAAAGCTGGGCTGGAGCCTGATGCTGCCGTTTCGACGGAAGTGACCATTGACACCCTGACGCGCGATGTACGCGCCCGACAGATGGATGTTTTTGGAGCTTTGCATGATGGACCGGATACGGTGATCCTTTTGGGTCCGTATGAGCCGGGATTCTGGGCCTGTTTCATCGATTGCCTCGAGTACGCGGATGGCTTGCCAGACCCGATGGACCGCTGGTCAAAATCCGTGATCTCTGACTTGGCAGACCGCTGGGCGGGTCAGGCCATCTTTCCCTCGGACGGGCCACCCTATCCACCGTTTTTCGACTGGGCACTGCAATCAGAGCGGGCGTGGAAATCACCAGTGACGCTGTTGGTTCATGACACGGCGGGCTTATGGGTCAGCTATCGCGGTGCAGTGCGGCTGTCCGGTCACCTGGACTTGCCGCCCACTGAAATATGTCCCTGCGACGGCTGCTCTGCTCCGTGCCGAACGGCCTGTCCCGTAAGCGCCTTGGAACCTGAGCGGTACGATGTCGACACATGTCTTTCACACCTCAACGGGGCGGACAGCGCCGATTGCATGGAAACTGGCTGCGCCGCGCGCCGTGCTTGCCCCATCAGTCTAAACTATGGCAGGTTGGCTGCTCAGTCTGCATTTCACATGAAAGCGTTTAACCCAACATGACACTGACTTTGATTCTGACCCGGCATGCAAAATCCAGCTGGGGTGACGCTGATCTGGACGATCATGCCCGGCCGTTGAACAAGCGTGGCCGCGCTTCGGCCAAAGCAATTGGACGTTGGCTTGCCACGCAAGGACGTGTGCCGGAAACCGTCCTGTGTTCGGATGCCGAGCGCACGCGCGAAACCTGGGCGCTGATTGCAGATAAGTTCATCAAGACACCTAAAGCACAATATCTGCCCGCGCTTTATCTGGCGAACCCCGAGGTCATGCTGGCGGCCCTTAAGACCGCGCAGACGGACACTGTGATGATCGTTGCCCACAACCCCGGTTCGGCCTTCATGGCTCGGCGTCTAGCCGCTAAACCCCACCCACACCCGAAGTTCAATCACTATCCGACCGCCGCAACGGCAGTGATCGAGTTTGACGCGGATAAGTGGAGCGATGTGGAATGGGGTACCGGTCGCGTGGTCGATTTCATCGTGCCGCGCGAATTGATCTGAGGCGAACGCCCTGTAAAGAAAGGGTAGATGATGGATAGTTGTTCAGCCGGTTGCCTGTGTGGCGCAGTACGGATCACTGCTGTTGGCGTGCCTCTTCGCGTCGGAATCTGTCACTGCCTCAACTGCCGCAAACACCACGGAGCACTGTTCTTCGCAGCAGCGATCTTCTTGCAGGATGCTGTGAGTATCATGGGCGAAACAAGCAGTTACGAAGGGCGTCATTTCTGCCCCATATGTGGTTCTTCCGTATTTGCCCGAAGTTGGAACGAGATTGAAATTCACCTTGGCGCGCTCGACCACCAAAGCCAATTCAAACCCGGCTATGAATTATGGACCGAACGAAGAGAAGATTGGTTGCCGAGATTTCACGGTACCCGCAGATATCGCCAAAATCCCAATCCAAACGATCAGGAAACAGACTACTGAATAGGGGCGCTGCCCTTCGCTGCGGAACTGCTCACCCCGGGATATTTTTCGCCAGAAGAAGCCTTGGTAACAAAAAACCCCGCACAGGAACACATGCGGGGTTTCGTGTTTGGTCTCAGCGCGGATCAGAGGATCTGGCTGAGGAACAGTTTGGTGCGTTCGTTTTGCGGGTTGTTGAAGAACTCGTTGGGTTCGTTCTGTTCCACAATCTGACCGGCATCCATGAAGATCACACGGTTGGCGACCTCTTTTGCAAAGCCCATTTCGTGGGTCACGCAAAGCATGGTCATGCCTTCTTCGGCAAGCTCCACCATGGTTTCCAGCACTTCCTTGATCATCTCGGGATCAAGCGCCGAAGTTGGTTCGTCGAAAAGCATAATCCGCGGCATCATGCACAGCGAACGCGCAATTGCCACACGCTGCTGCTGACCACCCGACAACATGCCCGGGTATTTATGGGCTTGCTCGGGGATCTTTACCTTCTCGAGGAAATGCATCGCCACCTCTTCGGCCTCTTTGCGGGGCGTCTTGCGCACCCAGATCGGCGCGAGCGTGCAGTTTTCCAGTATGGTCAAGTGCGGGAAGAGGTTGAAGTGTTGAAACACCATCCCCACTTCCGAGCGCACCTTATCGACGTTTTTCAGGTCCGACGTCAGTTCGGTCCCATCGACGATGATTTTTCCTTCCTGATGCTCCTCGAGTCGGTTGATGCAGCGGATCAGAGTCGATTTACCCGATCCAGACGGCCCGGCGATAACAATCCGTTCGCCCTGATATACGGTTAGATCGATGTCACGCAGCACGTGGAAAGCACCATACCACTTGTTCATGCCGCTGATTTCAATTGCGACCTCGTCCGACACTTCCATTTTTGAACGATCGGCTTGGGTTTCGAGTGTAATAGAAGACATAAGTCTCTCCTTTAACGGTGGTCCGTGCGAAGCCGGCGTTCGAGATACATCGAATAACGCGACATCGAGAAACAGAAGATGAAGAACATGAATGCGATGAAGCCGTAAAGCTCCCACACAACTCCGTTCCAAGCCTGATCTGCACGGATGGCATTTGACAAACCCAGCGGGTCAAGAAGGCCGATGATCGACACCAGCACAGTGTCTTTGAACACGCCAATGAAGGTCGACACGATCCCGGGGATCGATATCTTCAAGGCTTGCGGCATGATGATAAGGCGCTGCGCCTTCCAGTAATCAAGCCCCAGCGCATCCGCAGCCTCGTATTGGCCTTTCGGAAGTGCTGCAAGCCCACCCCGAACCACTTCGGCCATATAAGCCGCAGCGAAGAGCGTCACCATGATCAGAACACGCAAGATGATGTCAAAATTGGTACCGGGTGGCATGAAGATGTTCAAAAGCGTTGAGGCGACGAACAAAAGCGTGATCAACGGCACACCGCGAATGAACTCGATAAAGCCGACACACAGCGCTTTGACGATCAACAGGTCCGATTGACGCCCCAAAGCCAGAACGATGCCAATGGGCAGCGAGCAAGCAATGGCCACGACCCCGATGGTGATCGACAGCATGAAGCCACCGAAATTTCGGCTTTCAACAGTCTCAAGCCCGATGGGAATGATGCTATGCATGAGTTCTGCGAACCCAACTGTGAAGACCAGCCACCAGGCCAATGCGGCCAAGACAGCGATGATCAACCCAGCCAAAGTGCCTGTGATGGGCGCGAGAAAGCGAAACGCAAAATAGCCGACTACAAAGCCCAGAGCGGCACCGATTGGCATCCAGACCGACCCGCCCCAAAGCAACCAAGGTGCGATGAAGGGAAAGATCGCCGAGAAAACAAGCGGATTGGGCAATCGCTTGGCACCGGACGCAATTTGGGCGGCACGATCCTCTTTCGTGGTCGAAAACGCTTTGAAGCCGATAAAACCTGCAGTACCCAGCAATGCCAAACCAACGATGATCCCCAGCACGCCTCCAAGATAGAGAGCGGCCAGTCCAAGCACTGCCGACAGCAGCACCCAGTTCATCCGACGCGAGATCATGTTAAACAGCACCGGGATCAGCGCCACGAACAGCAGTGCGAAGGCTACGATTGGCCGCCAGCGTTCTGCTTCAGGATAAAAACCGAATAGCAACTGTACCCAGCGCTCCCGGATCACCCCCCAGCAGGCGGAACTGTGGCCACCGTCGGCACCGAAAATCTCGCGACATTCGTTCAGGGACGTGCTGTTCCACGTTGGTGAAAACACCCACGGGATCAGAAATGATAGTACCGACCAAAGAAAGATGAGCGACAGTATGGTCAGGATCGAGTTGCCGATCCCGTTGAACAAATTGACGCGTGCCCAGCCCACGATGCCGATCTGCGATGCAGGCGGAGCGCGTTCGGGCAACATTTCAGAGCGGACGTAAGATAGATCAGACATATCAGCGCTCCTTCAGCTTCACGGATTCGTTGTACCAGTTCATCACCGCTGAGATGGTCAGCGAGATGGCCAAATACACCAGCATGAGCAACAGAACCGTCTCAAGCTCGCGGCCCGTCTGGTTCATTGTGATGCCACCCAAGGTGCCCGTGATGTCCATGTAGCCCACGGCAATCGCCAGCGAACTGTTCTTTGTTAGGTTCAGGTAGTTCGAGATCAGCGGCGGAATGATGACCCGCAAAGCCTGCGGTAGGACCACAAGGCTCATCGTGCGATTGGGACGAAGGCCCAGCGCGCCAGCGGCTTCGGTTTGTCCTTTCGAGACAGCCAGAATGCCAGCCCGGACGATCTCGGCGATGAAGGCGCCTGTGTAAAGCGACAAGGCAAGCCACAAGGCGATCAAAGAGTTTCTCAGATGTGTACCGCCCTGAAAGTTAAAGCCCTTCAGTGCGGGATATCCCAGATAGAACCCCAAAACCCCCAGCACCAGCAGAAACGGCACAGCAATCGCGACCAAACGCCAATGCCATGTGCGGGGGCGCACGCCAGTGGCCTCCTGAATGATATCTGCGCGGCGTTTGATCAGAACCGAAGTTAGAATGCCCGCTATCAACACAGCCAATAGGGTCAGCAGATCAAGACTGACATCAAAACGAAGACTGGAGTTGCCAAGCAGATGGATGTCGCCAAGGCTGCGCGAAAACAGTGGCTCGGGAATGTATACCCCGCGGTTGGTAATGGCCACGCTGTCCCACATTGACATGGTGGCTTCACCCTTACGGAACGCGCTGGGTTGCGGCAGCGTTTCAATTAGCACCGCCATTATGAAAACGATCCAAAGCAGGACAGGGACGTTTCGGAAACCTTCCACATAGACGGCAGATAGGCGCGAAATCATCCAGTTTGGCGACAGGCGCAGCACGCCGATAACCACCCCAATCACCGTTGCGGCAACACAGCCCATCACGGCGACAAGAAGTGTGTTCAGAAGCCCCATAAGCGATGCACGCAAGTGGCTGTCTTGAGAGTTGTAATCCAGAAGACGCTGGTTGATGTCGTAGCCGGCAGGTTCCATCATAAAGCTGAAACTGGGCTCTTTCCCAAGATCGGCCAGGTTTTGAGCGGTGTTTGACAGCAGCCAGCCAATAAGCATCAGAAAGCCGATCAAGGCGACAATCTGGATGGTCATCGAGCGATACCGGCTGTCATACAACAGCATGGATAGCCGAAACTTGCCCTGATGAGGGTCGGTTATAGTTGTCATAGATGACGTCCCCGTTGCCCTTGGCTTTGTTTCTTTAAGATGCGGATTTTACCGCTGTGCCAAGGTGCGTTCAGATAGATACGAAAAGGGCGTGGGTAAACCACGCCCTTTCCAAGAATGTTATTACCGGAACGGCGGCGAATAGATCAGACCGCCATCTTTCCACTGAGCGTTCAGGCCGCGGGCCAGAGCGATCGGAGTGCTTTCGCCAATGTTCTTGGCAAACAGCTCGCCGTAGTTGCCGCCCGCCATGATGGCGCGCTTGGCCCAGTCAGCGTCGAGGCCGAGCATTTCACCCAAGTTGCCCTCGGTGCCCAACATGCGGTTGATTTCCGGGTTGTCGCCGGGTGCAGCCGACAGCTCGCCGATATTAGTCGACGTGATGCCCAGCTCTTCTGCCGAGATCAGCGCATTCAGTGTCCAGCGAACGATGTCGCCCCACTCGTTATCACCGTGACGGACCAGCGGGCCCAGCGGCTCTTTCGAGATGATTTCAGGCAGAACGACGTGTGCCGAAGGGTCTTCGAAGGTTGCACGCGTTGCAGCCAGACCCGAAGCGTCGGTGGTGTAGGTGTCGCAAGCACCGGCAAGGTACTGTTGCTGACCTTCAGCGTTGGTTTCGATCGGCACGGGCTCGTAGCTGATATTGTTTGCGCGGAAGAAGTCCGCCAGGTTCAGCTCGGTGGTGGTGCCGGTCTGGATACAAACGGTTGCACCGTCCAGATCCTTGGCCGAGCTTACACCCATCTCTTTCGAGACAAGGAAACCTTGGCCGTCATAATAGTTCACGCCGACGAAGTCGAACTTCAGGTCGACATCGCGCGACAGCGTCCAGGTGGTGTTACGTGCCAGCATATCGACTTCGCCAGAAGCCAGAGCTGTAAAGCGTGTTTTGCCGGTGGTCGGAACAAATTCGACCGCGTTAGCGTCGCCAAGAACGGCAGCAGCCACAGCGCGGCAGATGCCGACGTCGAAACCTTCCCACTTGCCGTTTGCATCCGGTGCGGCGAAGCCGACAAGACCGGTGGTCACACCACAGTTCAGCTTGCCACGCGCCTTGACGTCATCAAGGGTCGCAGCTGCCGAAGCGCCAGCAGCGATGCTGGCGACAGTCAGTGCGCCAAGAAAAACGGATTTTTTCATGTTTACCTCTTCCTGATAGTTACCCGTAGTTTCGGGCTGAATTCGCAACCATTGTGGCCGCAAGATGTTAGCGAAAGGATTGAGCCCTTTCGGCATGGGGTGGAGTTTGAAAGAATTGATCAGTTATCGTCAAGGGCAACATCGCGAAATGCGATGCCTAACCTAGGGGAAAGCAAGAATATTATCGAAGCTAACGCATTGGTTGCGTTATGTTTCGCGGCGACATGCGTGGAAGAACCATGCCGCGTTCACAATGTCGATACGTTTTTTCTCTGCAAGTTCCGAGGCTTCTTCGTCCACGCCCCACTGTTCCTCTTGCCAGGTTTCGTCCAGCCGGGACAATTCCCATGCCTGCTCAACAGATATCCTTTCGGAGGTAACCGCCAGCGCCAGCACAAGCGATCCGCTGATTGCTACCAGATCGTGGAAGCCTGCCAGCTCGAATTCCGATAGCGCATGCACCTGTACCGAGAGCCGAGAGAGCGCAACGCCATCCTGCGGTTGATGCACGATTCCCGCCACAGGCTGCAACCGTGCACCCAAATCTTTTGCCGCCCATTCCAACATCGGATCCCAGAGATCAGACTGTCGGGCCACCAACTCTTCCGGATGTGTCGCGCGGTAGCACAGCAGATCGCTATCACCATAGGCGGCCAACATGTCAGCCACATCGTCAAATTGATGTGCCACTTTGTCCAACGCCGAATTTGCCGTGCGGGTGACTGGCATGGTGCCGGGATCAACCTTGTCGACCTGAGCATCCCATTCCTCGGCGATTGCCTTAGCCAACGTCAAAGTCGGCACGCGCAGAAGTTTTTTAGCGGGCGTCTTGATAGAGCGACCATCCAATTCGACCGAGTATCCACCTTCGGTTTCTACGACCTGTGCCTGCTTCCAGAACCGTTTTGCTGCCCAGTCGCTCATACTGTCCCCCAAAGTTCGTCCAAGGCCGCTGCGAGATCTGCATAAGTATCAATCAACAGATCGGCCCCGGCTGCAATCAACCCTTCCCGCGGGTGATACCCCCAGGTGACACCGATTGTGCGATAGCCCGCAGCGCGGCCCATTTCCATATCGAAACTGGTGTCGCCAATCATCACGGCATGCGCAGCATCGGCTCCGGTTTCCGACAGCGCGGCACGCAACATCGACGGGTGCGGTTTCGACGGGTGGTTGTCTGCCGTTTGGCTGGTGACAAAAAAGTGGCGAAGATTGTGAGCGTCATAGGCATGATCCAACCCGCGGCGCGCTTTACCAGTGGCCACACCCAACAGCACCTCATCCCGTCCATGCAGATGCTCCAAGGCAGCGCGCGCGCCGGGATAAATCGGCGCAGACGCCTCGCCACCCATTTCGGCGCGCAACTGGATAAACATGTCTTTGTATTGATGTGCGGCTTCGGCAACCTCGGCTTCTGACAGTCTGGGCACAAGTCGTTGGATCGCGTCATGCAGCGACAGGCCCACGATCGACAGAACCTCGGCCCGTGTGGGCAACGCAACGCCCATCGCACCAAACGCCCTATTCATTGCTTCGACGATGAAATCCTGACTGTCGATCAGCGTGCCATCGACATCGAAGACTGCCAACCGCAACGGCGTATCGCTCATTCCAGATCCTCGAACGGGTCGGCGGGCACGTCACCATCCTGCCACCCCATATAGTCCCACGTGCGCTGCATATGGTCGGGCAGAGGTGCGACAATCGTCACCTGCTTTTTCGTGACAGGGTGCGTAAATTCGATCGAGCGGGCATGAAGATGAAGCTTTTTCGACAGCTCACCCCCCAATTGCGCACCCCAACCGTCACCAAGGTTTTCTTGGCTCGACCCACCGTATTTCCCATCCCCGGCAATCGGATGACCAAGCTCGGCCATATGGGCGCGAAGCTGATGAGTTCGGCCTGTCACCGGCACCAACGCGACCCATGCCGCACGGCTGGCAAGTGTCGTCAACACTGCATAATCGGTGGTCGCACGCTTGGCACCCGGTGTTTCATCGACATGTCGCGGATGCACGCAAATCATCTTTTCCGCCTCGCCTTTGCCGCCATGGCCGGGCGCTTTAACAAGCCCCCAGCGCAACGTGCCCCAACGTGGCTGCGGCACACCTGCCACCAAGGCCCAATAGATCTTGCGAGTGTCGCGGGATCGGAACGCCTGCGTCAGCTCTGACGCCATTTTCTGGCTGCGCGCCAGAAGCAGAACGCCGGATGTGTCCTTGTCCAGCCGATGCACAAGGCGAGGTTTGTCATCGCGACCGAACTTCAGTGCTTCGGCCAACCCATCCACATGACGTGTCTGTTTGCTGCCGCCTTGGCTGGGCAGTCCCGGCGGTTTGTTCAATGCAATAATATGATCATCTCGATACAACACGCAGGATTGGATCAGTTTGGCATCAGCATCGGACACGCTCGGCTGAGCTTTCGGACGCTCTTGCCCAGCTTCCGGCACCGGCAATGGGGGCACGCGCACTTCGTCCCCCGGCGCAATCCGGGTCGAGGTTTTAACCTTCGCGCCATTGACGCGAAATTCGCCTTTGCGACATCCCTTTTCGATCCGACCCTGTCCCACATGCGGGAACACCCGCTTGACCCAGCGGTCCAACCGTTGCTCGGCTTCGTCTGGGCCGATTGTGATTACCTGAACACCGCTCATGCCAGCACCATACGCGCGACCTGTAGACCTGCGACAAGGCCGGCCAGCGACAGAATCACAGACCCGAACACGTAACCACTGGCGGCGGCGATCTGTCCCCGCTCATATAGCGTGATCACATCCAACGAAAACGCAGAGAAAGTAGTAAACCCGCCCAGTAGGCCGGTCATCAAAAATGGCGCTACCGCTTGACCGCCTTTGCGGGTCAGCGTGACCACCAAAAGGCCCATCAGGAACGAACCAAGTATATTAACGACCATCGTACCCGCAGGGAAACCATGGCCCAGCCATCGCGTGACGGCGTTGCCCGTCAGATACCGGGCCGACGCGCCGATTGCGCCACCAAGGGCAACTTGAAGAAGGGGTGTCATCATGCGGTCTGACTGAGGCCACAAGCCGCTCTTGTCAAGCGCTAGGGTGGTCGTTGCGCCCCACTGACCGCGCAGGCTGACTTAATCTATCCGCTTGGATCGAAGCCGCGCGAAATAGTCGACACGCTTCTTCAACTCACGTTCAAACCCTCGCTCAACCGGCACGTAATACACACCACGCTTGATCCCGTCGGGGAAGTAGTTCTGCCCGGAAAAGCCATCAGGCGCGTCGTGGTCATAGGCATATCCATCCCCGTAGCCCTGATCCTTCATCAAGGACGTCGGTGCGTTCAGGATGTGTTTGGGTGGAGGTTCCGACCCTGTTTTCTTTGCTGCTGCCATTGCCGCTTTGTACGCGACATAAGTCGCATTGGATTTCGGCGCCAGCGACAAATAGGTGACCGCCTGCGCCAGCGCTAATTCACCTTCGGGGCTACCTAAACGCTCATAAGTCTCCCACGCGTCCAGACAGACCCGATGGGCCTGCGGATCAGCCAGACCGATATCCTCGACCGCCATTCGCGTGATGCGTCTGGCAAGGAAACGGGGGTCTTCGCCACCTGTAAGCATCCGGGCAAACCAGTAAAGCGCGGCGTCCGGGTCAGACCCTCGCACCGATTTATGCAGCGCCGAAATCAGGTTGTAGTGTTCATCCCCTGATTTGTCATAGATCGTCGCGCGTTTCATCAAACGCTTGGACAGGCTTTCGACATCCAGCTTACCTTCAACCTTCCACGCAAAGACCTGCTCGATAAGGTTCAAAACGGCGCGGCCATCTCCATCAGCCATTTCCAACAGTGCCTCACGGGCTTCACCAGTCAGCGGTAAGGGGCGGTCGAGTTCTTTTTCGGCCCGCTGGGCAAGCCGTTCCAGATCAGCAAGCGTCAGACGAGTCAGCACCAAGACCTGCGAGCGTGACAACACAGCAGCGTTCAGCTCGAATGACGGATTTTCCGTGGTCGCGCCGACCAATAATATCGTGCCGTCTTCCATATGCGGCAGGAACCCATCCTGCTGTGCTTTGTTGAAGCGATGGATTTCATCCACGAACAGCAACGTGCCTTGTCCGTTAGATCTCCGATGCCGTGCAGCCTCGAACACCTTGCGCAACTCGGGCACGCCGGTGAAGATCGCGCTGATCTGGATAAAATGCAGGTCGGTTTCCTGTGCCAGCAGGCGCGCGATTGTGGTCTTGCCAACACCGGGCGGCCCCCAGAAGATCAACGACCCAAGGCTGCCCGCTGTAAGCATTGTGCCAAGCGGCGCCTCCGGCCCCAGAACCTGCTCTTGTCCGATGACCTCGGACAGGGATTTCGGCCTAAGCCGATCGGCCAAAGGGCGCGGCGCGTCTTTTCCACCTTCGGACGTCTTGGACGCAGGATCATTATCAAACAGGTCAGCCATGATCCAAATCTAAGGATGCCGCCCGCCAGTTGAAAGGCGAAAACCGCCGCTTTGCGTGGGTTACAGAAGGTTATATTCTTGCGCGCGTTGAATTGCTTCGGCGGTTGTTCGCACAAACAAGCGTTCTCGCGCGCTGCGCAACCGTGCCTTCAACGCACTTTCCGATATGCCCAGAAGGGCGGCAGCCTCAGCATGTCTGCTGCCTTTGGCAATCAGGCGCAATGCCATTCGTTGCGCGGAGGTCAGGTGTTCGGGCGGCGTCGACTTCTCGTGCAACTCCACTACCAGATCGTGGATTTTCTTGATTTCGTCATCTGTGAATTCCCGATCGTCCCGTGCGAAGCCGCCGATGGTGCGCGATGCAGTGGACCCGTGCGAAACCGCCACCCCGAATTTCAGACCAAAGCCCCCTGCTTGCGACAGGATCCCATGCGGGTCAGGCAAGTTCAATTCGCTCCACCGGATGGAACCTTCGTTGCCGAAGCCCCAAAACACCATAGGGTCCGCCAACATATACCCTTTTTCGGTGTAAAGCTGGCTCCAACGTGGGTCATAGGTCTGAATCATGATATGCGCCGAGGCATACCGAATATGCAGCCCCAACGCATAGCCTTTTGGCGCCAAGTCAGACAGCTTGGCCAAACCTTGATCAAGGCCAAATTCTTCGACCATCGTTCGTATCCCCAATCCCCACACCTATCCTTTTAGACAGTCGCGCTGGAGTCAAACAACCCTAAATTGTTTATTCAGTTTTTCTGAGCGCGCAATGACTTTTTCTGCAGATCTTACGCGATCAACAAATAAAAAAACCCCGCGCAGACAGCGCGGGGCTTCCTAAATCCCGTTGGGGATAATCTTTATTCGCCTGCCGCGTCAGCAGCTTCTTCTGCTTCCAGACGTGCACGATCAGCAGCGCCTTTGGCGTCTGCGTCGCGGTCAACAAACTCGATGATCGCCATCGGCGCCATATCGCCATAGCGGAAGCCAGCTTTCAAAACGCGAACGTAGCCGCCTTGGCGTTCAGCAAAACGTGGGCCAAGGACGTCGAACAATTTGGCGACGTGCTGGTCTTGCTTCAGGCGCGACGCGGCCTGACGACGGGCATGAATGTCGCCGCGCTTGGCCAGCGTGATCATCTTCTCGATGATCGGGCGCAGTTCTTTCGCTTTCGGCAGGGTCGTTTTGATCTGTTCGTGTTCGATCAGCGAACCAGCCATGTTTGCAAACATCGCTTTGCGGTGTTCATGTGTGCGATTCAGGCGGCGGTAACCACGAGCGTGACGCATTTTCTTAATCCTTCTTTGGTGCTCTTGAACGAGCGGTGCTTTGTCCGAGAACCGATGCGTGTCGGTCCCTCTCCTTGGGGCAGGATTGCCCAGATGTTCCCCGCATCAGGCGGGCATTAAGGGGCCACCGAAGCAGCCCCTGAATACTTTAGAACTGGTCTTCGAATTTCTTGGCCAGCTCTTCGATGTTCTCAGGCGGCCATTCTTCGACATCCATACCGAGGTGCAGACCCATGCCCGAAAGCACTTCTTTGATCTCGTTCAGCGACTTGCGGCCGAAGTTCGGTGTGCGCAGCATCTCTGCTTCGGTCTTCTGGATCAGATCACCGATATACACGATGTTGTCGTTCTTCAGGCAGTTTGCCGAACGGACAGACAGTTCCAGCTCGTCCACTTTCTTCAGCAGAAGCGGGTTGAACTCAAGTCCGTCATCTTCGTCTTGGCGACCAGCTGCTTCCGGCTCGTCGAAGTTCACGAAGATCGACAACTGATCCTGAACGATACGCGCAGCGAATGCGACGGCATCTTCCGGCGTGACCGACCCATCGGTCTCCAGCTTCAACGTCAGCTTGTCATAGTCCAGAACCTGACCTTCACGGGTCGGCTGAACGTCATAGCTGACTTTCTTGACCGGCGAATAGATCGCATCGACCGGGATCAGGCCGATCGGCGCATCTTCCGGCTTGTTCTTGTCCGACGCGACATAGCCTTTACCGGTGTTAACGGTCAGTTCCATGAACAGGTCGGCGCCATCGTCGAGGTGACAGATCACGTGATCTTTATTTAGAATCTCAATGCCAGCGGTTTCCGAGATGTCTCCAGCAGTGACAACCATGGGCCCTTTGGCCGAAATCGACAGACGCTTGGGGCCTTCGACTTCCATGTTGATCGCAACACCTTTGAGGTTCAGAACGATGTCGGTCACGTCTTCACGCACACCTGCGACCGAGCTGAATTCGTGCAGCACATTGTCAATCTGAACTGATGTAATAGCCGCACCTTGCAAGCTGCTCATCAGAACACGGCGCAGGGCGTTGCCCAGAGTCAGACCAAAGCCACGCTCCAGCGGTTCTGCGACCACGGTTGCCTGACGCGCAGGGTCGTTGCCGGGTTTAACTTCCAGCTGTGTCGGCTTGATCAGTTCAGCCCAATTTTTATGGATCATGCGTCCCTCCATACCAGTCCTGTCCCCATGTCCAAAGGGCAGGACGCCCGAGGTTAAAATGACGGAAACCGGGCCGCGACAACCGCAGCCCGGCGAAAAATCTGATTACACGCGGCGGCGCTTCGGCGGGCGGCAACCATTGTGGGCAATCGGCGTCACGTCACGGATCGACGTGATATTGAAACCGACAGCAGCCAAAGCACGCAGAGCCGATTCACGACCCGAACCGGGGCCTTGCACTTCGACTTCCAGCGTCTTGACGCCGTGCTCTTGTGCTTTTTTACCAGCATCTTCAGCCGCCATCTGAGCTGCATAAGGCGTCGATTTACGCGACCCTTTGAAACCCATGGTTCCAGCCGACGACCACGAAATAGCGTTGCCTTGAACGTCCGAAATCAGGATCTTGGTGTTGTTGAACGAAGAGTTTACGTGAGCAACGCCAGAGGCGATGTTCTTACGCTCTTTCTTCTTTGCACGAGTCTTTTCGCGAGCCATTGGTCAAACCCTCCCTTATTTCTTCTTACCGGCAATGGCCTTTGCGGGGCCTTTGCGTGTACGAGCGTTGGTGTGGGTACGCTGACCGCGCACGGGAAGGTTGCGGCGATGGCGCAGGCCACGATAGGCCCCCAGATCCATCAGACGCTTGATGTTCATTTGCACTTCACGACGCAGGTCACCTTCAACGGTGTAGGTCGCGTCGATGTGCTCGCGGATGGCAAGAACTTCAGCATCCGACAGTTCGTTAACACGACGGGTTTCGTCGATTTTAACGGCTTCGCAGATAGCTTTGGCCGAAGTATGACCAATTCCGGTAATATATGTCAGGGCGATCGGGACCCGCTTATGGGTCGGGATGTTTACGCCGGCGATACGTGCCACGTGTCACTTTCCTTTTCGTTGCGGTTCCGTAATGCCGGAACCTTTTTTCACAACGGAAGCCCGCCGGATTATTCCTGCGGGCCGCGCTGAATTTCTGGTCTGGTGGGATAGGGGAGCGACCCCGAATACACACCGATTCCCGTTAGGGATGGCGTGAACTAATGCGTTTTGGACCGGCGGTCAAGGGCCTGTGTTCGGGTCACCTCGAAGGTTGAAGATCGCAAACGTAAAAGATCTTCATTTCCCTTAGCCCTCCGGCCCCAATCACCCGAATTTCGCCAGGCATTTGGTGTCCTTCGGTGAATGCAAACACCTGAGGCGTAAACTCAATTCCAGACGCACAATAGCCAGTGCGTATGTCAACATTGTTATCTTCCCAAAATCGCGCCGGAAGTGGGTCAAACTCGCAGATGTATTCTATCCCCTCAATGTCATTCGAATGCAGGACATATCCACCATTATCCAAGACGGCGCTTTCATCCAAATCACAATACTCAGGCAAGGTGACGATCATGCCGTCCGCGGTTGCGATGGAAGGCAAAAGGCCAAGGATAATGCCCGCAACAAGGGGTTTTGAAAACATCAACGGCTCCAGTGATTTTGACAAACAGATCACGGGAGCCGAAAGAAAACCAGTATCAGAAGCTCGCTTTGGGTCAAATCAACCGAGGACACCCGCGATCGAAGCCTTCACTTCGTCAATTTCGCCCAGCCCGTTCACCGACCGCAGATCGCCCTTGGCATGGTAGTATCCGATCAGAGGCGACGTCTTCTTGTAATATTCCATCAACCGAGTGCGCAGACTTTCTTCGTTGTCGTCTGCGCGGCGCTTGAAGTCGGTCCCGCCGCAATTCGTACATTTGCCATCCGCGGGGATCGGCTTCGAAACGTCGTTGTAGCCTTCGCCGCAATTGCCGCAGGTCGACCGGGCGGTGATGCGCGCAACCAGCGCTTCATCATCCACGCGCATTTCGATCACGGCATCCAACTTTGTATCGTGCCGGGCTAACAGCTCGCCCAGAGCGTCCGCTTACGCCAGCGTCCGGGGGAAGCCGTCAAAGATGAAGCCTCCTCCGTTGTCGCCTTCCAGCTTCTCCTCGATCAGGCCGATGACGATCTCGTCTGTGACAAGCTCGCCCGCATCCATGATCGCGGCGACCTTCTTGCCCATCTCGGTGCCAGAGGCTTTCGCCTCGCGCAGCATGTCACCCGTTGAGAGCTGGATCATGCCACGCTCCTCAACAAGCAGGCGGGCTTGCGTGCCTTTGCCGGCACCGGGCGGTCCAAGCAGAATGATGTTCATCGACGCGACGGAGCCTTCTTCGAGCGTTTTTTACCGCGCAGCTGCGACTTCTCGATCAAACCCTCATACTGGTGCGCCAGCAGATGCGACTGAACCTGTTGGATCGTGTCCATCGTCACCGACACAACGATCAGAACCGACGTTCCGCCAAAGTAAAACGGAATGGCCAATTGGCTGCGCAGAATCTCGGGCAGCAGACAGACGGCGGCCAGATAGCCCGACCCAAGTACCAACAAACGCACGACGACGTAATCAAGGTACTCGGCCGTTTTCTTGCCAGGGCGGATGCCAGGTACAAAACCGTTCTGGTTTTTCAGGTTGTCGGCGACCTCATCCGTCTTGAACGCCACTTCGCGGGTGTAGAAGAAGGTGAAGAACACGATCATGGCCGTAAAGAACAGCAGATACAGCGGTTGACCTGGCCCGAAATAAGCCAGAATGACCGACATGACCGGACCCGCCTGCCCCGAAGAGAAGGTCGAGATCGTCGTCGGGAGCAGCAGAAGTGCCGAAGCAAAAATAGCCGGGATAACGCCGGCGGGGTTCACCTTGATCGGCAGGTGCGACGAACCACCGTCATAGACTTTCATGCCCACCTGACGGCGGGGATATTGAATGTGGATTTTGCGCAGCGCGCGTTCCATGAATACAACGAAGGCAATTACGGCGACAATCATCACCAGTACACCAATGATCACGGCCGGGCTGATTGCGCCAGACCGGCCTGAAGCCAGGAACTGTGCCAAAGCCGCCGGGATCTCGGCCACGATGCCGACGAAGATGATCAGCGAGATTCCGTTTCCGATCCCGCGTGCAGTGATCTGCTCGCCCAGCCACATCAGGAACATGGTGCCACCGACAAGGGTGATCACGCAGGCAGCAATGAAGAACCCACCGGGGTTGGTAACAAGGTCGCCAGCCTGCAAGCTGTTTGACAGTGCAAACGCCTGTCCCGTAGCCAGCAGAACAGTGCCATAGCGCGTGTATTGGTTGATCTTCTTGCGGCCTTGCTCGCCTTCTTTCTTCAGTTGCTTCAACGGCTCCCACATAGAAGACAGAAGCTGCACGATGATCGAAGCCGAGATATAGGGCATGATACCAAGGGCGAACACACCCATGCGGCTCAGCGCGCCACCGGTGAACATGCCAAGCACGCCCGCGATGCCGGATTGTGCCTGATCCATAAACTCGCGCAGGGCCGTGCCGTCGATTCCCGGAATGGGAATATAGGTGCCAAGGCGGTAAATGATCAGAAGCCCGATCGTGAAGAAAATCCGCTGACGCAGCTCGGTCGCCTTACCAAAGGCGCCCCAGCTCATGTTTGCGGCCATTTGTTCTGCTGCAGATGCCATAAGGCCCCCTCGTCAAGTAAAACACCGCCGGACCGTTCCCGGCTCCGGCGGCGCTTGAAAACATAGCAAGATATGTAAGGGGCAGCGTCGCCCCTCACAAGGTCTTATTCAGCTGCAGCCGGAGCAGCGACGGTCAATTTACCGCCAGCTTTTTCAACAGCTTCAACAGCCGACTTCGACGCACCGGTAACAGTGATTGCGGCTTTGGCGGTAATCTCGCCTTTGGCCAGAACGCGCACACCGTCCAGCTTGCGACGCACCAGACCCGAAGCAACCAACGTGTCTTCGGTTATGTCTTTGGCGTCCAGCTTCTTCTCGTCGATGAATTTCTGGATCAGGCCCAGGTTGATAACAGCGAACTTTTTGCGGTTCGGCTTGTTGAATCCACGCTTGGGCAGACGTTGATAGATGGGCATTTGCCCGCCTTCAAAACCCTTGATGGCAACGCCCGAACGCGATTTCTGACCCTTGATACCGCGACCACCGGTCTTACCCATGCCCGAGCCGGGACCACGACCAACGCGTTTACGGGGTTTGGTTGCGCCAGGATTGTCGCGCAGTTCATTCAATTTCATTTCGCTTCTCCTTGCCGGAACTGACCCACGAAGCGGAAGGGGCCAAACACGGCTTTTCTTGATTTTGATTCTGTGGCGCAACACGCCACCGGGGGCGTATAGACCCTCGTCGCGCTCCGCGCAAGTCTGGCGTCCATCGCGATGCGCTGTTGGCGGACGTTACTTGTTGCAGCCGCGCAGATACTCGGTCCAGGTCGGAACGCAGTCCGAGGTCAGGAAACGATGCGTGGCCGATTGGACGGCGGTAATCACCTCGGCGATGGCATTGGCCAGCGGGGCGACGGGGGTAACGAGGGCGTTCATGTCTGTGGTCCTAAACGGGGGTGATGTGTTCGCGCCCTGATAGGAGGTGTGCGCGGAGGGGACCACAGTTGAATCCGAAACCCCGCGTTGCGGGGAATGCATGGGTTGATGTGAAAGAGTACGCAACAGAGGGCAGTGCCTGACCCTGGATGGACGTAAAGCGCTCAATTAAGTCTGAAGTCCACCATTTTCGCGGCGGAGAGCGTCGGATACATTGCCCATGATCTTAAGCTAATGTCCGTACCCGCGTGGATGCCAGTGAAAGATTTGCATGTAACTGCCCACTACTACGGGAAATTAATATGGCCAACTACAACCATTCCCACATAACTGGAGACATATTCACGTCATCCGAAAGCGCAAGAACGCTGAAGGCATGGCGCCCCTACGACCTCTGTGTTGACCTTTTGTTCGATTTTCAGCACTCCGAAGTAGAACCTCGCTGGGGCCACTGGAAAATCAAATGGGTGGCTGGATTGAGCCTCCTGCGCGCGACCGGGCATGTGCTTGCAAAAATTGATTGTGAAAGCTCTGATGATCGGGCGGCAACAATAGATCGCCGGTGGAAATCATGGAAAGCTGATAAGGACCGGAATTGGGTGTTTTTTGAGTTCATCGAAAAAGAACGAAACAACATTCTCAAAGAATTTGAACTGGGATTTATTCTCGGCCCGTACCTCGAGCCCGAAGAATATGTGGTGGAACCCATTGTCTATCAAAAACTACATAAATTCAGAGAAGCCGTTTACTGGTGGCGACATCAACTTAGAACTCTAGAGACAGAGTTGATAGGTGCTGAATAGAAAACACCCCAGCCATTTCTGACCGGGGTGCTTCAAATCTTCAAGAAAGCGGCTGAACTCAGCCCTTCTCTTCGATGATCTCAACCATGTGCGAGATCGACGAGACCATGCCGCGCACGGCAGGGGTGTCTTCGAGTTCGCGAGTTTTGTGCATCTTGTTCAGACCCAAGCCGATCAACGTTTGGCGCTGTTTGGCGGGGCGGCGGATCGGGGAACCGATCTGCTTGACGACGATGGTTTTAGCCATGGATCAGTCTCCTTACGCGTCTGCAGCTTCGGCGTCTGCCGGAGCTTCAGATTTAGCGCCCAGAATGTCGGCGACTTTCTTGCCGCGACGTTGGGCGATCATGCGGGGGCTGGCCTCTTTGTTCAGGCCGTCGATGGTGGCGCGGATCATGTTGTATGGGTTCTGCGAACCGATCGACTTCGACACGACGTCTTTGATGCCCAGCATTTCGAACACGGCACGCATCGGACCACCAGCAATAATACCAGTACCTTCCGGAGCGGTCCGCATCACCACTTTACCAGCGCCATGACGACCTTCGATGTCGTGGTGCAGGGTGCGGCCTTCGCGCAGCGGCACGCGGATCATTTGACGCTTGGCTTGCTCGGTGGCTTTGCGAATGGCCTCGGGGACCTCTTTCGCTTTACCTTTGCCAAAGCCAACACGGCCTTTTTGGTCGCCAACTACGACAAGAGCGGCGAAACCAAAGCGCTTACCACCCTTCACGGTTTTCGACACACGGTTGATCGCGACCAGACGATCAGCAAATTCCGGAGTTTCGTCGCGGTCGCGACGGTTCCGGCGGTTCTCACGTTCTGCCATCAGGCATTCCTTTCATGGTGGCGCGCTGTGCGCCGTTAGTCTCAATCCTGGTGGGCACGAAATGTACCCCCGGATCATCGGAGGGGCAGCGGATCAGGTCCGACGCCCCTCTCAGTTCACTTAGAACTTCAGGCCACCTTCGCGCGCAGCGTCGGCCAGAGCCTTCACTTTGCCGTGGTACAGGAAGCCGCCGCGGTCGAAATAGCATTCTTCGACGCCAGCTTTCTTGGCACGTTCTGCGATCGCTGCACCCACTTTGCTGGCTGCATCGATGTTGTTTTTGCCAACCACGCCCAAATCCTTCTCCAACGAAGAAGCCGAAGCCAGGGTGACGCCATTCACATCGTCGATCAGCTGTGCGCTGATGTTCTTGTTCGAGCGGTGCACCGACAGGCGCATCTTGCCTACATTGTGCTTGCGCAGGCTGTTCCGGACGCGCAGGCGGCGCTTGAGGAACAGGGTCCGTTTGCTGTTTGCCATCTGTCTGGTCCTTACTTCTTCTTACCTTCCTTGCGGAAGATATACTCGTCTTTGTATTTGATACCCTTGCCTTTATAAGGCTCGGGCTTGCGCCATGCGCGGATATTGGCCGCGACTTGTCCGACGAGTTGTGGATCGATGCCTTCAACGACGATTTCGGTTTGCTTCGGAGCGGTCACGGTGACGCCCTCCGGTGCAACGAAATCAACGTCATGCGACAGGCCGAGGTTCAGTTTCAGGACGTTGCCCTGCATCTGAGCACGATAACCAACACCGTTGATTTCCAGCTCTTTCTTGAAACCGTCGGTGACACCGGTGACCATGTTGGCAACCACTGTGCGGCTCATGCCCCACTGTTGACGGGCGCGCTTGGACTTGCCACGCGGCTCGACGTTAAGTTGGTTGTCTTCAACGGTGATGGTGACATCATCGGTTGCGGTGAAGCTAAGGACGCCTTTCGGGCCCTTTACTTCTACGGTCTGACCCGACTGCGTAACTGTTACGCCAGCGGGCAGCTCGACCGGTTTTTTACCAATACGAGACATTCGAAGGCCTCCTTAGAATACGGTGCAAAGCACTTCGCCACCAACATTCTGGCTGCGAGCGTTTGCATCGGACATGACGCCTTTGGGGGTCGAGACAATCGAAACGCCAAGGCCCTGACGGACCTGCGGGATGTCTTTCACGCCCATATAGACGCGACGGCCAGGGGTCGAAACCCGCTGGAGTTCGCGGATCACCGGAACACCGTCGAAGTATTTGAGGCTGATTTCGAGGGTGGGGTGCCCACGCTCGTCAGTGCCAGTTTCGTAACCGCGGATGTAGCCTTCGTCAGCCAAAACATCCAGAACCCAAGCACGCAGCTTGGAAGCCGGTGTCGAAACAACCGATTTGCCGCGCATTTGCGAGTTGCGGATACGGGTGAGCATATCGCCGATAGGATCGTTCATATCTGTCTCTCCCTTACCAGCTAGATTTCACCAGGCCGGGGATCTGGCCATTCGACCCAAGATCCCGCAGCGCGATCCGCGACACTTTCAGCTTACGATAGTAAGCGTGCGGACGACCGGTCAGCTGGCAACGGTTGTGCAGCCGGGTCGCCGAGCTGTTGCGCGGCAGTTGTGCAAGCTTCAGGCGGGCGGTGAAACGCTCTTCCATCGTCTTGCTTTCGTCGTTTGCGATCTCTTTCAGCGCAGCACGCTTGGCGGCATATTTTTCCACCAGCTTCTGACGCTTCTTCTCGCGTTCGATCATTGCTTTTTTAGCCATGTCTATTCCTTCCCGCGGATCAGCTGTTGAAGGGCATATTGAAGTGCTTCAACATGCTCTTTGCTTCCGCGTCGGTTTTCGCGGTGGTGGCAATCACGATGTCCATGCCCCAGTTCTCATCAACCTTATCAAAGTCGATTTCCGGGAACACGATGTGCTCTTTCAGGCCCATGGCATAGTTGCC
This sequence comes from Aliiroseovarius sp. F47248L, assembly GCF_023016085.1. NCBI lineage: Bacteria > Pseudomonadati > Pseudomonadota > Alphaproteobacteria > Rhodobacterales > Paracoccaceae > Aliiroseovarius > Aliiroseovarius sp. F47248L. The sequence goes on along the minus strand of NZ_JALKBF010000001.1, from coordinate 12,625 downwards.
ACGGCCGTCGAACGAGTTACCCGAAACGCCACGGAAGTCGCGGATACGGGGCATCGCAATAGTGATCAGACGGTCCAGGAATTCATACATCCGGTCGCCGCGCAGGGTTACTTTCGCACCCAGCGGCATGTCCTCGCGGACACGGAAACCAGCGATGGATTTCTTGGCTTTCGTCGTCAATGCCTGTTGACCTGCGATGATCGACAGGTCAGCAACCGCCGACTTGGCTTTCTTCGAATCCTTAACGGCCTCAGCGCCACAACCTATGTTCAGAACGATCTTTTCCAGACGCGGGATCTGCATGTCGTTCTTGTAACCGAACTCCTCTTTCAGGGCGGCACGGATGCTGTCCTTGTAAGCGGCTTTCAGACGGGGGGTGTAGTTTGCAGTATCAAGCATCAGACAGTCTCCCCTGTGGTTTTGGCAAAACGCACTTTCTTGCCGTCTTCCTCGCGGAAGCCGACGCGCGTTGCTTTGCCGTTCTTGTCCAGCAGGGCCAGGTTCGACAGTTGGATCGGCATCGCTTTCGGGATACGGCCACCTTGGCTGTTCTGACTCTGACGGGTGTGGCGGATGGAAACGTTCACACCGTCAACAACAGCTTTTCCGGCTTTGGGATCAACCGAAGTGATCTCGCCTTCTTTGCCTTTGTCTTTACCGGCCAGAACGACAACCTTGTCGCCTTTTCTCAACTTAGCAGCCATCTTACAGCACCTCCGGAGCCAGCGAGATGATCTTCATGAAGTTCTTCGCGCGAAGTTCGCGAACAACCGGGCCGAAGATCCGGGTGCCGATAGGCTCGTTGTTGTTGTTCAGAATAACGGCCGCGTTGCGGTCGAAGCGGATGGCGGTGCCGTCTTCACGACGGACTTCCTTGGCGGTGCGCACGACGACGGCCTTACGGACGTCACCTTTCTTTACGCGACCGCGCGGGATGGCTTCCTTAACCGAGACGACAATAATGTCGCCAACGGATGCGTACTTACGCTTGGAACCACCCAGAACCTTGATGCACTGAACTCGGCGAGCGCCGCTGTTGTCAGCTACATCCAGATTTGTTTGCATCTGGATCATGTGGTTTCTCCCGACCTTTGGGGCGCCGATGCGTGGCGTAACCCCCAGGGTTTCGACTTGTTAAGTCGTCCGGGAAGGCAGAACTTAGCCTTCCAAAACTTCCCAACGTTTGGTTTTCGACTTCGGCGCGCATTCGATGATGCGGACGGTGTCGCCTGCCTTAAAGGCATTCTTTTCGTCGTGAGCGCGATATTTCTTCGACTTACGAACGGTTTTCTGAAGCAGCGGGTGCTTGAAACGGCGTTCAACTGAAACAGTGACGGTTTGTTCGTTGGCGGCCGAGGTGACAACACCTTGCAGGATACGTTTGGGCATTCTTCAGGCTCCTCTTACTCAGCCGCAGCGCGGGCTTGTTCGTTCAATACGGTTTTAACGCGCGCGGCGTCGCGACGTACTGTACGCATACGGGCAGTGTTTTCGATTGCACCAGTTGCCTGCTGGAAACGCAGGTTGAAGGCCTCTTTTTTCAGCTCTGCCAGCTTTTCACGAAGCTGGTCAGGAGACTGATCACGCAGTTCCTTGGCGTTCATTCGCCTATTCCTTTCCTTGCACCAGAGAGCTCTGCCCAGTTTGTAGCAGGTCACCCTATGTCTGGTGGGTGAATGTCAAAACACACGAATCCCGTCGCCGGAATCCATGAGATGTGGCTCTATAGGAGTGTTAGGGGGTGGGGGCAAGGGAAAGTTTCGATTGGCCAGTGAAATTGGCTAACCCGGATAGATCTCGGCGACGGGACTGGACTGTATTGCAGAAGCATGATTGTCGCGCCTAAGGTTCGTCAGCAAGGATGATCAACTTAGAAGGCTAACAATGTCCGAGATAGTGAGCGAGATGAAAAAGGTCGAAAAAGCCGTGGAGCAACGTTTTCGCGAATTAGATAAAAATGATCCCAACTATCTTTACGAATTCCAAGGAATCCGCGCCTACGAAAGCGTCATGACAGATGCCGTTTACCATGAAGGAAATCCCTAGACGATTTTGACCAGTGCTATTGAGGCAAGAACATCATCGCGCTGATTGGCAATCGTCCTAGAACGTCAGGAACGAATAGAAGCCAAGGTGGATAAGACGCTTTGTATATTGCAAGCAGTTTCTGCCACCATCGCAGTTATAGGTGCAATCGGAATAGTCACCTACTTTTCCACATAGTGTGGATGATGGGCGCTTAGCACTGCTCGCCTTTTCCAAACAAATCCGGTACCCCTGCCCCATGCCCAATATATCCTCCCTCTTCGTGACCCGCCTTTACCATGCTCAACTGTCCGAGTTTGACCCGAAGGTCGACCAGGGCGAGCTTTATGACAGCTGCTACTCGATCGCCGAGGATGACGAGGCGGGGCAGGAATGGTGCGAGGCCGAGGGGTATCCTGGTTATACCTCCTACGCATCCCTGACTGACCTGCCGTGGCGGTTCCCGATCTTCAAGGATCTGGTCGAAAGCCTGGACAAGCACGTTGCGGCCTTTGCTGAGGATCTAGAATTCAACCTTGATGGACGCGAATTGGTGCTGGAGGACATCTGGATCAACATCCTGCCGCCCGGCGGCTATCACTCAGCCCATATCCACCCGCATTCCGTGATCTCTGGCACCACCTATCTGGCCCTGCCCGAAGGCGCGGGCGCACTGCGCTATGAAGACCCCCGCCACGCCATGATGATGGCCGCCCCACCTCGCCGCAAAAACGCGCGTGAAGAACTGCAGAGCTTCATCACCAAACGCCCCGCCGAGGGCGACGTGCTGCTGTGGGAAAGCTGGCTGCGTCACGAGGTGATGCAGAACACCGGGGATGAGGAGCGGTTGTCGGTCAGCTTTAACTATAAGTGGGGTGAGTAAGCACGTTTGTCGGAGCCATTCTGCGTAACCAGACCCCGACACGGGCGGAAAGCCGCAATCCGCGCAGGCAAATCAGCGGGTGATATTGTATATCAATCCGGTCTCGCCCAATTTCATCACGATTGGAACCCGCAGGTTGGCTGGCCGTTGTTTAACCCAAGGTCGCGCAAACAATGGACGGAGTGAATGATGAAAACCGCAACAAAAACTGCCTTGGCTCTCGTCTTGGTCCCGCTGATGGCAACGGCCAGCTTTGCCGGTAACGGCAAGGGGCAAGGTCAAGGGAAGGGTCATGCAAAGAACATGGGTGCCTTTGCCAAAGGTTGCCCTCCTGGCCTTGCCAAGAAGAACCCGCCCTGCATCCCGCCCGGACACGTGAAACCGAGGGTTGGCGATTACATCGACGATTACACGTATCGTCGCTTTACCGATTATGACCGCTATCGACTCGACCCCAACTATCGCTATTACCGCGTAGGCGAGATGATTTATCGCGCCGATCCAACCACGTTCAAAGTGCTCGAGGTGATTGGGTTGATGGATGAGTTGTTGCGATAAGCAACTGTAGGCCGAGCTGCGACTGACCAATCTGGCTTTGCGATTTTGTCAGCGCACAAACCAAAACCCCCGCCGATTTCTCGGCGGGGGTTTCTTTTCTTAACCTAGGTCAAAATGCTGAGCGCTTTCGACCTTACCAGTCCTCGCGAACCACGACGCGTGATTTGATCGGCAGCTTCATCGCAGCAAGGCGCAGGGCCTCGCGTGCCACTTCGTCATTGACGCCGTCGATTTCGAACATCACGCGGCCCGGCTTCACTTTGCAGGTCCAACGGTCCACGGAACCTTTACCTTTACCCATACGAACTTCGATGGGCTTGGCGGTGACCGGGGTGTCCGGGAAGATGCGGATCCATACACGACCCTGACGCTTCATGTGACGCGTCATGGCACGACGGGCAGCTTCGATCTGGCGTGCAGTCACACGCTCAGGCTCAGTCGCTTTCAGACCGTAAGAACCGAAGTTCAAGTCAGAGCCGCCTTTGGCCTCACCTTTGATCCGGCCTTTGTGCATCTTGCGGAATTTTGTACGCTTTGGTTGCAGCATATCTCAGCCCTCCTTAACGACGGCCGCCGGCGCCACGGGGCGCGGGACCTTCCTGGAGTTCCGCTTGACGACGATCACGAGCAGCAGGGTCGTGCTCCATGATTTCGCCTTTGAAGATCCAGGTTTTGATGCCGATGATGCCGTAAGGCGTCATTGCTTCGGCGTGGGCGTAGTCGATGTCAGCGCGCAGGGTGTGCAGCGGCACGCGGCCTTCGCGATACCATTCGGTACGGGCGATTTCAGCACCACCAAGACGGCCAGCAACATTCACACGAATGCCAAGAGCACCCATACGCATTGCGTTCTGCACGGCGCGCTTCATGGCACGACGGAAGGACACACGGCGCTCAAGTTGCTGAGCGATCGATTCTGCGACCAATGCGGCATCCAGCTCGGGCTTACGAACTTCAACGATGTTGAGGTGCAGTTCCGAGTCGGTGATCTTGGCGATTTTCTTGCGCAGGGTTTCGATGTCTGCGCCTTTCTTACCAATGATCACACCGGGGCGGGCAGTGTGGATCGTAACGCGGCACTTTTTGTGCGGACGTTCGATGATCACACGGCTGATGCCGGCTTGCTTGCATTCGGTCTTGATGAAGTCACGAATTTTCAGGTCTTCCATAAGAAGATCGCCGTAATCTTTCGTGTCTGCGTACCAGCGGCTGTCCCAGGTGCGGTTGACCTGAAGACGCATGCCAATCGGATTTACCTTCTGACCCATTAGGCTTGCTCCTCAACTTGACGCACCTTGATGGTGAGTTCCGAGAACGGTTTGATGATTTTGCCGAAACGACCACGGGCACGCGGGCGACCGCGTTTCATGGTCAGGTTCTTACCGACATAGGCTTCCGCCACGATCAGTTCATCAACGTCCAGGTTATGGTTGTTCTCGGCGTTGGCGATAGCGGACTGAAGGCATTTCTTCACGTCCTGCGCGATGCGCTTGTTCGAGAAGGTCAGGTCATTCAGAGCCTTGTCGACCTTCTTGCCGCGGATCATGCCAGCAACCAAGTTCAGCTTTTGCGGGGACGTGCGAAGCATGCGAGTTTTCGCCATTGCTTCGTTATCGGCCACGCGGCGGGGATTTTTATCCTTACCCATGGCTTACTTCCTCTTCGCTTTTTTATCAGCCGCGTGACCGTAATAGGTACGGGTCGGCGAATACTCACCGAACTTCTGGCCGATCATGTCTTCCGTCACACTCACCGGAATGTGCTTCTGACCATTGTAAACGCCAAAGGTCAGACCCACGAACTGGGGCAGAATGGTCGAACGACGCGACCAGATCTTGATGACCTCGTTTTTACCCGACTCGCGGGTTTTTTCGGCTTTTTTGAGGACGTAAGCGTCAACAAAAGGGCCTTTCCAGACAGAACGTGCCATATCTTAACGCCCCTTCTTCTTGGCGTGACGCGAGCGGATGATCAGCTTCGACGACGCCTTGTTCTTGTTGCGAGTGCGCGCACCCTTGGTCGGCTTGCCCCACGGGGTCACCGGGTGACGACCACCCGAAGTCCGGCCTTCACCACCACCATGGGGGTGGTCGATCGGGTTCATGACAACACCACGGACGCTTGGGCGGATGCCTTTGTGGCGCATACGACCGGCTTTACCGTAGTTCTGGTTCGAATTATCGGGGTTCGAAACGGCACCTACGGTGGCCATGCATTCCTGACGTACGAGGCGAAGTTCACCCGAGCTCAGACGGATCTGAGCGTAACCGCCGTCACGACCAACAAACTGAGCATATGTGCCGGCTGCACGGGCGATCTGGCCGCCTTTGCCTGGTTTCATCTCGATGTTGTGCACAATGGTTCCGATGGGCATGCCCGAGAAGGGCATCGCGTTACCGGGTTTCACGTCGGCCTTGGCCGATGCAATGATCTGGTCGCCAACAGCCAAGCGCTGCGGGGCCAGGATGTAAGCCTGTTCGCCGTCTTCGTATTTCACGAGCGCGATGAACGCGGTGCGGTTGGGGTCGTATTCGATACGCTCGATCGTTGCGGTAACGTCGAACTTGTTCCGTTTGAAGTCCACGATACGATAGAGACGCTTTGCACCACCACCACGGCGGCGCGACGTGATCCGTCCGGTATTGTTCCGACCACCCGATTTCGTAAGACCCTCTGTCAGGGACTTAACCGGGCGACCTTTCCAAAGCTCCGAACGGTCGATCAGAACCAGCCCACGCTGGCCTGGCGTCGTCGGTTTGTACGACTTGAGTGCCATGCTTTCTGTCTTCCGTTGCTTTGAGGCAGTCACCTGCCTGAGTTACAGGGCCCCGAAGGTCCCCAAATTCCAAATGTCACAAGGCCCCGGAACGAATCCGAGGCCACGCGACCTGCGCGATGTATCAGGGTTGGTGGGGGGTGTCTAGGGGATCGGTTGGGTTTTCGGGTGCATTACCGCCTCACCTCACCATAGTACTTCAACAGATTCCGAAAATATTGGCCGTTCGTTACAAAGCACGCCCTGACACACGACATATATCCAGCCTCACCTGTTAGATGTTCCGCAAAGTCTGCTTCTCAGTAGCTCGATTTTGGCCCAAACACTTTTGCTTTCATTTTGCCAAGCAGACTGCTTGACCACGGAAGCAGAAAGTAGCTTATCAATATAACATTCACCGACACTAAAAATACGGATCGCCACATCGGTGGGAATGTTGTCGGCAGTATTAGGTCTGCAATCATGCCTAGAGCAGCGCCAGCCACAAGAATCCAGAATATCAGGATGAGGACGATTTCAAACTTACTCACCGAAGAAGTGGGGTGCAAAAGCTGGGTGATTTCATCCAAATTCTCGTGTCTTGTGAAACTCTGGGGATGTCGATCGAGATCAGCCAGAAGCGAGCGTCGCTGTTCAGATTCCTCCCATTTTTTAAGGTTCTCTCGAGAATTGAAGGCGAATACATTAACAAGTTCGTAGTTGTCATCATCTTCGACAAGGCTGTTTTGGTCTCCCAGATATCCGGGGTATTCACCGGCAGCCTTCTGCAATTGACCTAGTGAAAGCATAATCTCTTCTTTTTGTTCGAACTGAAACCGCCTGACAATGATCGAAAGCACCGGTTTTGCTAGCTTGGCCATTGTCTAGTTCCCTCGTTCAGGCAGAGATGATGTGTGAATGTTTCTTTGTTGAGGTTTCAGTGCCTCGTACAATATACGTTGATCATGCATCAAGTGTGGCACAACAACCCCCTTCCCCTCTGCCGCAAAATCCCCCATCCTCCCCAAAAGCAGTCTATGGGGACATTTGTGATGAAGAAGTTGGGTATTCTAACAGGCGCGGTTGTGATTTCACTGTCGGCCTGCGTCAGTCCAGAAGGTGCCAGCGGTGGGGCGGACACACGGTCGTTTGGATCAGTGCCAGAAAACGTGCGCGCGATTGCGGCGCCGGGGCAAGACCTTAGCGATGTGCGGCTCAACAACGCGGACGGATGTTTTGTCTATCGCTATCAAGGCCCGGTCGAGACAACCTATCTGCCGCTCAGAAACCGCAAGGGTCAGCCAATCTGCGCCAAGCGTGAAGAGACACCCGCTGCCTAACGTCCAGACGGCGTGCCTTAGCTGCGCGCCGTGATGCTTTCGGCGGGGTAAAGATGCGCGGTCACACCGGTCTCAACCTGATCATACAGCCCGATGATATGCGCCATCACCATACGCACACAGCCCGAACTTGCGCGACCACCGATGGATCGTGGAGCAGGTGAACCGTGGATGCGTAGATAGGTGTCGCGATTGCCTTTATAAAGATAGAATGCCCGCGACCCCAACGGATTGCGTGGGCCACCATCCATACCATCTTCAAGTGGGCCATAGACCTTCGGATCGCGTTTCACCATTTCTTTGGTCGGAATCCAGGTTGGCCATTTGGCTTTGCGACGGATCGTGTAAGTGCCCGGCTCGTACAAATTACCGCGTGCAATCGCCACACCGTAACGCATCGCGGTGCCGTTATCCCGGATGTGATAAAGATAGCGCGCAACTGCATCGACGTGAATGTCACCCGGCTTCAGCCCAGAATTCGCTTGCACCAGTTTCGGCAGGAAACGCGGGTGCAACCCCCACGGATTTGACGTTGCCGGATCGTAGTTTGCCGGCGTCACTTGCGCGTCATACGCCGCCCATCTTGAACTATCTGACACCGGACGTCGTTTGGTTTTCGTCGGTGCAGGCGCGGCAGTCGGCGTAGGCGTCGCGTCCTGTGCCCAGACAGGCGTAGCAATCGGCGCCGAGAACATCGCGGCAGACGTGATAACAAAATGGCGTCGGGTCAACATTAGTACAAACCTCATTTCCAGATGAGCAGATCATCGAACCGCTCTAACTTATTCAAATCGGCGCAAATCGCGAGTCAAAATACTGTGTGGGGTGCAAAGGGAAAGCTATGCGTGACCTGATGTCCCCAATGGAAGGGTAGCGGACAACGAAAAGCCTGATGGTTTTTTGTGCCACTCAGAGAAAGTCGGACAGTACTTCCAAAACCTGCTCAGGCGATTCTAGCTGCGGCAAATGGCCGATGCCACTCATGATCTGCAGACGTTCCTGGCCGATCAAACTGTAAAGCTCAATGCCACGTTCTACGGGAATCCAGGGATCATCTTCACCCCAGATGATTTTCACAGGACATCGAATTTCGCCAAACATCGGTTCAACTTCGGCCGTATATTTTTCATCTGCCTGTGCAAACTGCCGATAGAAGCTTTTGGCGCCTTCTTCTGTGAGCCAGGGCGCTACAAGATTACCAGTGTCCTTTTTCGATATTTCACGGATTAGCGCGCCACATATATATGCTTCGACAATAGCTTTGTGGATATGAGGCGGCAGCCCTTCAAATGCTTCAACATGCCGTCCGACATGGTCGAAAAAATCCGACCCCCAAGGTCGCATTGCAACGACGTTCATAAGGACATAGCGATGAAATTCACATCCATGAAGAAGGTGCGCCCGTAGGGTCGTTGCTCCACCAAAATCGTGCGCAATGACCGTTGGCTCTTCCAAGCCCCAATGAGCAAGCATCTCTGCAAAGACCTTACCTTGGACATCCAAAGAAGTACGTTGACTGCCTCGTTTCTCTGACTGGCCATATCCGGGCATATCATACCAGTGCACGGTGTATCGTTCTGAGAGCCGCGGGATTACCCGATGCCAGGAATAGGACGACCATGGCCACCCATGTGCCAAGACCAATGCCGGTCCCTGTCCGGCTTTTCCAGCTGCCACCCTTCCTGCAGACGTGCAGTGTTCTTCAGTTAAGCCCCACTCTGGCATTCTCTTTAGTTCCTGCTCGGTTTATCTGATCGCATCACGCTAAACATGATGCCTGAGTTTGTCCAAGTGAAGTCTCGGTTTCGGAAATAGGATCCTGCAGACTTTATCCCACAAAGAAAAAGCCCCCACCTTTCGGCAGGGGCTTTTCTGTTTCTCAATTCAACTTAGCGATCAGAGACCGGTGGTCACGTCGATCGTGTTGCCTTCTTCCAAGGTCACATAGGCTTTCTTGACGTCTTTGCGCTTGCCCAACTGGCCGCGGAAGCGTTTGACTTTACCCTTGGTGATCGAGGTGTTGACGGCTTTCACCTTCACACCGAACAGGGTTTCAACAGCTTCTTTGATCTGCGGCTTGTTAGCGTCCATCGAGACTTCGAAAACAACAGCACCGTTTTCGGATGCCATGGTTGCTTTTTCAGTGATGAGCGGCTTGCGGATCACGTCGTAGAGTGCAGCTTTATCGGTCATTTCAGGCGAGCCTCCAGAGCTTCGACACCTGCTTTGGTGAGCACAAGCGTGTCACGTTTCAGGATGTCATAGACGTTGGCGCCCATCGACGGCAGGATATCCAGCCCGTCGATGTTACGAGCCGCCATAGCGAACTTTTCGTTCACTTCAGCGCCGTCGATAACCAGAGCGCGTTTCCAGCCCAGATCCTTCACCGCTTTGGCCAGTACGGCAGTTTTGCCGTCAGCATCTGCGGTGTCGATCACAACCAGTTCGCCAGCTTGCGCTTTGGCGGACAGGGCGTGTTTCAGACCCAGTTTGCGGAATTTCTTGGTCAGGTCGTGGCCGTGCGAACGCGGTGTCGGACCTTTGTAGATACCACCTTTACGGAAGATCGGCGCGTTACGGTCACCGTGACGTGCGCCACCGGTGCCTTTTTGGCGATAGATCTTCTTGGTCGAATAGCTGGTTTCCGAACGCGTCTTTACCTTGTGGGTGCCAGCCTGCGCATTGTTGCGCTGCCAACGGACCACACGGTGCAGAATATCTGCGCGCGGCTCAAGACCGAACAGGGCCTCGTCCAGATCAACCGAACCGGCTTTTTTGCCGTCAAGTTTGATTACGTCAAGTTTCATGCTTCACCACCTTCCGCAGGTGCTTCTTCCGCAGGTGCTTTAGTTGCAGCAGTTGCAGCCGATTTCAGCGCCGCCGGGAACGGAACGTTCTCTGGCAGTTTTTTCTTCACGGCATCCTTCACGGTGACCCAGCCACCTTTCGAGCCGGGAACAGCGCCCTTGATAAACACCAGGCCACGATCGGCATCGGTCTTCACAACTTCTAGATTCTGTGTGGTCACGCGGACCGAACCCATGTGGCCGGCCATCTTCTTGCCTTTGAACACGCGGCCCGGGTCTTGACACTGACCGGTCGAACCGTGCGAACGGTGGCTGATCGACACACCGTGCGTGGCACGCAGACCGCCGAAGTTGTGGCGCTTCATGGCGCCGGCAAAGCCTTTACCAATGGACGTACCCGCAACGTCGACCTTCTGACCTTCCACATAATGCTCGGCCGAAATCTCTTCACCAACGGCGATCAGGTTGTCAGCGTCAACGCGGAACTCCACCAGCTTACGCTTGGGGGCCACGCCCGCCTTGGCGAAGTAGCCGCGCATCGGCTTCGAGGTGCGTTTTGCCTTGGCGTCACCGGCACCCAGTTGAACAGCGGTATACCCGTCCTGTTCCGCGGTGCGGTTGGCCACAACTTGCAAGTTGTCCAGTTGAAGAACGGTCACAGGGATCTGCTTGCCGTCTTCCATGAAAAGCCGGGTCATGCCGACTTTCTTTGCGATAATTCCAGAGCGCATCTGTGATACCCTCCTTAGACCGAGATCTGGACGTCAACACCAGCAGCCAGATCGAGCTTCATCAGCGCGTCCACGGTCTGCGGGGTCGGGTCAACGATGTCGAGCAGACGCTTGTGCGTGCGGATCTCGAACTGATCGCGGGATTTTTTATCAACGTGGGGGCCACGAAGAACAGTAAACTTCTCGATTTTGTTCGGCAGCGGGATGGGGCCGCGAACGTTTGCACCGGTCCGTTTGGCAGTGTTGACGATCTCTTGTGTGGAGGCATCCAGCACGCGATAGTCAAACGCCTTCAGACGGATACGAATGTTTTGACTTGTCATAGCATTCGCCCTTTCAGGCAGAGAGTTGATAGGACGACAGGAAGCTCATTCCCCCTGCCCTCGTCGAACCCCGAGGAAAAACGAAAAGCGGGACCGAATCCCGCCAACGCCGCTTTCCCCAGCGAACTCGCGCGTCTTACAGGGGTTGGATCAGTGTGGCAAGGGGCAATGCCAATATTCGGTCATTCAACGCTGCATCCATCAGACTACGACCATTCAACTTCTTCTTTAATGGAACCAATGTGCCGGGTTCACGTTGTGACAGTGAAAGGCGCCGATGGTGCCTCGTCACAGCAAAGGAGTAATCCGATGATGAATTTCAAGACCATAACCGCTGGCCTGATGGCCGCAACCATGCTGAGCACCGCCGCGTTCGCAGATATGACCATGGTGAAAGAGGTCGAGGTTGAAGTGGAGCTGGAGGACTTGGCCAACGCCAAGGCTGCTCAACACTGGAACATGATTTCGGACGATCTGGAAAACGCGATTGTCGAGCGTTTGGTGGGCCGGACTGACGATGAAGGCGTGCGTGTCAGCATCGACATAGATGAGGTCGAGCTAGCCAGCACGCTACAATCTGCTGCCGGGGTTGCCGATTCATCCCTGTCGGGCACCGTAAAGATCCTTAGCCCGAACGATAATTCCAAGTTCGAAACCTATGATCTGTCGGTGACGTTCGATCAGGCCATCCTGTTCCTGCCCGAAGATTTTGACGTGACGGCCCTGACCACGGACAGCAAGGAATATTATGATGGTATAATTGCCGCGTTCGCAGATCATGTTGTCAAACGTCTGGATGGGTAACTTCACGATCCGTCAATCACACCGCGTAACACAGTCGCAAAAGGGCGCCCTCTGGGCGCCCTTTCGTTATCTTCTGTCGATCAGGCTCTCGGCAGATTTGGCGTCGCCGCCAAATCGCCTGTCGCTGTCAGAACGCTGGGCTTTCTTACTCGATGATCTTCGACACGTGTTTGATTGTGCGTCTCGGGATCATCTCTCGGCGTGACACAAAAAGGGCGTCCCTCTGGACGCCCTTTCCGGTCAAGCATCGGAGATTCGATTACTCGATGATCTTCGACACAACGCCCGAACCAACGGTGCGGCCGCCTTCGCGGATGGCGAAGCGCAGCTTCTCTTCCATCGCGATCGGAGCGATCAGTTCAACATTGAACTTCAGGTTGTCGCCCGGCATCACCATCT